>JAKFDB010000016.1:0-30226 GCA_036676315.1 Bradyrhizobiaceae bacterium
TCCGGCATCAGCGCCGCCAGCTGCGCCTCGCGCGCCGTGTAGACATGGGCGTTGGCATAGGCGCCGGCATGGCCGAGCGCAAAGCCGTTGAGGATCGATCGGACCTGCGCCGCAATGGCGACGCCGTCGAGCGTGCCCTGCCAGACCGGCTCGCCCGGGCGCCAGTCGCTGGCGACCGTGACGCTGCGCGCCCCGAAGGCGATCGTGACCGCCCCGCCCTGCTCGAAGACCTCGCCCTCGAAGCGCTCGCCCCCGAGCCGGACGATGCGGGCGCGCTCGAACTCGACCTTGCGCCAGCCCTGCATCTGCGCCGAGACATTGCGCTTGCGCTGGTTCAGGCGGTGGTCGCAGGCGATCGCGATCGCCGCCATCCTGAGCGCCACCTCGCCCTGCGGCTGCGGCAGCGCAAAGCCCTCCGGGAACTCCTCGGCGATGAAGCCGGTCGAGAGCTCGCCGGCGATCCAGCGCGGATGCTGCATCAGCGCCGCGACGAACGGGATGTTGTGGCGGATGCCGTCGATGGCGAAGGCGTCGAGCGCCCGCGCCTGCGCCGCGATCGCGGCGCCCCGCGTCGGCGCATGGGTCACCAGCTTGGCGATCATCGGGTCGTAATGGATCGAGATCTCGCCGCCCTCATAGACGCCGGTGTCGTTGCGCACGGTGGCGTCGCCGTCGCGCCCCTCGGCTGGCGGCCGATAGGTCACGAGCCGGCCGGTCGAGGGCAGGAAGTTGCGCGTCGGGTCCTCGGCATAGACGCGGCTCTCGACCGCCCAGCCGTTCAGCTTCACCTCGTCCTGCGTCAGCCTGAGCTTCTCGCCATAGGCGACGCGGATCATCTCCTCGACCAGGTCGATGCCGGTCACCATCTCGGTCACCGGATGCTCGACCTGCAGGCGGGTGTTCATCTCGAGGAAGTAGAAGGACTTGTCCTGGCCGGCGACGAACTCGACCGTGCCGGCGCTGTCATAATTGACCGCCTTGGCGAGCGCGACCGCCTGCTCGCCCATCTTCTTGCGCGTCGCCTCGTCGAGCAAAGGCGACGGCGCCTCCTCGACCACCTTCTGGTTGCGGCGCTGGATCGAGCATTCGCGCTCGCCGAGATAGATCACATTGCCATGCTTGTCGCCGAGCACCTGGATCTCGATATGGCGGGGATCGACGATGAATTTTTCGATGAAGACCCGGTCGTCGCCGAAGGACGAGGCCGCCTCGGACTTTGCCCGCGCGAAGCCCTCGGCCACCTCGCCCGAGGAATGGGCGATGCGCATGCCCTTGCCGCCGCCGCCGGCCGAGGCCTTGATCATCACGGGATAGCCGATCTCGTCGGCGATCTTCACGGCCTGTTCGGGATCCTCGATCACGCCAAGATGCCCGGGCACGGTCGAGACCTTCGCCGCCGCCGCCGCCTTCTTCGATTCGATCTTGTCGCCCATCGCCGCGATCGCCCCGGGATTGGGCCCGATGAAGACGATGCCATTGTCCTTCAAGGCCTGGGCGAAGGCCTCGCGCTCCGACAAAAAGCCATAGCCCGGATGCACGGCCTCGGCCCCCGTCGCCTTGCAGGCGGCGATGATCTTCTCGATCACCAGATAGGACTGCGCCGCCGCCGCCGGCCCGATCGGCACCGCCTCGTCCGCCATCTCGACATGCAGCGCATCCCGGTCCGCATCCGAATACACCGCGACCGTCGCAATCCCCATCCGACGCGCCGTCTTGATCACACGGCAGGCAATCTCGCCACGGTTCGCGATCAGGATCTTCGTGAACATCTGTGGCTTCCCCCGGCCCGGCTGCCTTGACGGCGCATAGCCGGATTTACGGGAGCCGGACCTTTCCGTCCACTGGTGGGCTGGGCCAGCGGGATGCACTCGCCCGCGGTCGAATATCCGCCCTCAGACCAGTTCCGGCTCAGCTTGCCAGAAACAGGCGCTCGGGCTGGAAGCTGACGCCGCGCATCTGGGCATCGCCCTTGCGCAGAGCGAAGCTGATCATCGCCTCGTCGCAGGCCTGCGCCTCACGCACGATCTCGAAGCCGATCCGCTGCGCCGTTTCGGTCGGCCCCTCGCCGGCCGAAAGCGTCGTCACCAGCCAATGGGCCTTGTCGCGGTCGATCAGCCCGGTCGGGCGGCTTTCCCAGACGGCGAAGTCGACCGTGAGGGCCACCAGATAATCGGCGAAGGACGACGACTTGACCGCAACGGCCCGGTCGAGCGCGATGAGCACGTCAAGCGTTTCGCGGCTGATCACAGCATCATGCAAGATCTCACGCTGAAGCATCTTGACGTCTTCGTCGCCGATCGCATGCCTGTCCATCACACGATCGACGAATTCACGAAGTTCATGGCTGATCATTGTTCGACCCCTATCCGGCGTTGTTTTGTGCCGGCATGTCCCTGTTGTAGGGAGACGATGCCGCCACGCCGCTGATCAGGTGGTTAATTCGAAAATCTGAACGCTTGTTCAGGTTAAACGGGTCTGAGTCGACGTGGTTGCGCGGTTATTACCAAAGCCGCCGCGTGCCAGTGGCCCCCAGCGCCGCGACGGCGACGCCACCCCGTTTCCGCTCGTGTCATTCTCGGGCGGAGCCCTCGGGTCCGACCTTCGGTCGGCCCAAGGATAAACTCCGCGCAGATCCGAGAATCTCGTGACGCATAGGCGCAGATCAGCCCCTTCTCCGGACAGAGATGCTCGGGTCAAGCCCGAGCATGACGGCGAGCGGCGCCCGTCCGCTCAGGCCACGCGCTGCGGCTTGCCGATCAGCGCCGGCAGCGCCGCACAGTCCTCGATCACATGCGCTGCCCCGGCCGCCTTCAGCGCCGCGACCGACTGGAAGCCCCAGGACACCGCGACCGGCACCACCCCGGCAGCGACCGCCATCTCCATGTCGAAATTGCTGTCGCCGACCATCAGGGTCGTCTCCGGCTGCGCCCCGGTTTCGCGCATCGCCCGCAGGATCATTTCCGGATGCGGCTTCGAGGCGGCGTCATCGGCCGTCTGGATGGTGGCGAACAGGCCGCCCCAGCCATGGCGCTCGATGATGTAGTCGGCGCCGCGCCGCGACTTGCCGGTCGCGATGCCGAGCACCGTCTCCGGCCGCCGTGACAGTTCCGCCAGCAGCTCGGCGACGCCCGGAAACAGCGGCTCGGCCAGGCTCGGATCGCTCTCCGCCCGGTTGCGCATGCCGTTGAAGACCTGCCGATAGGTGTCGGTCAGCACGTCGTCCGGCTGCTCGAGCCCGGCGAGGCGCATCAGCGCGATATCCAGCGTCAGCCCGACGACGCCGAGCCCGGCGGCGCGGCCCGGATGCTGCAGCCCGCAGCGCGCGAACGTCTCGAACTGAGCTTCGAGAATGATCGCTTCAGAATTGATCAGGGTGCCGTCGAGGTCGAAGATGACGAGGTTCATGCCGGCGCTTTACCCGGCTTGCCGCCCCGGCGCCAGCATTGCCGGCGCAGGGGCCTCATGCTTGCGCATCCCTGCAGTCGGGCGGTTTCAGCCCTGGCCGCCGCGGGCGCATTCGGCGATCGCCGAGCGCAGCGCCTCGCCGTCGAGCCCCTTGCCGCGCGCCTCCTTGCGGCACTCGGCCCGCTGCGCCAGATCGGGCCGCTTCTCGTTGAAGCAGGCGACCAGCGCCGCGGTGCGCTCGCTGCCGGCCAGCTTGCGGGCGTCGGCCTGCTGCTTGCACACGGCGCGGGCGGTCGCCGCCGTCGGCTTGCCGTCACGGGTCAGCCCGTCGGCGGCGTAGAGCTGCACGCCCGGAAACCGCGCCTGCATGCAGTTCCGCATCGCCTGGCGCAGATCATCGCCGGACAGCGCGACATTCTCGCCATAGCAGTCGCGCCGCGCCTGAGCGCGCGCCTCGCGCGGGATCGGATCGGCGCTCGCCGCGGCGAGTGCCACGGCTGGCGCAGCCGCTTGCAGGCTCTGGGCCAGGGCGACGGGCGAGAACGAGACGGTCAGGCCGGCGACGACGAACAGGACGCGCAACATGGAAAAGCCCCCTCCGAGATGATGATTGCCGAGAACAAAGTTAGAACACAGTCCAATTTGTTCTGCAAGCGTTCTCATTCGTCGGGCGCATCCACGATCGGGTCGTAGCGCTCGTCCTCGAAGCCGAGCAGGTTCCAGGACTGGCGCATATGCGGCGGCAGCGGCGCGCTGACGTCGATCGTGCCCTTGCCGCGCGGATGCGGCAGCACGATCCGCCGTGCCAGCAGATGCAGCTTGTTCTGGATGCCGCCGGGCAGCTCCCAGTTCTGGATGTTGAAATATTTGGGGTCGCCGACGATCGGGTGGCCGATATGGGCGGCGTGCGCGCGCAACTGGTGGGTGCGGCCGGTCACCGGCTTCAGCGAGAGCCAGCCGAGCTTCTGCGCCGCGGTCTCGACCACGGCGTAATAGGTCACGGCATGCATGGCGCCGTCATCGCCATGCTTGGCGACTGCCATGCGCTGGTCGCCGTCATAGGCTTCCTCGCGCGCGAGATAGGTCGAGATCCGGCCCTGGCGGACGCGCGGCACGCCGGCGACCAGCGCCCAGTAGACCTTGCGTGCCGAGCGCGAGCGGAAGGTCTTGGCCAGCGTCGCCGCGGCGAAGCGCGACTTGGCGATGACGAGGCAGCCGGCGGTGTCCTTGTCGAGCCGGTGGACGAGCCGCGGCTTCTGCCCGTCCTTGCCGGTGAGGGCATCGAGCATGCCGTCGACATGACGGGTCGTGCCGGAGCCGCCCTGGACGGCCAGGCCCGCCGGCTTGTTGAGGACGATGACGTCGTCGTCCTCATAGAGCGTGATCGAGCGCAGGAAGCCGATCGTGTCGCCATCGGCCTTGGCCGAGCGCGGCCGCTCCGTCGCCTGCTCGAGCTTGAGCGGCGGAATGCGCACCGTCTGCCCGGCCTCGAGCCGGTCCTTGCTGTCGGCGCGCTTGCCGTCGACGCGCAGTTCGCCCTTCCGGACGATGCGCTGGATATGGCTGAAGGAGAGCTGCGGGAAGCGGTTCTCGAGGAAGCGGTCGATCCGCATCTCGTTCTCGTCCGGCGTCACCACGAGCTGCTGCACGCCCGTCGAAAGCACCTCGGCCGTCACGGCCTTGATCTCGGCGCGGGTCGGCACCGCTGCGGCCGGCCGGCGCGAGGCTGGCTTTGCGACAGCTGCCGCCGCCTCCGGCCTGCCGCGCCCGGCCGCCTGGGCCTGCCGGCGCGCATCATGGCTCGGCCGCTTGCCCGGACGGGCCGGCGGGCGCGGACCACGCGGCGCGCCGCTGCCCTTGCCTGTGCCGCTCCTGCCGCCGGTACCCTTGCCGCCCGTGCCCTTGCCGCCCGACCTCATGACAGTCCCCTGACCAGAGCGAGCCCGGCGACCAGCGCCGCGAGCGAAAGAACGACCGAGCCGAGCACATAGAGCGCGGCCGCGAGGGCCTCGCCCCGCTCCCAGAGCATCACTGCGTCGAGCGAAAAGGCCGAGAAGGTGGTGAAGCCGCCGAGGACCCCGGTGGCGAGGAACAGTTTGGCCTGCTGCGACCAGCCCTCGCCGGCCCTGAAGGCGAGCCAGCCGGCGACCAGCCCCATCGCGCCGGAGCCGACGACATTGATCGCCAGCGTGCCGAATGGAAAGGATGGGCCGAGCCATCTCAGCGAAGCGAGATTGACGCCGTGCCGGAGCACGCCGCCGATGCCGGCGCCGAGGAAGACGAGAAGCGTGAAGGTCATCGCCATGCAATAGCCAGCACCGCCGGCCCGCACAAATGAAATCACAGTTTGCGAAATCACAGCTGCAGGCCGCGAGGCGGCCTGCGATTGACTTCCGTCGCCGCACCGCCCCAGAACTTGGTCGAGGGCGAAGCGGCTGTCGGGACATTGATGGAGAGCGTCTCAGTGATCGGCGCGGCTTGGACGACGCGGCTGCTGCTCGGCACTCTGTGCCTGACGCTCGCGTCGCCGCTCGCCCGGGCGGCCCCGGCACGGCTGCCGGCGAAACCCGCGCAGGCGCCGAGTTTCGCCCGGGCCTGTACCATCGCTTTGCCCGAAACGCCGCCGCTTTTCGACAGCGCGCCCTCGCCCGCCACGGCAAGCGCAGACGATGACGACGACACGAGCAGCGACGACGATGATGATGATGATGACGCGGATGAGGAAGCGCCGGAGCGCGGCCTGATCCTGCCGGGCTCCGGCACCTGCCTCTCGATCAGCGGCACGGTCAGCGCCGGGCTGCAGCGCGACAGCTTCAAGGTCTCGCGCAACGGCCCGCCGCCGCCATCCGCCGCGACCACGATCCAGACCAGCGCCGCCTTCCGCATCGCGACCTCGCACGAGCTGGCCTCCGGCCTGCGCGTCGGCAGCGCCTTCGGCTTCACCTTGCAGAACCTTACCGATGGCACCAGCGAAGCGACGATCGACGAGGCGACGATCCTGATCGGCCCCTGGACCTTCGGGCTGGATTCCTCGCGCTTCAGCTTCTGGACCGGCGACGAGTTCATCTTCTCGACCCGGGTCCCGTCGCGCACGGTCGGCCTGATCGCGCTCGAGCTGCCGCTGACCGAAAGCTGGACGGCGACCCTCGCGCTCGAAGACCCCGCCCTCGGCAATGCCAGCACGACCGTGCCGGTCGCGAGCGGCCGAAGGTTTCCCGACGCGGTCGGCCGGGTCGTCTACGAGAGTGGTGGCTGGACGGTACATGGCGCGCTGGCGCTGCGCGAGATCCCCGGCACGCCCTCGCGCTTCGGCCGCGCCGGCATCATCGGCGCCACCTACGAGACCGAGCTGCTAGGGGCGACCAGCAGCCTGACCGCGCAGATCGCCGGGGCGATCGACGGCGCGCCCTATATCGGCTCGCAGCTCGACGCCCGCACCGTCAATCGCGTGCTGCTCGCCAGCGATGCGAATCGCGGCTTCTCCACGGTGGTCTCGGCCCGGCGCGAATGGACCGACGAGCTTGCCAGCAACGCCTATGTCAGCCGCTACTGGCTGGCGGTGCCGCTCGCCGGACAGGTTCGCGGCGAGATCAGGATCGACCGTGTCGCGGCGAACCTGGTCTGGACCCCGGTCGAGGGCTTCAAGGCCGGCATCGAGGGCTCGGTCGCCTGGGCGAGGATCGCGCTCAGCGGCCGCGAGGTCGCAGTCGGGCTGGCCGGCCGGCAGATCTCGACCCAGGTTTTCGTCGAGCGGAGCTTCTGAAGGCCGGCTCGCCGCTCTCGATCGCCTCGTTCACGCAGAGGTCGTTGCGCGCCCCGGCCGATGCGCCGCCGCAAGCCCGCTCAGCACGATGACGACGGCGCCGATCAGCGTCCAGAGATCCGGCACGTTGCCGAAGATCAGCAGGCCGAACAGCGCCGCCCAGATCAGCTGGCTATAGGCATAGGGAGCAAGATCATTGGCCGAGGCGAAGCGGACGGCCAGGATGAGCAGCAATTGCGCGGCCGCAAAGAAGATCGCGGTCATCAGGCCGAAGCCGATCTCGCGCCAGCCGAGCGGCACGAAGGAGAAGGGCAGCAGTGCGGTGCAGACGATGAGCCCGACGACCGCGCTATAGGCCAGCGTCAGCAGCGGGCTGTCCGCCCGCATCTTGCGGGCCATCACGAAGGCGAAGGCCCAGGAGGCGGCCGAGATCACCGGGAAGATCAGCGCCGGATGGAAGCCCGTCGAGCCGGGCCGAACGATGATCAGCACGCCGAGGAGGCCAAGGCACACCGCCGCCCATTGCCGGGCGCGCGCCACCTCGCCGAGCAGCGGCACCGAGAAGAGGATCACCAGCAGCGGCGCCACGAAGAACACCGCCGTCGCCTGCGCCAGCGGCAGGAACTGCATGCCGGCGATGAAGCCGAAGCCCGAGCCGAGCAGGCCGAAGCCGCGGATGACCTGCAAAAGCGGCTGACGGGAACGCAGACCCGCGTCTCCGCCGGCGCGCAGCGCGATCAGCACCGCCAGAGGCGCAAAAACGACGAAGCGGATCCACATGATCTGCGCGGTCGGCACCGTGGCCGCGAGCAGCTTGGAGGCGGCATCGGAGGCGGCAAGGCAGGCGATCCCGCCCAGCATCAGCAGGATGCCGCGCAGCGGGTATTGGGAAGGCGACGAGGTGGACATTGGCTGGCATCTAGCCGATGCCGGCCAATGTCGGTTCCTTTGCATAGAGCCGGGCGCCATGCGCCGGGCACAGGTGCGGATGGCCGCCGGCCAGCTTGCCCCCGTCCCTACTCGCCCCGCTCCTCCCGGAGCTTCTCCCAATACTCCAGCCGCTTCCTGATCTCGCGCTCGAAGCCGCGTTCCGGCGGGTCGTAGAAATACTGCCTGCCGAGCGCGTCGGGCCAGTAGTTCTGACCCGAGAAGGCGTCGGGCGCGTCATGGTCATAGGCGTAGTCGGCGCCGTAGCCCTCTTCCTTCATCAGCTTGGTCGGTGCGTTCAGGATGGTCTTGGGCGGCGTCAGCGATCCGGCCTGCTTGGCGGTGCGCATCGCCGCCTTGTAGGCGGTGTAGGCGGCGTTCGATTTCGGCGCGGTCGCGAGGTAGATCACGGTGTTGGCGAGCGCGAGCTCGCCCTCGGGCGAGCCGAGCTGCTCATAGGTTTCCGTCGCCGCCCGGGCATGGAGCAGCGCCTGCGGGTCGGCCAGCCCGATATCCTCGACCGCCATCCGCACCAGCCGGCGCGCCAGGAAACGCGGATCCTCGCCGGCATCGAGCATGCGGGCGAAATAATAGAGCGCCGCATCCGGATCGGAGCCGCGGATCGTCTTGTGCAGCGCCGAGATCAGATTGTAGTGGCCGTCCTGCGCCTTGTCGTAGATCGGCGCGCGGCGCTGGATCACCTCGGACAAGCCCGCCTCGTCGAAGATCTCGCCCGGCTTGGCGGCCCGCCAGATCTCCTCGGCCAGTGTCAGCACCGCCCGCCCGTCGCCATCGGCGAAGCGGGCCAGCGCTTGGCGCGCCGCCGGCGTCAGCGGCAGTTCGCGGCTCTCCAGCACTTCGGCCCGGCCGAGCAGGAAGAGCAGCGCGCCCTCGTCCAGCGACTTGAAGGTCAGCACCCGCGCCCGCGACAGCAGCGCCGCGTTGAGCGCGAAGGACGGGTTCTCGGTGGTGGCACCGACCAAAGTGATCGTGCCGTCCTCCATCACCGGCAGGAAGGCGTCCTGCTGGGCCCGGTTGAAGCGGTGGATCTCGTCGACGAAAAGCAGGGTTCCCTTGCCGCCGAGCCTGCGCCCGCGGGCGCTTTCGAACACCTTCTTGAGGTCGGCGACGCCGGAGAAGATCGCGCTGATCTGCTCGAAGCCGAGGTCGACCATGCCGGCGAGCAGCCGCGCCACCGTGGTCTTGCCGGTGCCCGGCGGGCCCCAGAAGATCAGGCTGCCGAGCGAGCGCGAGGCGACGAGGCGCGACAGGGCCCCGTCCGGTCCCGTCAAGTGCTCCTGCCCGGCGACCTCGCCGAAAGTCGTCGGCCGCAAACGGTCGGCCAGCGGTCGCGGGCCTGACTTGTCGAGCCCGGAGGCGGCGAAGAGGTCAGTCATTGTGACAACACGTCATGCTCGGGCTTGCCCCGAGCATCTCCTGCAGGAGATTCTCGGGTCTGCGCTTCGCTTCGCCCGAGAATGACGGAGGCGCGCGGCACCGCCCTCACCCGCCGAAGGTCGAGGTCACGGTCTTGCCGCCGCGCGAGATCGTCACCTCCCAGGAGCGCTTGCGCTCACGGGTCGCGGTCTCGGCCTCGCGCGAGGTCGCGATGCGCTCGCCATTGATCGCCATGATCAGGTCGCCCTTCTTGAAGCCGACGCGGGCGGCGGCGCTGCCCTCCTCGATCGCACCGATCACCACCCCGTCGACCGAGGGATCGATCGAAAGCTCCTCCGCCAGAGCGGGCGAGAGGTTCATCACGGTGAGGCCGGCAAGCGGCGAGCGGCCCGACAGCGTCACCGGTTCGCGCGGCCGCGTCTCGGGCGCCGGCGCAAGCTTGATCGGCACGATGATGCGCTTGCCCGCCCGCAGCACGGTGAGCGAGGTGACGCCGCCCAGCGGGCGCGTGGCGAAGCGGTAGCCGAAGCTCTCGGGGTCGTCGACGGCGACGCCGTCGACCGCGAGGATCACATCCGAGCGCTTGAGGCCGCCCTCGGACGCCGGGCCCTTCTCGACCACGCTGGCGACGACGGAACCCGCCGGACGGTCGAGCCCGAGCCCATCGGCGACGTCCGCCGTCAGCACCTGCAGGCGCGCGCCGAACCAGGGGCGGCGCACCGTGGTCGCTCCCGCCTTGGCGCTGGCGACGACGACGCGGACCATCGACGAAGGGATGGCAAAGCCGATGCCGACGCTGCCACCCGAGCGCGAGAAGATCGCCGTGTTGATGCCGACCAGCCGGCCCTGCATGTCGACCAGCGCGCCGCCGGAATTGCCGGGATTGATCGCCGCATCGGTCTGGATGAAGGACTGCGCGTCGCCGACGCCGACCTGGGTGCGCGCCAGCGCCGAGATGATGCCCTGCGTCACGGTCTGCCCGACGCCGAACGGGTTGCCGATCGCCAGCGCAAGATCGCCGATCTCGACCTTGTCGGAATCGGCCAGGTCCAGCGAGCTCAGATCCTTCGCCTTGATCTTCAGCACCGCGAGATCGGTCCGCGGATCGCGCAGCAGGATCGTCGCCTCGAATTCGCGCTTGTCGGCGAGCGCGACCTTGACCTCGCTCATGCCGTCGATGACGTGGTTGTTGGTCACCACCAGCCCGTCGGCATCGACGATCACGCCGGAGCCGAGCGAGCGCTGCACCTGCTCGCGCGGCACGCCGAAGCCGCTGTCGCCGAAGAAGCGGCGGAAGAACGGGTCGTCCATGAACGGGTTCTGCGGCCGGCGCTCGATGCGCGCGCCATAGACGTTGACCACGGAGGGCGCCGACTTCTTGACCACCGGCGCAAAGGACAGCGAGACCTGCTGGCGCGTCTCGGGCACCTGCCGATCCTGGGCGAAGGCGGGCGAGGAAAGACCGCCGGCGAGCATGGTCGATGCCAGCAGAGCGGCGGTGACCAATGCACCGGAAAGCTTGTTTCGGCTCGCCATCCCAGAACCTTTCACGAAACGAATCGACAGCACTTGCGTTTCCATGGCCGAACTACTGCAAAAAGGATGTCCGGGCCGGGCAATTGCGCGCCGACCCCGGCGAAACCAATTCGGCCCGGCGCAGCATGTCGGCCGACCTGCTGAAAGGACCCGCTCCGTGAGCTTCATGCGCCTTGTTTATGCCAGCGAAAGCCGGCTCGTCGAGGCTAATCGACGTGCGGAACTCGCCCGGATCATCGCGACGGCGCAGCGGCTCAATGCCGACAATCATATAACCGGATTTCTCCTGGTGACGCCGAGGGCCTTCGCCCAGATGCTCGAAGGCGAGGCCGCGAATGTCGCCGAAACCTATGGCCGGATCGTGGTCGATCCGCGCCACGTCAATCTGCGCCTGCTGGCGCAGGAGCCGATCGAGCGACGAGGCTTCGCCGCTTGGTCGATGGGCCTGTCCGAGCAGGACGAGACGACCGATTTCATCTTCTCGCTCTATGGCGTGACGCCTGAGGCCGAGCTTTTCGACCAACCGGTCGAAACCCTGCTCGACCTCGCCGGAGAACTGGCCGGCAGGATCAGGTGATGACCTCGCCGACATGAAAAAGGGGCGGCACAAGCCGCCCCTTCCAATTCCGGCCTTACCGGCTGCCTTCAGGTCACGAAGAAGCTCTGCGTGCCATGGGCCTCGATCGCCTCGGCGAGGCGGCTCAGCGCATGCACATAGGCGGCGGTGCGCATCGAAGTGCCCTTCTCCTGGGAGACGCCCCAGATCGCCCGCCCTTCGCGCTCCATGATCGTGCGCAGGCGGTCATGGATCTCCTCGAGCGGCCAGTAATACCCCTGCCGGTTCTGCACCCATTCGAAATAGGAGACGGTGACGCCGCCGGCATTGGCGAGGATGTCCGGCAGGACCACGACGCCGCGCTTTTCGAGGATGGCGTCGGCCTCGCTGGTGACGGGGCCGTTGGCCAGTTCCAGGATGATGCGCGCCTTGACGCTGTCGGCATTGTCCTCGTGGATCATGTTCTCCAGCGCCGCCGGGACCAAGAGGTCGCAGTCGACGCCGATCAGCGCATCGGCGGAGATCGCTTGATGGCCGCCGGTCCCGACGGTGGCGAGCACCGACTTGCCGCTCGCCTTGGCCGAGAGCAGTGCCCCGACATCGAGCCCGCCCGGCGCCACCACGGCGCCTTCCGAATCCGACACGGCGACGATCTTGTGCCCGTCCGCTGCCAGCAGGCGGGCGATGTACTGGCCGGCATTGCCGAAGCCCTGGACCGCGACGCTCATGCCGTCGCCAAGCCCGAGCTCACCGGCGAGATGACGCACGAGATAGTAGCCGCCGCGCGCTGTCGCATCGGTGCGGCCGAGCGAGCCGCCGAGGGCGATCGGCTTGCCGGTGATCACGGCCGGCACGGCCTGGCCGACGATCTGGGCGTACTCGTCCGCCATCCAGCCCATGATCATGGCGTTGGTGTAGACGTCCGGCGCCGGGATATCGCGATCAGGGCCGATCGTGCGCGCGAAGGCCTGGATATAGGCGCGCGCCAGCCGCTCGAGCTCGGCCTTCGACAGCAGCCTGGGATCGACCTGGACGGCGCCCTTGCCTCCGCCATAGGGCAGGTTCATCACGGCGCATTTGAAGGTCATCCAGAAGGCGAGCGTCTCGACCTCGTCGGCGGTTGAGGAGGGGTGGAAGCGGATGCCGCCCTTGGTCGGGCCACGGGTGTCGTCATAGCGGCAGCGCCAGGCCAGGAAGGATTTCCGCGAGCCGTCGTCCATGCGGATCATCAGCCGCGCCTTGGTGGTCTCGCGGGCGAATTTGAGCTTCTCGATCACGTCCGGGTCGATATTGAGGTGCCTGGCCGCGTCGTCCAGCCGGACGAGCGCGTGGTCGAGAAGGCTGTCTTCTGACATCGAATTATCCTGTTGGCTGATCGGAGAACAGGTATTCGCTTAATCAGAAGGCAGAGTGCGGACAAGTCGAACCGCTCGGTTCGAACGGTGCGGGAACGCATCAGCGACCACTCGCCGCACCTCGATGCGGCGAGTGCCGTCGCCGACCGCTCACTTCTCGGTCAGCAGGATGCGGTATTTCTCGATCTCGCCGGGCACCATCTTCGCCACGAAAGCGGGCTCCAGTTCGTCGCTGGCCGGCGGAACCGAGGAAAGCTCCTTGAAGCGCGACTGCAGCGTCGGGCTCGCGAGGGCGGTGCGCAGCGCCTCGTTCAGCCGCGCGATGATCGGCTCGGGCGTGCCCTTCGGCGCGAACAGCGCATTCCAGCCCTGCGCCTGGAAGGCCGGCAGGCCGGCTTCTGCCCCCGTCGGCACGTCCGGCAGGCTCGGCAGACGCTGCGGCGTCGCCACCACCAGTGCCTTGACCTTGTTCCCCTGGATCGCGCCGGAAAGCGAAGTCGCGGCGTCGCAGACTCCGTCGATCTGGCCGCCCATCAGGTCGTTCAGCGCCGGCCCCGCTCCGCGGTAGCTCACCAGCGCGACATCAAGGCCCGAGGCCTTCAGGAAGGTCCGGCAGATCAGGTAGTTCGAGGAGCCGACGCCGGCATGGCCGAGATTGACCTTGCCGGGGTTCGCCTTGGCGTAGGCCAGGAACTCCTTGAGATCCTTCGCCGGAAAGTCGAGCTTCAGCGCGATCATCGGCGAGGTCTTGGCGACGAGGCCGATCGGCACGAAGTCCGCCTGCGTATATTTCAGGTCGTTGTAGATCGTGTAGGAGGCGGCATTGGTGCCGCTATTGCCGATCACGATGGTGTAGCCGTCAGGCTCGGCGCGGGCCGCCCGGGTCAGCGCGGTGGCGCCGCCGGCGCCGGCCATGTTCTCCATCACGATGCGCTGGCCGAGCACCCGCCCCATCTCGTCGCCGACCAGGCGCGCGATCACGTCCGACGAACCGCCGGCCGCGAACGGCACCAGCATGTTGATCGACTTCGACGGGTACTTGTCCTGCGCCTGGGCCGATGCAGCTGCAAGGACCGTCAGAACGGCGAACGCGGCTCGCTTCATGCGAATTCTCCCTCGCGGCGAGCCTTGTCCTGGTTCGCGGCCTCGCCGCTCCTGCCCGCTCGAAAACGAGGCTAGCACCGGCCCCGGAACGCGAAAAGCGCGCTCGGCTGCAACAATCGCCGGCAGCAATTCCGCGCGTCCGCAAAAGAAAAAGGGCGACCCGGAGGCCGCCCTTTAAAAACCTTGAGAAGCGGGCCGGCTCAGGCCGCCTGCTCGTCCTCGGCCGTGAAGACCGGGCCCGAATCCTTGCCCTTGGCCTCGACGTCGCGATCGACGAACTCGATCACCGCGAGCGGGGCATTGTCGCCGAAGCGGAAGCCAGCCTTCATGATGCGCAGATAGCCGCCATTGCGCTCCTTGTAGCGCGGGCCGAGCACGGCGAAGAGCTTGCCGACCAGGGCGACGTCCTTGATCTGCGCGATCGCCTGGCGGCGGGCATGCAGGTCGCCGCGCTTGGCGAGCGTCACCAGCTTCTCGACGACCGGACGCAGGTCCTTGGCCTTCGGCAGCGTGGTGGTGATCTGCTCGTGCTTGATCAGGGCCTGGGCCATGTTGGCGAACATCGCCTGGCGATGCTCGACCGAGCGGTTGAAACGACGACCGCGAAATCCGTGACGCATGTTTGGCTCCTTGGTTGCTTACGGCCGCCGTGCCACGGAACGGCCGTCCTTTATGCTCCGGCGCTCATGCGCCGGGCCGAAAGGCGCAGGCAGGTGCCTGCGCCGTCTTGATCTCAGTAGTGCTCTTCGAAGCGCTTCGCCAGCTCTTCGATGTTCTCCGGCGGCCAGCCGGTGACGTCCATGCCGAGATGCAGGCCCATGGTGGCGAGCACTTCCTTGATCTCGTTCAGCGACTTGCGGCCGAAGTTCGGGGTGCGCAGCATCTCGCCCTCCGACTTCTGGATGAGGTCGCCGATATAGACGATGTTGTCGTTCTTCAGGCAGTTCGCCGAACGCACCGAGAGCTCGAGCTCGTCGACCTTCTTGAGCAGCGCCGGGTTGAAGGGCAGCTGCGGCGCGGTCGAGACGGCCTCTTCCTTGCGCGGCTCCTCGAAGGTGATGAAGACGGCGAGCTGGTCCTGCAGGATGCGGGCGGCGAGCGCCAGCGCGTCCTCGGGCGAAACCGAGCCATTGGTCTCGATCTGCATGGTCAGCATGTCGCGGTCGAGGTTCTGGCCCTCGCGGGTGTTCTCGACGCGGTAGGAGACCTTCTTCACCGGCGAGTACAGGCTGTCGACCGGAATCAGGCCGATCGGCGCGTCCTCGGGACGGTTCTGCTCGGCCGGGACATAGCCCTTGCCGGTGTTGACCGTGAACTCCATGCGGATCTCGGCGCCGTCGTCCAGCGTGCAGAGCGCCAGCTCGGGGTTGAGGATCTGCACGTCGCCGACGGTGTTGATGTCGCCAGCGGTGACGAGGCCCGGGCCGGTCTTGCGCAGGGTCATGCGCTTGGGACCCTCGCCCTGCATCTTCAGCGCGATGGCCTTGATGTTGAGGACGATGTCGGTGACGTCCTCGCGGACGCCCGGGATCGAGGAGAACTCATGCAGCACGCCGTCGATCTGGACGGCGGTGACTGCCGCGCCCTGGAGCGAGGAGAGCAGCACGCGGCGCAGGGCGTTGCCGAGCGTCATGCCGAAGCCGCGCTCCAGCGGGCGCGCGATCACGGTGGCCTGACGCTTCGGGTCGTCCCCGACCTTCACTTCGAGCTTGTTCGGCTTGGACAGGTCCTGCCAGTTCTTGCTGATCACGAGCGCACTCCTGGTGCTTCAAATCCATGGCGGCGGCGGGCCGCCCCGTACCGGCACCCGCCCTTGCGGGTGCCGCAATCCGATCCGCGATTCAGACGCGACGGCGCTTGCGCGGCCGGCAGCCATTGTGCGGGATCGGCGTCACGTCGCGGATCGAGGTGACGGTGAAGCCGGCGGCCTGCAGCGCACGCAGCGCCGACTCGCGGCCCGAACCCGGACCGGTGACCTCGACCTCGAGGGTGCGCATGCCGTGCTCGGCAGCCTTGCGGGCTGCGTCCTCGGCCGCGACCTGCGCCGCATAGGGGGTCGACTTGCGCGAGCCCTTGAAGCCCATCGTGCCGGCGGACGACCACGAGATCGTATTGCCCTGCGCGTCGGTGATGGTGATCATGGTGTTGTTGAACGAGGCGTTCACATGGGCGACGCCGGAGACGATGTTCTTGCGTTCGCGACGACGGACGCGTTGGGCTTCCTTGGCCATGGTCTTTCTTTCATCCTTCAGGCGCGCCCGTCATGCCAGGCGCTGGGGAGAGACGTCATGCCCGGATAGCGATCCCAGGCATCTTTCTCAAGACGAGGCGCAGAAGGCACCCCGAAACGACGGAATGGCCGGGCTAGGCCCGGCCATGGGTTCGGCGCGAACCGAACCTTACTTCTTCTTGCCGGCGATCGGCTTCGCCTTGCCCTTGCGGGTGCGGGCGTTGGTATGGGTGCGCTGGCCGCGAACCGGCAGCGAGCGGCGATGGCGCAGGCCGCGATAGCAGCCGAGGTCCATCAGGCGCTTGATGTTCATCGTGACCTCGCGGCGAAGATCGCCCTCGACGAGGTAGTCGCGGTCGATCGTCTCGCGGATCTGCAGGACTTCGGCGTCGGTCAGCTGGTTGACCCGGCGCTCGGCGGCGATGCCGACCTTCGTGCAGATCTCCTGCGCCTTGGCGGAGCCGATGCCGTGAATATACTGCAAGCCGATGACGACGCGCTTGCCGGTCGGAATGTTGACGCCTGCGATACGAGCCATGGTCTCATCTCTCCATGTCGGCCGAGCTGCCCGATGGCATCTGCGGCGGTGAAAGAACCCCGCGTCCGGTGGAGGCCGGCCCTTGCGAAGCGTTGATTCCGTTCCATGCGAGAACGCGACACCGCCCCTTCTCACGAAGGCGTCGGCATCGCTCACTGAAACCGGATGAGCCGGCTGTTAGTCGCTTCCGGCCAGCCTGTCAAGCTGGCCGGCCTTTCTGCAGCTCGCCCTGCCCTCACTTCTTGACCAGCGGGCACTTGCTCTCCGAGAGCGGCGCGATGATCTCGGCGGCGGGAATCTTGCGGACGACTTTGAAGTAATCCCACGGCGCCTTGGAGGCCGAAGGCGCCTTCGCCTCGACCAGAAGCATGTCGTTCATCAGGCGGCCATCCTCGCGGACCTTCGCGCCAGGCGCAAAGAAATCGTCCACCGGCAGCTCCCTCATCTTAGCGGCGACAGCCGGGCCGGCGGCCGTGCCGGCGGCCTTCACCGCCTTGAGATAGTGCAGCACCGAGGAATAGACGCTGGCCTGGATCATGCCCGGCATTTTCTTGGTCCGCGCCATGTAGCGGTCGGCCCAGTCGCGGCTCGGCTTGTCGGCATCGTGATAATAGGCGGTGGTGGTGATCAGCCCCTTCGCCTTGTCGAGGCCGAGTCCGTGGACGTCGCTCAGCACCACGACCATCGCCGCAAGCTTCTGCCCGCTGTCGACGAGGCCGAACTCGCCGGCCTGCTTGATCGAGTTGATCGTATCCGTGCCGGCATTGGCGAAGGCGACGATCTTGGCCTTGGAGGCCTGCGCCTGCAGCAGGAAGGAGGAGAAGTCCGGCGTCGAGAGCGGCGCGCGGACGGTGCCGAGCGTCTTGCCGCCGTTGGCCGCCACGATCCTCTCGATATCGGCGGTGAGCTGATGGCCGAAAGCGTAGTCGGCGGCGATGATGTACCAGCTGTCGCCGCCCTCGCGCAGGATCGACAGCGCCGTGCCCTTGGCCGAGGTCGCGGTGTCGAAGGTCCACATGAAGCCGGTCGCCGAGCAGTCCTCGTTGAACAGCCGCGTCGTCGCCGGCCCGTTGTTCAGCGTGACCTTCTGGCGTTCCTTGGCGATTCCCGCGACCGCGAGCGCGACCGCAGAATTGGTCAGATCGGCGATCGCAGTGACGCCGTCGATGTCGTACCAGCGCCTGGCGAGCCCCGCGGCAATGTCCGGCTTGTTCTGATGGTCGGCGGCGAGGATCTCGATCGGCTTGCCCAGCACGGAGCCGCCGAAATCCTCGATCGCCAGCTTGGCGGCCTCGACCGAGCCGAGCCCGCCGAACTCGGCATAATTTCCGGACTGATCGTTGAGGATGCCGATCTTCACGGCGTCCTGCGCCTGTGCGACCGGGGCGCTCGCCAGCAAGGCAATCGCCAGAAGCGAAACGAACGGCTTCATGCGTCTTCTCCCTGTCGGGCCCGGTCAGGCCTCGGCCAGCCGGCGAAACGCCATGGGTCGAAACGTCGCCGCGCCGCTTGTCGGCCGCTTACGGCCCTGCGGGAAGTTCAGGGGCACGCCGAGGATGTGTCAATCGCGCGGCCGGGGCAGGAAAGCAGGGCAGCGTTGCCGCAAAAGCGCACTGGCAGCGCCGGCGCCAACAAAAAACCTCCGCGCAGCGCTGCGCGGAGGTTCTGATCATGAGTGCCGCGCGGCCGGTCAGGAGCCCGAGAGCGCCTTCTCGATCGCGTTGGTCACGGCATCGATCGGCTGCATGCCGTCGATCGCGGTGAGCTGGCCGCGCTGCTCGTAATAGGGTGCGACCACCGCGGTATCGCGGTTATAGGCCTGCAGCCGGGTCTTGAAGACTTCCGGATCGTCGTCCTTGCGGACAGGCAGGCCGGCAGCCTTGGCCTCTTCGGCGCGCCGGACGATGCGGTCCACCAGCTTGCTCTGGTCGACCTTGAGCTCCAGCACCTTGTCGAGCTTCAGCCCCTTCGAGGCCAGCATGACGTCGAGCGCCTCGGCCTGGGCCAGCGTCCGCGGAAAGCCGTCGAGGATGAAGCCCGTCTTCGCATCCGGCTCTTCGATCCGGTCGGCGACGATGCCGATGACGATCTCGTCCGAGACTAGCCCGCCAGAATCCATCACCGCCTTGGCCTTGACGCCGACCGGTGAGCCCGCCGCGACGGCGGCACGTAGCATGTCGCCGGTGGATAGCTGTGGAATGCGGTGTTTCTCGACGATCCGGATCGCCTGAGTGCCCTTCCCCGCCCCCGGCGGCCCCAGGAAGATGAGTCTCATCAGCGCTTTGCCCCCCGCAACTTCGCCTTCTTGACCAGCCCCTCATACTGGTGGGCCAGCAAGTGCCCGTGGACCTGCGCCACGGTATCCATCGTCGTCGTCACCACGATGAGCAGCGAGGTGCCGCCCAACAGGATGATCGGAATCTGGGCATAGGAGATCATCATCTCCGGGATAAGGCAGACGATAGTCAAATAGCCGGCGCCGAGCACGGTGATGCGCGTCAGGACGCGGTCGATATGCTCCGCGGTGCGCTCGCCCGGCCGGATGCCGGGCATGAAGCCGCCATGCTTCTTGAGGTTGTCAGCCGTCTCGACGGGGTTGAACACGATCGCCGTGTAGAAGAAGCAGAAGAAGATGATCAGCGCCGCATAGAGGATCATGAACAGCGGCCGGCCATGGGCGAGATAGGTCGCGATCGTCGAGAGCACGCCGGTGCCCCCCGAGGCCTGCGAGAAGCTCGCGATCGTCGTCGGCAGCAGCAGCAGCGACGAGGCGAAGATCGGCGGAATCACGCCGGCGGTGTTGAGCTTCAGCGGCAGGAACGAGGTCTGGCCCTCATACATGCGGTTGCCGACCTGGCGCTTCGGGTAGTTGATCAGCAGCCGGCGCTGGGCCCGCTCGATGAAGACGACGAAGGCGATGACGACGACAGCCATGGCCAGGACCAGCAGCAGCAGGCCGGTCGAGATCGCGCCCTGACGGCCGAGCTCGAGGGTCTGCGCAAGCTGCGCCGGGAATTCGGCGATGATGCCGGCGAAGATGATGATCGAGGTGCCGTTGCCGATACCGCGGCTGGTGATCTGCTCGCCGAGCCAGAGCAGGAACATCGTGCCGCCGACCAGGGTGATCGTGGTCGAAACCAGGAAGAACGGCCCCGGCTCCAGGACGAGATTGCCCGAGCCCTGCAGGCCGACGGCGATCGCCCAGGCCTGGAACAGCGCCAGCACCAGGGTCAGGTAGCGGGTGTACTGATTGAGGATCTTGCGGCCCGCCTCGCCTTCCTTCTTCAGCGCCTCGAAGGTCGGCACCACGCTGGAAAGCAGCTGCACGATGATCGAGGCCGAGATGTAGGGCATGATGTTCAAGGCGAAGATCGCCAGTCGGCCGACCGCGCCGCCCGAGAACATGTTGAACATGCCGAGCACACCCTGCTGGGTCTGCTTGAACAGATCGGCCACCGCGTCCGGGTTCATGCCGGGCAGCGGGATGTAGGTACCGAGCCGGAAGACGACCAGCGCCCCCAGCGTGAACCAGATCCGCTTCTTCAGCTCGTCCGCCTTGGCGAACGCGGCGAAGTTCAGGTTTGAAGCAAGCTGTTCAGCCGCCGATGCCATGCGTCCGGTCCTTCGGTGATAGTCAGACAGTCGAACGGCGGCCAGGGCTTCAGGCCCGGCCGCCGTTCGCGTTCAGTCATGTAAGCGTAGCGATCACGCCTGTGAAGCGGCAGCCGTCAGGATCTTGACCGAACCGCCGGCCTTCTCGATCGCTTCGACGGCCGACTTCGACGCGCCTGCGACCTCGAAGGCGAGCTTGGTCTTGAGCTCGCCGACGCCGAGGATCTTGACGCCGTCGCGCGCAGCCTTGGTGATCACGCCGGCGGCGACCAGCGCCTCGAGCGTGACCGCGCCCTTGGCGTCGAGCTTGCCGGCCTCGACCGCCTGCTGGATGCGGCCGAGATTGACCTCATTCAGATCGCGGGCGAACAGGTTGTGGAAGCCGCGCTTCGGCAGGCGCCGATAGAGCGGCATCTGGCCGCCCTCGAAGCCCTTGATCGCGACGCCGCCGCGCGAGCTCTGGCCCTTGACGCCACGCCCGCCGGTCTTGCCCTTGCCGGAGCCAATGCCACGGCCGACGCGGATGCGCGACTTGGTCGCGCCTTCGTTGTCACGGATATCAGTGAGTTTCATGTTCGCCCTCCTCACTTCGCATCGACGACGCGGACGAGGTGCTTGACCTTATCGACCATGCCACGCACAGCCGGCGTGTCTTCAAGGGTCGATTGGCGGCGGATCTTGTTCAGGCCGAGACCGATCAGGGTCTGGCGCTGCGAGGCTTCGCGGCGGATCGGGCTGCCGGTCTGCTCGACGGTGAAGGTCTTCCCAGCTTTTGCCATCGAACCCTCCTCACACTTCAGCCGCGGCATCGGTGCCGGCATCGCGACGACGCGTCTGCAGGGCCGAGACCTTGAGCGAACGCCGGGCGGCGACGCTACGCGGGCTGTCCTCGTTCTTCAGCGCGTCGAAAGTGGCGCGCACGAGGTTGTAGGGGTTCGAGGAGCCGAGCGACTTCGACACCACGTCCTGCATGCCGACCGCCTCGAAGACGGCGCGCATCGGGCCGCCGGCGATGATGCCGGTACCGGCCGGGGCAGCGCGCAGCACGACCTTGCCGGCGCCGTGACGGCCCTGGACGTCGTGATGGAGCGTGCGGCCTTCGCGCAGCGGAATGCGGACAAGGCCGCGCTTGGCGGCTTCAGTCGCCTTGCGGATCGCCTCAGGCACTTCGCGCGCCTTGCCGTGGCCGAAGCCGACGCGGCCCTTCTGGTCGCCGACGACGACGAGCGCTGCGAAGCCGAAGCGACGCCCACCCTTCACCACCTTGGCGACGCGGTTGATGTGGACCAGCCGATCCACGAATTCGGAATCGCGCTCATCGCGATCCTGACGGTCACGAGGTTCTCTCGCCATGTCATCCTCTTACTTGCGCGGACAGGGCCCGAAGCCCGCCGCTCGCTCGAGCGCCCCGGACGGGGCGGCCTTTATAATGCGGTGCGCGGAGGGCCCGATGGACCCTCCGCGCACCGCAATTCCTGAACGTCAGAAGCTCAGCCCGCCTTCGCGAGCCGCTTCGGCAAGTGCCTTGACGCGGCCATGGTACATATAGGGGCCGCGGTCGAAGACCACTTCCTTGACGCCGGCCTTGACCGCGCGCTCGGCAAGGATCTTGCCGATCGCGGCCGCGGCCTCGACATTCGCGCCCGACTTGATGTCGGCACGGATGTCCTTGTCCAGCGACGAGGCGGAAGCGAGCGTCACGCCCTTCCCGTCGTCGATGATCTGCGCGTAGATCTGCTTGCCGGTGCGGTGCACCGACAGGCGGGCGCGGCCATTGGCCACCTTCTTGATGGCGCGGCGGACACGAGCCCGGCGGCGCGCAGTATTTTCTGTCTGCTTGCTCATGGCTGGCGTCCTTACTTCTTCTTCCCTTCCTTGCGGAAGATGAATTCGCCGGCGTACTTGACGCCCTTGCCCTTGTAGGGCTCGGGGCCGCGATAGTCGCGGATTTCCGCGGCGGTCTGGCCGACGACCTGCTTGTCGATGCCCGAGATCACGATTTCGGTCGGCTTCGGCGTCACGATCGCGACCCCCGCGGGGATCGCATAGTCGATGTCGTGGCTGTAGCCGAGCGACAGCTTCAGGATCTTGCCGTTGACGGCGGCCTTGTAGCCGACGCCGTTGATCTCAAGCTTCTTCTCGAAGCCGGCGGTGGTGCCGACCACGAGATTGTTGATACGAGCACGCGAGGTGCCCCAGAGCGAGCGCGCGCGCTTGCTCTGCGAACGCGGCTGGACGGCGATGGCGCCGTTTTCCAGCGCGACCGACACGTCGTCGGGCACCACGAAGGACAACTCGCCCTTCGCACCCTTGATCTTGACCTCCTGGCCCGCGACGTTGGCAGTGACGCCAGCCGGGACCGGAATGGGCTTCTTACCGATACGAGACATTGGATTTCTCCTGATGAGCAGCTGTGCGCGAAAGGTCAGAAGACCTTGCAGAGCACTTCGCCGCCCACGTTCTGCTCGCGGGCAAGGTGATCGGGCATGACACCCTTCGGGGTCGAGATGATGGTCACGCCGAGGCCATCGGCCACGCGCGGCATCGTCTCCACCGAAGAATAGACACGGCGGCCGGGCTTCGAGACCCGAGAGATCGACCGAATCACCGGCTGGCCCTCATGGTACTTGAGCTCGATGTCGAACTCGGTCCGGCCATTGCCGAACTCGGTCTGGGTGTAGCCGCGGATGTAGCCCTCGGCCTGGAGCACGTCGAGCACGCGAGCGCGCAGCTTCGAGCCCGGGGTGGACACGCGGGACTTGCGCCGCATCTGCGCATTGCGGATGCGGGTCAGCATATCTCCGAGCGGATCGATGATCGCCATAACGCTACCTCCTCACCAGCTCGACTTGACGAGGCCGGGAACCAGCCCCTTGTTGCCGAGCTCGCGCAGAGCAACGCGCGACATCTTCAGCTTGCGATAGAAGGCGCGCGGCCGGCCGGTCACTTCGCAGCGGTTACGCACGCGAATGGCGGCCGAGTTGCGCGGCAGTTCGGCCAGCTTCAGGCGAGCAAGGAAACGCTCGTCCATGGACTGGCTTTCGTCATTGGCAATCGCGAGAAGACGCGCGCGCTTGCCCGAGAATTTCTTCACGAGCGCCTTGCGGCGGTTGTTGTTCTCGACGGAGCTTTTCTTAGCCATCGATTTCTCCTGGTTTCCGCGTATGAGCGGTGAGGCTCACTGCCGGAACGGGAAGTTGAAGTGCTTGAGCAGGGCCCGAGCCTCGTCGTCCGACTTCGCAGTCGTGCAGACGATCACGTCCATACCCCAGACCTGGTCGACCTTGTCGTAGTTGATCTCGGGGAACACGATGTGCTCCTTGATCCCGAGCGCGAAATTGCCGCGCCCGTCGAACGACTTCGGGTTGAGACCACGGAAGTCGCGCACGCGCGGCAAGGCGATGGTGACGAGCCGGTCGACGAACTCGAACATCTTGGTCTTGCGCAGCGTGACCTTGCAGCCGACCGCCATGTCTTCGCGCAGCTTGAAGCCGGCGATGGCGAGACGGGACTTGGTGATGACCGGCTTCTGACCGGCGATCATGGCGAGGTCGCCGGCGGCGTTGTCGACCTTCTTGCGGTCAGCAGTCGCTTCACCAACGCCCATGTTGATGACGACCTTCTCGAGGGTCGGCACTTCCATGACGTTCTTGTAGCCGAACTCGGCGATCATCGCCGGACGAACGACGTCCTCGTAATGCTTCTTCATCCGCGGCGTCAGGGCCGCCTGCTGATTCTCAGCCATCGATCAGATCCCCCGAACGCTTGGCGAAACGGACCTTGCGGCCGTCATCGAGCACCTTGAAGCCGACGCGGGTCGGCTTGCCGTCCTTCGGATCGGCAACGGCCAGGTTCGACAGGTCGATCGTGGCCTCCTTGCTGATGATGCCGCCCTCGGACTGGGCCGTGGCCTTGGTGTGCTTCTTGACCAGGTTCACGCCGCGCACGACAGCGCGGCCATCCTTCGGCAGGACCTGGAGGACTTCGCCATCCTTGCCCTTGTCGCGGCCAGCGAGCACGACGACCTTGTCGCCCTTCTTGATTTTCGCAGCCATCACAGCACCTCAGGAGCGAGCGAAATGATCTTCATGTGGTTCTTGGCGCGAAGCTCGCGCGGAACCGGTCCGAAGATACGGGTGCCCACCGGCTCCTTCTGGTTGTTGATCAGCACGGCCGCATTGCGGTCGAAGCGAATCACCGAACCATCGGGGCGCTTGACGTCCTTGGCCGTGCGAACGACGACCGCCTTCATGACGTCGCCCTTCTTCACGCGGCCGCGCGGGATGGCTTCCTTGATGGAGACCACGATAATATCCCCGATGCGGGCATAGCGCCGCTTCGAGCCGCCGAGAACCTTGATGCACATCACACGGCGGGCGCCGGAATTGTCGGCGACCTCGAGATTCGTCTGCACCTGGATCATGGCCTTGATCCTTCCATTCCATATCAGCGCGGTTTCCGGACGAGAGCTTTCCGCTCCGCCCGGACTACGACTGACGGGGGTCGATCGCCCCCTGGCCTCGAAATGACTTTACGCTTTCGGCGCGCCGTCGAGCACAACCCAACTCTTCAACTTAGAGATGGGCTTCGATTCCTCGATCCAGACCAGCTGGCCGACCTTGGCCACCTCGCCCTCATCGTGGGCGTGGTAGTTTTTCGAGCGGCGAACCGTCTTCTTCAGGAGCGGGTGCGTATACCGCCGCTCCACCTTAACCACAACAGTTTTGTTCTGCTTGTCGCTGACGACGACGCCCTGCAGCACGCGCTTCGGCATGGTCTAACTCCTCAGGCGCTCGCTGCGACGGTCTTCGACCGTTGCAGCGTCTTGATGCGGGCGATCTCCTTGCGGACCTCGGTGACGCGCGAGGTGTTCTCGAGCTGACCGGTGGCGCGCTGGAAACGCAGGTTGAACTGCTCCTTCTTCAGCTTCAGGAGCTCGTCCTGGAGCTGGTCCGTGCTCATCACCTTGAGGTCGGACAGGCGTTGCGTAGCTTTCATTTCGCCCTCCTTACTCGGCGATGCGTTGGATAAAGCGGGTCTTGATCGGCAGCTTGGCAGCTCCCAGGCGCAGCGCCTCGCGGGCGGTGTCCTCGGCGACGCCGTCGATCTCGAACATGATCCGCCCGGGCTTGACCTTGGCTGCCCAGAATTCAGGCGCGCCCTTGCCCTTGCCCATGCGGACTTCGGTCGGCTTCTTCGACACCGGAACGTCCGGGAAGATACGGATCCAGACCCGGCCTGCACGCTTCATCGCGCGGGTAATGGCGCGACGGGCGGCTTCGATCTGACGGGCGGTGACGCGCTCGGGCATCAACGCCTTCAGGCCGAACTGGCCGAAGTTGAGGTCGGTGCCGCCCTTGGCGACGCCGGAAATGCGCCCCTTGAACTGCTTGCGGAACTTGGTTCGCTTCGGTTGCAACATGGCTCTTCTCGATCAGCCTTACGCGGCATGGTCCCGACGATCGCGTCCGCCGGAGCGGCTGCCTTCGTCGGACATGCGCTTGTCCTGGGCCATCGGGTCGTGTTCGAGGATCTCGCCCTTGAAGATCCAGACCTTGATGCCGCACGTGCCATAGGTCGTGAAGGCGGTGCCGACTCCGTAGTCGACGTCGGCGCGCAGCGTATGCAGCGGCACCCGGCCTTCGCGATACCATTCCAGGCGCGCGATCTCAGCCCCGCCGAGACGGCCCGAGCAGTTGATGCGGATGCCCTCGGCGCCCAGACGCATGGCCGACTGGACGGCCCGCTTCATGGCGCGACGGAAAGCGACGCGGCGCTCGAGCTGCTGCGCGATCGAATCGGCGACCAGCGTCGCGTCGATCTCCGGCTTGCGCACCTCGACGATGTTGATCGTCACATCGGCCTTGGTGAGCTTCATCACCGCCTTGCGCAGCTTCTCGATATCGGCGCCCTTCTTGCCGATCACCACGCCCGGACGAGCCGAGTGGATGGTGACGCGGCACTTCTTGTGCGGGCGCTCGATGATGATCTTCGAGACGGCAGCCTGCTTCAGCAGCTTCATCAGGGCGGCGCGGATCGCCATATCCTCATGAAGCAGCTTGCCGTACTCGCCCTTCTGGGCGAACCAGCGCGAATCCCAAGTCCGGTTGATGCCGAGACGAAGGCCGATCGGATTGATTTTCTGACCCATCGTTCTCTCCTCAGGCCTTGGCCGCCTGGACTTCGCGCACCACGATCGTGATGTTGGCGAAGGGCTTCATGATGCGGGCGCCACGGCCGCGGGCGCGGGCGTGGAAGCGCTTCATGACCAGCGCCTTGCCGACGAAAGCCTGGGCGACGACGAGATCGTCGACGTCGAGGTCATGGTTGTTCTCGGCGTTGGCGATCGCGCTCTGAAGGCACTTGCGCACATCGGTCGAGATCCGCTTGCGCGAGAACTCGAGGTCGGCGAGCGCGGTCGAGACCTTCTTGCCGCGAATGAGCTGGGCGAGAAGGTTCAGCTTCTGCGGCGAGACGCGGAGGTTGCGGGCGACCGCAACGGCCTCGTTCTCAGGCAGCGCACGGGGGGCGGAGGGCTTTCCCATGGCTTACTTCCTCTTCGCCTTCTTGTCGGCCGCGTGGCCGTGGAAGGTGCGCGTCGGCGAGAACTCGCCGAACTTGTGGCCCACCATTTCCTCGGACACGGCAACCGGCACATGCTTGTGGCCGTTGTAGACGCCGAACGTCAGACCGACGAACTGCGGCAGGATCGTGGAGCGGCGGCTCCAGATCTTGATGACTTCCTGCCGGGTCGCCGAACGGGCTACCTCGGCCTTTTTCAGAAGGTATCCGTCGACAAACGGACCTTTCCAAAGCGAACGCGCCATGACGGACCTCAGTTCTTCTTCTTGCGGGCGTGACGGCTCGACACGATGAACGTATCGGTCCGCTTGTTCGAGCGGGTCTTCTTACCCTTGGTCGGCAGACCCCAGGGCGTGACCGGATGACGGCCGCCCGAGGTGCGGCCTTCGCCGCCGCCATGCGGATGGTCGACCGGGTTCATCGAGACGCCACGGTTGTGCGGACGGCGGCCCAGCCAGCGCGAGCGCCCGGCCTTGCCGTCATTCCGGTTCATGTGGTCCGGGTTCGAAACCGCACCGACAGTTGCGTAGCACTGACCGCTGATCAGCCGCTGCTCGCCCGAGTTCAGGCGAACCACGACATAGCCCTGGTCACGGCCGACGATCTGGGCGTAGTTGCCCGCCGAACGCGCCAGCGCCCCGCCCTTGCCGATCTTGAGCTCGACATTGTGGACGATGGTGCCGATCGGCAGCGAGCCCATCGGGGCGGCGTTGCCGGGCTTCACGTCGACCGAGTCACCGGCGACGACGCTGTCGCCGACGGCCAGGCGCTGCGGCGCCAGGATGTAGGACTGGACGCCGTCGGTGTACTTGATCAGCGCGATGAAGGCGCTGCGGTTCGGGTCATACTCGATCCGCTCCACGACCGCCGGCACGCCGGGCTTGCCGCGACGCTTGAAGTCGATCAGGCGCAGCGTGCGCTTGTGACCACCGCCGCGGAAGCGGACGGTGATGCGGCCGAGATTGTTGCGGCCACCCGAGGACGACTTGCCCTCGGTCAGCGCCTTGACGGGCTTGCCCTTGTAGAGCTCGCTCCGGTCGACGATCACGAGCTGGCGAAGGCTCGGCGTGACCGGCTTGAAATGCTTCAAAGCCATGTTGTCGATCCTCTCTTACAGACCGGTGGTCACGTCGATGGAGTGACCTTCCTCGAGGGTCACGACCGCCTTCTTGACGTCCGAGCGCTGGCCGAGCCGGCCCCGGAAGACCTTGACCTTGCCCTCGGTGACGAGCGTGTTGACGCTCTTCACCTTGACGTCGAACAGCTTCTCGACCGCCGCCTTGATCTGCGGCTTCGTCGCGGTCTTGGCAACCTCGAAGACGACCTTGTTGTGCTCGGAGAGCATCGTCGCCTTCTCGGTGATCACGGGACTGACGATCACGTCGTAGTGCCGTGGATCCATGTTCTTGGACTGGCTCATTTGAAGCGCGCCTCCAGCGCATCGACAGCCGAGCGCGTCAGCACGAGCTTGTCGCGACGAAGGATGTCATAGACGTTGATGCCCTGGATCGGCAGGACGTCGACATTCGGGATCGAGCGCGCGGCCAGGCCGAAGTTCACGTCGATCTCTGCGCCGCCGATCACCAGCGCGCTCGACAGGTCGAGCTTGCTGAAATGGCCGAGCAGCAGCTTGGTCTTCGGCTCCGCCAGCTTGGCGTCGTCGATGATGATCAGGCCGGCATCCTTGGCCTTGGCGGAGAGCGCATGGCGCAGGGCCAGGGCCTTCACCTTCTTCGGCAGGTCGTGCGCATGGTCGCGCACCACCGGCCCGAAGGCCTTGCCGCCGCCGCGGAACTGCGGAGCGGAAGCGGCGCCGTGGCGAGCGCCGCCGGTGCCCTTCTGCTTGTAGATCTTCTTGCGGGTACGATCGACTTCCGAACGACCCTTGGTCTTGTGCGTCCCGGCGCGGCGCTTGGCGAGCTGGTAGCGCACCATGCGGGCGAGCAGGTCGGCGCGCGGCTCGAGGCCGAAGATCGCGTCGGAGAGCTCGAGGGAACCGGCGTTACCGCCTTCGAGAGTGGTGATATCGAGCTTCATCACGCGTTCTCCTCAACCGTCTCGGCCGCAGGAGCCTGGGCGTCGCCACCGGCGACCTTGAACTTGCCCGGAAGCGGAGCGTCCTTCGGCAAAGCGCGCTTGATCGCGTCGCGGACATGGATCCAGCCGCCGGCGACGCCGGGGACCGCACCCTCGACCAGGATCAGGCCGCGCTCGACGTCCGTCTGGACGACGCGCAGGTTCTGCGTGGTCACGCGATCGACACCCATGTGACCGGGCATCTTCTTGTTCTTGAAGGTCTTGCCCGGGTCCTGGCGACCACCGGTCGAACCGATCGAGCGGTGCGAGACCGAGACGCCGTGGGTGGCGCGCAGGCCGCCGAAGTTCCAGCGCTTCATGCCGCCGGCAAAACCCTTACCGGTCGTCGTGCCGCTGACATCGACGAACTGGCCGACCACGAAATGGTCGGCAGTCAGCTCGGCGCCGACCGGGATCAGCGCGTCATCGCTGACGCGGAACTCGACGATCTTCTGCTTCGGCTCGACCTTGGCAACGGCGAAATGGCCGCGCTGAGCCTTCGAGACGTTCTTGACCTTGGCCAAGCCCGACCCGAGCTGCACGGCGACGTAGCCGTTCTTCTCGACCGTGCGATGCGCGACAACCTGACAGTTGTCGAGCTTCAGCACCGTGACCGGGATATGCTCGCCGGCATCCGTGAAGATGCGGGTCATCCCGACTTTCTGTGCAATCACACCGGAACGCATCGGTGCACACCTTCCCTTGGGGTCATGTCCATCCGGAAAACCCGGAAACAGAGGACCCGATGATGGATCAGAGCTTGATTTCGACGTCGACGCCGGCGGCGAGATCAAGCTTCATGAGGGCGTCGACCGTCTGAGGGGTCGGGTCGACGATATCGAGAACCCGCTTGTGGGTCCGCATCTCGAACTGCTCGCGCGACTTCTTGTCGATGTGCGGCGAGCGGTTGACAGTGAACTTCTCGATCAGCGTCGGCAGCGGGATCGGGCCGCGAACCTGAGCGCCGGTACGCTTCGCCGTCGAGACGATCTCGCGCGTCGACGCATCGAGGATGCGATGGTCGAACGCCTTGAGGCGGATCCGGATATTCTGACCGTTCATGGTCTTGGTATCTCCGTGATGTGAAAAGGCAAAGGCCCGCAAAGGGCCTTCGCCCTCAGATCAGCCTTTACGCGAGGATCGA
>JAKFDB010000017.1:0-25236 GCA_036676315.1 Bradyrhizobiaceae bacterium
GTCGAGCAGCGCCGAGACCTGGACGAGGATCGAGGCGAGCGCGCCGCGGTCGACGGCTTCGCTGCCGCGCACACCGTCGAGCATCTCCTGGGCCTTGATCGAGCCGATCATCTCGAGCGCCCGCGCCTCGTCGACCGGCGCGAGGCGGAAAGTCAGGTCCTTCAGCACCTCGACGAGGATGCCGCCGAGACCGAAGGCCACGAGCTTGCCGAAGGAGGGATCGGTGATCGCGCCGACCAGCGTCTCGGTCGCGCCCGTGGGCAGCATCTGCTGGACCTGGATGCCCTCGATCTTGGCGTCGGCCTTGTATTTGCGGGCATTGGCCAGGATCGTGTCATGGGCGGCGCGGGCCTCGGCATCGCTCTTGACGCCGACGATCACGCCCCCGGCATCGGTCTTGTGCAGGATGTCGGCGGACACGATCTTCATGACGACGGGATAGCCCATGCCGCCGGCGAGCTTGGCGGCTTCGTCGGCCGATTTGGCGAGGCCTTCCTTGGGCAGCGGGATGTCGTAGGCGTCGCAGACCAGCTTGGCCTCCGGGGCCGTCAGGCTGGTGCGGCCATCGGCCTTGACACCGTCCAGGACCTTGCGGACCGTCGCCTGATCGACTGCTGTTTCGCGCGGTTTAATCTTGAGGGCTGCCTGGTTCACCATGGTGCACTTCCTCCCGTGGAATTTTCTTTTGCTGAGCCATCGTCGGGCCGCCGTGCTTCGGCGCATTCGCCCGGTCAGGGTTCTTGTTGGTATTTGGCATGCCAATTTACGTCGCTGTCAAGAGGGGAACGACGGCGGGGAATCCGCTTCGCTGAGGAAGCGCATGCGGGGCATCGAGAGTGATTGCTGTAATCTGGCATTATGCATGCCAGAGGTTGGCACCTTGGAATCTTTCGGATAACGTCGCGTTTCGCCGCAAGTGTCGGGATAACGGCACAGGCAGACGGGACGAAGGTTCCGGAGAGGGAGGACGCTTCGGCCGATGAGCGGGCAGCACGACCAGCACAACCATAATGTCCACGCCTTCGAGCATCCCGGCCTTGGCCGGAAACGCGCCAGGTCGACGCCGAAGGGGCGGCAGGTCGAACCTCGCGCGCTGCAGGAGATCGCGGAACTGCTCGGCGAGCGCCCGCGCCGGCGCGACCTCCTGATCGAACATCTTCATCTGATCCAGGACCGCTACCACCAGATCTCGGCGGCCCATCTGGCGGCGCTCGCCGAGGAAATGCGGCTATCCTTCGCGGAGGTCTTCGAGACCGCCACCTTCTACGCCCATTTCGACATCGTGAAGGAAGGCGAGCCCGCGCTCCCGCCGCTGACCGTGCGCGTCTGCGACAGCCTCACCTGCGCGATGCATCGCTCGGAAGAGCTGCTCGCAAGCCTGACCAACGCCGTCGGACCGTCCGTCCGGGTCGTTCGGGCGCCCTGCGTCGGGCTGTGCGACCAGGCCCCTGTGGCGGAGGTCGGCCATCATTTCATCCATGCCGCGACCACGCAGAGCGTCCTCGGCGCGATCGAGGCGGGCGATACCCACCCGCATATGACCGATTACGTCGACTATGACGCCTATCGTGCCGGTGGCGGCTATGCGCTGCTCGACAGCCTGCGCTCCGGCGAGCGCAGCGTCGATTCGATCCTGTCCATCCTCGACGATTCCGGGCTGCGCGGGCTTGGCGGCGCTGGTTTCCCGACGGGGCGCAAATGGCGCGCCGTGCTCGGCGAGCCGGGTCCACGCCTGATGGCCGTCAACGGTGACGAGGGCGAGCCCGGCACGTTCAAGGACCGGTACTACCTCAACACCGATCCGCACCGCTTCCTCGAGGGCACGCTGATCGGCGCCCATGTCGTCGCGGCCACTGACGTCTACATCTATCTGCGCGACGAATACCCGCTGGCCCGCGAGATCATGGCGCGGGAGGTCGCGAAGCTGCCGCCGGGCGGGCCGGCGATCCATCTGCGCCGCGGGGCGGGGGCCTATATCTGCGGGGAGGAATCCTCGCTGCTCGAAAGCATCGAGGGCAAGCGCGGCCTGCCGCGCCACAAGCCGCCCTATCCGTTCCAGGTCGGCCTCTTCGGCCAGCCGACACTGATCAACAATGTCGAGACGCTCTACTGGATCCGCGACATCGTCGAGAAAGGCAATGGCTGGTGGAACTCCCATGGCCGGAACGGCCGCACCGGCCTGCGCAGCTATTCGGTCTCGGGCCGGGTCAGGGAGCCCGGCGTCAAGCTCGCTCCGGCCGGTGTCACCATCCGCGAGCTGATCGAGGAATTCTGCGGCGGCATGCAGGACGGCCACCGTTTCCGCGCCTATCTGCCGGGGGGCGCCTCCGGCGGCATTCTGCCCGCCGCGATGGACGACATCCCGCTCGATTTCGGCACGCTCGAGAAGCATGGCTGCTTCATCGGCTCTGCCGCCGTGGTGGTGCTCTCCGAGCAGGACGACATGCGCGCCGCCGCGCTCAACCTGATGCGCTTCTTCGAGGATGAGAGCTGCGGGCAATGCACGCCCTGCCGCGCCGGTACGCAAAAGGCGGTGATGCTGATGCAGCACCCGGTCTGGAACCAGGAGCTGCTCGGCGAGCTTTCGCAGGCGATGCGCGACGCCTCGATCTGCGGGCTCGGCCAGGCAGCCTCGAACCCGCTGACCTGCGTGATGCGTTACTTCCCCGAGGAATTCATGACGAGGGATGCCGCAGAATGACCCAGGGCATCAGCTTCGAACTGAATGGCGAGCGCGTCGAGGCCGCCTATGACGAGACGATCTGGCAGGTGGCGCAGCGTCTCGGCACCGCGATTCCGCATCTGTGCTACTCGCCGGAACCCGACTACCGGGCCGACGGCAATTGCCGCGTTTGCATGGTCGAGATCGAGGGCGAGCGCGTGCTCGCCGCCTCCTGCATGCGCAAGCCGACCGTCGGCATGAAGGTCCATACCGGGACCGAGCGGGCCGAGAAGGCCCGCAAGATGGTGATGGAACTGCTCGTGGCCGACCAGCCGGCACGAGCGACCTCCCATGATCCGACCTCGAAATTCTGGAACTGGGCCGAGCGCACCGGCGTCACCGAAAGCCGCTTCCCCGCGGCCCTGCGCTGGAGCTCGGATGTCAGCCACACCGCGATGAGCGTCAATCTCGACGCCTGCATCCAGTGCGGCCTGTGCGTGCGGGCCTGCCGCGAGGTCCAGGTCAACGACGTGATCGGCATGGCCTATCGCAGCGCCGGCACCAAGATCGTCTTTGATTTCGACGACCCGATGGGCGAATCGACCTGCGTCGCCTGCGGCGAATGCGTGCAGGCCTGCCCGACCGGGGCGCTGATGCCCTCGGCCTTCCTCGACGAGAACCAGACCCGCACCGTCTGGGCCGACCGGAAGGTCGATTCGCTCTGCCCCTATTGCGGCGTCGGCTGCCAGGTCACCTACAACGTCAAGGATGAGGCGATCGTCTACGCGGAAGGGCGCGACGGCCCGGCCAACCATAACCGGCTCTGCGTCAAGGGCCGCTTCGGTTTCGACTACATCCATCACCCGCACCGGCTGACCAAGCCGCTGGTGCGCCTGCCGAACATGCCGAAGGACGCGCGCGACCAGGTCGATCCCGCCAATCCCTGGACGCATTTCCGCGAGGCCTCCTGGGAGGAGGCGCTCGATCTCGCGGCCGGTGGCCTGAACCGCGTCCGCGACGGGAAGGGCCGCAAGGCGCTCGCCGGCTTCGGCTCGGCCAAGGGCTCGAACGAGGAGGCCTATCTCTTCCAGAAGCTGGTGCGCACCGGCTTCGGTTCCAACAATGTCGACCACTGCACCAGGCTCTGCCACGCCTCCTCGGTGGCGGCGCTGATGGAGGGCGTCAATTCCGGCGCCGTCACCGCGCCGTTCGCGGCCGCGCTCGACGCCGAAGTGATCATCGTCATCGGCGCCAACCCGACCGTGAACCATCCGGTCGCGGCGACCTTCCTCAAGAACGCCGCCAAGAAGGGCGCCAAGCTCGTCATCATGGACCCGCGCGGGCAGGCGCTCTCGCGTCATGCCTGGAAGCACCTCGCCTTCAAGCCGGGCAGCGACGTCGCCATGCTGAACGCGCTGCTGCACACCATCATCACCGAGGGCCTGACCGATGAGCAATACATCGCCGGTTACACGGAGGGCTATGAGCGGCTGAAGGAGAGCATCCAGGCCTTCCCGCCGGAGAAGATGGCGGCGGTCTGCGGCGTTCCGGCCGAGGAGCTGAAGGAGGTCGCGCGCGCCTATGCCCGCTCGCGCGCCTCGATCATCTTCTGGGGCATGGGCATCAGCCAGCACATCCACGGCACCGACAATGCCCGCTGCCTGATCGCGCTCGCGATGGTGACCGGTCAGATCGGCCGGCCCGGCACCGGCCTGCACCCGCTGCGTGGTCAGAACAACGTCCAGGGCGCCTCGGACGCCGGCCTGATCCCGATGGTCTATCCGGACTATCAGTCGGTCGAGAAGGCGGAAGTGCGCAAGATCTTCGAGGATCTCTGGGGCCAGTCGCTCGATCCGAAGAAGGGCCTCACCGTCGTCGAGATCATGAACGCGATCCATGCTGGCGAGATCAACGGGATGTATATCGAGGGCGAGAATCCGGCGATGTCGGATCCCGATCTCAACCACGCCCGCGAGGCGCTGGCCATGCTCGACCATCTGGTCGTGCAGGACCTGTTCCTGACCGAGACCGCCTTCCACGCCGATGTCGTGCTGCCGGCGTCCGCCTTCGCCGAGAAGGTGGGCACCTTCACCAATACCGACAGGCGCGTTCAGATGGCCCGCCAGGTCGTGCGTCCGCCGGGCGATGCCAGGCAGGACTGGTGGATCATCCAGGAGGTCGCCCGGCGGATGGGCTGCAACTGGAGCTATGGCGGCCCGGCCGATGTCTTCGCCGAGATGGCGAAGGTCATGCCGTCCTTCCGCAACATCACCTGGGAGCGGCTGGAGCGGGAAGGGGCCGTGACCTATCCGGTCGACGGGCCGGACCAGCCCGGCAACGAGATCATCTTCGCCCGCGGCTTCCCGACCGAGAGCGGGCGGGCCAAGATCGTGCCGGCCAAGATCGTCGCGCCGGACGAGTTGCCGGATGACGAGTATCCGATGGTGCTGACGACCGGGCGCGTGCTCGAGCACTGGCATACCGGCTCGATGACGCGGCGCGCCGGCGTCCTCGACGATCTCGAGCCGGAAGCGGTGGCGCTGATGTCGCCGCGCGATCTCGGGCGCCTCGGCATCGCGCCCGGGGGCTTCGTCAGGCTGGAGACGCGCCGCGGCGCTGTCGCGGTGAAGGTGCGCTCGGATCGCGACGTGCCGCAGAACATGGTGTTCCTGCCGTTCTGCTATGCCGAGGCCGCGGCCAACCTTTTGACCAATCCGGCGCTCGACCCCTTCGGCAAGATCCCCGAGTTCAAATTCTGCGCCGTAAGGGCGCTCCCGGCCGAGGAAGCGCTGATCGCCGCGGCGGAATGAAGCCGGCGAGCGGCGCTCGGCGCGAGATGTCATAGGGCGGGCCGGTCCCGCAGGGCATCACGCCCGGCGCCGGGATGCGCGGCGCGGCCTCTGCCGCCCATTATGGTCGGCGAACGCTGCGAGCGGGAGAGGGCGCCCTCGGCTTGCTCGATCCACCGCACGGCCTTGGAAACCGCCAGCGGCAGAACGGTGCCGTCATCGCGGGCACGGCACTGAAGCGAAGCCTCGCAACGACGTCGCGCTTCGCTTCAAGACGGCGTGGGTTAGATCGGGTAGGACGGCCGGCGCCCGGCGCGGCGAGGTCCTGGTCAGGTGCTGCCGGAAATCCGCACTTATCCGGGGAGATCCATCTGCGCAGCCCGGGCAGCAGGGCTGAGGGCGGGCGGGCCGGGCGCATGCCGATCGGCTGCAGCACCCGGCCTCGCCTGCGTGGCGACGCGGATCAGTAGCCGAGAGCGGCCTCTAGCGGCCCCTTGGGCAGCGGCACCAGGAACCAGACCTCGAACATCAGGAAATTGACGATCGCAAGGCTGAGCGAGACGGCCAAGGCCTTCCACACCGGAAACTTGCCGAAGAACACCATGAAGGCCCCGATATAGACCGTGGCGGAGACGTAGATGCCGATATAGTTCGTCGCCAGCACGAAGATGACGGCGGGGATGAAGATCGCCGCCATGCGCTTGATGCCCGGAACGGTCGTCGCGATCTTCTCGCCGTCCGGCGTGCGCGGCAGCGCCTGGGCCAGGTTGACGAGGGAGGCGATGCCCATCGCCACAACGATGTAGAACGGGAAGAGGCCGGGTTGCGGCCCTTCGTTCGGCTTCCACGCGATCCCGAGCCGCAGGCTGTCGGTCATGACGATCGCGCAGATGACAAGGAAGAATAGCGCGACCGCGATATCCAGCGTGCGGTAGCTGAAGAGCGGGCGCCCTTCGGCCTCGTCATGGCTGTCCATATCTCTATCCCTCCGCTTGGTCTCGATGGTGCTGGTGGCCCCGCCGCCGCGGCTCGGTGTGCTGCGGCTGTCGGCGGTGGCGGATCGCGAACGGGCTGGCCGGCCGCGATCCGGTGGCGTCTTCCGGCGGCTACTGCGACGCGAGGAAGCCTGCATTCTTCATCAGGTCGGCATGCTGCGCCTCGGCGCTCGCAACCCATTTCTCGTATTCGGGCCCGCTCATGAAGGTCTGGTTGAAGGCACCTTTCTCCATGAACTCCTGCCAGTCCGGCGTCGCCAGCACCTTCTTGAACAGATCGACATAGAAATTGACCTGCGCCGGCGTCGCATTCTTGGTGGTGAAGATGCCACGCAGCATCTGGTACTCGACCGGAAGCCCCGATTCCTTGCAGGTCGGGATATCGCTCCAGGCTTCCTTGTCGGTGACCTTCGTCGTGTAGGTCGAGCGCTTTGCATCGAAGATGCAGAGCGGACGGAGCTGGCCGGCGCGCCATTGCCCGACGGCCTCGATCGGATTGTTGACCGTCGAATCGACATGCTTGCCGACCAACTGCACCGCAACCTGTCCACCGCCGGCATAGGGCACGTAGGTGAACTTCTTGCCGCCGGTCTGCTGCTCGACGGCTGCCGTGACGATCTGGTCTTCCTGCTTGGAGCCCGTGCCGCCCATTTTGAACTGGCGGTCGGCGCCGGCCTTCACCGCTTCAACATAGTCCTTTGCCGTCTTGTACGGCGCCTCGCTGTTCACCCAGAGGACGAACTGGTCGAGCGCCAGCATGGCAACCGGCTTCATATCCTTCCAGTTGAACGGCGACCCGGTGCCGAGCGGCGTCGTGAACAGGTTCGACAAGGTGATGGCGATCTTGTGCGGATCGTTTGCGCTGGACTTCATCTCCAGGAAGCCTTCCGCACCAGCGCCGCCGGCCTTGTTGATGACGATCAACGGCTGCTTCATCAGGTTGTGCTTCTGAACGACGCCCTGGAAGAAGCGCGCCATCTGGTCGGCACCGCCGCCGGTTCCTGCCGGGATGATCAGCGTGACGGGCTTCGTTGGCTCCCACCCCTGCGCCCAGGCAGGCGAGATCAGCCAGGTGCTTGCCGCCAGCGCGACCGCAATGCTCTTGGCCTTCGACACTCCGCTGCGGATCATCATGCTCTCTCCTCGATCAGCGGCTTGCTGCCGCGTTGGTACAGTCATGAAGTCGAGTGTGATGTAGAACTGGGTAGGAGGACGGCACTAGGCCGGGCGGGCGACTGCGCCGTTGCTGGTGAATTTGGCGCGCAAAGCCTGCAGCATCGGCCAGAAGGCCAGCACCATGCCGAGCGTCATGATGCCGCCGCACAGCCAGTTCGACCAGAAGATGCCGACATTGCCTTGCGATACCAGCATGGCCTGCCGGAACGAGCTCTCCGCCTGATCTCCCAGGACCAGTGCCAGAACCAGCGGCGGCAGCGGATAGCGCAGCTTGTTGAAAAGATATCCGAGGACGCCGAACACCAGCATCATCCAGACGTCGAACATCGCATTGTTCACGGTGAAGGCGCCGATCGCGCAGATAAAGACGATCGCCGGCGCGATGATTGAGAAGGGCACGCGCAGGATCGCAGCAAAAAACGGCACGCAGGTCAGCACCATGATCAGCCCGACGACATTGCCGAGATACATCGAGGCGATCAGGCCCCAGACGAAGTCCGGCTTCTCGACGAACAGCAGCGGCCCCGGCTGAAGCCCCCAGATCAGGAGGCCACCGAGAAGGACGGCCGCCGTCGGAGATCCCGGGATGCCGAGCGTCAGCATCGGCAGCAGCGCCGCGGTCCCCGCGGCGTGGGCCGCGGTTTCCGGTGCGACCACGCCCTCGAGTTCGCCCTTGCCGAAATTGTTGCCGTTCTTCGAGACGCGTTTGGCGATGGCGTAACCCATGAAGGAGGCAGGCGTCGCGCCGCCGGGGGTGATGCCCATCCAGCAGCCGACGATGCAGCTGCGCAGGAAGGTCAGCCACATCCTGGGCAACTGCTTCCAGGTGCGGATCACCGCATCCATGCGCAGCTTGGCGGTCGCGCCATTGAACTTCAGCCCATCTTCCATCGAGCACAGGATTTCGCCGATGCCGAAGAGGCCGATGACCGCGACAAGGAACTTGAAGCCGTTCAGGAGCTCATCCTGTCCGAATGTCATCCGGAGCGTGCCCGTCACACCGTCGAGACCGACGGAGGCCAGCGCGAAGCCAAGGCACATCGAGGCGACCGTCTTGAACGCCGAGCCGCGCCCCATGCCGATGAAACTGGCGAATGTCAGGAACTGCACTGCGAAGAATTCTGCCGGGCCGAATTTCAAGGCGAATTTCGCGACCACCGGCGCGAGGAACGTGATCAGCACCACGGCGAAGATCGCGCCGACGAAGGAGGCCGTGAAGGCGCCGACCAGCGCCTCGTCGGCCTTGCCGTTCTGCGCCATCGGGTGCCCGTCGAAGGTCGTCGCCACCGACCAGGGCTCACCGGGAATATTGAACAGGATCGAGGTGATGGCGCCGCCGAACAGCGCGCCCCAGTAGATGCTGGTCAACAGGATGATCGCCGAGGTCGGCGGCATGCTGAAGGTCAGAGGCAGGAGAATGGCGACGCCGTTTGCGCCACCAAGCCCCGGCAGGACGCCGATGACGACGCCAAGCGTGATGCCGATCACCATCAGCATGATGTGGTAGGCGCTGAGTGCAACGGCGAATCCGCCGAACAGGGCGTTCAGTTCATCCATAGCGCTTCGTCCCCACAGATTGGCCGTGTTCTGGGACCGCGTACTGACCAACGCAGAACCGACTGGCCTTGTTTGAGTTAGCCTAGGATGAAAAAGCGTGGCATGCAATATGCCATATTTGGATGCGCTGCAGCATAATAATTGCCGGATTAGGGCCGTTGCGCGACCGTTTCTTTCATTATATGGTATGCCAGAAACCACCGCTTCCGGAGCGCATAATGCGTGCCGGCTGCGTTTGGCCAAGGCAGCACGGAAGCCGACTTCGCAATGATCAAGGCACAGCTTGAAATTCAGCCCATCGAGGAGGTGCAGAGCCTCAAGAGCCGCACCTATGAAGCGCTGAAGGCCGCGATCGGAACGATGAAGATCTATGACGCCGGCGCCGAGCTGCGGCTCGACGAGCGCGCGCTCTCACTTCAGTTCGGCGTCAGCCGGACGCCGTTGCGCGAGGCGCTCGCCCAGCTCGAGCAGGAAGGCTTGGTCCGGATCGCGCCGCGCCGCGGCATCTTCATCGTGCGCAAGACCAAGGCCGAGATTCTCGAGATGATCACGGTCTGGGCCGCGCTCGAAAGCATGGCCGCGCGCCTCGTCACCGAGGTCGCTTCCGATGCCGAGATCGCCGGCCTGCACAGCCTCGTCGACATCTTCGACAGTGCCGCCATTGAGAACCACATGAGCGGGTACTCGGACGCCAATATCCGCTTCCACGCAGCGATCGTCGCCCTGTCGGGCTGCAAGCTGATCGCCGAGATCACCAACGGCCTGTTCACGCATGTGCGTGCCATCCGCCAGCGCACGATCTTCGAGAAGGATCGGGCCCGCCGCTCGATCGTCGATCACAAGGAGATCGTCGAGGCGCTGGAAACGCGCAACGGCGAGCGCGCCGAGCGGCTCGTTCGCGAGCACACGCTCAAGCTGAGGCAACATGTCGAGCAGTTCGTCCAGCTCGACTGAGCGAGGCGAAGGCAAACAACAAAAACAGCCAAGAAGAAGCAATCGATTAGGGAGAAAGCGGGATGTCCGCAGTCGTACAAAGCATCTCTTCTGCCGCGCCTGAAGCAGAGCGCGATCTGACCGACGGCTTCAACCTCATCATCGATGCGCTGAAGCTCAATGGCCTCGACACGATCTATGGCGTGCCGGGCATCCCGATCACTGACTTTGGCCGCATGGCGCAGGCGGCGGGCATCCGCGTGCTCTCGTTCCGCCACGAGCAGAACGCCGGCTACGCCGCCTCGATCGCCGGCTTCCTCACGAAGAAGCCCGGAATCTGCCTCACCGTTTCGGCGCCCGGCTTCCTCAACGGACTAACCGCGCTCGCTCACGCGACCACAAACTGCTTCCCGATGATCCTGATCTCGGGCTCGTCGGAGCGCGAGATCGTCGACCTTCAGCAGGGCGACTACGAGGAGATGGACCAGCTCGCCATCGCCAAGCCGCTCTGCAAGGCGGCGTTCCGCATCCTGCACGCACAGGACATCGGCATCGGCCTCGCGCGCGCGATCCGCGCCGCGGTCTCCGGCCGGCCCGGAGGCGTCTACCTCGATCTGCCGGCCAAGCTGTTCGGCCAGGTGATGGACGCCGAGGCGGGCCGGAAGTCGCTGGTCAAGGTGATCGATGCCGCGCCGGCGCAGCTTCCGGCGCCGGACTCGATCCAGCGCGCGCTCGACGTGCTGAAGGGCGCCAAGCGCCCGCTGATCATTCTCGGCAAGGGCGCAGCCTACGCCCAGGCCGATGACGCGATCCGCCAGTTCGTGGAAAAGAGCGGCATTCCCTTCCTGCCGATGAGCATGGCCAAGGGCCTGCTGCCGGATCTCCATCCGCAATGCGCCGGCGCGGCACGCTCGACGGTGTTGAAGGATTCCGACGTCGTCATGCTGATCGGCGCGCGACTCAACTGGCTCTTGTCACACGGCAAGGGCAAGAGCTGGGGCGACGCGCCGAAGCAGTTCATCCAGATCGACATCGAGCCGAAGGAGATGGACTCCAACGTCGAGATCGTCGCGCCCGTGGTCGGCGACATCGGCTCCTGCGTTTCGGCTCTCCTGGAGGGCATGGGCGGCAAGTGGACAGCTCCGCCAGAGGACTGGACTGCATCCATCGCCAGGAAGCGCGACGAGAACGTCGCCAAGATGGCGCCGCGCCTGATGAACAACAACGTGCCGATGGACTATCACGGCGCGCTCGGCGTGCTGCGCACGATCATCAAGGAGCGGCCGGACGCCATCCTCATCAATGAAGGCGCCAACACGCTCGATCTCGCGCGCGGCGTCATCGACATGTATCAGCCGCGCAAGCGCCTCGACGTCGGCACCTGGGGCGTGATGGGCATCGGCATGGGCTACGCCATTGCTGCCGCCGTCGAGACCGGCAAGCCCGTGCTCGCCGTTGAAGGCGATTCGGCTTTCGGCTTCTCCGGAATGGAGGTCGAAACGATCTGCCGGTACAATTTGCCGGTCTGCGTCGTGATCTTCAACAACAACGGCATCTATCGCGGCACCGACGTCAACAACGCCAGCGCCGACCCTGCCACGACCGTGTTCGTCGAGGATGCGCGCTACGACCGCATGATGGAGGCGTTCGGCGGCGTCGGCGTCAACGCGATTTCGCCCGACGAGCTGAAGCGCGCCGTCAACGCGGCGATGGACAGCGGCAAGCCCACTTTGATCAACGCGGTGATCGATCCGACCGCCGGCAGCGAAAGCGGCCGCATCGGCAATCTGAATCCGCAAAGCGCACTCAAGAAGAAGTAAGGGAGGAGGCAAAAATGAAAGCGCTCGAAGGCGTCAAGATTCTCGACTTCACTCATGTCCAGTCCGGACCGACCTGCACGCAGCTCCTCGCCTGGTTCGGCGCCGACGTGATCAAGGTCGAACGTCCCGGTACCGGCGACATCACGCGCGGCCAGCTCTGCGACGTGCCGGATGCCGACAGCCTCTATTTCACGATGCTGAACCACAACAAGCGCTCGATCACGCTCGACACCAAGAACCCCCGGGGCATGGAAGTGCTCTGGGAGATGGTGAAGGTCTGCGACGTGATGGTCGAGAATTTCGCCCCCGGCGTGCTCGACCGCATGGGCCTGACCTGGGCGAAGGTCCACGAGGTCAATCCGCGCATGATCGTCGCCTCGATCAAGGGCTTCGGACCGGGCCCCTACGAGGATTGCAAAGTCTACGAGAACGTCGCGCAATGCGCCGGCGGCGCCGCCTCGACCACCGGTTTCCGCGACGGGCTGCCATTGGTGACCGGTGCGCAGATCGGCGATTCCGGCACCGGCCTGCATCTCGCGCTGGGGATCGTCACGGCGCTCTACCACCGCACCCATTCCGGCCTCGGCCAGAAGGTCGATTGTGCGATGCAGGATGGCGTGCTCAATCTCTGCCGCGTCAAGCTGCGCGACCAGCAGCGCCTCGGTCACGGGCCCCTGAAGGAATACAGCCAGTTCGGCGAAGGCGAACCCTTCGGCGACGCGGTGCCGCGCGCCGGCAACGATTCCGGCGGCGGCCAGCCGGGCCGCATCCTGAAGTGCAAGGGCTGGGAGACCGATCCCAACGCCTACATCTACTTCATCACCCAGGCGCCGGTCTGGGAGAAGATCTGCGACGTCATCGGCGAGCCGACCTGGAAGACCGACCCGAACTACGCCAAGCCGCCGGCGCGCCTGCCCAGGCTGAACGAGATCTTCGGGCGCATCGAGCAATGGACCATGTCCAAGACCAAGTTCGAGGCGATGGACATCCTCAACGAATACGACATCCCCTGCGGGCCGATCCTCTCGATGAAGGAGATCGCCGAGGAGAAGTCGCTGCGTGACACCGGCACCGTGGTCGAGGTCGACCACCCCAGGCGCGGCAAGTACCTCTCGGTCGGCAACCCGATCAAGCTCTCCAACAGCCCGTCCGAGGTCAAGCGCTCGCCCCTGCTCGGCGAGCACACCGAGGAAGTGCTGCGCGACGTGCTGAAGTTCGACGAGAGCCGCATCGCGGCGATCACCGAATCGGGCGCTACCGGCGCGCTGACGCGGGCGGCGGCAGAGTAGTTTTTCAAACCAATCGACGACCTTTTGGGATGGCGCCTCGGCAACCAGGCGCCATCCTTTTTTGTGTTAGGGCGGGAGCACCCGACGAGGCCCCGATTGCGCTCGGCCAGAAGGCGCGGGCCAAGATCCACGCCTTCGACCAACGCATGACCTGCCTCGGCGCCCACGCGTCAGCGCCGGCATACAGGCCGAGGTGTTCGTGCACACCGAGGGCCGAATCCGCTCGAATAGATCGTCAAACCACCCAAGGACCAGATCGCAATGGCGGACGCCTATGTCGACGAGCGCCCGCGCGACTGGCGTGAACGCTCGCGGAGTCGTCCAAGCATATCACTGGTCGCTGAGATTCCTGGCGTTGCCGCGGCTTCGAATGATGGCTTCCATTGCGGTTTCCAAAGTCGAGAGCGCGATACCGATCGCCCGTTCGTTCCTTGGCTGCTCGGGCGCGCCATCCTTCAGGAGCAAGCCAACGATCTCCGGCAACGGAAGCCCGGGCTTCGTCTCACGTCGGCCGAGCCATTGCTCGACCATGGCAAGCTGGATCTGCTCGGCCAGCAGCTCGGCCGCCTTGACCTTCTCCCGCAAGAGATGCCGCTCCTCGGGGAAACCGTCGCGCGCCGGCTTGAGGAAACGGCGGATCTCGCGAAGCGGTTGAACCGTCGCGGCGCGCCATTCCTGCGCCTGAAGGTGCAGCGTCGCGACGTCTTCGGACGACAAGGGCTGCTGCCGGACGAGGTCGGCATAGATCACGGCAAGGAGCTGGATCACATCGACCTCAGCTTCGTCCTGCAGTGTCAGGCAGGCTTCGGCGACGCCCGGCCGCGCGTAGAATTCAAGCGCGAAGCGCCAGAGCGCGCCATCGAGATCGAGCTTGTCCATTTCAGCTTTCATGTCGGCTTTCCTGCCGCGAGGCGCTCGCCAATTCTGCCACGGTGATCGGCTTGAGCGGGTCGCGGACGCGGTAATAGCCCGTCTCGTCCTCGCCCCGGTTGGTTTCCCGCGCGATCAGCCCGGTCACGCTCGGCCCACAGAGCCGGCCCTGGCAGGGGCCCATGCCGACGCGCAGAAACGCCTTGGCCTGATTGGGGCCGAGGGCGCCGCGCGCGACGGCCTGGCGCAATGCGCCGGCGGAGATCGCCTCGCAGCGGCAGATCGTGACCGCATCCGGCGGCGTCGCGAGATCGGCGCGCGGCCGATAGAGCCGGTCGAGAAAGGGCCTGGCCGAGAGATGGGCGCCGCGCGCTTTTCGCAGCGCCTGCAGGCGCGCGTCGCGCTCGGCCGGCGCGATGCGACCGAGCTCCGCCAGGATCGCCAGGGCAGCTGCCTCTCCCTCGTGGCGGCTCGCCTCGGCGCCGACAATGCCGCCCGCGTCCCCGGCGATGAAGATGCCCGGCTTCGTGCTGCGGCCGCATTCGTCGCGGCGCGGATGGAAGCAGGCCTGGCTTTCGTCCCAGCGGTGGTCGCAACCGAGCGAGCGCGTCATCTGTTGCTGCGGAATGACGCCTTCGTGCAGGCCGACGAGGTCGCAGTCGAGCTGTTGCGGTTTCCCGCCGGAAAGAAAGCGGACCGAGGCGGCCCGCGCGTCGCCCTCGATCTCGATACCGGTGACGCCGCGAAAGATCTTCGCTCGCCCGGTAGAAAGCGCGGCGAGCAGGCCGATCCCCTTGGTCAGATAGCGCCAGCCCTGGCCGGTGAGGGCCCGCGGCAAGTGCGGCAGCGCGGTCGGGATGTTCCGGGTCCGGGCAGTGTCGAGCAAGGTGAGGTGCTCGGCGCCGGCCTCGAGGCATTGCCGCGCGAAGAGGTAGAACAGCGGCCCCGTCCCGGCCAGGACCAGCCGCCCGCTTGGAGCCAGGCCGCTCGACTTCAGCAGGATCTGCATCGCTCCGACGGTCATCACGCCGGGCAACGTCCAGCCCGCCACCGGGACCGGGCGCTCCATGGCGCCCGTCGCGATCACCAGGGCGCCGGCTCGTTCATGGGCGATCCTGCCGTCCGTCCTCGACCAGACAATTGGGCCTTCCTCGACCCGCCAGACGCTGGTGGAGAAGCGTAAGCTCGCGCCGGATGCGCGGAGCCGGTCGACCAGCGCCGCGCCGCGCAGATAGTCGGGGCCGAGGATTTCGGAAAGCCGCGCCTTGTCCCGGTTTCGCTCGACGGCACGGTAGATCTGGCCGCCCGGCTCCGCCTGCTCGTCGAGCAGCAGCGTGCGCGCGCCGCCCTCGGCCAGTGTCGAGGCCGCCGCCATGCCGGCCGGCCCGGCCCCGATCACGATCGCGTCCCAGTCCAGGCTCATGGCAACTGCCTCGCGCCCGACTGGCGGCGCACCACCATGCCGGCCTGCGCCTGCGTCAGGCAGGCTTGCTGGTTCTGGCGGCCGTCGACCTCGACCAGGCATTCAAAGCAGACGCCCATCATGCAGTACGGCCCGCGCACCGAGCCGTCGGCGGGGCTCTGGCGGAATGCCCCGATGCCGGCGGCCAGCAGGGCGGCGGCCAGGCTGTCGCCGGCGCGAAAAGCGATCTCTCGCTCTTCGAAGGTGAGCTTCTGCCCCGTCTCGGAGCCGTCCTGCTCAATGCGCTTGAACATCGAAACGTCCGCTTCCGAAACTCGCGACTTCCGGGGGAAGGGTGCCCGCCGCGACGGCCGGGCCGATATCGAAGGCGTGCACGCTGGCGAGCGTAACCCCGCTATGGCAGGTCGCCGCGAAGGCGCCCGGATATCGGGAGGATTCCTCGTAGATCGGCAGGCCGTCCGGCGTCATGACGCGCAGCGATCCCCAGAGACGCACCACGCCGGCCGCGGCCAGGCCGGGCAGGACGCGCAGCGCCGTCGCGCAAAGATCGGCGGCCGTTGCCACCTTGGTGCCGTCGTCGAAGCCGGCCTCCTCATGGCTGCTGCCGAACAGGAAGGAGCCCTCCGCCGTCTGGCGCATGCAGTTGGCGGCATAGGGAAAGCAGGGGCGGACGCGCTCGGTGACCACGATCTGGCCGCGCTCGGGCTTCACCGGCATCGACAGGCCGAGCTGCGGCGCAAGCCGGACGGAGCCGAGACCGGCAGCCAGGACGATCCGCCGGCCATGGACCCGGCCGGAGCCGGTCGCGACGGAAAAGCCGCCCGCCTCAGGCCGGATTTCCGCGACGGAGGTGCCCGGCCGGTAGCTGCCGCCGGCGTCCTGCAGGGCCTGTTGCAGGGCGCGCAGCAGGTAGAGCGGGCTGACATGCGAATCCTGCGGGGAATAGGAGGCTCCAACGACCGCCGGGCCGACCCCGGGCAGCAGGTCGCGCAACGCCGCGCGATTGAGGAATTGCATCGTGATTTCGCCGCCATCGGCGCGGCTTCGGGCGAGGATGTCGCGGCGCTTTTCGAGCTCGGCTTCGGAAAAGCAGAAGTTGAGGCCGCCGGAGGGACGCCAGCCCGTGTCGATGCCGGTGGCGGCGCTCAGCTCTTCGGCGAGGGCCTGCCACATCCGGCCGGCCCGCAGCGACCATTGCATGTAGGCCGGCTTGCCGACGCCCTTGCCCTGCAGCCAGATCAGCCCGAAATTGCCGCGCGAGGCGCGGTGAGCCACGTCGCCTTCATCGAGAAGCGCGACCTTCGCACCGCTCCGGCTGGCGCCCCAGGCGATCGCGGCGCCGATCAGGCCGCCGCCGACCACGACGAGGTCGTAACCGGTCGCCGTCATCTCTGCATTCTCGGGCCGCTGCCGTAGTGCCGTGGCTGGATGGCGGCATGGAGCCAGTCCACCAGGGTGACGATGTCGAAGACCGGCAAGCCGAATTCGCGCTGGATTGCCGCCGAGTGCGGCGGCAGGTTGGCGCATTCGCTGACGATGGCACCGATGGACGGCGCCTCAGTCAGCATGCGGTCGACGACAGCCAGCACTTCGCGTTCCTGGGCGGCATGATCGGCCAGTGGCTCGTTGTTGCGCATATGCGAGCGAATGACGCCGTCCTCCGGCAATTCGCCGAGCGGCAGGCCGAGCGGGGCGCCGACATTGAGGAAATGGCGGTCTTCCAGCGCCTTGCGGTCCGAGACGATCACGCCGACGGTCCGGCTCTCGGGAAGCAGGCTCAGTGCGAGCGGGATCTGCATCAGGCTGGAGGTTGCGATCGGTACCGGGCAATAGCGGCGCAACTCCGGGTGGACGGCGGCGAGGAAGCCGCAGCTCGTCGTGATGCCGGCGACGCCGATCGCCACGAGATCGTCGATGGCCTCCCGGAAGGCACTGAGCGACTCCTTTGGGTCGCCCTCGATCACGTCCTTGGGCCTGACGCCGCGCACGACGCGGAACTGCACCGGAAAGTCCCAGGTCCCGGCATTGGCGACGTCGCCGGGCAGCCGGTCGAAGCCGGTATCGAGGACGATGACGCCGATCATCGCGCCATGCACCGGCTTGCGTCTGGGCTGGCGGAAGGGGCTTGAGATCATGCGCAGGCTCTTGATTGATGCAGCGATCAGCGAGGTTCGACGGCGGCCTTGCGCGCGGCCGGCATGCCGGCCCAGCGCCGGACCGCGCCGCTCTCGACACCGAAAAGGTCGAGGGCGCGGCCGACGCTGTGGTCTACCATGTCGTCGATCGTTTCCGGCAGAGCGTAGAAGGCCGGCACCGGCGGCATGATGATCGCTCCCATTTCGGCGAGATTCGTCATCGTCCGCAGATGGCCGAGATGGAGCGGGGTTTCCCGCACCATCAGCACCAGCTTGCGGCGTTCCTTGAGCACGACGTCGGCCGCCCGGCTGATCAGGGTCGAGGTCACCCCGGTCGCAATTTCCGACATAGTCCGCACCGAGCAGGGCGCGATCAGCATGCCAAGCGTGCGGAACGAGCCGCTGGAGATCGAGGCGCCGATATCCTGCACATTGTGCACGACGCTCGCCTTTTCCGCGAGGGCGGCGGGGCTCATGGCGAGCTCCTGCGACAGCGTCAGATGCGCCGAGCGGGTGACGACGAGATGCGTCTCGACGCCGGCGGCCGCCAGCAGCTCGAGCGCCCGCACGCCGTAGACGGCGCCGGAGGCGCCGCTGATGCCGACGATGATGCGTGCGGGCTGGTCGTGATCGGTCATTGGGGTTCCCGCTGCCGTCAGGCGTTGTCGAACCAGTCGGACAGGTTGATCTGGTCGGCGAGCCGGATCTTCTTGCGCTCGAATTCCGGCTTGCGATGGAACGGCTTGGTGGCGTCGATCAGCAGGCGGCCCCAATGGTCCTTCTGCTCGTCGCGATAGAAGGACGGGGTCTCCGGGATGATCAGCATGTCCTTGTCGGGACGGCAGCGCGTCAGCGTCGCCCACATCACGTCGTCCATGTCGTAGATGTTCACGTCTTCATCGACGACGGTGATGATCTTGGCCCAGATCGGCTCGGCCCCGATCGTCGCCAGCATCACCTGGCGCGCATGGCCTTCGAACTGCGTGTCCATCTTGACGATGGCGTGGTTGACGAAGGGCTGGCAGGTCACGTCGAGAATGCCGGGCAGGGCGGCGCTGAGGCGCTGGAAGATGTTGGCCGAGACCGATAGCTCCAGCGTCAGCACCTCTTCGGCCGAGCCGCACAGGATCGAGTGGAAGACCGCATCCTTCCTGACGGTGACGCCCAGCACCTCGAACACCGCGTTCGGGCCCTCGGGCACATAGTAGCCCATGAACTCCCCGAACGGTCCTTCCGGCCGGCGCACATTCGGCAGGAATCGCCCCTCGATGACGATCTCGGTGTCGGCGGGTACTTCGAGATCGATGTGCTTGCACTTGCGCATCGCGATCGGGCTGCCCTTGAGGCGGGCCGCGACCTCGAGCTCGTCGACATCGTAGGGCAGGGGCGCCGCCGCCGTCAGGAAGGACGTCGAGGGCGCGCCGATCAGCATCGCCGCCTCGAGCGGCTTGCCCATCTTCTCGGCCTTCTCGTGATAGATCGTCAGGTGGTGGCGCGGCGCCAGCCGGCAGCGCAACTCGTCGTCGCTGACGAACATCGAGCGATGATAGGACAGGTTGCCGACACCGGTATCCGGGTCCTTGGCGATGAACATCGCCGAGGTGAAATAGGGGGCGGCATCACGGTCGGAATAGGTGATCAGCGGCAGGTCGGAGAGCTTGCATTCGATCAGCTCGTCATCCTCGGACTGCACGAACGTCGTGCCGCCTGTGCCGCTGCCGAGGCTGGCGAGATTGCTCCACTGCCGGCAGAAATCGGCGGAGTCGATGCCGATGATCTCCGCCAGCCGCTCGCGCGTGCCGTAGACATTGGTCACGACCGGGAAGCGGGTGCCCTTGACCTTGTTGAACAGGATCGGCTTGCCCCAGCGCTTCTGCGCCGCATGGGTCACTGCTGCGAGTTCGTGGAAGGGGTCGACCTCCCGGTCGACGACCAGCAGATCGCCTCTCTCTTTCAGGCGCGCGATATAGTTTCTCATCGGACTTTCCTTGCAGAAATATTGCCTTGCAGAATTCGCGTGGTGGCGAGCTTCCGGCGGAAGCGCCCTCTGGCGCTCCGGTGCCGGTCTCAGCGCCTGCGTTGCGATGGGCGCCAGGTCAGCGCCATGCTCTCGAACAGCGAGACCGCCCCGATGCCGAGCGTGGTGAAGACGGTGATCGAGAACAGCGCCGCGAAGACCAGCGGCGTATCCATGTTGAACTGGCCGAACAGGATGAGGTGGCCGATCCCGCTATTGCCGCCGATGAACTCGCCGACGATCGATCCGACCAGCGCCAGCGGGAAGGCGACCTTGAGCGCGTCGGTGATGTAGGGGACGGCGTTCATCAGGCGCACCTTGGTGAAGATGCGCCAGCGCGTTCCGCCTGCCAGCGTCGACAGGTCGATGACATCTGCCTCGATCTCGCCGAGCCCGGTCAGCGAATTGACGAAGATCGGGAACAGCGCCAGCAGGAAGGCGAGGATGATCTTGGATTCCACGCCGAGACCGAACCAGATCACGAAGAGCGGCGCGACGGCGATCTTCGGAATGGAGTTGAAGGCGGCGAGAAGCGGCATGACGATCGAGCGCAGCGCCGGCACATAGACGACGACGAGCGCCAGCAGCACGCCGAAGACGAGCGCGAGGGCCAGGCCGACCAGCGTGGTCATGCCGGTCATCGCCAGCCCGTGGAACTGGATCGACGCGGTTTCCGCGAAGCGCGCCGCGATCGCGGAGGGCAGCGGTAGGACGTAAGCAGGGATGCCGAGGATCGGCGCACCGATCTCCCATGCGAGCAGCAAGGCGAGGAGAAAGATGAAGGGACGCAGGCGTGCGGAAAGGGAGGAGGCAGCCACCGTCAATACTCCGTCTCGCCGGCCTCGATGCCTTCGCGCACACGTGCGGCAAAGGCGACGAATTTGGGATCGCGCAGGGTCGCGCTGGTGCGGGACCGCGGCAGGTCGATCTCGACGATGTCGTGGATCCGTCCCGGGCGCGGCGACATCACGACGACGATGTCGGACAGCAGCACGGCCTCGGTGATGCTGTGGGTGACGAAGAGCACGGTGTTGCGGCTCTCTTCCCAGAGCGTCTGCAGGGCAAAGCCCATGCGCTCCCGGGTGATGACGTCGAGTGCTCCGAAGGGCTCGTCCATCAGGATCAGCGACGGCTTCAGCAGCATCGCCCGGCAGATCGCGGCGCGCTGCTGCATGCCGCCCGACAGCTCGAACGGCCGGCTTTCCTCGAAGCCCGAGAGACCGGCAAGCGCCATCAGCTCGCGGGCGCGCCCTTCGTAATCGGAGCGGCGGAGTCCGCCCATCTCGGCGACGAACAGGATGTTGTCGAGCGTGGTGCGCCAGGGCAGCAGGACCGGCGACTGGAACACCATGCCGACATCGCGGATCGGGCCGTCGACCTCCTGCCCGCGCAGCTTGATGCGGCCGCTGCTGGCGCGCACCAGCCCGGCCGCGATGCGCAGCAGCGTGGACTTGCCGCAGCCGCTGGGCCCGACGATGGAAACGAAGCTGTTTTCGGGGACGGTGAAGGACGCCTGGTCGATCGCCAGGGTCGAGCCGAACGTTTTTGACAGGTTTTCGACGACGAGGGAGGTGGACATGCCGGGTTCCGAACTGCGATTTTCAGGCTGAGGATGCCGACCGGCCGCCATGGCCTGCCATGACGGCCGGAACGACTTACTTGCCCTTGATCGCGAAGAGGTCGTCGGGCTTCAGCGTCGCGTCGAGCTTCAGCGCCTTCTTCACCAGGTCGATCGTGCGCTGGATGCGCTTGTCCTCGGCCACGCCATAGCCATGCTCGGCGGTGTAGGGCGTCTGCATCGACTTGATCGCCCCGTTCCACTGCGCCAGCACGGTGTCGCGGTTCATCGCCGGATTGGCCTTGACCATGATCTCGGCCGTCTCGTCCGGGTTCTTGATCGCGTACTCGACCGCCTTGCGCGTCGCGGCGGCGAAGCGCTTCGCTTCCTCGGGGTTCTGCTCCAGCGTCGGCGTGCCGGCGACGAGGACATAGCCGAACATGTCGTATCCCCAGTCGACGAAGCTGGAGAACTCGACGGTCTTGCCCTGGGCCGTCGCGACCTTGGTCAGGGCCGGCATGTCGCCATCCGAGCTCGCGGTGAAGAGGTCGGTCCGGTTGCTCAGCAGCAGCGAGAAATAGACGCCGGGGTCGGCCGCCTGCCAGTCCAGCTTGGAGGCATCGAGCTTCTTCTCGTCGAAGATGATCGGCAGCACGACACGCGCGCTGTCGGTCTGCGAGGCCGCGATCCTCTTCCCGATGATCGATTCCGGCGTCTTGAAGGGCGTCAGCGAGGCGAGGCCACTGGTCGTGACATCGGTGTAGACCATGAACGCCTTGAGCTTGGCGCCCTTTGCGAGGGCCTGCACGACGGGCCCGACTTCGGCCATGCCGTAATCGGCCTTGCCGCCATCGACCGCGGCGATGACGAAGCCGCTGCCGGTCGCCGGCGTGATCTCGATGTCGAAGCCGGCTTCCTTGTAGAAGCCCTTCTCGCGGCCGACGAAAAACGGGGCGTGGCGTCCATTGTAGACGTAGTTGGTGAGGAAGGTGATCTTCTTCGCCGCCGGCGCCTGGGCCTGCGCCTCGACGCTCAGGCTACCGAAGCCGAGCATGGCAGCAAGGGATGCTGTCAGAATTCCGAGCTTGTGCATCAAAACCTCCCCGTTTTCCCGAAAGGCCGCCGGGCCTCGCCCGTTCACCGTCCGGATTCGCGTCGCCGCGATCGCCCCTGGCCGGCGTGCCCGCCGACTCGCTCCCGAATAGCCCGGCCCGATTCGAACGAACCGGAGTGCCGTGCCTTTCTCGGGAATTGATGTTGCGCAATGCGCAACAATGTTGCATAATACGAGCTTGTCAGCCTTTGCTGGCCTCGTCAAGCGAGATGCGGGAGTGCGCCTTGGTTCAGAGTTCCGTCGCGCCGCCGGTTGAGGCGAGGGGCAGCAAGATCGGCGCGGTCGAGCATGCGATCGCCATCCTGCGTTGCCTGTCGGGATCGCCGGAGCCGCTCGGCATCAACGAGCTCGCGCGCCGGATCGGGCTGCATAAGAGCTCGATCTCGCGACTGGTCGCGACATTGGTCGCGGCGCGCCTTGTCGAGCGCGATGCGGCGTCGGCGCGGATCAGGCTTGGGCCCGGCCTGGTCCTGCTTGCCGCGCCCGTGCTGGCCGAGCTGCACATTAAGGACCTGGTCCGGCCGGCGCTCGAGGAGCTGGCGGCGAGATCGGGCGAGACCGCGAGCTACAATATGTGGGACGGCAGCGATGCCGTGACGATCGAGCAGGTCACCGGCCCGGGCGCGGTCAGGATCTTCTCCGAGCCGGGCCGGCGCGATCCGGGTCATTGCACGGCCTGCGGCAAGATCCTCCTCGCCCATGAGCCGGCCGAGGTGATCGAGGCTTACTGCGCTGCCGCGCTGGAGCGCTTCAACGAGCGGACGATCGTCGAGCCCGTGGTCCTGCGGCAGGAGCTGGCGACCTCCCTCCAGCGCGGTTATGCGCTCAATTTCGGCGAGCTGGACGGCGAGATCAGCGCGATTTCCGCGGTGGTCCGCGATGGGCGAGAGAAGGTCGTAGGGAGCGTCACCGTGACCGTGCCGAGCTATCGCTTCACGCCCGAGCGACAGCAGGAGCTGATCGCCATGGTGGTCGATACCGCACGCCGGGTTTCACGGAATCAGGGATAGGCGCCGCGGGGCCGGGGGTGCTCCCGTTGCTAGCGAATCCGCTTCGGGAACTGCCCGGTGCCGCCCGGCGCCGAAAGAACCGGCTGCGCCGATGTCGCTTCATGGGCGCTTCGCAGGCGATAGCGGTCGCCGGGGTAGAGGAAGCGGCTGCGCGTCACCGGCGTGTCGCCGCGCCAGGTTCTGCGGTCCAGCAAGAGGCAGGGCTGGTTCGCATCGATCTGCAACGCTTCGCGGCTCTCGTCATCGGGCCGGATGGCGCGGATCGTGTTGTCGACGAAAGTGACCTCGGTTTCACGCAGCAGATAGGCATGCGGCGTGATCCGGGTGAAGTCCTGATCGAGATAGGTCGGCGCCTCCGCTGCATTGACGAAGCGGTCCTCGATCTGGACCGGCGTGCCGTCCTCCTTGTGGAGCAGGCGCGAGTGGAAAACCACGCCGCCTGGCGGGACCGGCAGCAGGTTCGCGAACGGGCTGTCCGGCGCGAGGGCATAAAGCGATATCACTTCGCTGGTGTGAACCCCGCCGCTCGCGGAAATCTCCTCCGAGACATCGGAGAGCTCGAAGATCGCGCATTGCATGCGCGGCCCGACGACGAAGGTGCCGCGTCCCTGGACGCGGACCAGCATGCCTTCGGTCTGCAGCTCCCGCAGCGCGCGGCGCACGGTCAGGGCCGAGGCGCCGAATTCCGCCGCGAGGTCCTCTTCGCGGGGAACCTGAAAGTCGGCCGGCCATTCGGCGGCGCGAATCCGTTTCTCGATGGCCGTCTTGATCTGCCCGTAGAGCGGCTGGGTGACCTGGGTCAGCTCGGTCATACGGGGCTCCTCGATCTGCTCTGATATTGATTTGATATCATAATATGATTGCTACGGCATCACATTTGACTCTGTCCAGCGGCGATCGGCGCAAAATTTCGGCAGAACGGTGCTTGACACCTCAAGATCGATCGGACCAGTATCCGTTATTGATATTATATCAGGCGCAAAATGATATGATATACAAGGATCCCTCGAGAGCTGCTCCGGATCCCAATCGCGCCTGGATGTGAGTGACGGGAGAGACTTGATGACTTCGCATTCGGCTGCGCTGCCCACCCTGGACATGTACATCGATGGCCAATGGGTGAAGCCGGCCTCCGGGCAATATTTCGAAACGGTCGATCCCTTCACCGCGCAGCCCTGGGCGATGGTCGCCCGCGGTGGCGCCGAGGACGCCGATCGCGCTGTCCGCGCCGCCCATCGCGCCTTCAAGGAAGGCCCCTGGGGCAAGATGCACCCCTCCGAGCGCGCCAAGCTCATCCATCGCCTCGGCACCCTCATCGAGGAAAATGCCGACGCGCTGGCCGAGATCGAGGTGCGCGACAATGGCCGGCTGCTGGCCGAGATGCAGCACCAGATCCGCTATGTCCCGAAGTGGTATTACTATTACGCCGGTCTGGCCGATAAGATCGAAGGGGTCGTGCATCCCTGCGACAAGCCGGCACTGAGCTATTCGCGGCCCGAACCGCTGGGCGTCTGCGTTGCGATCGTTCCCTGGAATGCGCCGCTTCTGCTGCTCTCGCTGAAGGCGGCGCCCGCGCTCGCCGCCGGCAACACGCTGGTGCTGAAGCCGGCCGAGCACACTTCGGCAACTGCGCTGAAGCTGATGGAGCTGGTCGAAGCCGCCGGCTTCCCGCCCGGCGTCATCAACGTCGTCACCGGCTTCGGCAAGGAGGTCGGCGAGCCGCTCGTCACCCATCCGCTGACCCGCCATATCGGCTTTACCGGCTCGACCGGCACGGGCGCGCATCTCTATTCGCTGGCGGCCAAGGACGTGAAGCGCGTCAGCCTCGAGCTCGGCGGCAAGTCGCCGAACATCGTCTTCGACGACGCCGACCTCGACAACGCCGTGC
>JAKFDB010000018.1:0-9010 GCA_036676315.1 Bradyrhizobiaceae bacterium
CGCCGCTGCTGCGCCTCGCCTTCACGCGGCTGCCGAACGATGCGGTGTCCGGCACTGCGGTCGCGATCGCGGAACTCCTGCTCGATCACGGCGCCGCCGCCAACGCCTTCTGGAGCGATGGCAGCAATCACTTCACCGCGCTGACCGGTGTCATTGGCGGCGGCGAGAACGGCCAGCCGGCGCATCCGCAGGCCGAGGAACTGGCGCGCCTGCTGATCGCCCGCGGCGCCGATCCGCTCGATGGCCAGGCGCTCTACAACAGCTCGCTCGGCGCCGACGAGACGCTCTGGCTGGAGCTCTTCTGGGACGAGACGCTGAAGCGCGACCAGCAGGGGCGTTGGCGCGAACGGTTACGCGAGTTGCCGGCACCGCCGCTCGATTACCTGCTCGGCAACGCCGTGCCGCGCCAGCCCCGGCGCGCCGCCTGGCTGCTCGCCCATGGCGCCCGCGCCGATGCGGTCAATGCCCATTCGCAGCGCAGCCTGGTCAGGCAGGCGCTGCTCGACGGGCGCGAGGACCTCGTCGCGCTGCTGCTCGGCCACGGTGCCACGCCGGTCGAGCTCAGTCAGCGCGAGGCCTTCACCGCCGCCATCGCCCGCGCCGACGAGGCCGAGGCGGCCCGGCTGCTGCAGGCGCATCCGGAGTTCCGGCTCGACCCGGCACCACTCCAGGTCGCGATCCGCCAGGACCGCCCCGAGATCGCGGCGCTGGCGCTGGGCCTCGGCGTCTCCCCGGATGCCGAGGGTCGCGACGGCGTGCGCGCGCTACACGAGGCGGCCGGCGGGGATGTCGCTGCAATCGTCGCTTTGCTGGTCGAGGCCGGCGCCGAGATCGACGCTGTGGAGCGCCGTTTCGGCGCGACGCCGCTCGGCTGGGCCCATCACCAGGGGGCGAGCGCGGCGCAGATGCTCCTTGCCGCGCATAGCCGCGACATCGGTGCGCTCTGTCGCGCCGGCGAAGGCGAGCGGCTCGAGGCGCTGTTCGCCGGCGATCCGTCGCTCGCCAAAGCGCCGACGCGCTCCGGCGAGCCGCCCTTGTTCTGCCTGCCCGACGACGACGCCGGCGCTGCCGACCTCGCCGAATTCCTGCTGGCGGCAGGTGCCGACCGGCAGGCCCGCAATGCCGCCGGCCTGACGCCGGCCGAGGCCGCGCGCCGCCGGGGCCTGCTCGACACCGCCGCATTGCTGGAAGCTCCGGCAGGCGACTGAGCGATCTCGACCGGGCCGGTTTTCCGGCCCGGTCACGCTACCGAAGACCTCATTCCTCGGCCGCGACCGCCCGCACCTTGCGGAAGGAGGGCAGCAGGATCAGCGCCAGCAGCACCAGCGCCGCGAGGAGGAGCGCGATGCTGATCGGGCTCAGGAAGATCGCCGCATTGCCGTTCGAGAGCAGCATGGCGCGGCGCAGGTTCTCCTCCATCAGCGGGCCGAGGATGAAGGCGAGCACCAGTGGTGCCAGCGGGCATTTCAGCAGGGACAGGACCACGCCCGCCAGCCCGAATATGGCGAGCATCGCGACCTCCAGCACGCTGCTGTTCACCGTGTAGATGCCGATGCAGCAGAACAGCAGGATCGCCGGGAAGAGCAGGCGATAGGGCACGGCGAGCAATCGTACCCAGAGCCCGATCAGCGGCAGGTTGATCACCAGCAGCATCAGGTTGCCGATCCACATCGAGGCGATCAGCCCCCAGAACAGCTTGGGCTGGGCGCTGGCGAGGTTCGGGCTCGGCGCGATGCCGTGGATCAGCATGGCCCCCGCCATCATCGCCATCACCGAATTGCTGGGGATGCCGAGCGCCAGCATCGGGATGAAGGAGGCCTGCGCTCCGGCATTATTGGCCGCCTCCGGCCCGGCGACGCCCTCGATCGCGCCCTGGCCGAAGCGCTCCGGGCTGGCCGAGAGCTTCTTCTCGATCGAATAGGCGGCGAAGGAGCCCATCATCGCGCTGCCGCCGGGCAGGATGCCGAGCAGCGCGCCGAGCCCGGTGCCGCGCAGCGTCGCCGGCCAGGCGGCGCGGAAATCGGCCCGCGTCAGCCGCATTGCTGAGATCGCCTGGCGTTTTCCGCCCTCCCCTTGCGGCTTGCCGAGATTGAGCACGATCTCGGCGATGCCGAACACGCCCATCGACAGCGCGGCGATGCCGATCCCGTCGCGCAGCTCGGGATAGCCGAAGGTGAAGCGGTCGAGCCCGGTGTTGACGTCGGCGCCGACCAGTCCGAGCAGCAACCCGAGCAGGATCATGCCGAAGGAGCGCAGCAGCGAGCCCTGGGCGAAGACCACCGCGGCGATCAGCCCGAGCACCATCAGCGAGAAATACTCGGCCGGCCCGAATTTCTGGGCCATGGCGGTGAGCGGCGGGCTGAAGAAGGCGATCAGCAGCGTCGTCACCGTCCCGGCGAAGAACGAGGCCAGCGCCGCGGTCGCCAGCGCCGTCCCCGCCCGGCCGCGCCGCGCCATCTCGTAGCCATCGAGGCAGGTCACGACCGAGGAGGATTCGCCCGGTACCCGCATCAGGATCGCGGTGGTCGAACCGCCATATTGCGCGCCGTAATAGATGCCGGCGAGCATGATCAGCGCCGCCGTCGGCTCGAGGTAATAGGTCAGGGGCAGGAGCATCGCCATGGTGGCGATCGGCCCGAGCCCGGGCAGGACGCCGATCAGCGTCCCGATCAGCGCGCCGAGGAAGCAGTACCAGAGATTGGTGGGCGTCGCCGCGACCGAGAGGCCGAGCCCGAGCGCGTCGAGCATCCCGCTCATAGCGGCCAGACCTGCATCGGCAGCCGGAGCGCATAGCCGAAGAGCAGCGCGCAGAAGCCGGCGAGCACCAGCGCGACCAGCGGCAGTTCGCGCCAGCGGCGCTGCACCTCGGCACCGCCCGCGATCAGCACCGCGACGAGGCAGGCGACGAAGAGCCCGGCACGCTCGATCAGCAGCGCGAACGCCAGGACCGCGCCGCCGATCCAGAACCCGGCGCGCAGCGGAAACCGCGGCAAACCGCGCTCGCCGCTGAGCCAGCCGCGCAGGGCGCAGGCAAGCCCGACCAGGACGAGCCCGATGGCGACGAGGCGCGGCAGGTAGCCCGGCCCCATATCGCCGGCGCTGCCGACCGGGTAGCCGCGTCCGAGATAGAGCGCGAAGGTGCCGATCGCCATGAACAGGATGCCGGAGAGAAGCTGCGACATGCCCTCGCTGGCCTCGCCCTCCTGCACCGCCGGGCGATCCGGCTCTGCTTCGGTTGGTCGCTCGCTGCCGGCCGCCACGCTGCCTCCTCCCCGCCCGTCCGGACGGCTGCTGCACGGCCGGCTCTGCGTCCGGCTCGCCTCATTACCCTATAGGTCAGCTTTATATACTATTGACGTTGCCGCAAGAGGAATGCCATTGCAGTTCCAGGCCTCGGCAATCTGGAACCACACGCCATGACCATCACCCAGATTCGGACCGTCGCCATCGACCAGGCCCTGACCGATCCGGAATGGCGCTTCGCCCAGGGGCCACTGACCCGCATCCAGGGCTATGCGATCGTCCTGACCAATGAGCGCGGCGTCTCCGGCCATGGCTACTTCCGGGCGATGCCGCCCTGGTCCGAGCCGCTGGCGGCGATGAAGGCCTGCTTCGACCACCTTGCCGAGGCACTGCCCGGGCGAGACGAGGCCGAGATCGGCGCGATCATGGACGAGCTCGACCGCCGTTTGCATGGCGTGCCGACGGTCAAGGGCGGCATCGAATGTGCCCTTTACGATCTCCGGGCGCGCACGCTCGGTGTACCGCTACATGATCTCTATGGCGGCAGGCGGCAGGAGAGCTTCGCCAACACCCGCATCATCCCGCTGAAGAGCGCGGCGAAGATGGCCGAAGTCGCGGAGGGGCTGGTCGCCGCCGGCTTCAGGCACCTCAAGGTCAAGGTCTCCGGCGATCCCGTCCTCGACATCGACCGCGTCCGCTCGGTGCGTGCCGCGGTCGGTCCCGAGATCCGCCTGATGATCGACGCCAACGAATCCTATACCCCGAAGCTCGCGGTCCAGGCGATCAACGCCATGGCCCGTTTCGGCCTCGACCTCGTCGAACAGCCGACCGCCGCCACCGACTTCAAGGGCTTCATCGCAGTCGCGCGTGCTCTCGACGTCCCGGTCGAAGCCGATGAGAGCGCCCAGGACCTGCCCTCGATCCTGCGCATCGCCGAGGCCGGCGCCGTCGAATCGATCAATCTGCGCATCCTCAATCTCGGCGGCCCGAGCCGGACGCGCGAGGCGATCGCGATCTGCCGCGCCGCCGGCATCGGCTTCCGCTTCGGCGCCGTGTTCGGCTCGAGTATCGTCCATGCCCACACCGTCCACCTCGCCGCGAGCCTGCCGCAGCCGCGCTTCCCGCACGAATTCTCGGAAATGGCGCTGCTGACCGGCGACCGCTTCTCCGGGATCGCGGTCGAGGCCGGCAGGGTCGCGGTGCCCGCCGGAGCGGGCACCGGTCTGGTGTTGGAAGGCTGAGCCGCTCACGCTTGCAGATCACCCGACCGGCCATCCTGACGCGGTCATCCCGGACAAGCGGCGCAGCCGCGCCGATCCGGGATCCATGCCGGAAGCTCTATCGGAAACGCTCAGGCATGGATCCCGGGTCTCCCTGCGGTCGCCCGGGATGACCGCATCAGCGCGAACTCGATGAGAACGGCGCTATTCGAACTTCAGCCCGGCCTTGGCGATGATCTCGGCGTAGATGCCGACATCGGTCTGGACCTGCTTGCCGAAAGCGTCGGCCGCCAGATAGGCCGGCTCGCCGCCGAGCCCGCGCAGCTTCTCCTGCGTCGCCGGATCGGCCATGACGCGCGCAAGCGTCTGGTTGAGCTTGGCGGCGATCGCCTTGTCCATCTTGGCGGGACCGACGAGCCCGACCCAGGAATGCGCGACGAATTGCGGGAAGCCGCTCTCCTTCATCGTCGGCACGTCAGGGAATTCCGGCGAGCGCTTCTCGTTGGTGGTGGCGAGGATCCTGATCTTGCCGGCCTGGGCGAGTTCGCCGAGTTCGCCGCCGATCATCAGCGCGACATGGCCGGCGACGATGTCGTTCAGCGCCGGGCCGCTGCCACGATAGGGGATGTGCTTGATCGGCGCGCCCGAGGCGATCTTCAGCAGCTCGCCGGCAAGATGGCTGTAGGTGCCGATGCCGGAGGAGGCGTAGCCGAGCGTGTCGGGCTTCTGCTTGGCGAGCGCCGTCAGCTCGGCGATCGATTTCACCGGCAGGCCGGGATAGGCGCCGATAAAGGTGAAGCCCTCGATCAGCCGCGCCACCGGCGTGAAGTCCTTGACCGGGTCATAGGGCAGCTTCTTGTCGACATTCGGCAGGATCGCCAGCACGCCGGCCGAGCAGAGCAGCAGGGTATGGCCGTCGGGCGCCGCCTTGGCGACGAAGTCGGCGCCGATCGCACCGCCCGCCCCGGCCCGGCTCTCGACCAGGAAGGGCTGGCCGAGATCCTTGCTCAGCGCGTCGCCGATCAATCGTGCCACCGCCTCGACACGGCCGCCCGGCGCGAACGGAACGATCATCTTGACCGGCTTGGTCGGATAGCTCTGGGCGATGGCTCCACCGATGCCCACCGCCAGGGTCGCGACCGTCGCCGCCAGCAGCGTCCACTTCCTGAATCTCATCGCATCCTCCCCTGTCGCCACTTATCATCGGGCTTAACATCCATTAGGCTAGCAATATATCCTTTATGGATCAAGGCGCACGCTAGGGCTGGTCGACGCCGAAACCGGTGGGATTCCCATCTGAGGCGGCAGCGCGCGCATTCTGGGCCAATAGGATATGTTATTGGCTTTGAGATTCTCGGGAGCCAGGCGCCCCGCAATACGGAGTACCCGATGAGCGAGACGGTCGGCGTTCAGAAGAAGGCGGTGGATTTCAGCCGCAGCGCCGTTTCGCGCTATCTCCAGCTCACCACCCTGTTCCGCCGGCGGATCGAGTCGGGGCAATGGCCGGTTGGCCAGCAGATCCCGACCGTTGACGAGCTCGCCCTCGAATGCGGCGTGGCACGGGCCACCATCCGCCAGGCGCTTGGCGTGCTCGAAGGCGAACGCCTGATCGAGCGCTTCCGGGCCAAGGGCACCTTCGTCATCCGGCGCCCGCAGGAGGAACTCTGGTGCGAGGTCGGGACCGACTGGTCCGGCCTGCTGACCGCGACGCCGGGCGCGCTGATCGAGATCCTCTCCGACGAGACCGGTGCCTCGCCGCGCAGCCGGATGCACGCGATCGGCGAAGCCGCCCCGTCCTATCGCCATTTGCGGCGCCGGCACTGGCGGCACGATGCGCCCTATCTGCTCGCCGACGTCTTCATCGACGAGCGCCTGACCGGTCGCATCCCGGCCGAGGCCTACCGGACCAAATCGGCACTGCGGCTGGTCCATGACATCCCCGGCCTGGAGATCGTCGACGCGCGCCAGACGCTGACCATCGGCACAGCCGACATGGAAACCGCGGAACTGCTCAAGACGCCGATCAACGCCCCCGTCGCGATCGTCCATCGCTCGGCGGTGGATCGCGACGGCTGCCTCGTCTTCGTCGGCGAAGGCATTTATCGCGGCGACGTCGTCAGGGTCGACATCAAGCTGAAATAGCAGCCGGCGCTTTTCCCCTCGACAAGCAGATGGACGCTCGGTAAAGGTCATATAACTAGTTCATTGCATAATTGAGATCACCCGCCATGAGACTGCACTGGTCGCCGCGCTCGCCCTTCGTCCGCAAGGTCGTGATCACGGCGCGCGAAGCGGGGGTTTTCGAGCGCATCGAATGCGTGCGCACCAAGGTCGCGATGACGGCGCCGAACCGTGATCTCCTGCCCGACAATCCGCTCGGCAAGATCCCGACCCTGGTGCTCGACGATGGCAGGGCGATCTATGATTCCAGGGTGATCTGCGAATATCTCGACACGCGGCATGGCGGGGGACGCCTGACCCCGGGGGATGGCGAAGCACGGCTCGCCATGCGCTGCCGGGAGGCGCTGGCCGACGGCTTCCTCGACGCGCTGCTGCTCTGGCGCAATGAGCGCGACCGCCCGGCCGAGGCCCGTTCGCAGCCGCATCTCGACGCCTTCAAGCTCAAGAAGGGCGTGATCCTCGACCGTCTGGAGCGCGAGACACAGACCTTCGCCGCCCTGCCCTTCGACCTCGCCCATATCGCGACGGGCTGCGCGCTCTCCTATCTCGATTTCCGCTTCGCCGACGAGGACTGGCGTGCCGGCCATCCGGAGCTCGCCGCCTGGCACCAGGGCTTCGAGGCCCGCGCCTCGGTGCGCGAAACCCCGATCGTCGACGGCTGAGTAAACCCAGCCGAGGAGCCCCGACCATGGCCGGCCCACTCTCCCATATCCGCGTGCTCGACCTCAGCCGCATCATGGCCGGCCCCTGGGCCGGACAGATCCTGGCCGATCTCGGCGCCGACGTGATCAAGGTCGAGCGGCCGGGTGCCGGCGACGACACCAGGAGCTGGGGTCCGCCCTTCCTCAGGGATTGCGACGGCAACGAGACCAGGGATGCCGGCTATTTCCTCGCCGTCAATCGCGGCAAACGCTCGATCACGCTCGATCTCGACAAGCCCGAGGGCCAGGCGGTGGTGCGCGCTTTGGCGGCGCAGAGCGACATCGTCTTGGAGAACTTCAAGGTCGGCACGCTCGCCAAGTTCGGCCTCGACTATGACAGCCTGCGCGCGGTCAACGAGCGGCTGATCTACTGCTCGATCACCGGCTTCGGCCAGACCGGGCCGAAGCGCGAGCTTGCCGCCTATGACTTCATGATCCAGGCGATGGGCGGGCTGATGAGCGTCACCGGCGAGCCCGACGGCAAGCCGGGCGGCGGCCCGGAGAAGGTCGGCGTGCCGATCGTCGACATCATGAGCGGCATGTATGCGGCGATCGCCGTCCTCGGCGCGCTCGCCCGCCGTTCCGAGACCGGCAAGGGCGACTATGTCGACATCGCCATGCTCGACGTCCAGGTCGGCTTCCTCGCCAACCAGGCGATGAACTATCTGATCTCCGGCAAACCGCCGCGGCGCACCGGCAACGCCCATCCCAACATCCAGCCGCAGGACGTCTTCGCCTGCCGCGACGGCCATGCCGTGCTCGTCGTCGGCAATGACGGCCAGTTCGCCGCGTTCTGCCGCGCCATCGGCAGGCCCGAATGGATCGAGGATGAGCGCTTCGCCCGCAATGGCGGCCGCGTCCGCAACATCGCCGTCCTGCGTCCGCTGATCGCCGAGATCTTCGCCACCCGCGACATGGCCGACTGGATCGCCCTGCTCGAGCCGGCCGGCGTGCCCTGCGGCCCGATCAACACCGTGCCGATGGCGCTCGACGACCCGCAGGTGCAGCACCGCGGCATGCGCGTCGACATTCCCCACCCGGTCGCCGGCAGCGTGCCGCAGATCGCCAGCCCGATGCGCTTCCGCGAGGCCGGACTCAGCTTCGAGCGGGCGCCGCCGCTGCTCGGCCAGCATACCGACGAGATCCTCCGCGAGCTCGGCCTCGAGACCTCGCCCGCCGCGATCCCCGCAGGAGCCTGACCTTGGCGCGCATCCCGCTTCCGACGCCGGCGACCATGACCTCCGAACAGCGGCGGGTCTACGACACCGTCGTCTCCGGCCCGCGCGGCGTCCTGCGCGGGCCGCTGCTCGCCGCCCTGCACCGGCCGGAGCTCGCCGACAAATGGCAGCAATTCGGCGAATTGCTGCGCTACCGCACCAGCCTGCCGCCGCGCCTCAGCGAACTCGCCATCCTGGTCACGGCGCGACACTGGAACTGCCAGCTCGAATGGTACCTGCATGAGAGCGTCGCGCGCGAGGCCGGGCTTTCCGGCGCGATCATCACCGCCATCGCCGAGGGCAGGCGCCCGGAAACGGCCGAACCGGACGAACTCGAGGTCCACGACTATTGCGTCGAGCTGCACAAGACGCGCACGGTTGGCGACGACACCTATCGTCCCGTGCTCGAACGCTGGGGGACGGTCGGCGTCGTCGAGCTCACTGCCCT
>JAKFDB010000019.1:0-31403 GCA_036676315.1 Bradyrhizobiaceae bacterium
GGTCGTCACGAACTCCCAGCCGGTCCGCGCCGCCAGCCGGTTGAAGGCCTCGTCGACCTGGCGCAGCCCCGGCATCCGGTCGAAATAGCCATGGCCCCAGAAGGGCTGGACATGGACATCGCTGAATCCGGCACGCTTCAGCATCGGCGCGAGCGCGGCGCGGCTGCCGCGGCACCAGTCATAGAAGGCCGGGAATTTGGGATCGCCGCCGCCATCGCGCCGGGCCGGGAACAGTGCGTGCACGATGGCCCGCGAGGCCTTCTCCGGCAGGACATGGTTGAGCGCAAAGACCGGCGCCCAGAGCGTCGGGACGAAGGCGAGGCCGACGCCGCCCGGCGCCAGCAGAGCATGAATGTTGGCCCAGGCGCGCTCGACGTCATGGACGTGCTCGAAGACCATGCGCGAGACCATCATGTCGTAGCCGCCGCGCGCGATGTCCGGCTCAGAGAGATCGCCGGCGATGTCGAAGCGGGCGGTGCGCAGGCCTTTCGGCGTCAGGGCGAGCTCGCCCGCATCGATGTCGTTGACGACGAGGTCGAGCCCGTAGCGGCGCGCCTCCTCCGGCGAGAACAGCGGATCACGCCCGCCACCAACCTCGCAGAGGCGCTTCAGCCTGAACTGGTGCGCGAGCGCGAGGATCGTCGCCTCGTAATGGTCCCAGGCCCAGCGCGAGTGCCAGTCGGGCGCGAGGCCGGCAAAGAAGCTCTCCAGCGAACCCCTGCCCGGCTCGGCCGCGGCACGCGCAGGATGCAGCCCGCGATCGGCCAGTGCCATCGACATGACGACGCCCTCGCATTCTCGGTTTCAGGGCAAAACCGTGCGCCGGCGACGGCGGCAGCGCAATCGAATGCTTAAGAGAGGGTAAAGGCGAATGGTTAAGGCGGCGATACCTGCGGTGGCCGCCCCGGCTTTGGGGCAGGCCGCAATCGCGCTGGTATCGCCCTCTGGCTAGGCTGCCAGCTTCACCTGGTTCCGGCCGGCCGATTTCGCCGCGTAAAGCGCCTCGTCGGCACGGCGGAGCAGCGCGTTGAAATCACCGTCATCGGCACGGCAGATCGCAACGCCGACGGACACGGTGATCGAGAGCTTGACCGCGCCAACGGCGAAGGGATGCAGCCGCACGGCCGTGCGCAGACGCTCGGCAGCAGCTTCGACCTCGTCCGGGCCGACCTGGTCGAGCAGCACCACGAATTCCTCGCCGCCGGTCCGCGCCACCATGTCGACGTCGCGCGTGGCCGATTTCAACCTCGCGCCGACATGCTTCAGCGCGATGTCGCCGATCTCGTGCCCGTACTGGTCGTTGACGGCCTTGAAGCTGTCGATGTCGACGACGGCGATCGCAAAGCTCTCATGGCGGGCGCGCGCCGCGCGGAAGCGCTCTGCGCCGGTTTCGGTGAGCGTGCGCCGGTTCGGCAGGTCGGTCAGGTAGTCGGTCGACGCGGCCCGCTCCCACTGCCGGCGAATCCGTTCCGAGCACATCAGGACGAATGCGGTGGTTCCCATCACGGGCAAGGTCGCCGCCAGCATCGGCGTGGCGAGGTTCATCCAGCTCGCATTGTCGGCGATGCTGAAATCCGCCTCCATTCCGAGACCGACATAGTGCGCGAGGCGCAGGACGGTGAACAGAAATACGCCGGCGAAGATGGCAAGCAGCATGCGCCGGCTCTGCGCGTCGTCGCGACAAGCGCCACGCTTGAGGATCAGGACGCCCGTCCCCATCAGAATCAACCAGGCGACGGAAATGAGCACGATCCGGGCTTCGGTGTTCGGCTGGAAAGCGGAGAACCAGAGGACCCCCAACGTGCCGAGGACTGCCGGCAGGAGAAGCATCACGCTCGGCGAGCGGTCGTAGAAGGCGTAAAGCGCCCGGCAGTAGACAGTGAGCCCGAGCAGGATCAGCCCGTTAGAAACGGTCACCATCAACGGCAGAGGCAGGAGCGGCTGGACGGAGAACATCGCGCAGCCACAGGCGAGAAGCAGGGTTCCCGATTGCCAGCTCCGAGCTGCGGGGCGCAGGGCAACCGGCAGGTCGCCGTGCATGAACCCCAGGACAGTACCATTGGCGAGCATCATCAGGGATGCCGCTAGAAAAGCAGTGCTGGAATCCATTTCGAAGAGAATGCCCCCGGGAACCGTACTGATTTTTGGGCCTCGCGCTAAGCGTGCTCTGAACTTCGCTGTAACAGGCCAATCTTTCCGAGACCTTGTCGCTTTGCGTTAATATCCCGGCTTTCCCCAGGAGCAGGGTCACCAACGCGAAGCTTCCATCTTTTGCGCCACTCCCGGCGCGGCGTTGCGCGATCTCCGTTGCACGCAGCGGCGCGAGCGCTTGCGATCAGGCGAATGCGCAAGGGGCAATCCGCCGGGATCAACCTGCCCACCAAAGATTTGTGGGAGCCTGCATCAGCCGCGTTGCATCGCGGCTGCAGCGCCTCTATAAGCCGAGCCGTCGGAGCGTAGCGCAGCCCGGTTAGCGCACTTGTCTGGGGGACAAGGGGTCGGAGGTTCGAATCCTCTCGCTCCGACCATTTTTCACTCTGTTCAGCCTCGGCCTCCTGGGCGCCCTGCCCTTGCATTTGCCGGTGGCACGCGAACGAAGCCAATTGCGGGCGGAGTAGTGCATCGCCGGCGTGGCCTGCCGTATCCTCACCAGAGGCCCGACTATGAGCCATGACAGAACCCGCCGGCCGAGCGACCCTCGCAAGCTTGCCGAAGCCTTGTTCAAGCCGGCAGCGCCCAAGGCGCCAGCCCCGAAGCGGGTCGCCGTGCCCGGTGCACGGGAAATGGTGACCCTGCGGATCGACCGCGAAGTGCTCGAGCACTTCCAGAGCGGTGGCCCCGGCTGGCAGGACCGAATCAACGCAGTGCTGCGCGAGGCCGCGGGCATCGGCGGCGGCGACGGGCTGACGCCCGACGAGCTCAACTCCTCCAACGACGGCTGAGACGCCATAGCGGCAGCCGGCAAGGCCGGCTCGACCGCCACGCGCCCCTCATTCGGCCTGGCCGGAGGGGCCGGACAGCGCCGCTGCGCCGCAGCTTCGCGTTCAGTCCCCATTCAGCGCCCTTGGGGAACAATCACGGTCGACAGAGGTTGGCGAAACGACCAGGCCGCCGGCCGAACGACCGAAAAGGATACCATGATGAACGGACGCCTCCTGATTGCCGGCCTGATCGCCGGGCTGACCGTCGCCGGCGCTGGTCTTTCGAGCGGAGCACAGGCGGCGCTGGCACAGCCCGCCCCGATCCGCGTCGAGGCACTGGACCAGCTTCCGGTCGAATTCACCCGGCATAACCGCGAGCACCGGATGTGGGAGATCCAGCGCAATATGGAACGCCAGCAGCGCGCCAGGGGCCACGGCTACGGCGATCGCCGCGGCTATGGCTACGACCGCGGGCGAGGCTATGACCGCGGGCGCGGCTATGACCGCGGGGACCGCGGGCGCGGCTACGAGCGCGGACTGGGCACGGGTTATGGCCAGCGCTTCAACAATCCCAATGCCGGTTCCGGCTACAGCCGCTAGCGGAAACGCAGCCCCTCCGGCCAGCGAAGCCCGGCGCGAGAGCGCCGGGCTTTTCGTTTGAGTGTCTCAAAAGATCAGTCCCGCTCCTGCTCCGGCGCGCGCGGTTCGATCTCGGCCGGCGTGATCCCCAGGCGCCGGCCGCGGCGAACCATCGTCCCGAGCAGGCCGGCGAAGACGATCGCCAGCGGCAGCGCCATCACGGCATTGCCCTCGAAGGCGAGCCAGAGCGCCGTCGCGAGCGTGGCGAGCATCGCAACGGCAAGGAGGATCGTGACCATCGAGGGATGGTGGACCGCGCGCGAGCCGGCCGCAAGATCGCTGCCGAGCCCGCTCCCCTAGACCGGCTCCGGCTTTGCCAGCGCGGCAGGAATCGTCTTGACTGGTGGTACAGTAAGAGGCCGCCCGCGATGTCCCTGCCCTGCATCATCACCGTCGCCATCACCGGCTCCCTGCCGACCAAGCGCGACAACCCGGCCGTGCCGATCAGCATCGCCGAGCAGATCGAGTCGACCCAGGCCGCCTTCGAAGCCGGCGCGACGCTCGCCCATTGCCATGTTCGCAGCGACGAAGGCACGCCGACCTCCGATCCCGAACGCTTCGGCCGGCTGCTCGACGGTTTGCGCAAGCATTGCCCCGGCCTGATCGTGCAGTTCTCGACCGGCGGCCGCTCCGGCGCAGGACGCGAGCGTGGCGGGATGATCCCGCTTCGCCCCGACATGGCGTCGCTTTCGACCGGCTCCTGCAATTTCCCGACGCGGGTCTACGAGAACAGCCCGGATCTCGTCGACTGGCTCGCCGCGGAAATGAAGGCCTACGGCGTCAAGCCGGAGATCGAGGCCTTCGATCTGTCGATGATCTTCAAGGCGGCAGAGATGAGCATGGCCGGGGCGATCCAGGGGCCGCTGCACGTCCAGTTCGTCATGGGGGTGAAGAACGCCATGCCGGTCGACCGGGCGGTGTTCGAGTTCTACATCGCGACGCTGAAACGCCTCGCGCCGGACGCGACCTGGACCGGCGCCGGCATCGGGCGCGACCAGATCACGCTCAACCGCTGGTCGCTCGAACTCGGCGGCCATTGCCGGACCGGGCTGGAGGACAATGTCCGGCTCGACCGCGATACGCTGGCGCCGTCGAACGCCGCCCTGGTCGAACGGATCGTCGCGCTTTGCCCGGAATATGGTCGCAGGCCGGCGACCGCTGCCGAGGCCCGGCATTTGCTGAAACTGCCGCAAGCCGCCTGAGGAGAGCACCGCAACCGCAAGATTCCGTTAACTTATTTTGTTCAAATGCGGTTCAGCGGGTCAACTCTATCTTGATGATGCTGCCCCATCAGAGGAGGCTAACATCATGATCCTGGATTGGCGCAACAGCCTGATGCTCGGCTTCATCGCGACAGTCTTCGTCGCTTGCCTGTTCGGCCCCTACATGATCTCGGTCATGCTCGGCGTCCTCGGGCTGATGTGCTATCTCTCGAAACACGCCAGCCCGCGAGCCTGAGCACGCCCATCGTCTTTGCGAGAGCGCAACGGCAACGGAGCAATTCAGGAGCGGCATGGCCCGCCCTTCCCGGATTGCTCCACCTCAAAGCCCGGCGCGCGAGCTATGCCGCCTGCGCCCGCTTGCCGGAAAGCCACTCCCCGACGATACCGACATCCGCCTGCGACAGGCCGTGACCGGTCGGCAGGCTGCGGTGTTCGACGCTCGCACCGGCCTGTTCGAGCGTGGCCGCCAGACCGGCCGCATTCTCCGCCGGAATGATCGGGTCGAGCCTGCCTGAGAGCAGCAGCACCGGCTTGCCGGAAAGATCCGCAACCGGCGGCTTCGCGAACGGCGCCATCGCCCGCAGTAAGACCGCTCCGGCAAGGACCTCCGGCCGGAGCAGCAGCAGCGCTGCGGCGATGTTGGCACCATTGGAGAAGCCGAGCGCGAGCGGCGCCGGCAATCCGTACTGCGTCCTGGCCTCGGCGATGAAATCCGCCAGATCGTGCGTGCGACGTGTCAGGTCGTCCTCGTCGAAGACGCCCTCGGCCAGCCGGCGGAAGAAGCGCGGCATGCTGCCCTCGAGCACCTGGCCACGCGGCGACAGCAGCGCTGCACCGGGCAGCACGGTGCGGCCGAGCGGCAGGAGATCGTTCTCGTCGCCGCCCGTGCCGTGGAGCAGCAGCAGCGGCGGCAGGCCGGGAGCGGTTGCCGGCTCGAAGCGGTGGATGAAGGCAGCGGACGCGGCCATGATGTGGCCTCCCTCGATGATGGAGTGGAAAGGCCGACGCCCAGCCCGAGGCAAGGCGCCGGTTTGGTTCAGGCGAGCGCCGGCAGCGCAGCCTCGATCTCGCCGCGGCGCTTCTCGTATTGCGGCGGCAGCTTGAGGTCTCTGCCGAGACGGTCGGCCGCCTCGTCGACGGCGAAGCCCGGCGCGTCGGTCGCGATCTCGAACAGTACGCCCCCGGGCTCGCGGAAATAGAGGGAACGGAAATAGTTCCGGTCGCGCTGGCCGGTCGCGCGCAGGCCGAACTTCTCGGCCAGCGTCTTCACCATCCGGGCCTGCTCGTCATCGTCGGCAGCGCGGAAGGCGATATGGTGGACCGAGCCGCCGCCCAGGCGCGCCGGCAGGAAGCCGCTGGCGGCACGCAGGTCGACGACACCGCCATGGACGGCTCCGGCAGCCTGCATCCGGACGACGCCGTTCTCTTGCCCGACCTCGGCGAAGCCGAAGACCTGCGACAGGATCGCCGCGGTCGGTGCAGCCTCGGCCAGCAGCAGGGTGACGCCGTGGAAGCCGCGAACCGCGAATTCGACGGGCACCTCGCCATTGTCCCAGCCCGGCTCGTTCTCGCTGCCGGGGGCGGCGACGAGCGCCAGCCGCATGCCGTCGGGGTCACGGAAGGCGAGCACGGTCTCGCCAAAGCGCTGTTCCGGCGCATCATGGGCGACGCCCTCGGCAACAAACCGCTGCGTCCAGTAGCCGAGCGCCGCAGCAGGGATGCGGAATGCCGTCTCCTGCGTTTCGCCGATGCCAAGCCGGCCGGCCGCGACATGCTCCCAGGGGAAGAAGGTCAGGATCGTGCCGGGCGAGCCTTCAGCATCACCGAAATAGAGGTGGTAGGTGGTCGGATCGTCGAAATTGACGGTCTTCTTGACCAGGCGCAGGCCGAGGACGCGGCCGTAGAAATCGAGATTGCGGCGCGCCGGACCTGCGATGGCGGTGACGTGGTGGATGCCGTTGATTTGCATGGTCATCGTCCTCCGGGCAGCCGAACGCCGCCCTAGTCGACGCCAAGATGGGTGCGCGGTCCCGGAAAGCCAGTCGATCTCAATTGCACTACAGCAATCTCATGATCGCCAAATGACAATTTGCCTTGCGTCAAAGCGAGGATCATCTTTTCCGCAGACCAGTCCTGCCTCCCCCACAACCCTTCGGAGAACGACCATGATCGACACCCGCCTCGCCCCTTATGGCGCCCTCGGCCTGCGCGTCGCGCTCGGCCTGATGTTCATCGCCCACGCCTATCTCAAGCTCGCGATCTTCACCGTGCCCGGCTTCGCCGGCTTCCTCGGCCAGCTCGGTCTGCCGGGCTTCCTGGCCTGGCCGATCATCCTTGCCGAGCTCCTCGGTGGCCTCGCCATCCTGACTGGCTTCTACGGTCGCTATGTCTCGCTGGCCCTGCTGCCGGTCCTGCTCGGCGCGCTCGCCGTGCATGCTCCCAATGGCTGGCTCTTCACCGCCGCCAATGGCGGCTGGGAGTATCCCGCCTTCCTCGCCGTGACCGCGCTGGCCCATGTCCTGATCGGCGATGGCGCCCTGGCGCTGCGTCCCGGCCAGCTGCCCGCCTCGCGCCAGGCCGCGCTTGCCTGAAGCGAAGGCCTCGCGCTGATCGGGCGGCGGGTTGCTGCAACCCGCCGCCCGCACCATTCTAAGGGCTGACCATCGCCCCGGAGCCGACGCCTTGCCGAACCCGCCCTACACTGTCGCCTGGGACGATTTCCGCCTGATCAAGGCGATCGCCGATGCCCGCAGCCTGCCGGCGGCGGCCGAGCTGATCGGCCTCAACCATTCGACCGTGTTCCGCCGCCTCGGCCAGATCGAGGCGGCGCTCGGCACGCGCCTGTTCGAGCGCCATCGCAGCGGCTACGCGACGACGCCGGCCGGCGAGGAGATGGCGGCGCTGGCGGAGCGGCTCGACCACGACATCGCCGGCTTCACCCGGCGCCTTGCCGGGCGCGAGATCCTTCCCGCCGGCGAGTTGCGGGTCACCACCAATGATTCCCTGCTGGTCGAATTGCTGACGCCGCTCTTTAGCGCCTTCATGCAGCAATGCCCGGACATCCGGCTCGACGTGCTGCTCGGCAACCAGGCCCTCAACCTCAGCAAGCGCGATGCGGACGTTGCGATCCGTGCCACCGACACGCCGCCGGAGAACCTCGTCGGCCGCCGGGCGGCGCGGATCGGCTGGGCGCTCTACGGGCGCGGGGTGGATTTCCCGGAGGGCGCGCCTTCCGACCAGAGCGAGCTGGCGCAGCGGCGCTGGGTTTCTCTCAACGACCAGTTCGGCGCCTTCAAGGTCGTGCAGTACGTCCAGAAACATATCGAGGCCGAGCGCGTCATCTACAAGCTGAACACGGTGCTGGGCCTGGCCGAAGCGGTCGAGGCTGGGATCGGGATCGGCTTCCTGCCCTGCTTCATCGCGGACAAGCGCCCCGGGCTTATCCGGCTCGGCCCGCCGCAATCCGGCTACGCCGCCGATCTCTGGCTCCTGACCCATCCGGATCTGCGCCAGGCGCCGCGCGTTCGGCTCTTCCTCGATTTCATGGCGGCAGAACTTGTCCGCCTGCGCCCGTTGATCGAGGGAGTGCCGCAAGCCGACGCAGCGGGCAGCACGGTTTCCTCAACCGTGGGAGCCAACGGACCGGACGAGGCGATCCAGCGGGACGCCTGAGCCCCACTGGATCGCCTCGCCAGATTCTCAGTGAGAGCCTGCCGCGTCAGGCCGCCTTGCGGTTGATCCCGGATTCGGCAAGCTTGGTCAGCTTGCCATCAGCCGCATGCTCCTCGTCGAGATTCTGCTGGAGCAGCACCGCGCAATCTTCGCGGCCCAGCTGCTTCGCCCACGCGGTCAACGTGCCGTAGCGGGTGATCTCGTAGTGCTCGACCGCCTGTGCTGCCGCGATGATCGCGGCGTCGAGCACCTGCTTGTCGGCGACCTCGCCCGTCATCTCGTCAGCCTCCTTGAGGATGCCGTCGATCGCCGGACAGTCGACCCCCTTGGCTTCGACGCCATGCTGCTTGAAGACCTGCTCGAGCCGCCGGATATGACCTTCGGTCTCGCCGCGATGGGCCTCCAGGCCTTGCTTGAGCTGCGTGTCGGTCGCCTTTTCGATCATCTTCGGCAAGGCTTTGTGGATCTGCTTCTCGGCGTAATAGACGTCCTGGAGCTGATGCACGAAGAGATCGTCCATCGTCTTGATATCCTTGGAAAATAGGCCCATGCCTTCCTCCTGCTCGCAATGTTCGGCTGGATGGTCGGCGCCGCGCCGGGGCGGCGTGCTTCCCTGCCCTGCCAACGTGCGATGCTGAGATCTGTTCCGGCCGCGCCAAGGCGGATGCGGCATTCGCCGGTTTGGGCTAGGCTGGCGCCATGGAAATCGCGATCCCCGTCATCATGGGCCTGACGCTGATCTGGCTGATCGGCCGCGGCACGCCATGGAACGCCAAGCTCATGACGCTCACAGTGACGCTCGCCGTCATCGTCGCCATCGTCCTGCTGGAACGCAACGGGTTCTGGCCGGACGCCTTCCGGCGCTGAGGAGGCAAGCGGCCTCGATCCACTTTCTCCAGCCGCGTCGCCGCTAGCCGACCAGCTTCAGCCCGACGATGCCCGCGACGATCAGGCCGATGCAGACCAGCCGCAGCACGGTCGCCGGCTCCCCGAACAGGATGATGCCGAGCACGGCTGTCCCGACGGTGCCGATACCGGTCCAGATCGCGTAGGCGGTGCCGAGCGGCAGGCTCTTCAGCGCAAGGCCGAGCAGGCCGAGACTGACCACCATGCTGGCGACCGTCAGCACGGTCGGCACGAGACGGGTGAAGCCTTGCGTGTATTTCAGGCCGATGGCCCAGCCGATCTCGAAGAGGCCGGCGAAGAAGAGATAGGTCCAGGCCATGACGGTCCTCCGTTTCAAGGCCTGAGGCCATCGGCACCTGGCGGCAGGCGTGGCGCGGCCGCGTGGGTAATCTCAGCCCGCTTCGCCCAGTTCGAGAGCCCTCCGCCCGACCGACAGAGTTGACCGAGGACCGGTCGAGAGCGCGCATCGACCGGCTGCGGTCAGACCTCCTCGGCCGCTGCCCCAGCGCTCAACGCGCCCCGCAGCAGGCGCCGGCATTCGGCGAGCTCGAGCAGCGTCGACTTCAGGAAAGCGAGATCGTCGTCCCCGCCCATGCTTGGCTGGGATGAGTGCGACAGTGAGGAGAGCAGCGCCTTGGCGGCGAAACCAGGCGCGCCGGCGGAAGCCGGCCGCCCCGAGAGGTTTGCGGCCGATTCGCCCGATCCAGCGGGAGCTGCAGCGGGCCGGCCCGCTGCGCCAGGCTGCGGCGCGATCTCGGCGCCACGACCGATCGCCTGGACATGGCGCGGCCCCTGCTCCTTGAGGATCCGCTGCAGGCCCTTGATGGTGTAGCCCTCGCCATAGAGCAGGCGGCGGATGCCCTTGAGCAGGGCGACATCGTCGGGGCGGTAGTAGCGCCGGCCGCCGCCGCGCTTAAGCGGCTTGATCTGGGAGAAACGCGTCTCCCAGAAACGCAGCACATGCTGAGGGATGTCGAGGTCTTCGGCGACCTCGCTGATGGTACGGAAAGCGTCTGGGCTCTTGGTGTCCAATTCGGCCTCGGTATCGCCGTTGTGGAACTCCAGGCTCACTCCTCGTCACCCTCGCCGTTCTGCCCGTTGATCCGGGCCTTCATCACGTTCGAGGGCTTGAATACCATGACGCGACGCGGCTCGATCGGAACTTCTACACCAGTTTTTGGATTACGCCCGATTCGCTCGCCTTTGTCGCGCACGACGAACGAGCCGAACGAAGAAAGTTTGACGTTCTCGCCGCGCGCCACGGCGTCGCAGATCTCATCGAGGACCGCTTCGACGAGCTTGGACGACTCCGTCCGCGACAGGCCGATCTTCTGATAGACGGCCTCGCAGAGATCCGCGCGCGTCACAGTTTGCCCTGCCATCAGCTCCCTCCAAGGCGTTATCGAGCAGCCACTACCCCGTCGACGCATCCCTTGCCTGAACGGCGGACGCCAGAGCCTGCCGCTTTCAGAGGTGCGCGCCAGGCGCCCCGATCCGAAAGACGTGTTCGGCTCTCAACCAAGTGTCGGCGCGGGAACGATCTGGAAAACCGCCCCCGCATTTTCGCCTTCTGCTCTAGGCGCCATGGCAATTCGGGTCAATCCTTACGCCGCACGCGCAGGTTGAAACAGGACTAATCTTTGGCGATTACCGTCAAAAAAACCGATAAATCGAAATAACTTAGCGGAGCGACCTCGAGGGCCCTCACCAGCGGATCAGCGCCGAGCCCCAGGTGAAGCCCCCTCCCATCGCCTCGATCAGCACGAGCTGGCCGGGCTTGATGCGACCATCGGAATGGGCATCGGCCAAGGCCAGGGGAATGGAGGCGGCCGAGGTGTTGCCGTGCTTGTCGACGGTGATGACGACACGCTCGTGACCGATACCGAGCTTGTCGGCGGTAGCGTCGATGATCCGGCGATTGGCCTGATGGGGCACGAACCAGTCGATATCCGCGCCGCTGAGCCCGGTCTCCGCGAAAGTGTGCTGCACCGTCTCGGCGAGCTTGACGACCGCATGCTTGAAGACCTCCCGGCCCTCCATGCGCAGCATGCCGACAGTCTTGGTCGAGCCCGCTCCGCCATCGACATAGAGCTTGTTCATATAGCGGCCGTCGGAACGGATATGGGTCGTCAGCACGCCACGGTCGGCGAGCGTGCCGGTTCCCGGCTCGGCCCTGAGCACAACGGCGCCAGCGCCGTCGCCAAAGAGCACGCAGGTGCCGCGGTCTTCCCAGTCGAGGATGCGCGAGAAGGTCTCGGCGCCGATGACGAGGGCGGTGGTTGCAGCGCCGCTGGCCAGAAACTTGTCGGCGGTCGCGAGCGCGAAGACGAAGCCGGAGCAGACCGCCTGCAGGTCAAAAGCGGCCCCATGGCTGATGCCGAGAGCAGCCTGGATCTCGGTGGCGGTCGCGGGAAAGGTATGGTCGGGCGTGGCGGTCGCGACGATGATGAGATCGACCTCACTCGCCGGAATGCCGGCATCGGCGAGCGCCGCCTGCGCCGCCTTCAGGCCGAGGGTCCCGGTGGTCTCGCCGTCGGCGGCGATGTGGCGCTGGCGGATGCCGGTGCGCTGGACGATCCACTCGTCGCTGGTGTCGACTTTCTTCGCCAGCTCGGCGTTGGTCAGGATCTGCGCCGGCAAATAGGAGCCGCAGCCGCGCAGAACGGATCGCAGGATGGACAAAGGAGTGTCTCTCTTCCCTATTCGCCGATGGCCGTCTGCATGCTCTTCTGGCTCGCATCCGGGTGCGCGGTCGCCGCGACCATCTCGCGCACTTTCGCCATCAGGTTCTCTCGCGCCATCTCGTAGCCCATTTCGGCGGCACTTGCGAACCCGATCGCATCGGTACCGCCATGGCTCTTGATCACGATGCCTTCCAGGCCGAGGAAGACGCCGCCATTGACCTTGCGCGGGTCCATCTTGTCCTTCAGCGCGGAAAACGCACCACGGGCGAAAAGATAGCCGATCTTCGACATCAGCGAACGGCTCATCGCCGCGCGCAGATATTCGCCGATCTGCCGCGCCGTGCCTTCGGCCGTCTTCAGCGCGATATTGCCGGTGAAGCCTTCGGTGACGACGACGTCGACCGTGCCCTTGCCGAGATCGTCGCCCTCGACGAAGCCGAGATAGTCGAGATGCGGCAGGTTGCTCTCGCGCAGGATGCGGCCGGCTTCCTTGACCGCCTCGACGCCCTTGATCTCCTCGACCCCGACATTCAGCAGGCCGACGGTCGGCCGGTCGAGATCGAAGACGACGCGGGCCATGGCGGCCCCCATCACGGCGAGATCGACAAGGTGCTGCGCGTCGGCGCCGATGGTCGCCCCGACATCGAGCACGACGCTCTCGCCGCGCACCGTCGGCCAGAGACAGGCGATCGCCGGGCGGTCGACCTGCGGCATCGACTTCAGGCAGAATTTCGACATCGCCATCAGCGCGCCGGTGTTGCCGGCCGAGATGGTGACGTCGGCCTCGCCGGTCTTGGTGGCGTCGATGGCGCGCCACATCGAAGACTTGTAGCGGCCATAGCGCAGCGCCTGGCTCGGCTTGTCGTCCATCTTCACGGAGACTTCCGTGTGATGGAAGACGGTCGCGGCCTTGAGCTTGGGGTGGGCATCGAGCAGCGGCTCGACGATGGCCTGGTCGCCGAAGATCACGAACTTCGCGTCGGGGCGGCGCTCCAGCGTCAGAGCAGCGCCGGGGATGACGATGGAAGGGCCGTGGTCTCCGCCCATCGCATCGAGCGCGAGTGTAACCGGACGTTTCATGCGGAGGCGATCAGTTCCAGGGGCGGCGCCCCTGGCTGGGGCGGCTCGACGCGGGCGGGACAATAGCGAGTTGGACGCCAGCCGCAAGCCAAAGCCTCGATCGTGGCCCGCATCATTCAGTACTTTTCAGACGCGCCAGCGCCGCGAACGGCGATTCGGGAGCCGCCTCAGGTGCGACGTCGTCGAAGTTCGCGCCGGGCTTGCGCGGATAGGGATCGAGCGCCAGCGCCAGGAATTCGAGGGTGATCGCGCCGAGATCGATGACGCCGTCGATGATCGGCTCCGGCGGATCCTGCTCGTTGAGCAGGACCTCGATGTCGATCTCGCCCTCGCCGGCATCTGCCGCCGCGGCGGCGGCAAGCTCGGCCTCCGGCGCGAAATCCAGCTTCAGCGGCACGGTGAGCGCGACCGGGAAGGCCTCGAGCGTGACGACGCAGATCTGGTGCAGCGCCGCCGTGATCTTGCCCTCGAGCTTGACCCGGTCGCCATTGCGCGAGAGCGAGCAGGTCGCCTTCAGCGCTTCCAGCGAAGCCACGCCGAGATGGCGTGCGATCTCGGCGAAGTCCGGCTGCGTCGCCGAAAGCTCGAACGTCATCGGCCGCAGCGTGATGGTCTCGACGCGGACGGGATGGCGGAGCGGCAACGCTTCCTTGCTGGGGGAACTCATCTGGACAGGCTACTCGCAAACTGGGGAAAAATCGGGTCGGCGGCAAGAATACCGTCGAGATCGAGGGTGGCCAAGTGTGCTGCGGCCGCACGCACATGGCGGGCGAGCGCCTCAGCATCGACCTGCGGCGAGACGTTCCGGCTGAGCGCGGCAGCGAGCGCGCCCGGTTCCGCCGCGGCGGCGAACGCCTCCTCATAGGCACCGACCCGGCCATAGAAGCTGCGGCCGATCTTCTTGAGCCGCTTGGGCACGGAAACATCGCTGACGCCGCCCTGGCGGAAGCCGAGCTCGAGATAGCTGAAATTGGCATCGACGAGATCCTGCGCCGCCTGCGCCGCCGGCTCCGGCAGTTCGCGCAGCCGCCGCAGCACCAGGAAGACATGCAGGGTCAGGGCCTCGAAGCGCCCCTCGAAATCGTCAGACACACGCCCTTCCCGATAGAGCGCCGGCTCCCGCGCCGCAGCGACGATGCGCGCCAGCAACGCGTTGACCGGCGCCATCCGGTCGGGCCTCTTGCCGAACAGACCGAAAATCACCGCCGCCACTCCACTGATTGCACTCGCCTTGCCAAAGCCATGCTCGGGCGTTACGCCAAGCTCACCCCTCATGACAAGCGCGGCCTTGCTGTCGCGTGCCTGCCGTTGGACCTTCCCCGCATGACCGCTCCGACCCGCCGCACTGTCCTGATCGGCTCGCTGGCCGCCGTACTGCCGCTCGCCGCCTGCAGCGGCACCAATCTCGGCTTCAGAGTCCCGACCTCCGCCGGGCTGAACGAAGAATTCACCCGCGGCTTCGTCATGGATGACGAGCTGATCGCCAAGGTCAGGCCCGGCATGGACGTGCAGGCCGTGCTGACCACGCTCGGCACGCCCTCGACCACCTCGACGGTCGGCAACCGCACCTTCTACTACATCAGCCAGACGGTGCGCCGGCGCTTCCAGTTCCAGGACTTCACGGTCATCGACCAGCGCGTGCTGGTCATCTATTTCAACAAGGGCTTCAAGGTCGAGCGGATCGCCCATTACGGGCTGCAGGATGGCGTGATCTTCGACTTCATCAGCCGCACCACGCCGACGGGCGGCGAGGAACAGAGCTTCCTGCGCAACCTGTTCCGCGGCGTCACCAAATTCAACCCGCTCGGCGCCTGAGCCCGCGCGCCCTTTCCTTCGACGAAAAGCCCCGCGGAGCGATCCGCGGGGCTTTTCATTTTTGCGGCGAGCACCGGCTCAGACTGGCTTGCTTCGTGCCGGCAGGGTCATCGCCACCACACCCAGCACCACCAGCGCCAGCCCCACCCAGGCCGTCGGGCCCAGTTGCTCGCCGAGAAAGACGACGCCGATGGCGACACCGGTCGGCACACGCAGATAGGCGACAGAGGTCGCCCCGACCGTGCCGAGCCGGTCGATCAGCCGGAAGTAGATGATGAAGGCGAGTGCGGTCGAGAAGACGGCGAGCGCCAGCAGTGCCTGGATCGACTCGGGCGACGGCGAGAGCGTCCAGGGCCGGTCGAACACGAGGCTCAGGGGCACCAGGATCGCCGCGCCGCAGATCAGCGAGCCGGCTGCGGGCATGATCGGGTCGAGCCCCTTGAAGTTGCGCCCGAACAGGGCAGCGCCGCCATAGCAGGCAGCTGCCGCGACCAGAGCGAGCTGCGCCATGAGCTCGCGACCGAAGCCCGACAGCGCCTCGACGCCGATGATCAGGCAGACGCCGAGCATGCCGGCCGCGACGCCGAAGAGCTTTCGGCCGGAGGCGGCCTCGGCACGGAAGAGCAACATGCTCAGCAGGAAGGCGAAGATCGGCGAGCCGGCGTTCAGGATGGCGGCGAGGCCGGCATCGACGCTGGTTTCGGCCCAGGCGATCAGGGTGAAGGGTATGGCGCTGTTCAGGCCGGCCTGGATGGCGAAGCGGCGCCAGATGGCCAAGTCGCGCGGCAGGGCCAGTCCGCGCAGGCGGATGACGACGAGCAGGATCGCTCCGGCGATCAGGGTGCGTGCCGCGATCAGCGTCACCGGCGGGATCGTCTCGACGCCGATCTTGATGAAGCTGTAGGAGGCGCCCCAGAGCGTGGCGAGGACGAGCAGGAGCACCATCTCCCGGGCATGGCCCTGCTTGTCGAGGGACAGGGCGGGCGTGGCGTTTGTTGTCATGGCGTTCTCCTGGGTTGGGAAGACCATGGCAGGCGGGTGAAGCTGCGTCGTGCCGGAACGCTACGGTTCCGGCCGTAGCTTCGCAGCGTGATTCAAGCCGCTGCGGCAATGATTCCGCCAATGGCGGCAACCGTTTGAAAGCAAAGAAAAACCCCGCGGATCACTCCGCGGGGTGGGGCTTGTCACAATGCTCGCGCGGCTCAGGAATGAGCGAGGACGGCGAGCAGCAGCAGGGCGATGATGTTGGTGATCTTGATCACAGGGTTCACGGCGGGGCCCGCCGTGTCCTTGTAGGGGTCGCCGACGGTGTCGCCGGTGACCGAGGCCTTGTGCGCCTCCGAGCCCTTCATGTGGCGCACGCCGTCCTTGTCGACAAAGCCGTCCTCGAAGCTCTTCTTGGCGTTGTCCCAGGCGCCGCCGCCCGAGGTCATCGAGATGGCGACGAAGATGCCGGTGACGATCACGCCCAGCAGCATGGCGCCGACCGCGGCGAAGGCCTGGTTCTTGCCGGCGATGGCGTTGATGACGAAGAAGGTGACGATCGGCGCCAGCACCGGCAGCAGCGAGGGCACGATCATCTCCTTGATCGCAGCCTTGGTCAGCAGGTCGACGGCGCGGGCGTAATCCGGCCGCTCCGTGCCGGCCATGATGCCGGGCTTCTCCTTGAACTGGCGGCGGACTTCCTCGACCACCGAGCCCGCGGCCCGCCCGACCGCCGTCATGCCCATGCCGGCGAAGAGGAAGGGGATGAGACCGCCGAGCAGCAGGCCGACGACGACGTAAGGGTTCGACAGCGAGAAATCGACGACGACGCCCTTGAAGTACTGGAAGCTCGTCGAGCCCGCCTTGTTGGCCTCGGCCACGAAGAAGTTGAGGTCCGAGGTGTAGGCGGCGAACAGCACCAGCGCGCCGAGGCCGGCCGAGCCGATGGCGTAGCCCTTGGTGATCGCCTTGGTGGTGTTGCCGACGGCGTCGAGCGCGTCGGTCGACTGGCGGACCTCCTTGGGCAGGCCGGCCATCTCGGCGATACCGCCGGCATTGTCGGTGACCGGTCCGAAGGCGTCGAGCGCGACGACGACGCCGGCCAGCGCCAGCATCGCGGTGGTGGCGATGGCGATGCCGAACAGGCCGGCGAGCCCATAGGAGACGATGATGCCGGCGATGATCACGATGGTCGGCAGCGCCGTCGATTCCAGCGAGACCGCAAGGCCCTGGATGACGTTGGTGCCGTGGCCGGTGACCGAGGCCTGGGCGATCGAGACGACCGGGCGCTTGCCGGTGCCGGTGTAGTATTCGGTGATGACGACGATCAGCAGCGTCACCGCGAGGCCGACCAGGGCGCAGCCGAACAGGGCACCGGAGGTGAAGGTCACGCCCTGCCCCGTGGTGAACGAGGCTGCGAAGCCGCCGAACATCAGGTGGTTGACCGCCGCGATCGCGCCGACCGAGAGCACGCCGGCGGCGATGAAGCCCTTGTAGAGCGCGCCCATGATCGACTGATTGGCGCCGAGCTTGACGAAGAAGGTGCCGATGATCGAGGTCACGACGCAAGCCGCGCCGATCGCCATCGGGTAGAGCATCATCGTGTTCAGCGCGGGCTGGCCGGCGAAGAAGATCGCGGCGAGCACCATGGTCGCGACCAGGGTCACGGCGTAGGTCTCGAACAGGTCGGCGGCCATGCCGGCGCAGTCACCGACATTGTCACCGACATTGTCGGCGATCGTCGCCGGGTTGCGCGGGTCGTCCTCGGGAATACCGGCCTCGACCTTGCCGACGAGATCGGCGCCGACATCGGCCCCCTTGGTGAAGATGCCGCCGCCGAGACGGGCGAAGATCGAGATCAGCGAGGCGCCGAAGCCAAGCGCGACCAGCGAATCGATGACGACACGGCTGGAGGGCGCGAAGCCCTTCATCGAGGTCAGGAAGCCGTAATAGACGGCAACGCCGAGCAGAGCGAGGCCCGCGACCAGCATGCCGGTGACCGCGCCGGCCTTGAAGGCCACGTCGAGGCCCTGGCCGAGCGACTGCATCGCGGCCTGCGCGGTGCGGACATTGGCGCGGACCGAGACGTTCATGCCGATGAAGCCGGCGACGCCGGAGAGCACCGCGCCGATCAGGAAGCCGATGCCGACATAGGCCCCGAGCAGATAGGTCAGGCCGACGAAGAGAACAGCGCCGACCGTGGCGATGGTGACGTATTGGCGCTTGAGATAAGCCTGCGCCCCTTCCGCGACCGCGCCGGAAATCTCCTGCATCCGCTGATTGCCGGCGTCGCGTTTCATCACGTCGCTATAGGCCCAGAGCCCATAGACGATCGAAAGCGCACTCAGAAGTATGATGATGAGCAAGGCCGACATCGAGTTTCCTGTCCCTGAGATTGGCATCTGGGGCAGGACGCCCCGACGGAGCCGGCTTTCTTGCCGGTCTGTTGAACGCCAGGGACTGCTCTTACGGGCCGGTAGAATCGCGCCCGTAGAGCCGATCGCCAGTGTTGGCGAGATTGTTGCCCAGTTTTCGCCAGAATCGCAAACGGCTCAGCTGACAAAATCGCACGAATGTCAGGCTTGTGGGACACGGGCCGACACGCAGCGCATCACTGCATCGTCGGCCAGCGGCTCCAGGAGGTCAGAGCACGACGTCGCGGTTGACGTTCTTGTAGAGCAGATAGGCCGCGTCATCGAAGCCGGTCGGATAATATTGCTGCGGGCAGAATCCGCCCATCCAGATGAAGTCCCCGGCCCAGATCTCGTGCCATTCGGTCCCGAGGAAGTAGAGGCCCTGCCCTTCCAGCATGTAGAGCCCGTGCTCCATCACATGGGTCTCGACATCGGGGAAATAGGCGCCCGGCTTGAACCACATCAGGTTCATCTCGAAATCGAAGCGCATATCGCCGCGCGGCAGCAGGAACTGAAAGCCGCGTCCGTCCATGCCCGTATGGTTGGTGACCGGAACCTCGTCGCGATGAGAGAGGATCGGGTCCGGCTGCGGCAGGCCAACCGCCTCGTAGCGCTTGCGCAGGCCAAGCACGCGCAACTGCTCCGAACCGGTATTGCGAAGCGAGAAGGCGGTACCGGGCGGGACATAGGCGAAGCTGCCCGGCCGCAGCTCCATTGCCGCCGCATCGCCGATGGCGAAGCGGCCGGTGCCCGAAAGGACGTAGTAGAAGTGCTGGATGCCGTCCTCGCGGAACGGCTCCGGCGTGCCGCCCTTCGGCTCGATCTCCAGCAGGTACTGCGCGAAACGCGCGCCGAGCACCGGCGCGGCGAGGACACGCACGACCGTGTCGTCGAGATGCGGCAGGCGGCTGACCAGCACGCCCTCAGGCGGCATGAACGCGTAGTTCGGCCGCACCACCCCGCGATTATGGCCGATCGCCCCCGGAGCAGGCCGTCCGGGAGTCGCGGGAAGCTGGTGCGGGCGCATGGAAAAGCCTTTCGTTGAGAGTCGATAAGCCTCCGATCTTGCCGACTCGACCCAGGCTAGGAAAGCCGCCTCAAGCGGGCCGCGCCTGCGTTCGCAGGCCTTGCCAAGCCACCAGCGCCAGCGCGATCGCGACCGGCGGGAAGACCAGCCAGTTGACGCTCTCCCAGCCGCCGGCACTGAGCAGGCCGCCAGCCGAGAAAGACGCGATGGCGACCGAGCCGAAGACCAGGAAGTCGTTGGCGGCCTGGACCTTGACCCGCTCCTCGGGGCGGTAGCAGTCGGTGACCAGCGCGGTCGCGCCGATGAAACCGAAATTCCAGCCGACTCCGAGCAGCACCAGCGCAATCCAGAAATGCGCGACGCTGAGCCCGGAAAGGCCGACGACCGCGGCGAGCGCGGTCAGCGCCAGGCCGAGCGCCGTGATCTTCTCCTTGCCGAAGCGGGCGATCAGCCGGCCGGTGAAGAAACTCGGCCCGAACATGGAGAGCACGTGCCATTGGATGCCCAGCGCCGCATCGCCGATCGAATGGCCGCAGGCGACCATGGCGAGCGGTGCAGCCGTCATGACGAAGCTCATCAGCCCGTAGGCGACCAGCGCCGCGGTCACCGAGGCGATGAACTTGGGTTGACGCATGATCTCGGAAAGCGGCCGGCCACCGCCGGAGGCCACCTGCGCGACCGGCGGGGCGCGCAGCATCATGATGACGCCGATGGCCAGCAGAGCGAGCCCGCCCTGAGCCAGGAAGCTCGCCGCGAAGGGCGCAGCCGGCGTCAGGTCGCGGGTCCAGTAGACCGATTGCGGGCCGATGACGCCGGCCGCGAGCCCACCGAACATCACCCAGGAGATGGCGCGCGGCTTGAAGGCCTCGCTCGCCGTATCGGCAGCGGCGAAGCGATAGCTCTGCACGAAGGAACCGTAGACGCCGCACAGGAAGGTGCCGAGGCAAAACAGCCAGAACATCCGCCCGCCAGTCCCGCTGGCAGCGACGCTGGCCCCGATGATGCCGATCAGCGCCCCGATCAGATAGCCGTTGCGGCGGCCGAGCCGGCGCATCAGCATCGCCGCCGGAATGACGCCACAGGCGATGCCGAGCTGCATCAGGCTGACCGGGACGGTGGCGAAGGTCTGGTCGGTGACGAGCTGCGAACCGACGATGCCGCCGAGCGAGATCACGATCGCCGGGCTGGCGCCACCGAGCGACTGGGCGCAGGCGAGGACGAGCGCGTTGCGTTTCGCCAGGGCGTCGCCGTCGCTGACCGGTACATGCTGGTTCATCGCAGGCTGCCCGCTCTCCGCGGCCGGGGCCGCCCTCAGAAATGGACGAAGGAGCCTCGCGCAAAGCTGCGCGGCCGGCCCGCTTCGCTGTAGCGCACGGTTCCCGCCTCCGCGGTGATGCGGCCGATGCAGGCGAGACCGAAGCCCGCCGCCTCTGCCGCCGCCGCAAGGGAAGGAAATTCCCCTTCAGCGGCCGTGCAGAGAATTTCGTAGTCGTCGCCGCCCGTCCAGGCCAGTTCCGCCAATGCGGGATCGGCCATGACGGCATTGCGGGCCGCGGATGAAAACGGCACCGCATCGAGCGCGATTTCGGCACCTGCCTGCGAGGCGGCGAGCAGCTTTCCGAGATCGCCGACGAGCCCGTCGGAGATGTCCATCGCCGCCGAGGCATGGGCCTGCAGCGCCGGCGCCAGCGCCAGGCGCGGACGCGGGTGCAGATAGCGGTCGGCGAGGAAGGCGCGGTCGGCCTCGGCGATGCGGCCGACCCATTCCGGGCGATCCGGACCATGCGCCCGCAAGCCGAGCGCACCGTCGCCGATCGTGCCCGAGACCAGCACGAGATCGCCGGGCCTGGCGCCCGAGCGCAGCACCATGCGCCCGGCCGGGACGCTGCCGAAGGCGGTGATCGAAAGCGTCAGCGGGCCGGTCGTCGAGACCGTGTCGCCGCCGATCAGCGGACAGGCGGCCTCGCCCGCCAGTGCCGCAAGCCCAGCGGCGAAGGCTGCGAGCCATTCCTCGGTCCAACCCTTCGGCAGTGCCAGCGTCAGCACGAAACCGTCGGGCCGCGCGCCCTTGGCGGCAAGATCTGAGAGATTGACCGCCAGCGCCTTGCGCGCGATCGAGCCAGCCGGATCGTCCGGGAAGAAATGCACGCCCGCGACCAGCGCATCGGCGGTGACCACGATCTCGTAGCCGCGCGCCGGGCGCAGCAGGGCAGCGTCATCGACGAGGCCGAGGCCATCGCGGCCGGCGATCGGCGCGAAATGCCGGGCGATCAGCTCGAACTCGCCGGGTCGCTCGTCTTCTGTCGACATCGCGGTCTCGCTGGCCAATTGCAGCCCTCATCCTGAGGAGCCGCGAAGCGGCGTCTCGAAGGATGCTTCAGAGGGTGCCGATGGTGCAAACTGGTTCATCCTTCGAGACGCCGCTCCTGGCGGAACGGCTCCTCAGGATGAGGGCTCGGAGGCTGTGCCCGCGCTCACGCCGCCGGGACGTCGAATTCCTCGGCGCGGAAGTCGCGGGCCAGCTTGTCGAGCACGGCATTGACCATGCCGATCTCCTCGCCCTCGTAGAAGGTCCGGGTGACCGCGACATATTCGGAGATCACGGCGCGTGCCGGCACGTCCTTGCGGAAGGCGAGCTCATAGGCGCCGGCCCGCAGGATGGCGCGCACCACCGCCTCGACCCGCTTCAGCGGCCAGCCGGCGGCGAGCACGTCGTCGACCGAGCGGTCGACCAGGCGCTGCTCGCGCACGACGCCACCGAGCAGATCGCGGAAGAAGGCGACCTCGGCCTTGGGTAGCTCGACGTCCTCGACCTCCTTGCCGATCCAGAACGCCTCGAACTCGGCCATGGCCTCGACCACGCCGCGACCGCCAACTTCCATCTGGTAAAGCGCCTGCACGGCCGAAAGCCGGGCGCCGCGGCGCATTTCAGCCCGGCTCACGACGAGACCTCCGCCAGCGAGCGCTTGTAGCGCAGCACGGCAAGTGCGGCTTCAGCCGCGCCGCCGCCCTTGTCCATCTCGGAACGGTTGGCGCGGGCCCAGGCCTGCGCCTCGTTCTCGACGGTCAGGATGCCGTTGCCGAGCGGCATGGCATAGGCGACCGAGATGTCCATCAAGGCGCGCGAGCTCTCGCCGGCGACGACGTCGTAGTGACCGGTTTCGCCGCGGATCACGGTGCCGAGCGCGATCACGGCCTCATAGGGGTCGACCGACTCGTCGGCGGCGCGCAGGCCGATGACGATGGCGGACGGAATCTCGAGCGCTCCGGGCACGGTGACGCGGTCGACGCGGCAGCCGGCCTTTTCGAGCACCGCGAGCGCGCCCTGCAGCAATTCGTCGGCGAGGCCGTCATAGAAGCGCGCCTCGACCATCAGGACGCGTGCGCCATCGAGAGAGGCTGCCGAAACAGCCGATGATTGCCGGGGTCCGGCCATGGTCCAATCCTCGCAATACAAAACCGTGCCGACGCGATGTCGAAGCACCAAAGCCCTCTTCCGGAGAATCCGCGCGACGGAAACAGCGTCCGCAAGGATGATCCAGCAAGCCCTGGAGCAGCCTTCGGGACGCCGCGCTGCGGCTCCTCGGGACGAGGGCTGAACGTTGGAGCGGCTTTAGCCCCCCGGGCGCGCCTCCGCAAGCCGGGCGGCATACCGGGCCATCAGATCGACCTCGACATGAACGCCGTCCCCCTGCTTGCGCTGGCCCCAGGTGGTGACGCTGAAGGAGTGCGGGATCAGCAGCACGGTGAAGACATCGTCCTCGACGGTGTTGACCGTCAGCGAGGTGCCATCGAGGCAGATCGAGCCCTTCGCCGCGATGAAACGGGCGAGCCCTTGCGGAGCACGGATGTGGAAGCGCGCGGTGGCGCCCCAGGGCTCGTCCGGATCGGGGGCGATCGCCTCGATCTTGAGGATGGAGCCGACGCCGTCGACATGGCCGGTGACCAGATGGCCGCCGAGCTCGTCGCCCATCTTGAGGGAGCGCTCGAGATTGATCGCCGTCCCCACCTCCCATTCGCCGACCAGCGTCTTCGCCAGGGTTTCGGCGGCGGCCTCGACCTGAAAGAGGCAACCGGGCTCGTCATCCTCGCGCGGGCTCAGGCCCGTCACGGTGAGGCAGACGCCGGCGCAGGCGATCGAAGCGCCGATCTCGATGCCGTCGGCCTCCCAGGGGCAGGCGATGGCGAGCCGCTTCAGGCTCGGGCCCATGGTCCGGGCCTGGGTGACGGTGCCGATGGCGGTGACGATGCCGGTGAACATCAGGCGATCCTCGTGAAGTGCTGGAAACTATCGTGGCCGACGACCCCGGATTCGGCGACGGCGTAAATCTTGGGATCGGCAAGCAATGCCGCAAGGCCCGGCCTCACGGCGACGACGCCGGCTTCGCCGAGCGTGATCGGCGAAGTCGAGACGATGACCTCGTCGGCGAAACCGGCAAGGGCGAGCTTTTCGCCGATGGTCGGCCCCCCTTCGGAGAAGACGCGGGTGATGCCGCGGGTGGCCAGCAGCCGCAGCGCCTCGGCAAGATCGAGATGACCGTCAGCGGCGCGGGCAACGCGCATCACCTCGACGCCGGCGGCGACAAGGCGCGCCTCGGCCTCGACCGGCGCGTCCTCGGCGGCGATCGCCCAGACCGCCACCTCGCCGGCGCCGCGCACCAATTGCGAATCCGGCGGCAGGCGCAGGTTGGAATCGAGGACGACCCTGACCGGTGAGCGGATCTCCAGTCCGGGCAGGCGCACGGTCAGGAGCGGATCGTCGGCGAGCACCGAGCCGATGCCGAGCATGATCGCGTCATGACGGGCGCGCTGGCGATGGACCCATTGGCCTGCCTCCGGGCAGGAGATCGCGAGACGGGCCTGTTTTGCCCCGCCAGCGAAGCCGTCGGCGGTGCGCGCCACCTTGAAGGTCACCATCGGCCGGCCTTGCGTGACCCGCAGCACATGGCCGCGATGGCTGCGCTGGGCCTGGTCTTCGAGCACTCCCGTGACCACCTCGATTCCCCCGCTGCGCAGCAGCGCATGGCCGAGGCCGGCGATGCGGGGGTTTGGGTCGGCCATGGCCGAGACGACGCGGCGGACGCCGGCGAGCAAGGTGCGCTCGACGCAAGGCGTACCGCCGCGCAAGGTCCGGTGCGAGCACGGCTCCAGCGTCACATAGAGCGTGCCGCCGGCCGCGGCCGGGCCGGCCTGCTCGAAGGCCATCGCCTCGCCATGCGGCCTGCCGCCCGGCTGGGTGTGCCCGGCGCCGACGACAACCGGCCCATCCGGGCCCTCGCGCGTCACCACCGCCCCGACCGACGGATTCGGCCAGGTCTGGCCGAGGCCACGCGCGCCGAGCTCCAGCGCCTGGCGCATGAAGGCAAGGTCGATCTCGCTGCGATCAGGCATCGTCGCGCGACTTTGTCCCTTCGGCCGCTTTGGCCCTTTCCCCGGCCGTCTCCGGCCCGTCCTCGCCCTCGTCGCCGCTGAGCTGGCCGAGGATCTCCTCGAAGTCGCGGGCCTCGCGGAAGTTCTTGTAGACCGAGGCGAAGCGGACATAGGCGACGTCGTCGAGCGATTTCAGCCCTTCCATCACCAGCTCGCCGATGGCCGAGCTCATGATCTCGGCCTCGCCCGAGCTCTCGAGCTGGCGCACGATGCCATTGACCAGACGCTCGACCCGCTCGGGCGCGACGGCGCGCTTGCGCAGCGCCACCTCGATCGAGGTCTGCAGCTTGTCACGGTCGAAGGCGGTACGCCGGCCCGAGCGTTTGACCACGGTGAGCTCGCGCAGCTGCACCCGCTCGAAGGTGGTGAAGCGGCCGCCGCAATCGGGGCAGACGCGGCGCCGGCGGATCGAGGCATGATCGTCGGTCGGCCGCGAATCCTTCACCTGGGTATCGAGCGAGCCGCAATAGGGACAGCGCATGACGAGGCCTCGAGGTTAGCTTGGAGGACGATAACCGTCCGCGGCCCTTCATTGCCCCAGCCATGCCGTCGCAGGCCAGCGAAAAACGACCAGCCGGCGGCAAGAGAGCCAGCACGAGATCGCATGACGCTCCGGGCAACGGATCGCAGCCCCTCGCAAAAAGAACGCCGGGCGAGCTGCCTTCTCATGGCAGGATATCACCCTGCGACCTGCCTGCTCGTCACCGCCTGAGCCTGTCTGCCGATCCCATCGCTTGCCAATCGGAGTTTCGCAGATGTCCAACGACAATGTGGGCGACGCCTTCGGAGGCCTGGTCGTCCTGGCCTTCGACCTTCTCGACAGCGAGATTCAAAGGTCCCCCGAACGTCTCGCCGAGATTCTCAAGAGCCCGGTCGTGCTGGCAACGGCGCAGAAGGGCCTGCTCAGCTTCGCCAACGCGAAGCTCCAGAGCCAGAGCACCCAGCTCTCACCCGAAGACATCCAGAAGCTTCGCTCGATCGGCGACGATGTCCTGTCCAAGGCCGCGGACGAGTACTTCAAGGAGATCAAGAAATCTTCGAAGTACAAATCCCTCGAGAAGCAGGTCGACGCCTTCAAGCAGGCGGCGAGCTCGTCAGCGCTCGGCGTCTGGGTCGACCAGCACAAGGGCATCGTCTATGTCGTCGGCGCCGCGCTGGCGCTCGGAGCGGGCGCCGCCCTCTTCGTCACCAAGCCGACCAACGGCGCGGTGACGCTCGGCCTGCAGCAGCTGGAGAAGCTAAAATTCGAGGTCGTCAAGCTCGGCGCCCTGAAGCTCGGCGTCGGCGGGATCGTCTTCGACCCGACGGCGGAGCTCGTCGGCGCCAAATTGACCGGCAAGCTGAAATGGGAGCGGCTGAAGCTCGACCTTTCGCTTCAGGTGGTGACCAAATCGGCCGCCATCGAGAAGGTCGAGGGCGAGGTCATGGTCAAATACGGCTCCTTCGACCTCACCGGCATCGTCAAGAAGGACGTGAACAAGCCGACCGTCGACCTCAACCTGAAGCTGAGTGCAACGGAGGACCGCTTCAACGTCGCCGTCGCCGCGCAGGTCAAGGACGGGCAGTTCGGCGGCAGCGCCTCGGCCGGCTACAAGATCACCAAGGGCCTCGACCTGAACGCGGAACTGAGCCGGACCAACCGGGGCGAAGCGCCCGGTGGTCCGGAGAACCTGTTCATGATCAAGCTGACCGGGACGTTTCCCTGAGGGTCGCCCCGGCCACTTCCCGCTCAGTAGATCGGGAAGCGCGCGGTCAGCTCGTGGGCCTTGGCCTTGACCGCCTGCTCGACGGCGGCGTTGCCTTCCTCGCCATTGGCGGCGAGGCCATCGAGCACCTCGGCGATCAGCTCGCCGACCTTCTTGAACTCGGCGACGCCGAAGCCGCGCGAAGTCGCCGCCGGGGTGCCGAGGCGGATGCCGGAGGTCACCATCGGCTTCTCCGGATCGAAGGGAATGCCGTTCTTGTTGCAGGTGATATGGGCGCGTCCGAGCGCGGCCTCGGCCGCCTTGCCGGTGATCTTCTTCGAGCGCAGGTCGACCAGCATCAGATGGTTGTCGGTGCCGCCGGTGACGAGGTCGAAGCCCTTGCTCTTCAGGGTTTCGGCCAGGGCCTTGGCGTTCTCGACCACGGCGCGGGCGTAGATCTTGAACTCGGGCTGCAGCGCCTCGTGGAAGGAGACGGCCTTGGCGGCGATGACATGCATCAGCGGTCCGCCCTGCAGGCCGGGGAACACGGCCGAGTTGATCTTCTTGGCGATCGCCTCGTCATTGGTCAGCACCATGCCGCCGCGCGGGCCGCGCAGCGTCTTGTGCGTGGTGGTGGTGACGACGTGGGCGTGCGGGAACGGCGAGGGATGCGCCCCGCCGGCGACCAGACCGGCGAAATGGGCGATGTCGACCATGAAATAGGCGCCGACCTTGTCGGCGATCTCGCGGAAGCGGGCGAAATCCCAGTGACGGGCATAGGCCGAGCCGCCGGCAACGATGATCTTCGGCTTGCTCTCGACCGCAAGGCGCTCCATCGCGTCATAGTCGATGATCTGGTCGACGACGCAGACGCCGTAGGGCACGACCTTGAACCACTTGCCCGACTGGTTGACCGGAGCGCCGTGGGTGAGGTGACCACCGGCGGCGAGGTCGAGCCCCATGAAGGTGTCGCCCGGCTGCATCAGCGCCATGAACACCGCCTGGTTGGCCTGGCTGCCCGAATTCGGCTGGACATTGGCGAACTGGCACTCGAACAGCCGGCAGGCCCGCTCGATCGCCAGCTTCTCGGCGATGTCGACGAACTGGCAGCCGCCATAATAGCGCCGGCCCGGATAGCCCTCGGCGTATTTGTTGGTCATGACCGAGCCCTGCGCCTCGAGCACGGCCTGCGAGACGATGTTCTCCGAGGCGATCAGCTCGATCTCCTCGCGCTGACGACCGAGCTCGAGCTCGATCGAACGGGCGATCTCGGGGTCGCGATCGGCAAGTCCAGCGGCAAAGAAGGAGTTCGAAAGGTGCTTTTCCCGCGCGGCTTCGGTCATGTCCGGCTCCTAAGAATGCGGCGGCCGATCGCGGCCCTGCCCTGCGGGCGGTCCCTATCATGTGGCGTGGGCCTGTCCAAGCGATAGATGGACGCGCCCCGCGCCTCACCGGAACGGGCAGCCATGGCAGGCGCGGCCGCTCGAAAGCCTCCATCGACCGGGGCGCGGGATCATCTCCGCCGCGCGATCTTGCCTCCCCCGGCCTTCCGTTCGCGGGAGGGGTGATAGACAAGGCTTCGGCGCGGCGCGGCCTGCATGAGCTTGCGGAAGGTCGGGCATTCCAGATGGCTCGGGGCCGGGCAGTCGGCGACGTGGCGCAGGACATCCCGCAGCATCCGCAGCTCCAGGATCTGCCGCTGCAGTTCGCTCGCCCTGGCGCGCAGCTGGTCACGGGGGAGCTCCGGCCGGCCATCCTGCCCGAACACCGCTGCGATCTCGGCCAGCGAAAAGCCCGCCGCCTTCCCCATGCCGACGAGCGAGAGCTTCAAGAGCACATCGGCATCGAACTGCCGCCGCAGCCCATGCCGGCCGCGCGAGGAGATCAGGCCGATCTCTTCGTAATAGCGCAGCGTCGACGGCGGCACGCCCGAGCGCTCGGCGACCTCGCCAATGTCCAGAACCAACATGCTTGACCTCAAGTCGACTTGAACTCGTAGGCTCTGCCGAACAGTCACTTTCGGCAAGAGGAAAATCATGGAGAACACTCACGGCATTGGGCGAAGACCGGTCTGGCAGGACCGGCGCGCCATCGCCCTGCTGATGGCCGCGTCGCTCACGACAATGGCGAACGCGACCATCAGCCCGGCACTTCCGGGGATCGAGCGCCTGTTCGCGGACGACCCGAACGCCGCGATGCTGACGCGCCTGCTGGTGCCTGCGCCCTCGCTCAGCGTCGCGATCTGCGCCCCGCTCGTCGGGCTCGCTGCGGACCGGGTCGGAAGACGCCGCCTGCTTCTCCTCGGCGTGATCCTGTTCATTGTGTCCGGCAGTGCCGGGCTCGTCCTTCCGGACCTTCCGACGATCTTCATGAGCCGCCTCGTCCTCGGCGTCGCGGTTGCCCTGATCATGACAGCGCAAACGGCGCTCATCGGCGACTATTTCACCGGCGACGACCGAAATGCGCTGACGGGATTGCAGATCTCGGCCCGGAACTTCGGAGGCCTGGTCTTCATCGCGCTCGCAGGATGGGTGGCGGCGATCTCATCCCGCCTGCCTTTCGCCATTTACGGCCTCGCCGCCGCCTTCCTGCCCTTGATGTGGAGGGTCATCGTCGATCCGCCCCGGCCTTCGCAGGCGCCCGGCACCAGACCGGCGGACGGCACCACTGGACATCGCTCCTGGGCCCCGCTCCTGTCCTTGCTGGTGCTGCTCCAGGCGGTCACCAACATGACCTTCTTCATCATGCCTACCCAGTTATCGTTCTTCTTCGAAGCGAAAGGCTATGACGGCGCGCTCATGACCGGCTCGGCCCTCGGCATCCTGATGCTGTCGGGCGGCTTGTCCGCATTGCTCTCCTCCCGCGTCCAGCGTGCGATCGGCTATGCCGGCATCTTCGCGCTTGGCTATGCCTGCATGGCGCTGGGATTTCTGCTGCTCGCCTTCGCTGGCACGGCGCTGCCGGCCTTGGGTGCAGCCGCAGCGATCGGCGCCGGCTATGCCCTGGTCTCGCCGAGCTTCGTCGCCCTCGCGCTGAATTTGGCGCCGCTCCGGAAGCGAGGACTGGCCGGCGGCATCCTGACCGCCTCCATCTTCATCGGCCAATTCTGCTCCCCCCTTCTCAGCACCCCGCTGATCGTCGCCTACGGATATGCCGGGCTGTTCTGCGGCGGTGCCTTGCTGCTCGCGCTGATGGCCGGCGGCGCGGCATTGACGGGTAGCGTGACCTGGCTCCGGAGGCGCTAGACCGGCGAAAAGGAATGCGATCTTGCGCGAGCTCTGCTCTATTCGGCGGCGCGAGCGCATCGACTCGCCACTCCGCAAGCCTGCACGGCTGCAATCACAATGACATCGAGGTGTCGCAACAAACCGGTGAGACACGGGCCGGGGTAAGGAGCGCAAGCGTGGCGCAGCAGATGGACGAGATCGAACCGCACCACCCGGACTGGCCGCCGAAGCGCCGCTCGCCGCTGCATGCCTTCCTCGAGAGCGGCGCCGCGGCCGGCGTCCTGCTCGTCCTCGCCGCCGCGAACGCGCTGATCATCGCCAATTCCGCGCTCGGCGTCGTCTATTTCACCGTGCTGGAGAGCAAGGTCGCTGGCCTCAGCGTGCTGCACTGGATCAATGACGGGCTGATGGCGGTGTTCTTCCTCGTCGTCGGCCTGGAGATCAAGCGCGAGTTCGTCGAGGGCCAGCTGGCGACTTGGACGCGGCGCGCCCTGCCGGCGATCGCGGCGCTCGGCGGCATGGTCGCGCCGGCGCTGATCTATCTCGTGATCGCGCGCAGCGATCCCGAAGCGATTCGCGGCTGGGCGATTCCCGCCGCGACCGACATCGCCTTCGCGCTCGGCGTGCTCGCCATCCTCGGCTCGCGGGTGCCGGTCTCGCTCAAGATCTTCCTGACGGCACTCGCCATCCTCGACGACCTCGGCGCCATCCTGATCATCGCGCTGTTCTATGCCGGCAATCTGTCCCTTCCGATGCTGGCGGGCGCCGCGCTGTGCCTTGCGTTCCTGACCGCGCTCAACCTGCGCAATGTCCGGTCGCTCACGCCCTATCTGCTGATCGGGGCCGCGCTGTGGTTCTTCGTGCTGAAATCCGGCATCCACGCCACGCTCGCTGGCGTCGCGCTGGCGCTGACCATCCCGCTCGGCGGCCGCGGCGACGAGAGCGACGAGCCGGAGCACTCGCCGCTGCATGTGCTGGAGCACCGGCTCCATCCCTGGTCGACCTATTTCATCGTGCCGGTCTTCGGCTTCGCCAATGCCGGTGTCTCGATCGCCGGCATGTCGCCCGCGCTGCTGCTGACCCCGGTGCCGCTCGGCATCATGCTCGGGCTCTTTGTCGGCAAGCAGGCCGGCGTCTTCGGCTTCGCCTGGCTTGCCGTCAGGCTGGGCCTCGGCACGATGCCGGCCAAGGCGAGCTGGGCGCAGCTTTACGGGGTCTCGCTGCTTTGCGGCATCGGCTTCACCATGAGCCTGTTCATCGGCGCCCTCGCCTTTGCCGAAAACGCGGCGCTGAGCAGCGCCACCAAGATCGGCGTGCTGGCCGGGTCGGCGATCTCCGCGGTCGCGGGCTATGTCGTGCTCTTCCTGGTCGGAGGCCGTCAGGCGAAGGCGAACGAGGGGCCCATCAAGCCGGCGCCCGCGACGACCGCCAAGCCGCTGCACTGAGCAGCCGCGGGAGGCCGCCGGTCACCGAGCCGGCCCGCCTCCCTTGGGGACACTCGAGGGAGGCGGTAAGCGGCTCGGCAGTCGCGTCGCATTTTCGGCGCATCTGCGGCGGAACCAAGGCCGCGGTCCGGCGTTGCCTCCAGAGCGGTGGAGGTGGCAATGGGCTTCGGTCTTCTCGAAATCTCGATCGTGATGAGCTGCATCTCGATTCTCGGCTTCATCATTGCCGACAATCTCGTCTGAGGGCGGAT
>JAKFDB010000020.1:0-203137 GCA_036676315.1 Bradyrhizobiaceae bacterium
AAGGCTTATGATGGCGCCTTCATTGGGATCGGCGCTTACCACAATTTCGGAGACGGTTGTCACTGGGATTTCGACAACAGGTTTCTCTGACATGACGGCATTCAGCACCACGCCCCATCGGAGGGCAAGCGCGTCCCTCATCCCTCTCTCCCTGCGCGAGGATGGCGGCGGCGACGGCAGTCCTGAATTGCCGCGGAACGTCTGCGCTCTCTGCTCGTTCATCTAGCTCCCAGAGTAGGAGCAGGATCATGGACCACGCCAAGCATGCGCGTCTTGCCAGCACCGAGTTGACGCCCGAGACCCTTGAAGGGGCTACGATCTACGGGCCGGGTGATGAAACAATCGGGTCGGTCTCTCACGTCCACGGCTTCGGGCCGACGAGCCTGGTCGTGGTGGATGTCGGCGGCTTCCTCGGCATCGGGGCCAAGCCGGTCGCGGTACCCTTGAGCGAACTCGAGTTCATGCGCGACGAAGATGGCGATGTTCACGCCGTGACCAATTGGACCAAGGACCAGTTGAAGGACATGCCCGAGCATATCGACCCCTAGCGCCGGCGGCGGCCGAGGCCCCACCGAAGAAGTCGTGACGTGCTGTCATTACGACCTCGCCGGAGCCGAGGTCGCCATTCTGACAGAGCGGAATCGTTCAACGATTCCAATGGTGGGGATTTTCGGGAACGTGTGAGAATATGGCTCAGACTTGAAGGCTTCTCCCAGGCCTTCTAAGCTGCTGGTCACAGGTTCGAATCCTGTCGGGCTCGCCATATTTATCAAAGACTTATACGCTTTTTTTCTTCTGAGAGTTGGAAATCAAGCGGCTGGTTTCCAACTTCGTTTCCTCGCTACTCGGTGGTTCGCGAGCCCCGTGGAAACTGACGCCGTTCGCGAGTTGCCTGGCGGTGACCCGGTCCCCCAGATGAGGAGTGACCTTTTTTGTTGACCACTCCTGGCCCCTTCCAGCCGACCTGCCGGCAAGCCTGAAACGGCCCCAGTCATCCAGATTCCGGATTACCGAGTTGGTAAAAGCGGCTGTTCAAGAGCAGTAATCAACAGGGTATCGTAGCGATCGCACAAGGGGGCAGATGAGCATCCAAGTTCTCGTCAGTGGCGGAAATGGTCGGCTGGCCCGCGCGCTCTCCGCTGTTGGCAGTCATCATGTGAAAGCACTCACGCATGGTGAACTGGACATTACAGACGCTCTATCTGTCAAAACCGTATTGGCGCAGTTGCGTCCGCGCGTGGTGATTAACGCAGCGGCTATCAGTAGCGTGGACACTTCAGAGACCGCGACGGAACGCGCGACGGCCGTCAATGCGCTGGCTCCCGGTCAGATGGCACAAATTTGTGCGGCGATGGCCACGCCGTTCATCCATATTTCTACGGACTACGTGTTTGGCGGCTCGACCGAACGGCCATGGCGCGAATCCGATCCTGTCTCCCCCGTCAACAATTACGGTCGCTCGAAAGCTGAAGGCGAGCAAAACGTCCTCGCCGTCAAAGCAGGGGTCTGCGTAGCCAGGGTTGCGTGGCTGTTTGGCGATGGCAGCGACTTCATCAGCTATCTGCTGCGGAGCGACAACCATGTCGTCAAGGTCGCAAGTGACCAGATCGGCTCGCCAACCCCGATCTTTCCGCTCGCCCGGAGGCTGCTGGACTTGGCCGAGCGCATGACGGCGCGAGATGCCGTCCCTCGAATCCTTCATTTGGCCGGCTCGCCGGCCGTGTCACGCGCGGACTGGGTGGCTGCTGCATTCCAGGCGCTGCAGCTGGCGGGCAGGCGAACGCCCGAAATCGAGCGGGTCACCATGGCCGACCTTGCCTCCACCACTCAGCGTCCCCGATACAGCGCGCTTGATTGCAGCCTTGCGGCAGAGCTGTTTGGCGGAGAGCTCGACTGGCGCAGTGCGATGGCCCAACCAGAAACGTTTGCCGCAGCCTTCGATCAGTAGATGCGGATCGCAGAAACGTCCGCAGCAGCTACAGGCCCTGCGGAAACGTGCTGATCCGACAGGTCTTCCGGTGCGGTCCGGAGGCTTGCGGGCCGCTCCTGCCCCACTGCTTGAGGATTACCCCCGCCGAAGCCAATCGGGTTCAGGGGCTGGAGGTCGTCATCGACAAGCTTGGCCTGGAAGTGCCCGGCTCTGCCGCGCCGATGGAACGGCCCGCCGTGGAAGTGCCCGGGAGCCACGTCAGATTTCGTCGTTGAGGGGCGCCAGTCTGCTCTCTTGCCTCCATGGGAGAGCGAGCCCGCCAACCGTAGGTACCCCTTCCGCGCATTATCCTCGCCCCTCGCGAACGCCGACAACTGCAGCTCGGCCCGCCCGGCAGTCGAGCCGCGGGGCGGATGCGAATCCCGCAGCGCCAATCGCGGCTCTCAAAAATGCGGCAGGTTTGAGCAATGAGCTTGAACGATGGGGCTTCTGAACGTGGCTTGCCGGCTCGGCGCCTCGACATCCGGCACCTGATCTTCGACGAAGCCGATGATCATCCATCAGCAGCCAACGGCTTGCATCAGGTCGCTCGACAGCTCGCGCAGGAGCAACTCCATGCAGGTGATCATTCGCGCCTCGTCTTCCTGGCCGCCCCGGGCCGCGATCCAGAGGTTCCTCCGGGCATCCCGGCGCAGATCCTGCCTCTTCGGGGGCGACGGATACTGGGCCGGAGCATCGGGCTCGATCGGGATGTCCTGGACGCGGTCCTGTCGGACGCGGGTCCCTCGACGGTTTTTCATATACACGGCGTCAGGCAGCTGCTCCTGCTCCCGATTGCACGCGCCCTGAACCGGCGGCGGCTGCCCTATGGCGTCACCGCGCATAGCCGATTTGCCCATATCTACAGCCTGGACCACAAGCTGGAGCGACCGAAGACCGCCCTTTACGTCAGGTTTGTCGAGGGTTTCGCGCTAAAGGCAGCACGCTTCGTCCACGCTTTGACCCCCCACGAAGCCGATGTCGTGCGCCGGCTCGTTCCCGGCGCCAAGGTCGTGCTCTTGCCCAATGCGGTCTATTCGAGCCGCCTGGACGGGATCCCGCAGGCTCCAACCCGTAGCGGCCCTTCTGCCGACTTTCCGACCTTCGGGTTCTTCGGGCGGCTGGCGATCGAGCACAAAGGGCTGGATCTGCTGATCGAAGGCTTCGCGCGCTATCGCCATGCCGGAGGCAAGGGCAGGCTCGCGCTGTTCGGCAGCGGGCAGAGCCATCAGCAGCTTGCCGAGATGTGCTCTGCAGCCAGGATTGCCGATGTCTGCTCGATCGAAGGGCCACGTTTCGGAGACGACAAGCTGCGGACGGCAAGCCAGTGGGACTTTTACGTCGCCCCCTCGCGCTTCGACCATATGCCGCTGGCGCTGATGGAAGCCGGCCTGATGGGCCTGCCGCTCATCCTCTCGGAAGGAACCGGGTTGCTTAGCCGCGTAGAGGCGGCCGGTGCCGGGTTCGCGATTGCCGATCTCAGCGCCCAATCCGTCGCGGAGGCGATGCACACCGCCGAGAATATCGATCCAGGCCAATGGCGCATACTCTCGCAGAGAGCGTATCGCGTTGCACTCTCGATCGGAGACTGGACGGCGATCGCCGCCTCCCTGCGCGATCTTTATTGCGGGGGCCCGATTGCTGATGCGGGCCATCCGTCGACGCACCCTCAGGAATACGCGGCCGATTGAGCGCTCCAGGCAAAAATGGGTTACCCCTATTTTCATGACAATCTTGGTAGTTAACCAAAATGATCTGTTCAGGGCATTGCATGTTACGTTGATTGGCTGAGTTATCCGTGAATTTATTCGGGCCCGGAGCTGAATAGATCGGGCTCTATACCATTGCTTTAAAATATTGAATCACGGAACGCAGGAGGCGGACATGCGCGTGCCGTTCTACCGTCATTCATTGCCGTCGAGCAGCGCAGCGCTTGTCGCTGAAGTCATCGAGAGTGGCTTTCTGACGAGCGGCCAACGCTGCTCCCGGGTGGAGGAACGGCTGCGCGCCATTTTCAATGTCTCGCACGCCAAGCTGACCAGCAGCTGGACGCAAGGCGCGGTGGCGACCCTGCTCGCCCTCGGCATCGGGCCTGACGATGAAGTGATCGTGCCGGCGATGACGTTCGTGGCGACAGCGAACGTCGTCAGGCAGGTTGGTGCCAAGCCCGTCTTCGTGGATGTCGACCCCTCGACGCTCCTGATCGACATCGCTTTGGTCAAGGCCGCCGTCACGCCGCGGACCAAAGCCGTTATCCCCGTCCACCTCTATGGGCAGATGGTGGATGTCGCTGCTCTGCGCGCCGCGCTGCGCGCCGACATCAGGATCATCGAAGACGCCGCTCACTGCTTCGAAGGCAGGCGAGCCGGCCGCCGCCCGGGCTCCGACAGCGACGCTGCGATCTTCTCGTTCTATGCGACCAAGAACGTCACCTGCGGCGAGGGCGGCGCAGTCATCACAAATGACGCCGAGCTGGCCGCCAACCTGAACGAAACCGTGCTGCACGGCATGTCGGCCGCCGCCGCCCAGCGCTTCACCGCAGGGCGCTACCAGCACTGGGATGTGGCGCGGCTCGGAACGAAGGCCAATCTTCCCGATCTGTTGGCCGTCCTTCTCGAAGACCAGATCGAAACCGTCGACGATCGGCTGGAACAGCGCGAAGCGCTGGCCAGGCGCTATGAGGAGAGCCTCGCCGGCACTTCGCTAGGCTTCCCGGCGATCGAGGCCGGGGCGGTTTCGGCCCGCCACCTCTTCCCGATCCATGTCCCTGGCGGTCGTCGGGACTGGGTCATGCGCATCCTCAACGACCAGGGGATCGGCGCAACCGTCAACTATCGCAGCGTGACCGAGCTCAGCCTGTATCGAGACGATGCATCGGTCAGCCGGGGCAGCTTCCCGGTTTCGCGCGCTTGGGGCGAGGGCACGCTGTCCTTGCCGCTTTTTCCGACCCTGCTGGAGGCAGAGCAGGACTACATTCTGAACGTCCTTCGCTATGAGGTCCTGCCGTTCCTTGGTTCCAGCGCAACAGAAGAGAGAGGAGTGGCTGCGCTATGAGCAAGATGATCGCCGTTACTGGCGCTGCCGGCTACATTGGATCCATCCTGGTCGGGCGATTGCTGGACGCAGGCTATCGCGTGAAGGCACTGGATCGCTTCTACTTCGGATCGAATACGCTTGGCCGCTATCTCAGTCATCCGGAGCTGGAGCTCAAGACGATCGATATCCGTGACGTGACGCCGCGCGATCTGGAAGGCTGCCGGGCCGTCATCGATCTCGCGGCCCTGTCGAATGACCCTTCGGCCGAACTCGATCCTGCCCTGACCTGGGAGATCAATGAGAAGGGACGGATCGATCTGGCTCGCAGCGCCCGCAGCGCTGGCGTCGAGCGCTACGTCTTTTCCGGCTCCTGCTCGGTCTATGGCGCCGGCGGGCGAGCGGAGCTCTCGGAGGACTGCGCATTGCGGCCCCTGACGGCCTATGCTCGGGCGGCAGCAACGGCCGAAGAAGCCATCCGAGGCTTGAACCGGCCCGGCTTCACCGCCGTAGCGTTTCGCAATGCAACGGTGTTCGGCTTGTCGCCACGCATGCGTTTCGATCTCGTCGTCAATGTCATGACCCTGAGCGCGTTCGAGAGCGGACGGATCGTCGTGACCGGCGGCGGGGAGCAAAGGCGACCGCTGGTCCATGTCCAGGACGCCGCAAGAGCATTCATATGCGCTCTCGAGGCCAACGAGCGAGACGTCGGGGGGCAAGTCTTCAACATCGGCCTGGCAAACTTCCGCATGAGCGAGCTGAGCGAAGTGGTGAGCAAGGCCTTCCCGGCTCCGGTTCAGGTTCAGTTCACGCCCGGTGGCGCGGACAAGCGCGACTACAGCGTCAAATTTGACAGGGCGCGGGAGGTTCTGGGCTTTTCCGCATCTGTCGGCGTGCCCGAGGGCGTGATCGAGATTCACCGCGCGCTCTCGGAGAACCAAGTCGAGCGCGGGCTCATTACGAAGACGGTGGCGTGGTACAGCCATATCATCCAGATGCAGCGGTTGTGGAACTTCGGATTGGTGGCGCGGTCGCATGCCGGGAGCACGGCGGAGCGCGATCCGAGCCAGGCGGCCAGGCAGGTCGCAATCTCTGCCGCCTCCGCCGCTGTTTCCAGAGCTCGCCCCGTTGGCCGGGCAACCCGCACCATCGCCGCTTTGATCGGTATGATCATCGGCGTCGAACCCGATTGTTCGGAGGAATATTACGGCCTTGCCGAACGCATCCCGCGGCTGGCCGGGGCTTTCGAAGCTACGCTGGCGGGAGTGATTTGACCGCGAGACGAGGCCCCGCCCAACCGACATGTGTCTGCACGCGCGTTGCCGGTCGAGGCTGACGGCTCAAGGTTCGACGATGCCGGCGTGCAACTTCGAGATTGCGGTAGGCAGAAACGCCCCGCCGGCCGACGCCGACGGGGCGTTTTTCGTAGCTCGACGCTGACGATGAAAGCGAGAAGGTTGGGGACGGACCATCCGGCCCTTGATCCGGATGATCGACAGCGCGCTTTGATCCGGCTGCCATGATGATCAGCCATGGCGCCGGGGAAGAGAAACCTGTCTTCATGACATCCGTCGCGCTTGGTGCAGATGCAGGCCTGCCATCCACAATCCTGCGCACGAATCCGTTCCGGCTCTCATCGTCGATGATCACAATCTTGAGCGCGCCAGCTAGCGTTGTGCCAGCGGCTGCCCCCCTCATGGAACATCCTTGGCAGCGAGCTTGAGCCAGCCGCTGCCGAATTGTCAGTGCGAGGTCTTGTGAAGCGTGCGCGATGTCTGGATGCTGCCGGGCAGCTGCGCCGGGGCATTCGCATGGCGGCTGCCTCAGGCTTCCGCCTGTTCTCGTAGTTCCTGGCGTTTGATATCTGCTTCGGAGGGCTGAGAAAATGTCGACTTTGACCCGGCGGCGATTGCTCGCGGCTCTTCCGGCTCTCGCTTCAGGCTTGGCGTCTCCGCTGCGGGCGCAGGTCGCGCTGCCGGCAGGGACCTCAACGACGCTGTTCCAGAACGTGCGTATCTTCGATGGCACGGGAAGCGGACTTTCGGCACCGTCCCATGTTCTCGTGCGTGGCAACCTGATCGAGCGCATCTCGACGAGCCTGATCGCTCCGGAGGTCGGTACTGCTGTGATCGCGGGCGGCGGGCGGACCTTGATGCCGGGACTGACCGACATGCACTGGCACGCGATGATGGTGCGTTCGACGCCGTCGCAGGCGATTTTCGGCAATCTGGGTTTCAACTACCTGTCGGCTGGCGCCGAGGCGACCGACACGCTGATGCGCGGCTTCACCACCGTTCGCGACATGGGCGGGCCGTCCTTCGGCCTCAAGCAGGCAATCGACGCGGGGGTTCTCCCCGGGCCTCGCATCTACCCTTCGGGCGCGGTCATCACGGTGACGAGCGGCCATGGGGATTTCCGGCAGCAGACCGAGCTGCCTCGCTCGCCGGGGACCCTGTCGCGCATGGAGCAGATCGGCGGCAGCATGGTGGCCGATAGCCCGGACGAGGTGCGCCTGCGTGTTCGCGAGCAGCTGATGCAGGGCGCCTCGCAGATCAAGCTGACCGCCGGTGGCGGCGTGGCATCGCCGTTCAGCCCGCTCGACGTCTCGACCTTCACCGCTGAAGAGCTTCGCGCCGCGGTCGAGGCTGCCGAGAACTGGGGGACTTATGTCACGGTTCACGCCTATACGCCGGCGGCAATCAAGCGCGCGATCGCCGTCGGCGTGAAATGCATCGAGCATGGCCATCTGATGGATGAGGCGACGGCGAAGTTGATCGCCGAGAACGATGTCTGGCTCAGCACGCAGGCCTTTCCCGATGAAATGGCCGAGGCGTTTCCTCCCGGCTCGGGCGAGCGCGCCAAGGCCTACGCCGTGTTTTCCGGAACGGAGAGGACCTTCGAGCTGGCCAAGAAATACAAGCTCAAGGTTGCGTTCGGTACGGACATCCTGTTTTCGGCGCAGCTCGCGACACGGCATGGCGAGTTGCTCGCCAAACTGTCGCGCTGGTTCACGCCTGCCGAAGCTCTCGCCATGGCGACGGGCACGAATGCCCGCCTTCTGGAGCTGTCCGGCTTGCGCAATCCCTACCCGGGGAAACTCGGCGTGGTTGCGGTCAATGCGCTGGCTGACCTGCTCCTCGTCGAAGGCAACCCGCTCGAGAACATCAACCTCGTCGCTGATCCCCATCGGAATTTCGTCGTGATCATGAAGGACGGCCGAATTCACAAGAATACGTTGCCGCGTTGATGCAGGAGCGATCGCGTCCGGCGCAGGCCAATTTTATCGGCGTCCGGGGCAGGGACCTGGCACAGCTGCTCCAGCTTGGTCGGGTGGGACCTGAGGGAGGGCGTGCCGATTGCGTCCGGCGCATCGGAAACCCGAAGCTTTAACAAGAAGATCGCTAAAGGAACCTCGGATGGCGCGGCGCATTCAATGGTCGCAGCGGGCCAGCGAGGCTGCGTGGAAAGCACCTCGGGTTCGCGCATGTGAGCCAGGGGCAGGAGCCGGTGAAAGAGTGGATCATGATCAGCGATCTTGAGCTCATCGGCAGGCTTCTGGCGGGCACGGCCGCGGGCGTCGCGGTCGGCTTCGAGCGGACACGCAAGCAGAAGAGCGCCGGCATCCGTACATTCGGGCTGGTCGGCCTGGGCGCCGCGGCGGCTACTTCGATCTTCGTCGAGCCTGGGCAAGCCGATGCAGCCAGCCGGGTGGTCCAGGGAATCCTGACCGGCATCGGCTTCCTGGGGGCCGGCACCATCGTCATGCGGCAGCGGGAAATCCATCCGCGGGGGCTGACCACCGCGGCGGCGATCTGGGTGACCGCGGCGCTGGGTTGTGCGGCGGGGCGTGGCGACTGGGCCATTGTCGGCACGGCGGTGGTCGTGGCTCTCCTGCTGCTGGCAGTCGACCATTCGATCGAGCGCTGGGCCGGTGGCGACCGCCCGCCGGAACCCGAGCAGGCCGAGCCGACCGCCACCGGTGAAAACGCGCGTGTGTCGTCCGACGAGCGGTAGGCGCGGTTTACTCCATGGCTTCGTCGCGCCGGAGTTCCCAGGCCAGCATGGCTTCGGCAAGTTCTTCCAGCTCCCGATCCTTTTCCGGGCTGTCGGCGGTAGAGCTCAGTTCGGCCACGCGCCGCTGCGCCTGTTCATAGTCCTCGTCGGTATGGACGGCGATCGGTGACTTCATGGCCTTGTCCTTCATTCCTGTCGCCGCTGCGATGCTGGCGCAGGACGAGTAACGTTCTCAACGTGGCAGGCGAATGGCGGTTCCCCGATCCGCGTGGTGAGAGCAAGGGCGCGAGCGGCGAGGCCGGCCCGTTGCCTCAGTCCTCCCGGCCCCAATTGCGCAACTGCCGGATCGTCGGCCTGGCGCGCCACAGGCTGGTCGCGAGGCTGGCGAGGAAGAACACTGCGAAGCTCGGCAGGGCCGCCGCCACCGGCACGGTCACGAGGCTCATGGCACAGCCGCCTGAATCGCCGACACCGCATTTCGGATCGAAGATCATCGCCGCGATCACGATCAGGACCGCCAGCATCGGGCCGATGACGAGGCCGAGAAGACCGGTCTTGAAGGCGCGCCAGAGCATCCCGACCCTATCCCGCTGCGAGCTTCGCCCGGCATCGGGGCACCATAGCGCCATGGCGGCGAAACGTCGCCATCTTCTGCAACGAGGCGAGCAGAAGCTGCCGCCATCTTGCCGCTGGCGGCGCGAGGCCGTAAACGCGCCAGTGCCGCACCGCCATGATCGCGCCCGAAAGCGGGGCCATGCGCTGCGCCCTTGATTGCGGGATCTGCCCGCGACCTCCCTTCGGCGTTCGGGCGGTCTGGTTCTGTGGCCCCGCAAGTTGCGGCTGCAAGGAGTGTCGATGTCTTCGTTCGGCTCAGGGCTCGATCGGCTCGCTGGCTTTGCCTCGGCGAGCCATTGGCGGGCATGCCTGTTTCTGGTCCTGCTTTCGCTCGGCGCCTTCCTGCCGGGCTTCGCCGGCCTGCAGCCCTTCGACCGCGACGAGCCGCGCTTCGCCCAGGCCAGCAAGCAGATGCTGGAGAGCCGCGATTTCGTCGACATCCGCTTCCAGGACGAGGCGCGCCACAAGAAGCCGGTCGGCATCTACTGGCTGCAGTCCGCCAGCGTCAGTGCCGGTGAAGCGCTCGGCGTGCCGGCGGCGCGCACCACGATCTGGCTCTATCGCCTGCCTTCGCTGATCGGCGCCGTCGCGACGGTTCTCCTGACCTATTGGGCGCTGCTCGCCTTCGTCGGCGCGCGGCTTGCCCTGCTCGGCGGGGCTCTGATGGCAGCGGCCGTATTGCTCGGCGTCGAGGCGCGGATCGCCAAGACCGACGCGGTGCTGGCTGCCTGTGCGGTCGCGACCATGGGCGCGCTCGCGCGGACCTGGCTCGACTGGACGCGCTCGCTCGCCTTCGTGCCGAGCCGCCACAACTGGCTGGTGTTCTGGGGCGCGACGGCGCTGGCGCTGCTGATCAAGGGGCCGATCGTGCCGATGGTCTGGGGCCTGGCGGTGCTGGTGCTGAGCATCAAGGAGCGCTCCCTGCGCTGGTTCGCGCCGCTGCGGCCGAAGGCCGGCCTGCTGCTCTGCCTCGTCGTCGTCCTGCCCTGGTTCATCGCCATCGCGGTGAAGAGCGGCGGCGACTTCTTCACCGAGAGCGTCGGCAAGGACATGCTGGGCAAGGTCGGGGAGGGGCAGGAGAAGCACTGGGGGCCGCCTGGGCTGTACCTGCTGCTGTTCTTCGGCACCTACTGGCCGTCCGCGGCGCTCGCCGCCATGGCGATCCCGTTCGCCTGGGTCCGCCGCCGCGAGCCGCAGATCTTCTTCCTGATCGCCTGGATCCTGCCGTCCTGGCTGGTCTTCGAGGCGGTTCCGACCAAGCTGCCGCACTACGTCCTGCCGCTTTATCCGGCGATCACCGCCCTCTTGCTGCTGGCGCTGGTCAATGGCGGCATCGACCGCTTCCGGCGTGGCGCGAGCCTCACCGCGGCGCTCGTCGTGCTCGTCCCGGCCGCGCTGGTCGGCGTCATGCTCTACGGCAACTGGACGCTCGACCGGACGTTGCCCTGGCTCGCCTTGCCGGTCCTGGCGCTGGCGCTGCTTGTCGCCTTGCTCGGCTTCCTGGCCTTCAGGCGCGGCGAGACCGAGGGAGCGCTCTGGCGCGGCGTCGTCGCGAGCCTGTTGCTCAGCGTCGGCGTCTTCGGCCTCGCGGCGCCGAGCCTGCGCTCGCTGCAATTGTCGCCGCGGCTGGCGGAGGCGGTGCGCTCGGTCGGCTGCCCCGCACCCAAGGTCATCACGGTCGGCTATCGCGAGCCCAGCCTCGTCTTCCTGGTCGGCACCGATCTCGCAATGGGCTATGACGGCGCCGCCGCGGCTGCCTTTCTGCGCGAGCCGGGTTGCCGCGTCGCGCTCGTCGAGCAGCGTGCGTCGCAAGGTTTCGCCGAAGGCATCGCCGGATTGACGCCGGCTCCGCGCCTCGCCACCACGATCCAGGGCTTCAACCTCAATGGCGGCAAGCGCCTTTCGATCAGCGTTTATGCCCGCGAGTGATCGGCGCTTGCTCCGCTGCGTCGCTTGACGCAGTTTGCGCCCGTAACTGCAGAAAGACCCGTTTCCGTGACCGAATTCGCGCCTTCCGCCGGCCCGCCGCGCCTCAGCATCGTCATTCCTGTGCGCAATGAGGCGGGCAATATCGCCCCGCTCGTCCGCGACATCGAGAGTGCCTGCGGCGCTATCGCGCCGTTCGAGGTGATCTATGTCGATGACGGCTCGAGCGACGGCACGGCGGCGGCGCTCGCCGAGCTCGCCACGAGCCGTCCGTGGCTGCGCATCGTCCGGCACGCGCAATCCTGCGGCCAGTCGGCGGCGGTGCGCAGCGGCGTACGCGCGGCCACGGCGGAAATCGTCGCCACGCTCGACGGTGACGGCCAGAACGACCCGTCTTTCCTGCCGGCGATGCTGGCGCAGCTCGAAGCGGCCGGCCCCGGCGTCGGCCTGGTCCAGGGCCAGCGTGTCGGCCGCAAGGACACCGGCTTCAAGCGCCTGCAGTCGCGCATCGCCAACAAGGTCCGCGGCGCCGTGCTCAAGGACGCGACGCGCGACACCGGCTGCGGGCTGAAGTGCTTTCGCCGCGAGGCTTATCTCGCTCTGCCCTATTTCGACGCGCTGCATCGCTTCATGCCGGCGCTGATCGTGCGCGAGGGCTATGTCGTCGGGCATCATGATGTGCGCGACCGGCAGCGCCTGACCGGCGTCTCCAATTACGGCTTCTTCGACCGGCTCTGGGTCGGAATGCTCGACCTGATGGGTGTATGGTGGCTGATCCGGCGCCGCCGGCGGGTGCCGCAGATCGTAGCGGAGGCGCGCTGATGCTCGTCGACCTGCAGAGCATGATCGGGGACTATTTTCACGAGGTCTTCGTCAACAATGTCGACTGGTGGGTGCTGCTCGGCGTCGTCGCGCAGGGCCTGTTCACCATGCGCTTCGTGGTGCAGTGGCTGGCCAGCGAGAAGGCCCAGCGCTCGGTCGTGCCGATGACCTTCTGGTGGTTCTCGATCGGCGGCGGCACGCTGCTCCTCGTCTACGCGCTCTACCGGCGCGATCCGGTCTTCATCGTCGGGCAGGGCTTTGGCGTATTCGTCTACCTGCGCAACCTGCAATTCATCCTGCGGGCGAAGGCGCGCGGCGAGGACACGAACTCCGGACCGGGCTGAGCGGCGGAGTCAGTACTCGGCCGCGCCGAAGCCGTGGCGCGCCATCATGGCGCGATGCCATTCGCTGCCGATCAGCTCGGCGAGCGCATCGTCGAAGCGCCGGCGCAGGGCGGCGCTGGACTTGCCGAAGGCGAAGGCGCCGCTGGCGGGCGCCCCGTCGCTGGCGGTGACGATCGCAAGCGACGGATCCGGCCGGCGGGCGAGATAGCCGCGATGCGCCTGGGCGACGCTCGCATAGGCGTCGGCATGGCCGTCGCTGACCGCCCGCACCGCCTCCTCCTGCGTCGCGACGCGCAGCACCTTGTCCGGTGTGATGCCGGCGCCGAGGGCGGTCTGCTCCTGCACCTGCCCGCCGACGACCACCAGCCGCGCATTGGCGCTCGCCACCGCCTGGTAGCCGTTCAGCCGTCCCTGTTCGCGCTCGCGGACCAGAAATCCGTCCGCGAGCGCCCAGACCGGACGGCTGAAATCGACGATCGTCCGCCGTTCCGGCGTGATGAAGAGCGGCGTGGTGATTGCCCAGCGGCCGGAGGCCAGGCCTGGCAGCAGCTCGGCGAAGGTCGCGAGCCGTGCCTCGAAGGTGGAGATGCCGAGCGCGGCGAGCGTCGCTGCCACGAGTTCGACATCGCTGCCCTCGGCCCCGCCGCCCTTGCCGGGATAGCAGAAGGGCGGCTCATCGAGATAGGCGAAGATGACCGCGCCCTGCGACATCGGCACATCAAGGCTCAGGCGGCTGCCCTCAGCCGCGCGAAGCCGGCGTCGAGGTCCTCCTTGAGATCCTCGAGGTCCTCCAGCCCAATATGCAGCCTGATCGTCGGGCCGCTGTAACCGGGCTTCGTCGCCGTGCGGTAGGCCGTGCAGTCGAAGGGCAGGACCAGGCTCTCATAGCCGCCCCAGGAGGCGCCCATGCCGAACAGCGCAAGCCCGTCCAGCATCGCGCCGACCGCCTTGGTCGGCACCGGCTTCAGCTCGATCGCGAACAAGGACGACGCACCGGTGAAGTCGCGCTTCCAGATGGCATGGCCCGGGTCGCTCGGCAGGGCAGGGTGCAGCACGCGCGCGACTTCGGGGCGTGCGGCGAGCCAGTTCGCCATCTCGATGCCGGCCGGCATCTGCTCCTTTAGGCGAATGTGCATGGTGCGGATGCCGCGCAGCGTCAGGAAGGCGTCTTCGGGCGCGATGATCACGCCGAGCGTCTCCCAGGCGTCGCGCAGGCGCTTGTAGAGCTCGGGCGTCCGGGCCGAGACCGTGCCGATCAGCACGTCGGAATGGCCGGCATAGTATTTCGTGCCGGCCTGGACCGAGAGGTCGACGCCGAACTTGTGGGAATCGAAGAACAGCGGCGTCGCCCAGGTGTTGTCCATCAGGACCAGGACGTCGCGGGCATGGGCCGCCTCGACGATAGCCGGGATGTCCTGCATCTCGAAGGTCTGCGAGCCGGGTGCCTCGGTCCAGACGGCCTTGGTGTTAGGCTTGAACAGGCCTGCGATGCCGGCGCCGATGGCGGGGTCGTAATAGGTCACCTCGACGCCCATCCGCGGCAGCATCTTGTCGCAGAAGATTCGCGTCGGCCGGTAGACGCTGTCCGTCACCAGAAGGTGATCGCCGGAGGAGAGCACCGCCAGTAACGGCAGGGTGCAGGCGAGCAGGCCGGACGGGCAGACCACGCTCCCGGCCCCGCCTTCCATCGTGTTCAGCGCCGCCAGCAAGGCGTCGATCGTCGGATTGCCCTGCGTGCCATAGGTGTAGCGGGCCTTGCGGACCATGAAGTCTTCCATGCTCGGATAGACCACGGTCGAGCCGCGTACGATCGGCGGATTGACGAAGCCGTAGGAATCGGCCGGGTCGCGGCCGGCAAGGACGAGGCGGGTCTTCTCGCGCAAACGCGAGAATTCGGGCGATGACAGCTTTTTCATGGGATCTCGGCCGGGCCGCAGGGCAGGAATCGGGGGCGGTCACACTTGACCACCCCCCGAAACTCGCATGTGATGTTTGAGGTGAAAAGAGGCAGGCGCGCAGGGGAGCCTTTGCTTGACGCTCATGGGTCGCTCTGGCAATCGACCGAGGCCGGACGCCGCTCAGGAATGGCGCATCAAACGGGACATCCAAGTCGCGACGATGCCAGGTAGCCGGCACATTTCCACCGGCAGCTGCCGGTGGGGAAACCAATGGGAGAGATCATTATGAAGAAGTTCATGGCAGCCGCGGTCGCCGGGCTGGGATTGGCGCTTGCCGCGACGACGGCGCAGGCGCAGGCGCCGCAGACCCTCGCCCAGGTCAAGAGCCGCAATATCCTGAACTGCGGCTCCAATACCGGCCTCGCTGGTTTCGGCCTGCCGGATTCCCAGGGCAACTGGGTCGGCCTCGACGTCGATCTTTGCCGCGCGGTCGCGGCGACGATCTTCAACGACCCGACCAAGATCAAGTTCATCCCGCTTTCGGCCAAGGACCGCTTCACGGCGCTGCAGTCCGGCGAAGTCGACGTGCTCGTCCGCAATTCGACCTGGACGATGTCGCGCGACACCGCGCTCGGCCTGCTCTTCACGGGCGTCAATTACTATGACGGCCAGGGCTTCATGGTCCGCAAGAAGCTCGGCGTCACCTCCGCCCTGCAGCTGTCGGGCGCCTCGGTCTGCACGCAGCAGGGCACCACGACCGAACTCAACCTCGCCGACTTCTTCCGCGCCAACAATCTGAAATACGAGGTCGTCGCCTTCGCCACCTCCGACGAGACGGTCAAGGCCTATGACTCCGGGCGCTGCGACGCCTTCACCACCGACGCCTCCGGCCTCTATGCCGAGCGCCTGAAGCTGACCGCGCCGGACGACCACATGGTCCTGCCCGAGATCATCTCGAAGGAGCCGCTCGGGCCGGCGACGCGCAACACTGACGCGCAGTGGTTCAACCTGGTGAAGTGGGTCCACTTCGCCATGGTCAATGCCGAGGAGCTCGGCGTGACCAAGGCCAATGTCGACGAGATGCTGAAGTCGCCGAACCCGGAGATCAAGCGCCTGCTCGGCACCGAGGGCAAGTTCGGTGAGGCCATCGGCCTGACGCCCGACTGGGCCTACCGGATCATCAAGCATATCGGCAATTACGGCGAGAGCTTCGAGAAGAATGTCGGCCAGGGCTCGCTGCTGAAGATCGCGCGCGGCCAGAACGGTCTGTGGACCAAGGGCGGCCTGCAATACGCCCCGCCGGTGCGTTAAGTTGACAGGGGCGGCCGCTTCACGCGGCCGCCCCCTTTCTTCCAGGATACTGGAAAAGGCAGTTTGCATGGGCCGGGCTGGTCCGGGATTTGCCGACTGACCGAGAACGGGACGAACCCGCTCCGCCAGACAGGGGACAAGCATGATCAGAACCATCGGCGCGGCGCTGCTCGTCGTCGCGAGCCTGTTCGGCACCGCGAATGCGCAGGCGCCCCGGACCCTCGATCAGGTCAAGAGCCGCGGTGTTCTGAACTGTGGCTCTAATCCCGGCCTCATCGGCTTTGGCGTCGCCGATGCGCAGGGCAACTGGGTCGGGCTCGATGTCGAGTACTGTCGCGCCATCGCCGCGGCGATCTTCGGCGACGCCTCCAAGGTCAAGTTCATCCCGCTCTCGGCCAATGATCGCTTCCGGGCGCTGCTGGCCGGTGAGATCGACGTGCTGATCCGCAACTCGACCTGGACGATATCGAACGACACCCCGCCCGGTCTGCTCTTCGTCGGCGTCAACTATTATGACGGCCAGGGCGTCATGGTGCGCAGGAAGCTCGGCGTCACCTCGGTGATGCAACTCTCCGGCGCCTCGATCTGCGCGCAGCGCGGCACGACGACCGAGCTCAACCTCGCCGACTTCTTCCGCGTCAACAAGCTGAAATACAACGTCGTCTCCTTCGATACCGGAGCCGAGACGATCAAGGCCTATGACGCCGGTCGCTGCGACGCCTTCACCACGGATGCGTCGTCCCTCTATGCCGAGCGCCTGAAGCTGACCGCGCCGGACGACCATATGGTGCTGCTCGAGATCATCTCGAAGGAGCCCCTCGGACCGCTGACGCGCGATAACGATTCGCAATGGTTCAAGCTGGTGAGATGGGTCCACTTCGCCATGCTGAACGCCGAGGAACTCGGCGTCACCAAGGCCAATCTCGACCAGATGCTGAAATCGGAGAATCCCGAGATCAAGCGCCTGCTCGGGATCGACGGCAAGTTCGGCGAAGGCCTCGGCTTGACCAAGGACTGGGCCTACCGGATCATCAAGCATGTCGGCAACTACGGCGAGAGTTTCGAGCGCACCGTTGGAAGCCGCTCGGTGCTGAAGATGATGCGGGGCCAGAATGCGCTCTGGACCAACGGCGGATTGCAATACGCGCCGCCGATCCGGTGAACTGTGGCAGGGGCGGGCACTTTCGAGCCGCTTGGGCCCGAATTCCCCTCATCGCTGCGAAAGGAGAACTGACGGACCGGGGCTGGTCCGGGACTTGCTAGCTAACCGAGAACGGGCAGGAACCCGTTCCGCCAAACAGGGGAAAGCAAGATGAAGAAACTCATGGGCGCGGTGCTCGTCGCCGCCGCTGGGGTGCTAGGCGTCACCGCCGCACAGGCGCAGGGCTCAGGCGGTGTCCTGGCGCAGGTCAAGAGCAAGGGCGCGCTGACCTGCGGCGTCGGCCCCGGGCTCGCCGGCTTCGGAATGCCCGATGCGCAAGGCAACTGGAGCGGCCTCGACGTCGATCTCTGCCGCGCGATCGCCTCGGCGATCTTCAACGACCCTTCCAAGGTCAAGTTCATCCCGCTCTCGTCGAAGGACCGCTTCACCGCGCTGCAATCGGGCGAAGTCGACCTGCTCTCGCGCAACACGACCTGGACGATGTCGCGCGACACCTCGCTCGGCCTGAACTTCGCGGGTGTCAATTATTATGACGGCCAGGGCTTCATGGTCCGCAAGAAGCTCGGCGTCGAGTCCGCGATGAAGCTCGAGGGCGCCTCGGTCTGCACGCAGCAGGGCACCACGACCGAGCTCAACCTCGCCGACTTCTTCCGCACCAACAAGATGAAGTATGAGGTGGTCGCCTTCGCCACCAATGACGAGACCGTCAAGGCCTATGAATCGGGCCGCTGCGACGCCTTCACCACCGATGCGTCCGGCCTCTACGCCGAGCGGCTGAAGCTCAGCGTTCCCACCGACCACATCGTGCTGCCCGAGATCATCTCGAAGGAGCCGCTCGGCCCGGTCGTCCGCCATGGCGACGATCTCTGGCTAGATGTCGTCAAATGGACGTACAATGCCATGCTGAATGCCGAGGAGCTCGGCATCACCAAGGCCAATGTCGACGAGATGCTGAAGTCGGAAAACCCGGAGATCAAGCGCCTGGTCGGCACCGAAGGCAAGTTCGGCGAGGCGATCGGCCTGACCAATGACTGGGCCTACCGGGTCATCAAGCATGTCGGCAATTACGGCGAGAGCTTCGAGCGCAATGTCGGCATGGGTTCCCTGCTGAAGATCGCCCGCGGCCAGAATGCGCTCTGGACCAAGGGCGGCTTGCAGTACGCGCCGCCCATCCGCTGAAATCCAGCGGCGCGCCGCTTTCGGGCTGCGCGCCGTCCACCTTGTCTTCGCATTGGTGAGCCGGACAAAAAATGGCCGCGATCGGTCCTCGAAGGATCGACTCCGGACCTCGGCCGCCAGATTTGAAAAGGGCGTCAGACGTGTCCACGATTTCCACGGAGCCCGTCCGACCGGGCAGAGCATCGCTCCTCTACGACCCCAAGATCCGGGGTTATGTCTATCAGCTGGCCTTGCTCGCCGTTGTCGGCTTCCTGATCTATTCGGCCGCGTCCAACGCCATCGAGAACCTGCGGGCGCAGAAGATCGCCTCGGGCTTCGGCTTCTGGCACAACGCCTCGGGCTTCGACGTCAATCAGAAGCTGATCCCGTACGACGCCTCGACGGGCACCTATGGCCGGGCCTTCTATGTCGGCCTGCTCAATACTCTGCTGGTCGCCGCGATCGGCATCGTGCTGGCGACCTTCCTCGGCTTCTTCGTCGGCGTCGCCCGGCTTTCGACCAACTGGGTCGTGGCCAAGATCGCGATGGTCTATGTCGAGGTCATCCGCAATCTGCCGCTGCTGCTGCAATTGTTCTTCTGGTACAATGCGGTGCTGAAGCCGCTGCCCAACCCTCGCCAGTCGATCCAGTTGCCGGCGGGATTTCTGCTCAACAATCGTGGCCTCTACATCCCCGACCCGCATCTCGGTCCCGGCGGAAATCTGATCGTCTGGGCCTTTCTGCTCGGCGTCGTCGCGACCTTCTTCTTCCATCGCTGGGCCCGCAAGCAGCAGGCTGCGACCGGCAAGCAGTATCCGATCGGGCTCGTCGGGCTCGGGCTGATCGTGGTCGTGCCGTTCCTGGTCTATCTCGTCACCGGGCGTCCCGTCTCCTTCGTCTATCCGGAGCTTGCCGGCTTCAACCTGCGCGGCGGAATCCAGATCTTCCCGGAGTTCGTGGCGCTGCTGGTCGGCCTCACGACCTATACGGCCGGCTTCATCGCCGAGGTGGTGCGGGCCGGCATCCTGGCCGTCTCCAAGGGCCAGACCGAAGCAGCCAACGCATTAGGGCTGCGGGCCGGGCCGACGCTCAAGCTGGTGGTGATCCCGCAGGCGATGCGCGTGATCATCCCGCCGCTGACCTCGAACTATCTCAACCTGACCAAGAACTCTTCGCTCGCGGTCGCGATCGGCTATCCCGATCTCGTCCAGGTCTTCACCGGAACGGTGCTGAACCAGACCGGCCAGGCGGTCGAGGTCGTCGCCATCACCATGGCGGTCTATCTGACGATCTCGCTGGTGACGTCGCTGTTCATGAACATCTACAACCGGCGCATGGCGCTGGTGGAACGGTGAGGGCGCCCCGATGACCGATGCAACCACCGAAATGGCGCCCTACGCCTTCGTCCGCAAGGAAACGCTTGAGCAGCAGGCGGCGCCGCTCTCCGTCGCCGGGCCGATCGCCTGGGTCCGCAACAATCTGTTCTCCGGGCCGGTGAACACGCTGCTGACGCTGCTCTGCCTCTACATCATCGCGACGAGTCTGCCCGAGCTTATCCGGTTCTACTTCATCGATGCGGTCTGGACCGGCACCAATCGCGACGCTTGCCTTGCGGAGAAGGTCGGCCGGCCGGTCGGCGCCTGCTGGGCCTATGTCGCCGATCGCCTGCAATACTTCATCTACGGCTCCTATCCGATCAGCGAGCGCTGGCGGGTCAACATCGTCTTCGCCATGTTCGCGATCGGCGTGGTCTGGATGCTCTGGAACCAGGCGCCGAAGAAGAAGCTCGGGCTCTTCTACTTCTTCGTGCTGATGCCGATCGCCGCCTATGTGCTGCTGCTCGGCGGCGCCAGTGCCGAGCGCCTGCTGCGCAACGGCATGATCCTGACGCTGGTGCTCGCGGCGATCTATGCGGTGCTCTCCTTCGCGCCCCAGCTGGTCGGCTCCTATCTCGGTTCGGCCAACCTCGCCGTGGTCCGGGAGGCTTCGCCGCTGAAGCGATTCTCCGGCCCCAAGCAGCTGGTGCTGTTCGCGCTGGTCGTCTTCCTGCTGCTTGGCCTGCTGGCAAGCAGCATCGGCCTGCCGCGCGTCGACACCGGCCTCTGGGGTGGCATGACCGTCACCTTCCTGATCGCGGCGGTCGGCATCGTCTTCTCGCTGCCCTTCGGCGTCCTGCTGGCATTGGGACGGCGCTCGAGGCTGCCGATCATCCAGCTCCTCTCGGTGATCTTCATCGAGTTCGTGCGTGGCGTGCCGCTGATCACCGTGCTGTTCATGGCGAACACCATGCTGCCCCTGTTCGTGCCGCAGGAATGGTCGCCGGACCGGCTGCTGCGGCCGCTGGTCGGCGTCGCGATGTTCGCCGCCGCCTATATGGCGGAGGTCATCCGCGGTGGCCTGCAGGCGATGCCGAAGGGCCAGTATGAGGGAGCGATGTCGCTCGGGCTCGGCTATTGGAGCATGATGCGGCTGATCATCCTGCCGCAGGCGCTGCGCATCGTCATCCCGGGCATCGTCAACACCTTCATCGGGCTGTTCAAGGATACCACGCTGGTCACCATCGTCGGCATCTTCGACTTCCTGCGCACCATCGAGGCGACGCTGGTCGACCCGACCTGGGCGACGCCGACCACCCGCGCGACCGGCTACGCCTTCGCTGCGGTCTTTTATTTCCTGTGCTGCTGGGGCATGTCACGCTATTCGATCTCGGTCGAGAAGCGGCTCGCCGCCGGCCAGAAGCGTTGAGGAGGACTGGAATCATGGCCATGGCAGAGACCAAGACAAGCGCCCCGCGACCCGCTGCCCTGAAGCAGACCTCGCTCAACACGGAGACGGCGGTCGAGATGATCGGCGTCAACAAATGGTATGGCGAGTTCCATGTGCTGCGCGACATCAACCTCAAGGTTGGGCGCGGCGAGAAGCTGGTGATCTGCGGCCCGTCCGGATCGGGCAAGTCGACGATGATCCGCTGCATCAACCGGCTGGAGGAGCACCAGAAGGGCCAGATCATCGTCGATGGCACGGAGCTGACCAACGATCTCAAGAAGATCGACGAGATCCGCCGCGATGTCGGCATGGTCTTCCAGCACTTCAACCTGTTCCCGCATCTGACGATCCTCGAGAACCTGACGCTGGCGCCGATCTGGGTCCGCAAGATGCCCAAGAAGGATGCCGAAGAGATCGCGATGCACTATCTCACCCGCGTCAAGATCCCCGAGCAGGCGCTGAAATATCCCGGCCAGCTTTCAGGCGGCCAGCAGCAGCGCGTCGCCATCGCCCGCTCGCTGTGCATGAGCCCGAAGATCATGCTGTTCGACGAGCCGACCTCGGCGCTCGACCCGGAAATGGTCAAGGAGGTGCTCGACACCATGGTCTCGCTCGCCGATGAGGGCATGACCATGCTCTGCGTCACCCACGAAATGGGCTTCGCCCGCCAGGTCGCCGATCGCGTCATCTTCATGGATGCCGGCCAGATCGTCGAGATGAACGAGCCCAACGAGTTCTTCAAGAACCCGCAGCACGAGCGCACCAAGCTCTTCCTCAGCCAGATCCTGCACTGAGCGCGAACTCTCGGCCGCGCTCGGCGCGGCTGCAGCGACGGCGTCCGCCCAGGCGGGCGCCGTTTTCTTTTGGCGGCTTGCCGAAAGCGAGGGATGACGCTGCTTTCGCCAGTGCGGGCGCCGTCGCGACCGCCGGACTGAGCGAAACGGCGAGCATTGCCGAACCGCCACCGTCACCGAGGAAGCGCGGCGGGAGAGCGTGCGCCGGATCGCGCGTGTCTGCGATGGAGGAACTTTTCGGCGTTTGCCTCGTTCTTTGCCCCGAAAGCGGAGGAAAACGCCATGAAACTTGTTCTCAGTACGCTTGCTATCGGACTGCTGCTCGGCAGCGCCGGGGTCAGTGCCCAGTCGCTCAGCGTCGGTCCCGACGGCGTCACCGTCGATCCCCGCGGCCCGCGCGAGCGCGCGATCGATCGTGATATCCGGCGCGAGGAGCGTTGGCGCGAGCGTGACCGTTACGAGCGTCGCCGCGATTGGCGGGCCGAGCGCGACCGCGGCGATTGCCGTACCGTGACGGAAACCCGTGAGACGCCGCGTGGCGAGGTCCGCCGCACGACCCGTGTCTGTGATTGATCACGCGCTGGTAGAAACAGAATCGAAAGGCCCGTTCCGTCAGCGCGGAGCGGGCCTTTTCCTTGTCGGCTTGTGCTGCTCGCGGGCTACTTCGCGTCGCGCGCCTTCACTGCCGCCTCCGGGAAATCGGAGAACAGCCCATCGATGCCGAGCGCCAGGAAGGCCTTGTATTCGGCCGCCGGATTGCCCTTGAAGTCCGAGGCAAGACGCTTGGGCTCGCTGCGGAAGGTCCAGGTGTGGACGAAGAGCCCGGCGGCATGCGCGTCCTTGACGACATTGGTCGGCGCGATCAGGACGCGGTCCTGTTCGTCGATCTTGCCGTCGCCATTCAGGTCCTTCGGCTTGCCATCGTCGCCGATGACCTGCTTGCCCGCCTGGATATAGGGCTTCCAGGGACCGACGCCGTCGGCATAGGTCTTGATCTCCTTCAGGCCTTCGGCGGTGACGAGGTCCTTGAAGGTGCGCTTGTCGCCGGTCACGACGAAGTCGTAGGGCTTGTCGAAGGGCGCGGCGAGCACGATGCCGCCATCCTTGTCGACATCGTCGGCATCGACGAGCTGGACCAGGCGCAGTTGGGTCTTGCCGCGCAGATATTTCAGATTGGCGGTCTCGAAGCTCTGGATGATCACCGGCGCGCTCTTCTCGGTCCAGCCGGCAGCCTTGAGCTGGTCGAGCAGGCGGTCCTCGAGCGGCAGGCCGATCGCGGCATGGAAGATCGGGTGCTTGGTCTCCGGATAGATGCCGATGGTGCGTCCGCTACGGGTGCTCTCCGCCTTGGCGAGGTCGATCACCTGCTGCAGGGTCGGGATCTCGAACTTGCCGTTATGCGACTGGTCGCGGTCGGCGAAGGCCTGCTTGGCGCGCAGCGTCTTGAGCTCGGCGAGGGTGAAGTCGCCGGCGAACCAGTCATTGGTGTCGACGCCGTCGACCTTCTTCATCGTTTTGCGCGCCGCGAATTCCGGCCGGGTCGAGACGTCGGTGGTGCCGGAGAGCATCGGTTCATGCCGCGCCACCAGCACCCCGTCCTTGGTCGCGACCAGGTCAGGCTCGATGAAGTCGGCGCCTTGCTCGATTGCGAGCTTGTAGGCTTCGAGCGTGTGCTCGGGCAGGGTGCCGCTGGCGCCGCGATGGGCGACGATCAGCGCCGGCTTGCCGTCGAGCGTCGGCGCCTGGGCGAGGGCGGCCGGCGCCGCCAAAGCGAGGGCGAATGTGGCCAACAGGCAGGCCGGTTGCAGCAGGGGCTTCATGACGATCCGATCCTTGGTCGCTAGTGAGGCGGCAAGCGTGGTCGGTCGATATGACAGCGCTTTGAAGGCGGGCGCTGTTGTTGTGGGCGCCGGTTCCGGCGCCCACAGGGCGTGATCTCAGCGCCGGCCGCTTTCCAGCTTGGTCTTGGCGTCGAGCGGCTTGGCCGGCGGCGGCGTCAGATCCTGCTGCTGGGTGGCGCAGGCAGCCAGCGAAAGGCAGAACAGGCCGGCGAGCGCAAGGCGGGTAAGCTTAGTCATTGGCGACGGCCCCGAGACTGGGTTGGCGTTACGGAAGCTATTGTATCGTCTTTCTGCTTGTGGAACGACGGCGTCAAGAGCCCCTAACGTCGTTCAGAATCGGTCGAGATCGCACGCGATCCGGCAGGCAGAATCTCAGGAAGCCGGACATGACGCCCGCCGCCCGCATCAGCGCCGCCATCGAGGTCCTGGCCGATCTGATCCAGCGCCGCCGCCCCGCTGCGGACGCCTTGAAGGACTGGGGCCTGGCCCGCCGCTTCGCCGGCTCGAAGGACCGCGCCGCCGTCGCCTCGCTCGTCTATGATGCGCTCCGGCGTCGAGCGTCTTCGGCGCACGCCCTTGGGGAGGAGACGCCGAGGGCGCTCGTGCTCGGCATGCTGGTCAGCCAGCGCGGGCTTCGGCCCGACGAGATCGCCGCCCTGTTCTCCGGCGAGAACCATGCGCCGCCGCCGCTGACCGAATTCGAGGCGGCCGGTCTTGCCGCCTTCGATCTGTCCGCTGCCCCGGGCTGGATCCGTGCCAACATCCCCGAATGGCTCTGGCCCTCCTTCGTCGAGGCGTTCGCCGAGCATGCCGTCGCCGAAGGCGAGGGCCTCTCTGAACGGGCACCGGTCGACATCCGGACCAACCGGCTGAAGACCGGCCGCGATGCGCTGCGGACGGCGCTGGCCCATCTCCAGCCGGAGATGGGGGCCTGGTCGCCGGATGCGCTGCGCTTCCAGCCGGGCCCCGATGGGCGCGGTCCCTCGCTGCAGAGCGAACCGGCCTTCTTCGCCGGCGAGTTCGAGATCCAGGACGAGGGCTCCCAGCTCGTTGCAGCGCTGGCCGGGGTCAAACCAGGCGACGTGGTGGTCGATCTTTGCGCCGGTGCCGGCGGCAAGACGCTGGCTCTCGCTGCCCTGATGGCCAACCAGGGCCGAATCTTCGCGACCGATCTCGACAGCCGCCGGCTCTCGCCGCTGCATGACCGGCTGACGCGCTCCGGCGCCGGCAATGTCGAGGTGCGCGTGCCGCGCAGCCGCGGCCACGACGCGCTCGCCGATCTTGCCGGCACGGTCGATCTGGTGCTGGTCGATGCACCCTGCACCGGTTCCGGTACCTGGCGGCGCAATCCCGACGCCAAATGGCGCGTTCGTCCGGGCGCGCTCGCCGAGCGCATCAAGGAGCAGGCCGAGGTGCTGGACCGCGCCGCCGGGCTGGTCAGGCCGGGCGGGCGCATCGCCTACATCACCTGCTCGGTCCTGCCCGAGGAGAACGACGTCGCGGTCGAGGCGTTCCTCGCGCGTCATCCGGGCTTCGCGCTGATCGCGATGCGCGATGTGCTGAGCGCGGGCGAGGTCGATTACGGCCTGCTCGCGCGCTTTGCGACGCAAAGTGGGCTGCAATTGTCGCCGGCGCGGACCGGCACGGACGGCTTCTATCTGAGCTGCCTTGCCGCGCCCGCCTGAGCTTGCGGCTGTGCCGTTGCGCGCTCGCCCGTGATGGCGTAACCGAGCGCGATGAGCGCTCAGCCCCAAAACCCCGTCGTCCACGACTCCATCCTGATCATCGATTTCGGCAGCCAGGTGACGCAGCTGATCGCGCGTCGCGTGCGCGAGATCGGCGTCTATTGCGAGATCGCTCCCTTCCAGTCGGCTTCCGAGGCTTTCGCCCGGATGAAGCCGAAGGGCGTGATCTTCTCTGGCGGACCGGCTTCCGTAGCGGATGAAGGCTCGCCGCGCGCGCCGCAGGAAGTGTTCTCCTCCGGCCTGCCGGTGCTCGGCATCTGCTACGGCCAGCAGACCATGGCGCATCAGCTCGGCGGCAAGGTCGAGGGCGGCCATGCCGCCGAATTCGGCCGCGCCGACGTCGAGATCGTCACGCCGTCGGCTTTGTTCGAGGGCGTCTGGGAGGAGGGCGGCCGCTATCCGGTCTGGATGAGCCATGGCGACCGCGTCACCCAGCTCCCGGCCGGCTTCAGCGTCAAGGCGACCTCGGAGAACGCCCCCTATGCGGTGGCGAGCGACGAAGGCCGGCGCTTCTATTCGACCATGTTCCACCCCGAGGTGGTGCACACGCCGGACGGCGCCAGGCTCCTGCGCAATTTCGTCGTCGACATCTGCGGCTGCAAGCCCGACTGGAGCATGTCGGCCTATCGCTCCGAGACGATCGCCAAGATCAGGGCGCAGGTCGGCAAGGGCCGGGTGATCTGCGGGCTTTCGGGCGGTGTCGACTCGGCCGTCGCTGCGGTGCTGATTCATGAAGCCATCGGCGATCAGCTGACCTGCGTCTTCGTCGATCACGGGCTGATGCGGATGAACGAGGCCGAGGAGGTCGTGCGCCTCTTCAGGGACCACTACAACATCCCGCTCGTGCATGTTGAAGCGGAAGAGCTTTTCCTGACAGAGCTCGCCAAGTGCGGTGCCGATCCCGAGGCCAAGCGCAAGACCATCGGCCGGCTTTTCATCGATGTCTTCGACGCCGAGGCGGCCAAGCTCGGCGGGGCCGATTTCCTGGCGCAAGGCACGCTCTATCCCGACGTGATCGAGAGCGTCTCCTTCTCCGGCGGGCCCTCGGTGACGATCAAGAGCCACCACAATGTCGGCGGCCTGCCCGAGCGCATGAAGATGCAGCTCGTCGAGCCGCTGCGCGAATTGTTCAAGGACGAGGTCCGCGTGCTCGGCCGCGAGCTCGGCCTGCCCGAGGCCTTCGTCGGCCGCCACCCCTTCCCGGGGCCGGGCCTCGCCATCCGCTGCCCGGGCGAGATCACCAGGGAGAAGCTCGACATCCTGCGCAAGGCCGATGCGATCTATCTCGACGAGATCCGCAAGGCCGGGCTCTACGACGTGATCTGGCAGGCCTTTGCCGTGCTGCTGCCGGTGCGCACCGTCGGCGTGATGGGCGACTACCGCACCTATGACCATGTCTGCGCGCTGCGCGCCGTGACCTCGGTCGACGGCATGACGGCCGATTTCTACCCCTACGACATGGCCTTCCTCGGCCGCACCGCGACCCGCATCATCAACGAGGTCAAGGGCATCAACCGAGTGGTCTACGACGTGACCTCGAAGCCGCCCGGCACGATCGAGTGGGAATAGTTGAGTGGGGATCAAAGCGTCAGATCGCGAACGCCTTGCTTTCTATCTGCGCCTCTATCCCTGACTTGGGGCTGGTGTCGCGGAAATCCCAAGTTTCACGACGGATCGGCGGACATTGAAGCTAAGGGCGAATCTCGCTCGCGAAAATCAGGCGCAAAAGTCCGACTTTCGCGAGAGACTTTTGCGACAATCTGGGCCCCTGAAGCCAACTCAAAGCGGAAATGCACACTGCGGCACCGGTGGGCAATTGGCCATGCCGGCAAGCTACCTGTGCTCGGCAGCAAGGCGCAGTCCGAGACCGATCATGACGACTCCAGTGGCTGCCTCGATCGCGCGGCGGATCGCGGACCGCCGCAGCCAGTCGCCAGCTCTCGCGACGATGAGCGTGTAAGCGGCCAGCCAAGCGAAGGTCATCGCGGCGAATACGGCGCCAAGCGTCAGCAGCCCGGAGAAGGTTGGCTGTCCATCGGAGACGAACTGCGGCAGGAGGCTGGCGAAGAAGACTGCCATTTTCGGGTTGCCGAGATCGCTGAAGAGCCCCTGCCGGAAAGCCCTGGCGCGCGTCAGCCGCCGGACCGGCGCCTCTCCGGCATCTGGCGCCACCTCGGCTTGCGGCTGAAAAGCGGCGTGCAGGGAGTGAAGGCCCAGCCAGACGAGATAGGCGGCGCCGGCATATTTGATCGCGAGAAACACCGGTTCGGATGCGACCAGGATCGCGACCAGGCCGAGACTCGTCGCGAGGGCCCAGACGAGCTGACCGCTCGCGATGCCGAGGGCCGTCATCGCGCCGCCGGCGCGGCCGCCGAGAAGTGTGTTGCGGATCGTGATGGCGGTGTCGGGCCCCGGCGTCGCGATCACGACGGCGGAAACGCCGAGAAAGGCCAGAAAGGTCTCCATCTCCGTCTCGCTCTTGCCCGTCCCGCAGGTGGCCCGATTTCAAGTTAATGCATGGTGGTATTCACGCCAGAACTCAAGATTATAGCCGATCGCACTACGCTTTATTGCAAGTCTTTAAAATCAACGCGATCAAATATCTCAGAATGATCACATTCAGCGGCAGGTGAGTTCATTGATTTGCATCGAATTATCGCCTGATTCGTACGATTTAGTTCGTTATCCTGTCACGAAACGTTGGCGATTTCTCTATCGACCAGTCGAGCTACCTCGTCGATAGCATCAAGAAGCATTCGATCATCATGATGTGTCCTCGAGACGATGGCGCCACCCTGGAATACCGTTTGAGCCAGCAATGAAAGTGCCTTGGCGCGGTCGGGCGGCAGACCTGATTTCTGAAGCATCTCCCCCATAAGGCCCATCCAAGTGTCGAAAGCCTCGCGGCACAGATCAAGAAGAGCCGGCAGATCGTTTGCCCCATCATGTATGAGCGGCGAGATTGGACAGCTCCGCTCGTAGCTCGTGGTTCTCATGAGTTCCGCGATGCGTTCGGAAATGGCTCTCAGCGCGGCGCCCGGGCTTTCGGCCTCGGCGATGATTTTGGCCGTCGCCAGCGTGACTTCATCGACCGCGGCTCGGGTTGCTTCCAGGGCAAGCTGGCCCTTGCCACCAGGAAAGTGGAAATAGAGCGAACCTCGTGGAGCGCCGCTTTCGGCGAGGACGTCATTCAGTCCTGTACCGAAGTAGCCGCGCGTCTGCAGGAGCCGCGTGGCGGCTTGCAGCATCCGGTCTTTCGTCAAGTTTGCCATCAAGGCTCCATATCACAATTGACGGATTATGAAAATCGGTCTACAGAATATGTAGATCAGTCTATATTTTGGCGAGATGCGGCATGTCCGTTTCTGCCTATGCCGTGGGGGCGAGAGTTCTCCTGGGCAAGAATCGTCAACGTGAAGCCAGCGTCGGCCTTTTGGGGGGCTGATCTCCTGGAGCGTTGAAACGAGGAGGGCACGATGTTCCGCGCTGCACTCATTGCCGGTGTCCTGCTTGTCAGCAGCCCGGCGATCGCACGGTCCGAACCCGTCGGCGATCGCGTCGAGGTCAACGGCATGCAGATGTATTACGAGACCTCGGGCGAAGGTGATCCGCTTATCGTTCTGCACGGTGCCTATATGAACACTCGGACGATGGGCGAGATCATTCCCGCTCTCGCCCGGTCCCGCCGGGTCATCGCTGTCGAAATGCAGGGCCATGGCCGCACGACCGATATCGACCGTGCGATAACCTATCCCAACCTCGCCGACGACGTAGCCGCCTTCATGCAGGCCATCGGCGTCAAGAAGGCAGATGTCTTTGGCTACTCGATGGGCGCGGCTGTCGGCCTTCAGCTGGCAATTCGTCACCCCGAAAAGGTCGATCGGGCGGCCTTGGTTTCCATCGCCTATGACTTTCAGGGCTGGCATCCCGATTACCGGGCCTTCGTTCCGCAAATCGTTCCCGAACTGTTTGTCGGCACGCCATTGGAAGCCGCCTATCGCGAACTGGCGGTCGACCCGAAAGGCTTCCCCGCACTCGTCGACAAGCTGATCGCGCTCGAACACGAGCCGATGGCCTGGAAGGCCGACGTGGCAAAGCTGAAGACGCCGATCCTCATCATCCAGGGCGATGCCGACATCGTCGACCATGCGCATACCCTGGCGATGTTCCGGTTGCTCGGCGGTGGAGTGATGGGCGACCAGGGCAAGCCCCTGCCGCAATCACGCCTCGCCATTCTGCCTGCGACCTCGCACACCGCCATCATGGGCCAGACCGAGTTGCTGCGCGCCCTGATCGAGCCCTTCCTCAAGGGCGAGACGCCAAGGGGCTGGTTCGAACCGCAAGCCAAATGAACCGAGACCCAATGGAGGACCACCATGTCGAAGATGATCTATATAAATCTGCCGGTGAAGGACCTCGCCGTTGCGACCCGCTTTTACGAAGCGATCGGATGCGAGAAGAACGAACAATTCAGCGACCATCAGTCATCGAGCATGGTCTGGTCCGACACCATCACGTTCCAGTTGCTGGCGCACGACTATTTCTCGACCTTCACGCCGAAGAAGATTGCCGATGCCCATACGACGAGCGAGATGCTGCTTGCCTTGTCCCGCGACAGCCGCGAGCAGGTCGATGCCATCGTCGAGGCGGCGGCCGCAACCGGCGGCAAGGCTGATATTCGCGAGCGGCAGGACATGGGCTGGCTATACACCCGGGCCTTCGAGGACCCTGATGGCCATGTGTTCGAAGCGATCTCGATGGATGCGGCGGCAGTGCCGGCAGAGGGGGAAGGTTAGCCTGTCAGCCGGCATGGTTCCCAAGAACACAAGCGACGGCCGGTAGGCTCCGGCCGTCCAGACTGCCATCGCAGGAGACATTGCGACGATGTCTACACGCAACAGGGAGCAACGAGCTGCCGACGTTCGCCGGCCCCGACCCGCTGATCGCGATGCCTGGCTGAAGCTCTGGGCCGACTATCACGCCTATGGTCCGCAAGGCGGGCCGCCTCCACCAGCCGAAGTTTCGGCTGTTACCTGGGCTAATTTTCTCGATCCCGCCGTGCCTATGCAGGCTCTGCTTGCCGAGCGCGAGGGTGGAGTCGTCGGATTCGCCCACATGGTTGTCCATCCAACCACGAGCTTGCGCGGTCCGTCGGGCCTCCTGCTGGACCTCTTCGTCGAGCCAGCCCTGCATGGTCGTGGCATCGGCCGCGCTCTGCTGGAAGCTGCCTTCATATTGGCTGAAGCGGAGGGTGCCGCGCGCCTTGCTTGGAATGTGCGCGCAGACAACGTGGCCGCGCTGCGCCTCTACGAAAGGCTCGGATCACCCTCCGGTCATATAGTCTACCGTCGCGAGCTTTTTCCACGGCAGGCAGTATCGGCCGAGGTGAAAGGCTAGAGCATCGGACCGAAAAGTGGAATCCACTTTTCGGACGAATCTGATGCTTTTACCAAGAGATAGATCGCCAATTTGTGTCCGATAGGACGCACGGCGATCTAGCCTGTCAGCCGACAAGGGTCCGAACAGCGCAACCGATGGCCGGCACGTTTCTGCCGGCCATCGTGCTTTCAGAAGGTACAGCCTCGTCCGGACAGGCAAGTTTCAGGCGGGGGGAAGCCTTTACGTACTCATCGTGAGTTCGCATGAAGGTGACGAATATTGATGCATCAAGACCAACTTCATATCGACAGCGATATCGCTCGACGAATGATCCGCGAGCAGTTTCCGCAGTATCTGCACGAGGACGTCGTCGCCGTTGCGGGGGCGGGCACCGACCACGCAATCTTCCGGATCGGGTCGGAGAGTGCTGCGCGATTCCCGCTCCGAGCGATGAACCCCGTTGAAGGCGCCGCTCGCCTTCGCGCGGAGGCCGCCGCCATGAGCGAACTGTGGCAGCTATGCCCGTTCCCGACACCTCGGCCCGTTGGGCTCGGAGCGCCCGGCCCGCATTATCCGATGCCGTGGACCGTGCAGACCTGGATCGAAGGCGAAGCTGCTACGCCTGCTGGCTTGAGCAGATCAAAGACCTTCGCACTCGATCTTGTCCGCCTGGTCACCTCACTTCGGCAAGGCGACGTTCGGGGGCGCCGCTTCGATGGGCAAGGACGAGGTGGAAGCCTCACCGATCACGACGCATGGATGGAGGTTTGCCTCTCCAACAGCGAGAGACTTCTCGATGTCGCTCAACTTCGCCGCATGTGGGCTCGCTTTCGTGAACTTCCGTCTGCCGGACCTGAAGTGATGAGCCATAAAGACCTCATCCCAGCGAACCTTCTCGTCGCAAGCGAGCATCTGATCGGCGTTCTCGACGGCGGTGGTTTCGGGCCGGCAGACCCGTCGCTCGATCTTGTCGTCGCCTGGCACCTGCTCGATCGGGAACGGAGGATGATCTTTCGGGACGCCATTCAAGCCAACGACGTTGAGTGGAGGCGTGGTGGGGCATGGGCGTTCCAGCAGGCGATGGGTCTCGTCTGGTACTATCAGATCACAAATCCCACGATGAGCGCGTTAGGACGCAGCACGATCTCCCGCCTGGTCGAGGACTATGCTGACCGACTCTGAAGCTTGCGAGGCGGTGCACGCGCTGGCGGCTACGGCCGGTTCTGGCCATGCGGCGCCGGGCGTAATGCTTGAATTTGACGGCTCACACTGAACGCAGAAGGCCCGCCGTGCATCGAACCGGCAGGCTTCTCGATTGCACCGTTGCGGCCGCCTCCGGGCAGGCCGCCTGCCGACTGCTAGCCGCGGCCACGAGCCGGGCGGCGCACGGCTCTCAGCATGCCGCTCTTGCCGCCGCCGCAGAAGAAGCGGTCGCCGCCATCGGCTTCGAGGCCTGAGATTCCTTTGCCGGGGGGCATTTCGAGCCGTTCGAGCACCTCGCCGCTGTGGGGATCGACCCGCCTGATCTCGCTCTCGTCGTTCTCCCAGGTGGCGTGCCAGAGCTCGCCATGGCTCCAGGTGACGCCGGTGACGAAGCGGTTCGACTCGATGGTGCGCAGGATCGCGCCGGTTTCCGGATCGAGCTGGTGGATCTTGCGATCGCGATACTGGCCGACCCAGAGCGTCCCTTCCGCCCAGGCGAGCCCGGAATCGCCGCCGCCGGGCGCCGGGATCGACGCCAGCACGGTTCCGGTCTCTGGGTCGATCTTCTGGATCCGGTCCTCGGCGATCTGGAACAGATGCCGCCCGTCGAAAGCCGTTCCGGCATGGGCGGCGACGTCGAGCGCACGCAGCGTCTTGCCGCTTTCGGGATCGAGCGCGTTCAGCTTGTCTCCGGAGGCGAACCAGACTTGCTGGCCGTCATAGGTCACCCCGGCCACTTGTTCGACATCCGGAAAGGGGCCGTATTCGCGAATGATTTGGGCTGAAGCTTGTTTCATGACGCGATCCTAGTCGCCGGGCAGCGGCCCCGGGAGTAACAAGGTTGTCGGGAAACCGGCCACGGGCGGGGTCACCCAGCGTCGCGCCCGCCCGCGCCCGAATGGTTGCACCCGGCCTGCGGAGGCGAGCGCATCGAGGGCGCGCTGCACGGTTCGCGCACTCGTTCCGAGCGCCAGCGCGAGTGCCGAGCTCGACCACGCTTCGCCATCTGCAAGAAGTGCGAGCACCTCCCCATGCCGCTCCTCGACGGGCGGCGCCAGCACCACGATCTCGGCGGCATGGCGCGGCTTCAGCGCGAAGCCGTCGGCAGTGGCGCTGATCTCCGCCAGCGTCCTCAGTTCGGCACGCAGCCGCCCGATCTCGACACGCAGCCTGGCGCGATGCGATTCATCGGCATGCTTCGCCCGGAAGGCCCGCGCGATCAGCGTGCCGCGCGGGACGTCGCCCGGCCAGGCCTCCGCCAGAGCGCGTGCGAGCGAAAACAGCACGGGCCGGGTCGCGAGCGAGACGGTCGCATCCGCCGCCCGCACGGCGTTCCGGCAGGCGTCGACGATGAGCGCGCCCGACTTCGGCAGCGCTTCGACCTCGTCGAGCAGCAGCAGCCTTTGCTCGCCCTGTGCGATCAGCCTTGCCGCGGGCGCGCTCAGCAAGGCCGCGGCGCTTTCGACCTCGGCGACCAGAGCGGCGATGCCGGACTGGTGCGCGGCCTGCTCTGCCTGCGCCAGAGCCGCGCGCGCGATGCTGGTCCGCAGGCGCCTGATCGCGATGCCGGCGACGACGAGTTCATGCGCGGCCCGCGAAGCCGGCGGGAAAGGGGCGGGGTCGACCTCGGCGAGCGCCCGCTCCGCCTCGTCGAGGCGCCCGATCAGGATAAGGCGCCGAACCTCGAGATGCCGGGCATGCGCGGCGTTCAGCCAGTCGCCGTGCCGCTCCAGCGTCGCCCTTGCCGCGTCGAGGGTCTTTGCAGGCCAGCCGAGATCGCGCGAGACCAGGGCGATCTCGGCTTCGGCGACGATGCACCGTGCGCGCGCCACGGCTTCCCTCGGTCCGAAGCCGCGCGCGGCTCTCTGCAGCAGCACCTTCGCGCGGGCGAGGTCACCGAGCCGCGCCATCGCGATGCCACGCAAGGCGAGCGCCGGCGGGTCCTCGCGCAGCGCGACGCGGTTCAGCACCCCCAGCAGATCGCCTGCCGCCAGCGCACGCGCCGCGGCCGTGATCATCGAGTCCATTCAAATCCCGCCAAACTTGTCACTCCCACCGTCTCACGGCCGGCGACTACCAACAAGGCGACGCCCCAGCGCCAACGGAATGAGCGGCGAGGGCACGTGACGACAGGAGTAAAGACCGATGACGACGCATCTCATTGGCTCCCGCGACGAATGGCTCGCGGCTCGGATCGAACTGCTCGGCAAGGAAAAGGAACTGACGCGACTCGGCGACGATCTCGCCCGGCAGCGCCAGCTTCTGCCCTGGGTCCGCATCGACAAGGAGTTCCACTTCGATACCGAGGAGGGGCCCGCAGCGCTGGCCGACCTGTTCCGCGGACGCTCGCAGCTCCTCGTCTACCACTTCATGTTCGGGCCCGACTACAAGGCGGGCTGCCCATCCTGCTCGGCGATCGCCGACGGGCTCAACGGCATCGCCGTGCATCTGGCGAACCATGACGTCACGCTGATGGCGGTCTCGCGGGCACCGCTGGCCAAGCTCCAGGCCTACAAGGAGCGGATGGGCTGGACCTTCCCCTGGGCCTCGTCCACCGACGGCGCCTTCAATTTCGACTTCAACGTCTCGTTCACCGAGCAGCAGCAGCGCGATGGCATGGTCGAGTACAACTTCCAGCGCGAGCCGGTGTTCGAATGGCGTTCGGGCCAGGAGGGGGACGGCACATCGGCGCGGGCGAACTTTGCCGCAATGACCGGCACGGATGTGCCGACCTATAGTCGCGAGCGGCCGGGCATGAGCGCCTTCATCGTCGAGGATGGCGTCGTCTACCACACCTACTCGACCTATTCGCGCGGCGTCGACGGGATCTGGAGCATGTATCCCTGGCTCGACCGGGCGCCCAAGGGGCGCAACGAGCCGAGCGGCCCGTGGTGGCGGCGTCACGACGAATACGGCCGGGGCTGAGGTCGGCCATGGCGAGCCGTCCTGATGTCGTCTCCTTCGGCGCGGCCGACTGGTTGGGCCTGGCCGCCGCGCCGACCTTCGCGACCATGGCCTTGCTCACGCTGGTCTTCGAGAACGGCACGCCGGCAGTTCTCTGCGCGGCCGCGCCGGGTGCTGCGCCGATGAATGGCATGGTCGCGATGTACCTGCTGATGAGCCTCTTCCATCTGGCACCCTGGCTCAGGCTGGTCGCCGGTCGGCGCGGCAGTGCTCGCAGTCGCAGGTCCCAGGCCGGCATTCCATAAGCCGGCGCTCCCTGGGGCGGGCCTGGCCCGCCCCGGCCACAAATAGCCCGACACCTGACACCTTGGGAGAAACAAGATGAGCGATGCCTTTACCGGCGGATGCGCCTGCGGCGCGATCCGCTACGAGATTTCCGCCGAGCCGCTGGTGATGGGCGACTGTCAGTGCCGTCACTGCCAGCAGCGCAGCGGTACCGGGCATGGCTCCTATTTGACCTTCGCGAGCCGGCGGGCCGTGAAGGTCGAGGGCGACGCAAGCCATTGGCAGATTGCCGCCGACAACGGCAATGTGAAGAGCCACGCCTTCTGCCCGACCTGCGGGTCGCCGCTCTACCTGACCTTCTCGGCCGCGCCGGAGCTGTTCACCATCCACGCCACCAGCCTCGACGATCCCAGCCGATACGTCCCGCAAATCGCGACCTTTACGGTTCGGGGCCATGCCTGGGACCATCTCGATCCCGTCTCGACCAAATTCGAGAGGATGCCGACAGGATGAGGGGCGGCGCCTGCATGACGGCAGTCACATTGCATTTGTTCCCTGTATGTTCTATTTTGGTTTGGCTGGGGAGGTCAAACCGAAGGAGAGCCAAATGTTCATGGGCGAACCGGGCCGATATCTGCCTGAGCGGCAGCGGGTCAACCGCTATTTCTTCGCCATCGTGCCAGAGGTCGAAACGGCCAGGGCCATTGATGGCATCGCTGGCGATTTGCAGCAATCAAACGACCTGTGCGGGCAAATCATCGGGGCCAGCCGCTATCACATCTCATTGTGCGGTGTCGGCGGCCCTGGTGAAGCGGCGCAAGATGTGTTGTCCAAGCTCGTCGCTGTCGGCGACCAGGTCCGCTGCCGTCCATTCGATGTCGGCTTCGACCATGCGATCAGTTTCAGCCAGGGGGCGCGCAAACGGCCTCTGGTCCTAGCCCACAGCGAGGGCATGCCGGCGCTGAACTGGCTTCAGGCGGGACTCGGGCGAGCGATGGCGGCAATCGGGCTCCCAGCGCCGGGCCGGCATTTCAATCCGCATCTGACGTTGCTCTACGATGAGCAGAAGGTTCTCGAGACGGGCATCCCGCCGCTGCGCTGGACGGTGCGCGATTTCGTGCTGATCCACAGCGTCCATGGCGAAGGCCGGCATCGCTATCTTGCACGCTGGCCGCTCGGCGGTGGAGGGCAGATCGCGACCGCTTGATCGGCGGCACCGCTCATGCGAGGCGATGCGCGCCCGCCATCGGGGCGGGCGCTGCAATGACGTGAGCGAGCGATTGAACGAATGGTCACCCTCTACGGCATCCGCAACTGCGACACGATGAAGAAGGCGTGGAGCTGGCTCGACGCAAATCGCGTGCCTTACGAATTCCACGACTACCGGGCCGTCGGGATCGACCGGGCGCGGCTCGAGGCCTGGTGCCGCGAGCTCGGCTGGGAGAAGGTGCTCAACAAGGCCAGCACCACCTTCCGGGCGCTGCCCGAGGCGGACAAGCAAGGGCTGGATACCGACAAGGCGGTCGCCCTGATGCTGGCGCAGCCGACCATGATCAAGCGACCGGTGCTCGATCTCGGCGCGCGCCGCCTGCTCGGCTTCAAGCCTGAGGCTTACGCGGCGGCCTTCGCCGGCCGGTAGGCCATCGCGGTGTATCCGCTGCGGGCACAGCCCTACCCGGCGCGCAAGGCTCTTTCGCGGAAGGCGGCGCTGGGCTAGGCCGGCGCGCATGACAACAGATTTCAGCTTCCATCTGCTCGGCCGCGACGGCTCGGCGCGCACCGGTGAGATCCGGATGCCGCGCGGCGTGATCCGCACCCCCGCCTTCATGCCGGTCGGTACTGCGGCGACGGTCAAGGGCATGTATCCGGAGCAGGTCAAGGCGCTCGGCGCCGATGTCGTGCTCGGCAACACCTATCACCTGATGCTGCGGCCCGGTGCCGAGCGGGTCGCCGGGCTCGGCGGCCTGCACAAGTTCATGAACTGGCCGCACCCGATCCTGACCGATTCAGGCGGCTTCCAGGTGATGTCGCTCGCCAATCTGCGCAAGCTGACCGAGGAGGGCGTGACCTTCCGCTCGCATATCGATGGCTCGAAGCATGTGCTGACGCCTGAGCGCTCGGTCGAGATCCAGAACCTGCTCGGCTCCGACATCGTGATGCAGCTCGACGAATGCGTCGCGCTGCCTTGCGAGGACAAGGTGGCCGAGAAGGCGATGCGCCTGTCGCTGCGCTGGGCCGAGCGCTGCAAGACGGCCTTCGGCGAGCAGCCGGGCAGGGCGCTGTTCGGGATCGTGCAGGGCGGGGCCGTTCCTGCGCTGCGTGTCGAGAGCGCCCGCGAGCTCGCTGCCATGGATCTCAAGGGCTATGCCATTGGCGGGCTCGCGGTCGGCGAGCCCCAGGATGTGATGCTGGCGATGATCGAGACGGTCGAGCCGCATCTGCCGCAGGAGAAGCCGCGCTATCTGATGGGCGTCGGCACGCCGGACGACATCGTCGAGGCGGTCAGCCGCGGCGTCGACATGTTCGACTGCGTGATGCCGACCAGGGCAGGGCGCCACGGCCAGATCTTCACCCGCTTCGGCCGGATGAACCTGAAGAACGCCAAGCACGCCGACGATACCAGGCCGATCGATCCGCAATCGAACTGCCCGGCGGCGAATACCTATTCGCGCGCCTATCTCCATCATCTGGTCAAGGCCGAGGAAATGCTCGGCAAGATGCTCCTGACCTGGATCAACCTCGCCTATTATCAGGAGCTGATGGCCGGGCTGCGCGCCGCGATCGCGGCCGGCCGGCTGGCTGATTTCATCGCCGAGACCAAGCAGGGTTGGGAGCGGGGCGAGCCGGCGTGATCGAGCCATGGCTTGCGATGCTCGGCCTCAAGATGGCGATCGCCGCCGGCATCGTCGTCGGTTGCTCGGTCATCGCGGAGCGCAGCGGCCCCTTCCTCGCCGCGATGATCGCGACCCTGCCGATCTCGGCCGGCCCGGTCTATGCCTTTTTCGCGCTCGAGCATGATGCGGCCTTCATTGCCGGCAGCGCGCTTGCCGGCATGGCGACGAACCTCGCCAATGGCAGCTTCCTCGCGGCCTATGTGCCGCTGGCGCAGCGCTTCGGTCTCGTCGTCAGCCTCGGTGTGGCGCTGCTGTGCTGGGCGGTCGCCATCCTGCTCTTCCGTGCCAGCCAGCCGCCTTTCCTGCTGCTGCTGGCGCTGACGCCGCCGGCCTTCCTCCTGCTGCACCGGCTGTTCCGGCCCTATCTGAATGCTCGCCCCGCCGTGCCGCCGAAACGGCTCTGGTTCGCGATCCCGCTGCGCGCGGCGGCGATCGCTATCCTGGCCGGTGTCGCGAGTACGGTCAGTGCGCAAGTCGGGCCGGCCTGGTCGGGGGTGCTGGCCGGGGTGCCGATCGTTCTCTCCAGCCTGGTGGTCATCCTCCAGCCGCGGATCGGCGGCCCTGCTTCGGCCGCGGTGATCGCCAATTCCGCCATCGGCTTTCTCGGCTTCGGCGCGGCGCTGGCTGTGGTGCACCTCGCCGCGCCGCTTCTGGGCTCATGGCCGGCGCTGGCGCTCGGCCTTTGCGTCAGCATCGGCTGGAACCTTGCCCTGATGGGGCTAGCCCGCCATCGGCGTCGGACGGCGCCATGAGGCGACGAACAACCCGGCGATGATCATGGCGATGCCGCCGATCTGCAGGCCGCTCGGGATCTCTCCCAGCGCCGGGATCGCCAAAAGCGTTCCGACCACCGGGATCATCGGCGGGAAGCGGCCGATGACGGCTGGCCCCAGCACCGGGGTCGACCAGCTCCAGATCCACAGGCCGAAGATGATGTTGAGGACGCCCTGGTTGAAAGCGTGCGCCGCCAGCACCCACCACGGCGCCACATCGAAGCCGCGGAAGAAGAACAGGAAGTAGACCGGCAGATAGAGCATCGACACGACCGAGACGACGGCGGTCGCCTTCAGCGCATCGACGCGCCAGAGCTGGATCATGAGGGGATAGCCGCCCCAGAGCAGGCCGACGCCGAGGAAGCAGAGATCACCGAGCAGGATGGTCTCGCTGGTCTGCCTGGTCCCGGCAATGCCGAGGCAGGCGAGGCCGACCAGCACGGCGCAGACGCCGAGTACGAGCGGCCGCGACAATTTGCTGCCGAACAGCACGACGCTGCCGACGATGCCGATCACCGTGACCGTGCCGGGGCCGATCACCGCCCCGTGCGCCGCCGGCGCCATGGTCAGGCCGGTCATCAGCAGGTAGCTCATCGGAAAGCCGCTCATCACGACCAGCGCCAGCCCGCGCGGCCAGCCGATGCCGCAGCAGGAGGCGACGCCACCGGAAAGGAAGGTCGGGAGCAGCAGCAGGCCGGCGGTGGCAAAACGCAGCGCCAGCATGTCGTGCGAGCTGAGGCCGTTGAGCACGGCATGCCGGCTGACGACGAAGTTCGCGCCGAAGATCAGCATGGCCAGCACCATGCCGCCGAAGGCCAGCCGACGCCGAAGGCGGATCTTCGCGTCGGAAAGCGGTACGGTCTGATGCATGCTCCAGCTTAGCGCCGGAGCATGCTTTTCGTTAGTGGGTTTGTCGCATGGCTCGCGCGCGCCGTTCGCGCTGCGATGCACAAAAATGGGTCAGGCGAGTGCCTTCAGGGCGGCGCGGCCGGCATAGATCGCCTGGCTGCCGAGCTCCTCCTCGATGCGCAGGAGCTGGTTGTACTTCGCGGTCCGGTCGGAGCGGGCGAGCGAGCCGGTCTTGATCTGCCCGCAATTGGTGGCGACCGCGAGATCGGCGATGGTGGCGTCCTCGGTCTCGCCAGAACGATGCGACATCACGGCGGTGTAGCCGGCGCGCTGGGCCATCTCGACCGCCGCCAGGGTTTCGGTCAGCGTGCCGATCTGGTTGACCTTGACCAGGATCGAGTTGGCAGTCTTGGCCTTGATGCCCTGCGACAGGCGGGTGACGTTGGTGACGAAAAGGTCGTCGCCGACGAGCTGGCACTTGCTGCCGACAAGATCGGTCAGCGCCTTCCAGCCATCCCAGTCATCCTCGGCCATGCCGTCCTCGATCGAGACGATCGGATAGCCGCCGACGAGCTTGGCGAGGTACTTGGCCTGCGCCTTCGGATCGCGGGTTTTGCGTTCGCCCTCATAGACATAGGCGCCGTCCTTGAAGAACTCGGTCGCGGCGCAGTCGAGCGCCAGAGCGACGTCCTCGCCGGGCTTGTAGCCGGCCTTCTCGATTGCCTGCATGACGAAGTCGAGCGCCGCCTCGGCCGACTTGATGTTGGGGGCGAAGCCGCCCTCATCGCCGACATTGGTGTTGTGGCCGGCGTCGTGCAGTGCCTTCTTCAGGGTGTGGAAGATCTCCGCGCCCATGCGCAGGCCTTCGGAGAAGGAGGCGGCGCCGATCGGCATCACCATGAATTCCTGGAAGTCGATCGGGTTGTCGGCATGGGCGCCGCCATTGACGATGTTCATCATCGGTACCGGCAGGACGCGCGCCTGAGTGCCGCCGACATAGCGGTAGAGCGCCAGGCCCGAGGCCTCGGCCGCCGCCTTGGCGACGGCGAGCGAGACGCCGAGAATGGCGTTGGCGCCGAGCTTGCTCTTGTTGGGGGTACCGTCGAGCTCGATCATCGTCTCGTCGATCGCGACCTGGTCCTCGGCGTCCATGGCGACCAGCGCCTCGGCGATCGTCATGTTGACGGCCTCGAGCGCCTTCTGCACGCCCTTGCCGAGATAGCGGCTCTTGTCGCCGTCGCGCAGCTCGACCGCCTCATGCGCACCGGTCGAGGCGCCCGACGGAACGGCGGCGCGGCCCATCGAGCCGTCTTCGAGCACGACATCGACCTCGACGGTCGGGTTGCCGCGGGAATCGAGGATCTGGCGGCCGATGATGTCGATGATCGCGGTCATGGCGGGCTCCGGAGCAGGGGCGGGAACGGATGGATGCCGCGCTTCTAGACATAAGGAACGGCGACGGGAAGAGGCGGTGGCCTTTGAAGAGCGGCGGCGATAAGAACGCGCCAAATTGCGAGCCCTGATCCCTCGAGATGCGACCTGCGCTCCCTCGCCCGGGTGAGGGCCGAGCATCGATTGGAGAGACCATGACCCTCGACGCCTCGACCTTGCAGCTCGGCCAGCCGAGCGCCCTGCCGCAATCTCCGGAAGAGGCACGGCTCGACCGCGTGCCGAACCCGCATGCCGGCACCGACTATCTCGCCCGCTTCACCTGCCCTGAGTTCACCTCGATCTGCCCCGTGACCGGCCAGCCCGATTTCGGTATCCTGGTGATCGACTATCTGCCGGGCGACTGGCTGGTCGAGTCGAAGTCGCTGAAGCTCTATCTCGGCGCCTTCCGCAATCACGGCGCCTTCCACGAGGACTGCACCGTCAATATCGGCAAGACATTGGTGGATTTGCTGCAGCCGGTTTGGTTCCGGATCGGCGGCTACTGGTATCCGCGCGGCGGCATCCCGATCGACGTGTTCTTCCAGACCGGCGAGGCGCCGAAGGGCCTGTGGCTGCCCGACCAGGGGGTGGCGCCCTATCGCGGGCGCTGAGAGCTTGCCGCCGAAAACTGCGAAGCGGTTTTCGGATCACGGCACGCTCCAACGAAGCTCACGTCCGGCTGCCCGCCAGCGGCAGGATCCGCGGGGTCAGGAAGCCGAGCAGGCCAATCCCTGCGGCGAAGAGCAGGATCGCGCCGCTGGTGCCGAGCAGATGCAGCGCGGCGCCCATCATCAGCGGCCCGAGAGCGTGGCCGCAGAACAGCGCGCAAGCGAACAGGGCCACCGCCGAGCCGCGTGCGCTCGGCGCCAGTTCGGTCGCCTGCGCCTGGAAGGTGCCGTGCATCAGGAAGAAGCCGAAGCCGCTCAGCATGAAGATCGCGATGGCGCTCCACCAGGGCAGCATCGGCAGGGCGAAGAGGCAGTAGGCCAGCGCCATCAGAGCGCCTCCGACCGTGGTCATCCGTGCCGGCCCGAGGCGTTCGACCAGCACCCGTGTCAGGATGCCGTAGACGATGCCGCCAAGGCCGGTACCGGCGATGACGATGCCGGCTTGCGAAGGGCCGACGCTGGCGCGCTCCTGCAGGATCGCCGCGACATAGGGCGGCATGCCGAAGATCAGGGCGCCCTCGACGATGACGAGGCCGTAGAGCAGCTTGGTTCGCGGATTGGCGAAGACGGTGGCGTAGTTCGCGATCGCGCCGGAAAAGCTCAGCGGCGGGCGCAGCGCGTCCGGGCGCGGCTTCAGCACCAGGAGCACCAGGATCCCGGCGCTGCCGGCGAGCGCGCTGGCCATCAGGAAGACGCCGCGCCAGCCGACATGGGCGGCGATCAGCCCCGAGCAGGCTGCGCCGGCCATCTGGCCGACGATCATCAGCACGAGGAAGCGCCCGAGCTGCACCTGGCGCTCTGCCATAGGCGCGCGGTCGCCGATGGCGGCCATGGCGGCCGGGATCACTCCGCCGGCGACGATGCCGGCGGCGGTGCGCATGATCGTCAGCGCGTCGAAGGACCAGGCGAAGGCGGCCGCCGCCGAGAGCAAAGCGAGCAGCAGCAGGCAGGTCGAGATGGTGCGCAGCTTGCCGAGCGAATCCGCCACCGGGCCGAGGAAAGGCTGGCCGATCGCGTAGGCGAAGGAGAAGGCGGTCGCGATCGCGGCGACCTGAGGCACGCTGCGCGAGAACTCGCTTGCCAGCGTCGGCACCAGCGGATCGAGGATCCGCATGGTGAAGGTCGAGGCGAAGCCGCAGGCCCCGAGAACGAGGATCAGCGCCGTCAGCGAGCCGGTGTCAGGCTGCGGCTTCGAGGCCTCAGCCATTGGCTGGCGTCGCCTGCGCCAGGCGCTTGGCGACGCGGTCGAACTCCTGCAACTGCCTGATCAGGGCGGGGAACTCGCGCAACGGCACCATGTTGGGTCCGTCGGACGGCGCCTTGTCGGGGTCGGGATGGGTCTCGATGAAGACGCCGGCGACGCCGACCGCGACCGCGGCGCGCGCCAGCACCGGCACGAATTCGCGCTGCCCGCCGGTCGAGGCGCCCTGGCCGCCGGGCTGCTGCACCGAATGGGTGGCATCGAAGATCACCGGGGCGCCGATTCCCTGCGCCATGATCGGCAGGGCGCGCATGTCCGAGACCAGCGTGTTGTAGCCGAAGGAGGCACCGCGCTCGGTGACCATCAGGTTCGGGTTGCCGCTTTCCGTCACCTTGGCGGCGACATTGATCATGTCCCAGGGCGCCAGGAACTGGCCCTTCTTGACGTTGACGATCTTGCCGGTCGCGGCGGCCGCCACGAGCAGGTCGGTCTGGCGGCAGAGGAAGGCGGGAATCTGCAGGATGTCGACCACTTCGGCCACGGCCGCGCATTGGCCGGCTTCGTGCACATCGGTCAGCACCGGCAGGCCGGTCCGCTCCCTGATCTCGGCGAAGACCGGCAGCGCCGCCTCCAGGCCCATGCCGCGCTGGCCCTTGACGCTGGTCCGGTTGGCCTTGTCGAACGAGGTCTTGAAGACGAGCCCGATCCCGAGTTCGGCCGCCATCTCCTTCAGCGCCAGCGCGACTTCCAGCGCGTGCTCGCGGCTTTCCATCTGGCAGGGGCCGGCGATCAGCGAAAGCGGCAGGGCGTTGCCGAAGCGGACCGGCTGGGCGAGATCGGCGCCGGCGGTGACGATGGCGTTGGCGCTCATGGCTTATGATCCTGCTGTCGGACGGGCCGATGGCCCACGCGCCCGGCGGGAAGATCGGTCGGCGTGCCGCAGATCGCGGCGCCACCCCGTCGGCGCGTCCCGCCTCTAGGGCCTCGGCAGGTCGCAGGTCAAGCTGGCGCGGTCTGCAGCCGGTCACGACAGCGCCAGATAGGCGGCGACCAGCAGCATGCGGAACTGGTTGCTCGGGGAGGCCCGGGCGACGTAGTCCTGCGCGATTGCCGAACCGGCTCGCAATCTGCTGGCGAAAGTGCTACCCGGCAGGGCAGCAAGCATTTCCGAGGCGTTATGTCCGATATTTTCCGCGAAATCGACGAGGAGGTCCGCCGCGAGAAGGCGGCCGCCATCTGGAGCAAGTACAGCAACGTCTTTATCGCGATTGCCGTGATCGCCGTGGCCGGCGTCGCCGGCTGGCAGTTCTGGCAGCACCAGGAGCGGCAGAAGGCCGAGGCCGTCGGTGCGAAATTCGAATCCGCCGTCCGCGCGGCACGCGATGGCAATGGCAGCGAGGCCGAGGCGACACTGACCGAGCTTTCCGCCAGCGCTCCGGCCGGCTACCGCCAGATCGCCCGCTTCCGCCTCGCCGGCGAGGTCGGCAAGCGCGATCCGGCGGCCGGCGCTGCTGCCTTCGATGCGCTCGCCAATGACGGCACGCTCGATGCGTATTATCGCGATCTCGCCCGCATGCGGGCCGGTCTGCTGCGCGTCGATCTCGTGCCCTATGCCGAACTGCGCGTGGCTCTCGAGCCGCTCGCGACAGCCACGGGCAACTGGCGCCACTCGGCCCGGGAGGCCCTTGGCATCGCTGCGCTCAAGGCCAATCTGTATGAGGATGCCGGCCGCTGGTTCGACGCCATCGTGACGGATGCCCAGACACCGCCGGCCCTGCGCCAGCGCGTCGAACTCTATCTCACTTTGGTGCGCGGCGGCACCGTCGAAACCAAGAACTGAAGCTGCGCGCCGGTCCGTACCGGCCGGTGCCGGCTCAACTGGACGGATCATGACCGCGACCATTGCCATCGTCGGCCGCCCCAATGTCGGCAAGTCGACCCTGTTCAACCGGCTAGTCGGCAAGAAGCTGGCTCTGGTCGACGATCGGCCGGGCGTCACGCGCGACCGGCGCGAGGGCGAGGCCAGCCTCGGCCATCTGCGTTTCACGGTGATCGATACCGCCGGTCTCGAGGAGGCCGACGAAAACTCGCTCGCCGGCCGCATGCGGGCGCAGACGCAGACGGCGATCGAGCAGGCCGACGTCATCCTGTTCATGATCGACGCCAGGCTCGGCCTGACGCCGATGGACCAGCCCTTTGCCGATCTGGTGCGTCGCTCCGGCAAGCCCGTGATTCTGCTCGCCAACAAGGCCGAGGGGAACAAGGGCAAGGACGGCGTGATGGAGGCCTATTCGCTCGGCCTGGGCGATCCGGTGCCTTTCTCCGCCGAGCATGGCGAGGGCACCTCCGACCTGCTCGAAGCGTTGATGCCCTATGTCGCCGACGAGCCGGAGGAAGAAGAAGAGGACGACTGGGCCGATACGCCCGCCGCCTTGCCCGGGGACGAGGAAGCCGACGATCCGAACCGGCCGCTGCGCGTCACCATCATCGGCCGCCCCAATGCCGGCAAGTCGACCCTGGTCAACCGGATGATCGGGCAGGATCGCCTGCTGACGGGGCCGGAGGCCGGCATCACCCGCGACACCATCTCGGTCGACTGGGACTGGCGCGGCCGCTCGGTCAGGCTGTTCGATACGGCGGGCATGCGCAAGCGCGCGCGGATCGAGGAGAAGCTGGAGAAGCTCTCGGTCGCCGACGCCCTGCGCGCCATTCGCTACGCCGAGGTCGTGGTCGTGCTGCTGGATTCGACCATCCCCTTCGAGAAGCAGGACCTGACGCTGGTCGACCTGACCGAGCGCGAAGGTCGCTGCGTCGTCATCGGCCTCAACAAATGGGATCTCGTCGCCGACAAGCAGGGCCTGCTCGCCGAGCTGAAGGAGAAGGCCCATCACCTGCTGGCGCAGGTGCGCGGCGTCGAGATCGTGCCGCTCTCCGGCCTTGCCGGCGAAGGCATCGACCGGCTGATGCAGGCGGTCTTCCGGGCCTATGGCGTCTGGAACCGCCGGGTCTCGACGGCGCGGATCAATCGCTGGCTGGAAGGCGTGCTCTCGGCCCATCCGCCACCGGCGGTCGCCGGCCGGCGCATCAAGATCCGCTACATGACCCAGGCCAAGGCGCGCCCGCCGACCTTCGCGCTGTTCGGCAACCAGCTCGACCATCTGCCGGTCTCGTACACGCGCTACCTCGTCAACAATCTGCGCGAGGCTTTCGAGCTGCCGGGCACGCCGATCCGGTTGCACACGCGCGGCGGCGACAACCCGTTCGACAAGAACAAGCGCTGATGACGAGCGCGCCCGAGACGGTCAGCGCGCTCTTCCTCAGATCTGACGGCAAGGTCCTGCTCGGGCTCAGGGCCTCCTGGAAGCGTGCCTGGGCCGATCATTGGGACGCCATCGGCGGCCGGGTCGAGGCCGGCGAGGGGCTGGACGAGGCCCTGCTGCGCGAATGCCGCGAGGAGGTCGGGCTCATCCCGACGAGCTATCGCCTGATGCTCTCGGCGCCGGAGCATTTTCCGGAGCGCAATGGCGCGGCGCTGCACCACATCTACGTGGTTTCCACCTGGGATGGCGGCGAGGCGGAAAACCTCACCGACGAGCACAGCGAGATCGGCTGGTTCTCCATCGAGGAGATGGAGCGCCTGCCGAACTGACCGTGTCGGAGCTGATCGAGATTCTGCGCGAATACGCGGCGGCGCCGTGAGGGGGCGTCATGCTCGGGCTTGACCCGAGCATTTCGTGACGAAAAGCGGCCCTGATCGGCCAGAGATTCTTGGCTCTGCGCTTCGCTTTGGCCGAGAATGACGGCTGCCGCTACACCGGCATCTGCGGCGTCAGCACCTTGCCCTGCGGGAAGTCGAAGATCTTGCCCGTCTCGGTCCATTCGGGCGAGGCCAGCTTGACGAGGTGCGGCGCCAGTTCCTCCGGCGTCTTCAGCGTCTGCGGATCCTCGCCGGGCATGGCCTCAGCGCGCATCCGCGTCCGCAGCGGGCCGGGATTGACCAGCATGACGCGCAGGGGGGTCTTGAGCTTCTCGTTGGCGTAGCTGCGTGCCATCGCCTCGAGAGCGGCCTTCGAGATCGAATACGGCCCCCAGTAGGCCATGCATTTATGCGCCGCGCCGGAGGACAGCATGATCACCCGGCCGGCATCGGAGGCCTGCAGCGCGGGCTCGAGCGATTTCAGCAGGCGCCAGTTGGCGGTGACGTTGATGTCGAAGACCTTCGCCCATTCCTTGGCGCTGGCATGGGTCAGCGGCGAGAGCGGGCCGAGAATGCCGGCATTGGCCAGGAAGATGTCGAGCTTGCCCCAGCGCTGTAGCAGGGCCGGCCCCAGGCGCTCGATCGCGCCGGCATCGGCGAGGTCAGCCGGCACGAGCGTGGCGCTGCCGCCGACCGCCTGGATCGCATCGTCGAGCTCCTCGAGCGCGCCTGTGGTCCGGGCCAGCGCCACGACATGGGCGCCGGCCTCGGCGAAGGCGATTGCCGCAGCGCGGCCGATACCGCGCGAGGCGCCGGTGACGAGCGCGACGCGCCCCTGCAAAGGCTTGGTCATTTCGATCCTTCAGTGGAAACCGGTTTTGGAACCTCAGCCCTCATCCTGAGGAGCCGCGAAGCGGCGTCTCGAAGGATGATCCAGATGGTTCGAACGCCTCCTGGAGCATCCTTCGAGACGCGCCCTGCGGGCGCTCCTCAGGATGAGGCCGAGGAGCGCCAACTGGAGAAGCGCGGACTCAGCCGGCTTCGGCCAGCAACGACAGTTTCTGCTTGGCGCTCTCGCCGACCAGGTCGGTCAGCGACGTCGGATAGTCGCCGGTGAAGCAATGATCGGTGAAGGCCGGGCGGGCCGGGTCGCGTCCCGGATGGCCCATGGCGCGATACAGCCCGTCGACCGACAGGAAGGCCAGCGAATCGGCGCCGACGAACTGGCGCATCTCCTCGAGCGAATGCGTCGCGGCGAGCAGCTTCTCGCGGTCGGGCGTGTCGATGCCGTAATAGTCGGGATGGGTGATCGGCGGCGACGAGATGCGGAAATGCACCTCGCGGGCGCCGGCCTCGCGCATCATCTTCACGATCTTGAACGAGGTCGTGCCGCGCACGATCGAATCGTCGACGAGCACGATGCGCTTGCCCGCGACCACGCTGCGATTGGCCGAGTGCTTCAGGCGCACGCCGAGCTCGCGGACCTTCTGCGTCGGCTCGATGAAGGTGCGTCCGACATAATGGTTGCGGATGATGCCGAGCTCGAACGGGATGCCGCTCGCCTGGGCGTAGCCGAGTGCCGCCGGCACGCCCGAATCGGGCACCGGCACGATGACGTCGGCATCGGCCGGGGCTTCGGCGGCGAGCTGGGCGCCCATGCGCTTGCGCCGTTCATAGATGCTCTGGCCCTTCACGACCGAGTCCGGCCGGGCGAAGTAGATGTATTCGAAGATGCAGGGCCGCTCGGCGACGGGCGGGAAGGGCTTGTGGCTCTCGATGCCCTGCTCGGAGATGACAATGACCTCGCCGTTCTCGACCTCGCGGACGAACTTGGCGCCGATGATGTCGAGCGCGCAGGTCTCGGAGGCCAGGATCGGGCAGCCGTCGAGCTCGCCCAGCACCAGCGGCCGGATGCCGAGCGGGTCGCGCACGCCGATCAGCTTCTTGTTGGTGATGCCGACGAACGCATAGGCGCCCTCGATCTGGCGGATCGCATCGATGAACCGGTCGATGAAGCGGGTCTTGCGGCTGCGCGCCACGAGATGCAGCAGCACCTCGGTATCGGAGGTCGACTGGTAGATCGCGCCATCGCGCACCAGATTGCGCCGCAGCGTCAGCCCGTTGGTCAGGTTGCCGTTATGGGCGACCGCAAAGCCGCCGCCATGCAGCTCGGCGAAGAGCGGCTGGACATTGCGCAGGATGGTCTCGCCGGTCGTCGAGTAGCGTACATGGCCGATGGCCTGCACGCCCTTGAGGTTGTCGATCACCCCGGCGTCCGAGAAGGCGTCGCCGACCAGGCCGAGCCGGCGCTCGGAATGGAAGCGCTTGCCGTCGAAGGAGACGATGCCGGCGGCCTCCTGGCCGCGGTGCTGGAGCGCGTGCAGGCCGAGCGCCGTCAGCGCCGCCGCATCAGCGTGCCCGAAAATGCCGAAGACGCCGCACTCCTCGCGCAGACGGTCGGCATTCGGGTCGAACGCAGCCTCGCTATCGCGGATTTGGCTCATCTGTGGCTCCATCGGGAGGGGGCTCTCCAGTCAGGGACGGGGCGCGGCCGGGGCGGTGGTTCCGGTCGAGCTGTTTGAATCGATCACGCGCTGCAGGGCCTGGCGGTCGGTCGCGCCGGGCGCCTGCGTGCGCCGCTGCGGGTCGGCAGGAGGCGTGCCGGCCGGTGGGGTGCGCGGCTCTTCGGCCGGCGCCTCGCTCGGTTCGGTTCCGGTCTTGGGCTGCAGCAGCTTCTTGATGAACTCCGAATCGATGTCCTGCGGCAGCATGGTCAGCAGGCTGCGGCCGGTCTCCTCGAGAATCGGCTTCGAGCGGGAATCACGTGCCCAGGCGGGCTGCATCTTCTCCGGCACCAGGGCGGTGAAGAAGAGATAGCCGACCACGGCGAGCAACAGGCCGCGGCCGGCGCCGAAGACGAAGCCGAGGGTGCGGTCGAGCGCGCCGATGCGCGAATCGAGCACGAAGTCGGAAATTCGCGCTGTAATCAGCGAGACGATGATCAATGTCGCCAGGAACAGGCCGGCGATGACCACGACCAGCGCCACCGTCTTGTTCGGAATGTGCTGCTGGGCGATCGGCAGAAGCTGCGGATGGAATATCCAGGCGACGATTGCCGCGGCCGCCCAGGAGGCGATCGCCAGCACCTCGCGGGTAAGGCCGCGCACCGCCGCCAGCAAAGCGGAAACGAGAACCACGCCGATGACGACGAGATCGAGAAGGGTCACAGGCATGTTGGGGCCGCTTCGCTGAAAAACCGGGGCCAGCCCGTGAGAGATGGGGAGGCCATGCGGGTTTTGCTATACAAGCTCGCGTGTCGCGCGTCACCCATGCAGTCGGCTCATTTTGCACTGCGGCGAGGTGCGCTGGCGGCGATCTCCGCGACGAGTTCGCCGACATGGCCGAGGCGCTTCAGGCCGAGCCCGCCACCATCGCCAGAATCGGCTCCCCCGGCAGGCATAACGGCGCTGCCGAAGCCAAGCTTGGCAGCCTCTCGCAGGCGCGCGGCGGCGACCGAAACCGGGCGGATGGCGCCCGAAAGCGCGATTTCGCCGAAATAGACCGCACCTGCCGGCAGCACTGCTCCCGTCAGCGACGAGACCAGCGCCGCGGCGACCGCAAGATCCGCCGCCGGCTCGCCGACGCGCAGGCCGCCGGCGACGTTGAGATAGACATCGTGCTGGCCGAGCTTCAGCCCGCCATGGGTCTCCAGCACCGCCAGCACCATGGCAAGGCGGCTGTTCTCCCAGCCGACGACGGCGCGGCGCGGCGTGCCCAATGCACTCGGCGCCACCAGCGCTTGGATCTCGACCAGCACCGGCCGCGTTCCCTCGACGCTGGCGAGTACGGCCGCGCCCGGCGCGCCCTGGTCGCGTCCGGTCAGGAACAGGGCGGAGGGGTTGCTGACCTCCGAGAGGCCCAAGCCTGTCATCTCGAAGACGCCGATCTCGTCCGTCGCGCCGAACCGGTTCTTCTGGCCGCGCAGGATGCGGAAGGCATGCGCGCCTTCGCCCTCGAAGGAGAGCACGGCATCGACCATGTGCTCGACGACGCGCGGCCCGGCGATCTGGCCGTCCTTGGTGACATGGCCGACCAGGATCAGGCAGGCGCCCGAGGTCTTGGCATAGCGGATCAGCGCCTGGGCCGAGCCGCGCACCTGCGTCACCGTGCCCGGCGCGCTCTCGACCTCGCCGGACCACATGGTCTGGATCGAATCGATCACCACCAGGGCAGGGCGCTCGCCCTGGCCGAGCGTGGCGATGATGTCCTCGACATTGGTCTCGGCGGCGAGATCGACCGGCGCCTCGGCGAGGCCCATGCGCTGCGCCCGCAATCGAACCTGGCTGGTCGATTCCTCGCCCGAGACGTAGACGACGCGCCGTCCGGTCTGCGCCATCGCGGCACAGGCCTGCATCAGCAGGGTCGACTTGCCGATGCCGGGATCGCCGCCGATCAGCAGGACCGAGCCTGGCACGAAGCCGCCTCCGGTGACGCGGTCGAGCTCGCCGATGCCGGAGACGATCCGCGGCGCGTCCTGCGTCTCGCCCTTCAGGCTCTCGAGCGCGAAAATGCGGCCTCTCGTCCTGCCGCCCGACGGCACCCTGCCGCCGCCGGGTACCGGAGCGGCCTGCGCTTCTTCCGAGAGCGACGACCAGGTGCCGCAGGCATCGCATTTGCCTTGCCAGCGATGATAGACCGCGCCGCAGGCCTGGCACGCATAGGTAGGACCGCGCTTGGCCATCAGGAACTGGTGCTCTCGTCGACGACATCCTCGGCGTCATCCTGGACAAGCCGCGATAGCGGCGCAGCTCCGGGATCCATCGTAAAGCGCGGAGCCTTACGATGGATCCCGGGACTTCGCTGCGCGAAGCCCAGGATGACGGGTGGGATGGAGCCGATCATATCAAAGCCCGACATAGCGCCGCGCATGGCGCCGTCCGAGGCTCGTCAGGACTTCGTAGCCGATGGTCTTGGCGCCCGCGCCGACGGCCTCGAGGTCAAGCTCGCCGCCGATGAGCGTGACGGAGGCGCCGCGAACCGCGGAACCGGCCGGGGCGTGGGTGACGTCGACGATGATCAGATCCATCGACACCGTGCCGACGAAGGGGCAGCGCAACCCGCCGACCAGGGCGGAGCCGCCGGGCGAGGCATCGGTCCAGCTCGCATTGCGCGGATAGCCATCGGCATAGCCGAGGCTGATCGTGGCGAGCTTGCGCCGGCCCTGGGCGGTCCAGCGGCCATTATAGCCGACCTGCGTCCCGGCCGTGACCTCGCGGACCTGGAGGATGCGCGCCTCCAGCCCGACTACGGGCAGCATCGGGTTCGGCTTGCCGGGGTTCGGATTGCCGCCATAGAGCGCATAGCCCGGGCGGGTGAGCTGATAGGACGGGCAGTCCGGCAGGAAATGGCCCGACGAGTTCTTCAGCGAGGCCGGCACGCCGGGAAAGGCTGCTGCGATCTCGGCGAAGGCGGCGATCTGGCGGGCATTGGCGGGATCGGCCAAATCCTCCGATGAGGCGAAATGGCTCATCACCAGCCCGATCTCGGCGGCGGCGATGACGCCCGAGCGCTCGCGGGCGAGGTCGAGCCCTTCGCCGGCCCAGAGGCCGAGCCGGTTCATCGCCGTGTCGACATGCAGCGCGGCCGGCCGGACCCGGGCGCCGCTCTGACGGAAGCCGGCCCATTCCAGCAGCTCTTCATGCGAGCCCAGAACCGGCGAGAGATCGTGCTCGGCAAAGGCGCCGCAGCCATCGGCCGGCAGGCCGTTCAGCACGTAGATCGTCGCTTCGGGGGCGACGGCGCGGGCACGGACCCCTTCCGAGAGATGCGCCACGAAGAAGCTGCGGCAGCCGGCGGCGGCGAGCGCCGTCACGGCCGGCTCGATGCCGATGCCGTAGGCGTCGGCCTTGACCACGGCAGCGGCTTCAGTGCCTGCCCGCTCGCCGAGCGCACGCCAGTTGGCGACGAGCGCGCCGAGGTCGATCGTCAGCAGCGGGCCGTGGCCGGCATTCTCGGGTGTGTCGAAGGGGCTCATTCGAGGCGCTCCGGGAGATGGCTCTGGTCGGCCCGGTCGGAGAAGCGGGTCACGTCGGCGTCGAACTGCAGGGCGATGGTCCCTGTCGGGCCGTGGCGCTGCTTGCCGATGATGAGTTCGGCCAGGCCGTGGGCCGCCTCCATCTCGATCTGCCATTTGTTGTGATCTTCGGTGCCGGGACGCGGCTCCTTGCCCTTCAGATAATACTCGTCGCGGTAGACGAACATGACCACGTCGGCGTCCTGCTCGATCGAGCCGGATTCGCGAAGGTCGGAAAGCTGGGGGCGCTTGTCGTCGCGGCTCTCGACCTGGCGCGAGAGCTGGGAGAGCGCGATGATCGGGACTTCGAGCTCCTTGGCCAGCGCCTTCAGGCTGGTGGTGATCTCGGTCAGCTCCTGCACGCGGTTCTGGCTGTTCTTGTTCGAGCCGGCGAGCAGCTGGAGATAGTCGATGAACAGGACGTCGAGGCCCTTCTGGCGCTTCAGACGCCGGGCGCGGGCCATCAGCTGGGCGATCGAGATACCACCGGTCTGGTCGATATAGAGCGGCAGCTTCTCGATCTGCGCGGCGACGTCGCTGAGGCGGGCGAACTCCGCCTCGCTGATGCGGCCCTGACGGATCTTGTAGGAGGAGATGCCGGACTGCTCGGCGACGATACGGGTCGCGAGCTGGTCGGACGACATTTCGAGCGAGAAGAAGCCGACGATGCCGCCGTCGACCGATTTGAGCTCGCCGTTCTCCTGGCGCTCGGCGCGCCAGGCCTTGGCGATGTTGAAGGCGATGTTGGTGGCGAGCGAGGTCTTGCCCATGGCGGGGCGCCCGGCCAGCACGATCAGGTCGGAGCGCTGCAGGCCGCCCATGCGCTGGTCGAGGTCGCGCAGGCCGGACGAAATGCCCGAGAGGCCGCCGGCGCGCTGGAAAGCGCTGGCCGCCATGTCGATGGCAAGGCGCATCGCCATGTCGAACTTCTGGAAGCCGCCTTCGTAGCGGCCCTTTTCGGCGAGCTCGTAGAGCTTGCGCTCGGCCTCCTCGATCTGCTCGCGCGGCGGCATGTCGACCGGGGCGTCATAGGCGACGTTGACCAATTCCTCGCCGACGCCGATCAGCTGGCGGCGGATGGCGAGGTCGTAGATCGTGCGGCCATAATCCTGGGCGTTGATGACGGTCGTTGCTTCGGCCGCCAGCCGCGCCAGATATTGCGAGGCGGTGATGCCGCCGAGATCGAGCTCGCCGACATAGGTCTTCAGGGTGATCGGCGTTGCGATCTTGCCGTTGCGGATCAGCCCCGACATCAGCTCGAAGATGCGCTTGTGCAGCTCCTCGAAGAAGTGCTCGGGATGCAGGAAGTCCGAGACCCGGTAAAAGGCGTCGTTGTTGACCAGGACCGCGCCTAGCAGCGCCTGCTCGGCCTCGATGTTGTGAGGCTGGACGCGGAAATTCGCCTCGCGGTTATCGAGGCGGGCGACGAGGGCGGTTGCGCTGGACATGGCCTTGGATAAGTCAGAGTCGCCGGGTCATGAACCTGAACAAAATAGGAACATATCGAATAGCCAAAACTCTGCCCGATGTCCACAGCGCAAACGAAAAGGGCGCCGTGTTGCCACGGCGCCCATTGACTCCGGCCAGGGCCGAAAAAGGCTCAGCGATCGTCGTCGTCGCCGGCTTCCGCCAGCGCAGCGCCGACCTCGAGGCCGAGATCGTCGAGATCGAACGCCTCGCGGGCGGTGACGTTCTCGCCGCGCACCTGACGCTCTGCCTCTTCGGCCGAACGGGCGACGTTGATGGTCACGGTGACCGAGACTTCCGGATGCAGCACGACCGGGACGGTGTGCAGGCCGAGGGTCTTGATCGGCGCGTTCAGGGTGATCTGGCCGCGATCGACCGAGAAGCCGTCATTGCTCAGCGCCTCGGCGATGTCGCGGGTCGAGACCGAGCCGTACAGCACGCCCGATTCGCCGGACTGGCGCAGGATCACCACCGAATGGCCGTTCAGCGTCTCGGCGACCGAATCGGCCTCGTGCTTGAGCTCGAGGTTGCGGGTCTCGAGCTGGGCGCGCTGGTTCTCGAAGCGCTTCTTGTTCTCTTCCGTGGCGCGCAGGGCCTTGCCACGAGCGAGCAGGTAGTTGCGGCCGTAGCCGTCGCGCACGCGCACGGTCTCGCCCATCTGGCCGAGCTTGGCGACGCGTTCGAGCAGGATCACTTCCATGGTTCTTCTCCTTGAGTTTCGTCGAGAGGGTTGATGTCAGGCGGCAGGCGGCGTCGGCGCTTTGCGCCGGCGCAAGTCGATGAGCGCGTCGGCGATGCCGAGCAGCGCGAGGAAAGGGAACACCGTGATCAGCATGATCAGCAGCGCCAGGTAGACGGCGAACAGGGTCGGCATCCGCCACGGCTTGCCGCGGCTGAGATCGTGCACGGCGGCGAGCCCGGCGAGCCCGAAGGCCGCGATCAGGGCTCCGGTGATGGCGGCGCCGGCGAGGCCGACAAATCCGCCCATCAGGCTCAGCACGATGCCGGCGGCCAGCGCCGCGACCGCCTTGGCCGGCAGGCGGGTCGCCGGAATGAAGGGCCAGGGGCGCGGCAGGCGGCCGGAAAGCTGAACGGCCTTCGCCGCCAGCCAGAGATTGGCGACGATCATCGGCACGAAGGAGGCGCCGGCGGCCGCAGGAACCAGCGCGGCGAGGCGGGCGGCGAGATCGGCGACATCGATGCCGCTCGGCAGGCGCACCGAAGGGCCGACGCCTTCGCCGCCGCCGAGCACCAGCTGCAGCCCGCGGGTCATCACGCTGCGATAGGTCTCGTAGTCCGTGGAGATCGCCAGCGCGCCGCCGATCGTCACCAGTGCGGCGACCGCAGCGATCCAGACCAGCAGCCGCCCGAGCGGATACCACTCGCTGGTGCCGTTGCCATCGTCGCGCGCCAGCAGGACGAGATAGGCGATCCACCAGGCCGGCAGTGCCGCGCCGATGGCGAAGGCCAGGCCGAGCGGGATCTTGAGCACGAGCGCGACTGCGGCCGTGCCGCAGGCTGCGGCGACCAGTCCGGCGCGATGGTTCCAGCCGAGCGCGGCGATGAAGACCGGCAGCGGCGCGACATAGGACAACAGCAACGCCAGCGGCGATCCGGTGATCACCACTGTGAACAGAAGGGCTGAAACCAGCCCTGCGCCGATGCCGACGATGGGTAGCATGTCCGTCCTGCTGTCCCGCTGCTCTCGCGTGCTTTCCGTCAGACCGGAACAGGCTCGCGGCAGGGTGAGAGGGCTATTCGCCTCAACATACCCGGAGGGTTTTCACCGCCGGGCGACTAAAATTGTAAAAGGGCCGGCGGCTGACGCCGCCGGCGATAGCGATCCGCTCAGCGGATGACGTAGGGCAGCAGGCCGAGGAAGCGGGCGCGCTTGATCGCCTGGGCGAGCTCGCGCTGCTTCTTGGCCGAGACGGCGGTGATGCGCGAGGGCACGATCTTGCCGCGCTCGGAGATGTAGCGCGAGAGCAGACGCACGTCCTTATAGTCGATCTTCGGGGCGCCTTCGCCAGAGAATGGGCAGGACTTGCGGCGACGGAAGAAGGGGCGACGGGCGCCAGCAGATGCGGTCGACATGGATCAGGCCTCCCCGGCGACGGTTTCGGTGGCTTCGTCTTCGCGGCGCGGACGCTCGCGACGCGGACCACGGTCGAAGCGATCGCCGCCGCCCGGGCCACGGTCGAAACGGTCGCCGCGCTCGTCGCGGTCGCGCTTCTGGAGCATGACCGACTGGCCGTCCTCGAGAGCCTCGACGCGGATGGTCATGAAGCGCAGCACGTCTTCATTGATGCGCATCTGGCGCTCCATCTCGGCCACGGCTGCCGGCGGGGCGTCGATGTTCAGCAGCGAATAATGCGCCTTGCGGTTCTTCTTGATGCGATAGCCGAGGGACTTGACGCCCCAGTACTCGACCTTGGCGACCGAGCCGCCATTCGCCTCGAGGATGCCCTTGAACTGCTCGACAAGGGCCTCGACCTGCTGCGCGCTGACATCTTGTCGCGCGAGCAGAACATGCTCGTACAATGCCATGAGTGGCCTTCCTTCTTTCACCTGCTTCGTCCGGCGCGGAGCCCTCCGAGCCCTGGATAAGGCCCGACAGGATTTCATCGAAGGCGGAGACACGGGATGATGGCTGCCCGGGAGAGAAGCCGAACGGAGCAGATCCAGATTATGGATTGCTCCGCCATCCGTTCAGCCTCCGGCCGAACAAGCAGTGGGCTCGTTACAGGCGAACGGCGTTCCACGCAAGCCAAAAACATCGGAAAATACCCGTGCAAGTCCAGTTTCGAGCTGTTCAAGCCTTGACTTGCCGGCCTGCACGATGCGACTGCGCCCCGCAACGTTAACCAAGCGCGATCTTCAGGACCATTCGGACATGGCGACGGCTTTCATCTTTCCAGGGCAAGGTTCGCAGGCCGTCGGCATGGGCAAGAGCCTGGCCGAGGCCTTTCCGGCGGCCCGCGCCGTCTTCGACGAGGTCGACGCGGCTCTGTCGCAGAAGCTGTCGGCGCTGATGTGGGAAGGGCCGGGCGAGGAGCTCACCCTGACGGCCAATGCCCAGCCGGCGCTGATGGCGGTGAGCCTGGCGGCGATCCGCGTGCTCGAGGCGGAGGCCGGCCTGTCGCTGGCGCGCGATGCGGCCTTCGTCGCCGGCCACTCCCTCGGCGAGTATTCGGCCCTGGCTGCCGCCGGCACCTTTTCCATCTCCGATGCGGCGCGCCTGCTGCGCATTCGCGGCGATGCGATGCAGAAGGCGGTTCCGGCGGGCGAGGGGGCCATGGCAGCCCTGCTCGGAGTCGATCTCGAACAGGCCCGCTCCATTGCAGCGGACGCTGCCCAGGGCCAGGTCTGCCAGGCTGCGAATGACAATGGTGGCGGTCAGGTCGTGCTCTCCGGGGCCAAGGCCGCCGTCGAGCGGGCGATCGTGCTCGCGGGCGAGCGCGGCGTGCGGCGTGCCATGCTGCTGCCGGTTTCGGCCCCCTTCCATTGCGCGCTGATGCAGCCGGCTGCCGAGGCGATGCAGGCTGCACTGGCCGAGATTCGCATGAACGCCCCGGCCGTTCCGGTCGTGGCCAATGTCGGGGCGGCACCGCTTTCCGATCCGGCTGCGATTCGCGCCTCGCTGGTGGCGCAGGTCACCGGTACGGTGCGTTGGCGCGAGTGCGTCGAGGCGATGGCTGCTGCCGGCGTGACGCAGTTCTTCGAAGTCGGCTCCGGCAAGGTCCTCGCCGGGCTGGTCAAGCGCATCGCGGCCGGGACGGCCGCCTCCTCGATCGGTGCGCCGGACGATATCGCGAGCTACAAGGCCCAGCAGGGTGCGCTTTAGGGCGGCATGCGATGGAGCGGGCGCCGGCCTTCGGCGCTGAGCTCGCTGCAGGCCTTTGATGCAGGCACTCGGCCCCTGGGACAGGGTGCAGAAAGAGAAAGCCGGAGTCTCGTGGAGGCCCGGCTCATAAAGACGGCAGAACGCCGAAAAGGAGGAACAATGCTTGATCTGACCGGGAAGAAGGCGCTGGTGACCGGCGCTACCGGCGGGCTCGGCGGCGCCATCGCCAGGCGCCTGCATGCGCAAGGCGCCACCGTCGCCTTGTCGGGAACCCGGGTCGAAGCACTGGAGGCGCTGGCGAAGGAGCTGGGCGAGCGTGTCGAGATCGCTCCCTGCAACCTCTCCGATCGCGATTCGGTCGAGGCGCTCGTGCCGGCGGCGGAAGCCAAGCTCGGCGGGCTCGACATCCTCGTCAACAATGCCGGCGTGACGCGCGACAACCTGTTCATGCGCCTGAAGGACGAGGACTGGGACGTGGTGCTCGCGGTCAACCTGACCGCCGCCTTCAGGCTCTCGCGCGCGGCCGTGAAGAGCATGATGCGCCGGCGCTATGGCCGCATCATCTCGATCGGCTCGGTGGTCGGCACGGCCGGCAACCCCGGACAGGGCAACTATGCCGCCTCGAAGGCCGGCCTGATCGGCATGTCGAAGTCGCTGGCGGCCGAGGTCGCCAGCCGCAACATCACCGTCAACGTCGTCGCGCCGGGCTTCATCGAGTCGCCGATGACCGAGGTGCTGAACGAGAAGCAGCGCGAGAGCATTCTCGCCGACGTGCCGATGGGCCGCCTCGGCGTTGGCGAGGACATCGCTGCGGCGGTGGCCTATCTCGCCAGCAGCGAGGCTGCCTACGTTACCGGTCAGACGCTGCACGTGAACGGCGGAATGACAATGATCTGAGAAGGTTAGGACTTGTCCTTGGAGCATTTCGAGGCTTCGGGACAACTCTCGCCAGCCCATTGGTAGTGTGTTAACTACCCATCCGGCAGGTCGACGATCGACACCCGGGGGGCTTGACGCCAACCTGGTTGTTGCGTTTGTGCAGCCATGAACACCCGACCGGCGCGCCGCCAGGCGCGAGCGTCGACCGGGAAACCGATTTCAACCACGCGTCGCTATCAGCGGTGTGTTTTCAAGGTTTGAGGAAAGACCCATGAGCGATGTCGCCGAGCGCGTGAAGAAGATCGTGATCGAGCACCTCGGCGTCGACGCCGACAAGGTTGTCGAAGGCGCGAACTTCATCGAGGACCTGGGTGCTGACAGCCTCGATACCGTCGAGCTGGTCATGGCCTTCGAAGAGGAGTTCGGCGTCGAGATCCCCGACGATGCCGCCGAGACGATCGTGACGGTCGGCGACGCCGTCAAGTTCCTGTCGAAGTCCGCCTGAGCGGCTTGAGTCTGACGCGCGATCCAGCGTCTTGACCGAGCGAGGAATACCGATGCGGCGTGTCGTCGTCACCGGACTTGGTATGGTGACCCCGCTTGGATGCGGGGTCGACGCGACCTGGTCCCGCCTAATTGCGGGCGAGAGCGGCGCAGGGCCGATCACGAGCTTCGACGCTTCTGATCTGCCGAGCCGCATCGCCTGCAACATCCCGCGTGGCGATGGCTCCGCCGGCACCTTCAATCCCGACGATTGGATGGAGCCGAAGGAGCAGCGCAAGGTCGACGACTTCATCGTCTTCGCCATGGCTGCCGCGACCCAGGCCCTGCGCGATTCCGGCTGGAAGCCGCAATCCTATGAGGACCAGATCGCGACTGGCGTCGCGATCGGCTCCGGCATCGGCGGGTTGGGCGGCATCTACGAGGCCTCCATTCTGCTGAAGGAGCGCGGCCCGCGCCGCCTCTCGCCCTTCTTCATCCCGGGACGGCTCAGCAACCTCGCGGCCGGCTATGTCTCGATCGAGCACGGCCTGAAGGGCCCGAACCACGCCGTCGTCACCGCCTGCTCGACCGGCGCCCACGCCATCGGCGATGCGGCCCGCATGGTTGCGCTCGGCGATGCCGAGGTGATGGTCGCCGGCGGCACCGAATCGGCGATCAACCGCATCGGCATTGCCGGCTTCTGCGCCTGCCGTGCCCTTTCGACCGGTTTCAACGATACGCCCGAGAAGGCTTCGCGGCCCTATGATCAGGATCGCGACGGCTTCGTCATGGGCGAGGGGGCCGGCGTCGTCGTGCTCGAGGAGCTCGATCACGCTTTGGCCCGCGGCGCGAAGATCTATGCCGAGGTCGTGGGCTACGGCATGTCGGGCGACGCCTATCACATCACCTCGCCGGCCGAGGACGGGGACGGCGCCTATCGCTGCATGCAGGCGGCGCTGAACCGCGCCGGCCTGCGCGCTTCCGATGTCGACTACATCAACGCCCACGGCACCTCGACCCAGGTCGGTGACGAGATCGAGCTACGCGCGGTCGAGCGCCTGCTGGCGAATGCGCCGCAGCGGCCGGCGATGTCCTCCACCAAATCGGCAACCGGCCATCTGCTCGGCGCCGCCGGCGCGATCGAGGCGATCTTCTCGATCCTGGCGATTCGCGACCAGGTCCTGCCGCCGACGATCAATCTCGACAATCCTTCGGTCGAGACCGAGATCGACCTCGTGCCGCACAAGGCGAAGAAGCGGAAGGTCGACGTCGTGCTTTCCAATTCCTTCGGCTTCGGGGGCACCAATGCCTCCCTGGTGATGCGGCGCTTCGCCAGCTGATCCGGCGACAGCGCGCTTTCGCCATAATTTTCGCTAGCCTGTCGCCGCTGCCGTGCCAGAATGCCGAGCGCGCGGCCGACAGGTGGAATCCATGCCGGCAAAGCAGGTCGTGATGTCGGGAAATCGGGCGTACGCATCATGAACCAACCGCCCCGCGTTGCGCCGAGAAGCCCGAACGAGGCGTTGAAGCCGGTCGCGCCGCCTTCACCGCCGCCCAAGGTGCGTCGCCGGCGGCGCTCGCCTTTCATCGCCATGCTCAGCGGACTGTTCACCGCGCTGCTCGTCCTCGCCGGACTGATCGGTGGCGGCATCGCCTTCGTCGAGAGCCGCAGCCGTGCGCCCGGGCCGCTCGCCAATGACCGGGTGCTGATCATTCCCAAGGAGAGCGGCCTCACCGAGATCGCCGAACTGCTCCAGCGCGAAGGGCTGATCGAATATCCCTGGGCCTTCCGCATCTCGGCGCTGCTCTCGGGCAACTGGACCAAGCTCAAGGCCGGCGAATATCTGTTCAAGGCGCGCGTCAGCCAGCGCGACATCCTCGACCTCATCGCCGAGGGCAAGGCGGTGGAGCACTCCGTCACCGTGCCCGAGGGCCTGACCAGCGAACAGATCGTCGCGCGCCTGAAGGAGAACGATCTGCTCTCCGGTGACATCATCCAGGTTCCGCGCGAGGGCGCGATGCTGCCGGATACCTACAAATTCCAGCGCGGCTCGACGCGGCAGGCCATGGTCGACCGGATGACCCGCGACCAGCGCCGTATCCTCAACGACATCTGGGCTCGCCGCCCGGCCGACCTGCCGATCAAGACGCCGCAGGAACTCGTCATCCTGGCTTCCATCGTCGAGAAGGAGACGGGGCGGGCCGATGAGCGCACCCGCGTCGCGGGCGTCTTCATCAACCGGCTCAATCGCAAGATGAAGCTGCAGTCCGACCCGACGATCGTGTACGGGCTGGTCGGCGGCAAGGGTACGCTCGGGCGCGGCATCATGCGCGCGGAGATCAACCAGGCGACGCCCTACAACACCTATGTGGTCGACGGCTTGCCGCCGGGGCCGATCGCCAATCCCGGCCGCGCCGCACTGGAAGCCGTCGTCAATCATTCGCGCACCAAGGATCTCTATTTCGTCGCCGATGGCAGCGGCGGCCACGCCTTCGCCGAGACGCTGGAGCAGCACAACCGCAATGTCGCACGCTGGCGCCAGGTCGAGGCCGGGCGGCGCGAGGCCGGCAAGCCGGCGCCCGAGGCGAGCATCGACAAGGCCGAGCCGCCGCCTTCGCCCGATTCCCGCACGGAAGCGCCGGTAGGCGGCCGCCCCGGCACGCAGGCGGCAGAGCAGCCGGAGAACCCGCAGACCTTCCCGGTGCCGGGCAATCGCCGCACCGGCCAGGCAGCGCAGGCAGGGGAAGGCACCCGGGCGCGCGCCTTCGATGCATCGGAAGGGACCGAGCGCGACCCGCTGCGCAACCGGACCTTCGACCTGAACAGCCCGAAGGTCGTCCCCCCCCTGCGACCCTGATCGCGGCTTTCCACACCCCGTGCTTGTCGTCGTGACAAGCCCTGTCTAGGGTCCGGCCGCGTTCTGCGGGCAGGAATTATCTCAGCATGGCAATCGAAAGCATGACGGGCTTCGCGCGCGAGGCCGGAACCGTCGCCACCCACGCTTTTGCCTGGGAGGTCCGCAGCGTCAACGGCCGCGGCCTCGACGTCCGCGTCCGCGTCCCACCGGGCTTTGAGCTGTTCTCCGAGGCGGCGCGCAAGCAGATGTCCGCGGCCTTCTCGCGCGGCACCCTGCACGTCAATCTCGCCATCACCAGTGCCGCCGCCCCGGCACGGCCGCGCATCAACCAGGAGGCGCTGGCCGCCCTGCTCGATGCCGCCGGGCGCGTGACCCTGCCGGCCGGCATTGCGCCGGCCTCGCTGGATGGGCTGCTCGCCATCCGCGGCGTCGTCGAGATCGCCGAGGAGGCGGATGACGCGCTCGCCGCGCTCGAAGCGCCGGTTCTGGCTGCGCTCTCGCGCCTGGTCGCTTCGCTGAGGCAGGCCAGGCTTGGCGAGGGGCAGGCGCTCGAGACCGTGATCGCCGGACATCTCGCCACCATCGCCCGGCTGACGGGCGAGGCCGAAGGCCATCCTGCCCGCAGCGTCGAGGCGATCAAGGCGCGTCTGGCCTCGCAGGTTGCAGCCCTGCTGGAGACGAGCTCGGCGCTGGAGCCGCAGCGCCTGCATCAGGAAGCCGCTCTGCTCGCCGTGCGCGCCGACATCCGCGAGGAGATCGACCGGCTGCACGCCCATGTCGCCGGGTTGCGCGAGCTTTTGGCTCAGGGCGGGCCGATCGGCCGAAAGCTCGATTTCCTGGCCCAGGAATTCGGCCGCGAGGCTTCGACGCTCTGCGCCAAGGCGGGTGATCCCGGCCTGTCGCGCATCGGCCTCGATCTGCGCACGACGGTCGACCAGCTCCGCGAACAGGTCCAGAACGTGGAGTGATGGCGATGGCCGATCTTGTTCGCCCGGCCCGCCGCGGCCTGATGCTGATCCTGTCGTCGCCTTCGGGCGCCGGCAAGTCGACCTTGACCCGCACGCTCTGCCAGCGGGAAAGCAATCTCGATCTCTCGGTCTCGGTGACGACGCGTCCGCGCCGCCCGTCCGAAATCGACGGCGTGCATTACCGTTTCATCGACCGCGCCGAGTTCGACGAGCTGCGCCGCCATGATGATCTGCTGGAGGCGGCCGAAGTCCATGGCAATGGCTACGGCACGCCGCGCAAGCCCGTCGATGCTGCCCTGAGCGCCGGCCGTGACGTGCTTTTCGACATCGACTGGCAAGGCACGCTGCAGATCCTCGAGCGCGCCCGCGAGGACGTGGTCACGGTTTTCATCCTGCCGCCTTCGATGGCCGAACTGCGCTCGCGCCTGGTCCGGCGCGCCGAGGACGCCCCGGAGGTGATCGCCAAGCGCCTCGGCAACGCCCGCGACGAGATCGCGCGCTGGAGCGTCTACGACTACGTGATCGTCAACGACGATCTCAGCACGGCCTATGAATCGGTGCGTGCGATCCTGGTCGCGGAGCGTCTGAAGCGCGTGCGAGCGACGGGCATGGCGGCCTTCGTCGAAAATCTGCTGGCCGAGCCGACGAACTGAAACCCGCCGGCGGCGCAGGCTCTCCTGCTCAGAGCGCTTCGGCCAGCGCGTTGGCGAGCCGCACGAAACCGGAGACCGGGATCTCCTCGGCGCGCGCTGTCGGCAGCAGGCCGGCCGCCTCGATGATCGGGGTCGGCTCCGCCAGCACCGGCTTCAGGCTCTGGCGCAGCATCTTGCGACGCTGTCCGAAAGCGGCGAGCGTGATGCGTTCGAGCAGCCGCCGGTCACAAGGCTCCGGCTGCTGGCGCGGCACCAGCTGCACGATCGAGGAAGTGATCTTGGGCGGCGGCACGAACGCGGTCTTAGGCACGTCGAACAGAATCCTGGTCTCGCAGCGCCAGCCGGCGAGGACGGCGAGGCGGCCATAGGCGGCGCGCTGCTCGGGCGTCGCGACGATGCGCTCGGCGACCTCGCGCTGGAACATCAGGGTCAGCGAGCTCCACCAGGGCGGCCAGGGCTCGGCGCTGAGCCAGCCCACGAGCAGGGGCGTACCGATATTATAGGGCAGGTTGGCGACGATCCGGGCATCCTGACCGTCGAGCAGGCGCGAAAGGTCGACGGCGAGGGCATCTCCGTCCACGATCTCGAGCCGTCCGGGATAATGCGCCGCGATCTCGGCCAGCGCCGGCAGGCAGCGTCGGTCGCGTTCGATCGCGATCACGCGCTCCGCCCCGTTCGCCAGCAGTGCCCGCGTCAGGCCACCTGGGCCAGGGCCGATCTCGACGACCGTCTGTCCGGCCAGTGGTCCTGCCGCTCGCGCGATCCGACCGGTGAGGTTGAGGTCGAACAGGAAGTTCTGGCCGAGCGCCTTCTGCGCCATCAGGCCATGGCGCTCGACCACCTCGCGCAGTGGTGGCAGGCCGTCCTGGGCGAGGCCGTCTTGCCCGCTCATGCTCGCGCCTCCATCTCGGCCTGGGTCATCCTGGCGGCCAGTCTGAGGGCCGCGCACAAGCTGTCGGGCCGCGCCACGCCCTTGCCGGCGATGGCGAAGGCGGTGCCGTGATCCGGCGAGGTCCGGATGAAGGGCAGGCCGAGCGTGGCGTTGACGCCTTCGTCGAAGGCGATCGTCTTGATCGGGATCAGGGCCTGGTCGTGATACATGGCAAGCGCAACGTCATAGCCCGCACGTGCCCGCTCGTGGAACATCGTGTCGGCCGGATAGGGGCCGCTGGCCTCGATACCAAGCGCGCGCAGCCTTTCGACGGCCGGGGCAACGACGGCATCATCCTCGCCCCCGAGCGCTCCGCCTTCGCCGGCATGCGGGTTGAGACCGCTCAGTGCCAGCCTTGGCCTGCTGATGCCGAAACGCCGAGCCAGATCGGCGGCGACGATCTGGCCGGTCTCGACGATCAGCTCGGTCGTCAGGAGGGCGGGCACGGCGGAGAGCGGCACGTGGATCGTCACCGGTACCACCGCGAGCGCCTCCGACCAGATCATCATCACCGGCCGCGGCACTGCTTTTCGGCCTCGTCCCGCAAGCTCGGCGAGAAACTCGGTATGGCCGGGATGGCTGAATCCCGCCGCATAGAGCACGCTCTTGGCGATCGGGTTGGTGACGAGCGCCGCGGCCAGCCCGGCCTCGACGGCTGCGACGCCGCGTTCGATCGCCTCGATCACGCCGGCTGCATTGGCCGGGTCGGGCCTGCCGGAAACAGCCGGAGCTGCGCTTTCAATTGAAATCACGGGCAGGGCTTCGCCGAAGACCGCTTCAGCCTCCTCCCAGCCGACGCTGCGCACCGGCACCGCAAAGCCCATCCGGTCGGCGAGATCCTGCAAGGCCGCAGCATTGCCGAGATAGGCGAAGACCGGCAACTGGCGCTGCTCTCGCAGCATCCAGGCCATCAGGCTGAGCTCGGGGCCGATCCCCGCCGGGTCGCCCTGCGTCAGGGCCAGCAGACGATGGCGCAAGCGCGGCCTCCTCCGGAGTGATGGCGAGACCGCGTCGTCGCTTCGTCAGTTGCTCGCGACGCCGTCGCCCGCGCTGGCAGCGCCGAGGTTCTGCGAATAGCTGATCTCGCCCAGCGTCCGCAGTTCGAGCCGGAACATGACGGTCCGCGTGTCGTTCTTCGCACCCGCCTGCCGGTCGGCATAGGACTGCGAATAGGTCACGTCGAAGATCGTGCACTCGTCCTGGTATCTCAGCCCTGCCGACAACGCAGCCGTCTGGATCGGCCCGGTCTTGGGGTAGATCGGGGCGGCATAGGAGGCCGGGTAGAGCTGGTTCAGGATGTAGGCGTCGCGGTAGCGCTCGCGGTCATATTTGTACTTGTCGAGGTCGAACAGCACGCTGCCGCGGACGCTCCAGTACTGCGCGAAGCTGAACGACTGGCTCAGGCTCAGGCCTTCGCGCCGCCGCGGAATGCCGAGCTCGGGCTGCGGCTCGTAGCGGCTGTAGCCGACCGTGGTGGAGAAGATGCTGTGCGAATAGGAGGCCGACGCGTCGATGCGCTGAGCTTCCCAGGTCGACTCGTCGAAGCGGGCGCCGCCCTGGAGGAGCAGGCCCTTGAACGGCTGGTACTGGGCCCGGGTGACATAGTCGGAGCGGCGGGTATCCAGCCCGGATTCGAGACCGGTGTTGACCAGATCGCCGGTCGCAAAAGAGTTGCGGCCGCCGAGATGATAGGACTGGCCGACCAGCAGGTTGGCGTAGGAATCCTTGCCGAAGGTGCCGGAGTAGCGCAGGCCGATATTGGCGCGGCTGCCGCCCTCGACACGGTCGTAGCCCGAGAACTTGTTCCACTCGAACAGGTTCGTGTCGTCGAAGACCATGCTCTGCGCATCTTCGTTGGCGACGCGCAGGCTGTTGGTCTCGTTCGGCCGAACCACGACCTGTGCAACCGGCTCCAGAATATGCGTGCCCCATGACGTCGTGGCGACGAAGGGATAGCGATAGAGCAGGCCGGCCGCCGGCATCACCCGCCCGAACACGTCGTCCGACGTGTCGGCGATCGTGCGGACATGGTAGTTCGCATAGTCCGTCGTGTTCGGGTTGATCGAGAAGATGTCGGCGCGCACCGAGGTGTAGGGCGTCCAGATCTGGCCGAAGGAATCCGTGAAATTGCGCCGCCAGGCGACCTCGGCCGTCGCACGAGCCATCGTCCCACCGAGACCGCGGACCAGGCAGCGGTCCTTCTGGTAGACGGCGCAGCCGTCGAACAGCGAGTAGGCCGGCGTGGTGATGAGATAGGTGTTCTGGTTCGGGATTTCCTTGAACGCCGCAGCCTCGCGCGTCAGATGCGTGATGTTGACGGTGAACGAGAGTTCGCCGCCGATCAGCGACGGCTTGTGGAGGCGCTTGTTGTAGTCGACCACCGGCAGCACGACCGGCTGCTGCTTCTGCCAGTCATTGTAGTTCAGCGGCTGGAAGTAGTAGCCGCGCATGTCGAACCATGCGTCCTTGCTCTGGCCATTGAGGGCGACGGTCGAGGTCGATTCCTGCAGGAAGCTGCCGCTCGTGATGCTCTCGCTGCGAACGCGGTAGTTCTTGTAGAAGAAGCGGTCCGTCGAGCCGGCGATATCCCAGCTGAAGGTCCAGCGGGGATTCAGGAAGACCTTGCCGCTGCTCTCGATCGAGCCACGGAACTTGTCGTCGCCAGCGCCGAACGGGCTCTTGAGAAAGGCATCCTTGTCCCGCTGGAAGATTCCTGCGGCCCGCACGTTGTAGGAGCCGTTCGAGAAGCGATGGCGCCATTCGGCCTCGCCGAGGAGGCCCTGGCGGGTGAGGTAGGTCGGCGTCAGGGTGACGTCGTAGTTCGGCGCGAGGTTGATGAAATAGGGCAGGCCGACGCCGTAGCCCAGCGCCGAGGTGTTGATGAATTTCGGCGAGAGGAAGCCGGTCTTGCGCTTAACCGTCGCGTCCGGTCCCGACATGTAGGGGATGTAGGCAATCGGGATGCCGGCAAACTCGAGCCGTGCATCCTCGTAATAGATCATCTGCTCGGATTTCTTGTGAATGATCCGGGCGGCACGAACCTGCCAGAAGGGCGGCTTCTCCGGGTTCTCGGCGCAGGGCTCGCAGGCGGTGTAGATGCCCTTGTCGAAAACGAAGACCTCGCCGTCGGTGCGTTCTGCCCGCGGCGCCGAGAAGCGCGTCTTGTCGGTGTTCACGACGCGCAGCGAATCGATGAAGCCGTCGCGGAAATCGTCGGTCAGGTTGAAGCGGTCGCCGGTGATGACGGTGCCGTTCGCTTCGGTGATGCGGGCATTGCCCGTCGCCACGACACGCTTGCTGAGCCGGTCGTAGACGACGCGGTCGGCTTCGATGGTGCGGCCCTGATAGAGAATCTGGACATCGCCGACGGCCGAGACCGTGTTCTTGTCCTTGTCGTAGACGAGCTCGCGCGCGTCGACGACCATGCGCTCCTGTGGCTTGGCGGCCTCTTGCGCGTAGGCAAGGTTCGGTCCCGCGAAGACGGGCGCAAGCGTCGTCGCCAGCGCGGTCGCTGCGGCAAGGCGCGCAATGCGTCTCACGCCGGGAACCATGAACTCAATCCAAAATTAACCATAGGCACCGTATTATCAGCCGTCTTCCTGATGAAGGAGGGCGAGAGCGCCGAGCAGGCTGCCCACGATCGCAGGCAGCCACGCGGCCACCGGGGCGTTGACGATCCCCGATGAGCCCAACTCCTCAGATAGTTGCGTAGCCACATAGAGCATGAACCCAGCCGCCACGCCACCTACCACCAACCTGGTGACACCACCAAACCGGAAAAATCTTAAGGAAACGGATGCTGCCACCAGAATCATCGCGATGAGCAGCAACGGGCGCGCTTTCAGGGATTCGTAGCGCAATTCATAGCGTGTCGTGTCGAGTCCCGCCTTGCGGGTCCGGTCGATTACGGCCGGCATCGACCAGAAGCCCACGGAGTCCGGTGGAGTGAAACTTTGCCGCACCTGCTCGGGCTCCAGATTCGTCGCGACGAGGTATGTCGGGTAGCTCTGTGGCTCTTCCATGACCGACGTGACCCTCGCATCCGACAGCTCCCAGTAGCCGCGATGCAGGATCGCCTGACGGGCTTCGATGCGCTCGCTGAAGCCGCCGTCGGGGGCGTAGTTGAAGAAGGCGACCTGGGCGAGGCCGACGCCATCTTCCAGCGCTGCGGCAGCCCGGATGATCGCCTGACCGTCCAGGCTGCGCTGGCGAATCCAGATCTCCTTGCCGCTGGCCACTTGCCCGGTGCGCACGAACAACGAGGCTTCCAGCTTGGTGGCGCGCTGCTTCAGCTCCGCTGCGATGGGATTGTAGATTCCGATCGAGATCAGCCCGACCAGGCCCGCGACCAGAGCGGCCGGCTGCAGGAACTGCCAGGCCGAGATGCCGACCGAGCGGGCCACCACCAGCTCGAGCTTGCGGCTCAGATTCAGCAAGGCGAACATGCCGCCGAACAATACCGCGAAGGGAAAGATCTGCTCGGCAACGGAAGGCGCGCGGTACAGCGCCAGCTGAATGATGCTCGGCGTGGTGGCGACCGGCGAGTCGCCGGCGCGGCGCATCAGCTCGACGAAATCGAGCGTCAGGATCAGGAAGAAGAACGTCCCGAACACGCTCAATATGGCGCGGAAGAAGCGCTGGGTCAGATAGCGCCCGAAGGTCTTGAAAAGCAGCATCAGTTCCGCCGCAAACGCGCCGAGATGGCCAGGAAGGGCGCTGCCAGCGATTCTGTCAGCTGGTCGATCAATGCCCGGGCGCGGGCGCCGTAGGCGATCAGGCTTGCCGAGACCGCGATGGTGACGAGCGGCAGCACATAGAGCAGGACGACGGCAAAGCCGGAGCGGACACTCGCCGTCCAGGCGGCATAGGCGCCGATTCTGATCGCGCCGACCAGGAGGATCGCGAGCTGGATGGCGACGGCGCGGCCCTGGCGGGTGGTGCGTGCCTCGCCGAGAAAGGCGAAGGCGACGAGCATGAAGGCGATCGGATAGAGCGGCGCCGACAGGCGGTTGTGCAGTTCGGCGCGGAAGCGGCCTTCCTGGATCTTGTAGTAGGGTTCGTTCGGATCCTGGCGCAGCAGCGCCCAGGTCGTCCGTTCGCGCGGCTTGTAGATCACCTTGTCGCCATCGCCGCCGCCGGCCCCGTCGGAATCGCCCGACAGCGCCGAGAGGTTGAGGGCGTAGCGCTCGAACGAGATGATCGAGCTCGAGTTCCGGTCGCGGCTCTCGCGCTGGATCGTGCCCTTTTCCAGCATCAGGAAGCTGTTGCCGTCGGCCTCCGCTGTCTGGCCTCGCTCGGCGATATAGACAGCCGGCTGATTCGGATCGCGCCGGTCCTGCATGAAGATGCCGAGTAGGGCCTGCCCGGAGCGCTCGCGGTAGTGGAAGGTGACGCCCGAATCGAGCGCGACGAACTGGCCTTCCTTGACGACATTGGCGACGAAATCGGCCCGGATCAGGGTGATCAGATCGCGCAGCGAGCGGAAGCCGGCGGGCATCACCGATAGGGCCATCCAGCCGACCAGCGCCGCGGTTGCCAGCGTCAGCACGACGAACGGCCGGGTCAGGCGCTTGGGCGCCACGCCGGTCGCGTTCATCACGATCAGTTCGGAATCGCTGTTGAGCTTGTTGAGCGTGTAGAGCGTCGCCATGAACAGCGCGACCGGCGCGATGCCGGCGATCAGGGCCGGCAACGAGAGCAGAGTCACGGTGAAGAAGATCATCACCGTCTGGCCCTTGCCGGTGATCAGATCGACCTCGCGCAGCGCCTGCGTCACCCAGATGACGCTGGTCAGGCCGACGAGCAGGATGACCGTCGCCGCCGCGGCAATCTTCAAGATGTAGCGGTCGAGCAGTCCAAAACGCACGCGGTCGATCCTGGGCAGGCGGGGCAGGGGTGAAGGCGCTCCCCTTGGACGGCTCGCCTCGAAGCTCCTATGGTATAGCTTCGATCATGGCGCAAACGGGAATCGTTTGTGGCCTTCCCGCGCCACTGCCCGTCAGTTCCGTCCTCCCCCCGCCCACTTCGTCCAATGTGAGCCGTCGATGTCGCAGCGCCTGAAGCTTGAGGTCAAAGCCCTGAACGCCATTGCCGGGGAGGATCTCGTCATCCTCGTCTCGGACAAGCTCGTCCCCGCCCGGGCCGCCGACGAATGGCTCGGCGATGGTGGCCGCAGCCTGATCGCGCGCGCTGCCGCGGCCGAGCGCTTCAAGGGCAAGGCGCTGGCGGGGCTGACCGTTCTGGCGCCGGACGGAGCAGGTTATGAGCGCCTGATCCTGATCGGCACCGGGTCGGCAGCCGAGCGCGAAAAGCTCGATTTCGCGCTGCTTGGCGGCGCCATCGCCGGCCGGCTCGGCCATGGCCGCAGCGCCGACGTCATCGCCGCCCTGCCGGAGGGCGAGCTGGCCGCTGCTGAGATCGCCGAAATCGGCCTCGGCCTGAAGCTGCGGGCCTATGCTTTCGACCAGTACAAGACCAAGAGCCGCGACGCCGAGCAGACCGAAGCAAAGACCGCGATCCTGCGCGTTGCCGACCCGTCGGCGGTCAAGAAGGCGCTGAAGGCGCGCGAGGCAATCGCGGGCGGCGTTGAACTGGCTCGCGATCTCGTGAACGAGCCGCCCAATGTCCTTCATCCCGAGGAGTTCGCCGACCGGGCCGCCAAGCTCGAGAAGCTCGGCGTCGATGTCGAAGTCCTCGACGAGAAGCAACTGAAGAAGATCGGCATGCGCGCGCTGCTGGGCGTCGGCCAGGGCTCGCGCCGCGAGAGCCGCGTCGTCGTGATGCGCTGGAACGGCGCCGGAAAGGGCGAGCAGCCGGTGGCCTTCGTCGGCAAAGGCGTGACCTTCGACACCGGCGGCATCTCGATCAAGCCGGCCGGCGGCATGGAAGACATGAAGGGCGACATGGCCGGCGCCGCCTGCGTCACCGGGCTGATGCACGCGCTGGCCGCCCGCAAGGCGAAGGTCAATGCCGTTGGCGTCATCGGCCTGGTCGAGAACATGCCGGACGGCAACGCCCAGCGCCCGGGCGACATCGTCACCTCGCTCTCCGGCCAGACCATCGAGATCATCAACACCGACGCCGAAGGCCGGCTCGTGCTCGCCGACGTGCTCTGGTACACGCAGGAGCGCTTCAAGCCGGGCTTCATGGTCAACCTGGCGACGCTGACCGGCGCCATCCTGGTCGCATTGGCGCAGGAGCATGCCGGCCTGTTCTCGAACAACGACGAATTGGCGGAACGGCTTGCGACTGCCGGCAAGGCGACCGGCGAGACGGTCTGGCGCATGCCGCTGGGCGCGGCCTACGACAAGATGATCGATTCCAAATTCGCCGACATGAAGAACTCGGCCGGACGCCATGGCGGCTCGATCACCGCGGCGCAGTTCCTGCAGCGCCATGTCAACGATACGCCCTGGGCACATCTCGATATCGCCGGCACCGGCATGGGCTCGCTGACCACCGAGATCAACCGCTCCTGGGCTTCGGGATGGGGCGTTCGCCTGCTCGATCGGCTGGTCGCGGATCACTACGAGGGTTGATTCCAATTATCAGCCCACACGCGTAAGCTGCTGGAAAGACCAGCATCATGGCCGAGATCTGGTTCTACCATCTGCAGTCTCGCCCGCTCGAGCAGGTCTTGCCGACTCTGCTCGAGCGCTCGCTTTCGCGCGGCTGGAAGGTGGTGGTCGAGTGCTCGAGCCGCGAGCGCCTCGCGACGCTCGATGACCGGCTCTGGACCTATGCCGATGATTCCTTCCTGCCGCATGGCGTCGCGACCGAGCCGGATGCCGCCGGCAACCCGATCGTGCTGACCACCACCGCCGACAATCCGAATGCGGCGCAGGTTCGCTTCTGTGTCGATGGCGTTCGCATTCCCGACGCATTGGACGCTTATGAACGCGTCATCCTGATGTTCGACGGGGATGATCCGGAAGCGCTCGCCTCCGCCCGCGAGGACTGGAAGAAACTGCGCGCACGGGGCCTGGCCGCCACCTATTGGCAGCAGGACGAGACCGGCCGCTGGGAGAAGAAAGCGTGAAGATTCCCGTGATGCTCGCCCTGGCCCTCGGCTTGGGCGGCTGTGCCGTCGATATGGGCGGCTTTTCCTTCGTGTCCGACGGAAACAAGTCGACCACCACCAGCGCTTCGGCGAGAGTCGCGACCAGCGAGGCGGTATTGACCCCCGACGGCGAATGCCAGGCAGGGGCTTCGCTCGATCCGTCGACCCGGCCCGCGCCGGCCGAGATCGCCATCGGCATCACCGAATGCGAACTGGTCAGGCTGAAGCGCACCCGGCCCACCGACGTGCTGATCGGCGAGAGCGGCAAGGGCCAGCGCGAGGTCCAGGTGCTCTATGCCGAGCCCGGCGGGCGCGAGATCTACATGTTCACCGACAATCGCCTGAGCCGGATCGTCAAGCCGGGGCAGCCCGAGCAGCAGGGCTGAACCAGTAGCACCTGCGCCATGGACGGCCTGGAGCGACCGTCTCTATCAGAAGCGCCTCCCAGAGATGCTCGGGACAAGCCCGAGCATGACATGGTTCAGGCGCTCTCCAGCTCCTCGCTCAGCCCGAGCCATTCCTCTTCCGCTGCCGCCAGCGCTTCTGCCAGCTCCGCCCGCTGGCGCGAGAGCTGCCGGGCCTTGTCCGGATCGCGCGCGAAGGCTGCGCCGTTGCCGAGCACGCCGTCGACCTTCTCGATCAGGCCGGTGAGCTTGGCGATGCGTGCCTCGGCCAGATTGAGCTTCTGCCGCAGCGGCCCCTGCGCTGCACGCTTCTGGGCGTTACCCTTGCGCTCCTCGGTCTTGCCGCTGGCGGAGGCCGCCTCCTGCTTGCCCGATTTTTCGCGCCGTGCCGCCTTGGCGCTGCCGAGCACGAGGCTGCGGTAATCCTCCATGTCGCCGTCGAAGTTCTTCACGGTGCCGTCGCCGACGATCCAGAGCCGGTCGGCGCAGGCGTCGATCAGGAAGCGGTCGTGGCTGACGAGGATGACGGCGCCTGGATAATCGTTGATCGCCTTGACCAAAGCGGTGCGGCTGTCGATGTCGAGATGGTTCGTCGGCTCGTCGAGGATCAGCAGATGCGGGCCGCCGAAAGCAGCGATACCCAGCATCAGCCTTGCCTTCTCGCCGCCGGAGAGGTTCTTCACCGGGGTATCGGCCTTGGAAGCCGGAAAGCCGATCTGCGCCGCCCTGGCGCGGACCTTGGCTTCAGGCACATCGGGCATCAGGTCGCGGATATGACCGACCGGCGTGTCCTCCATCCTAAGCTCGTCGAGCTGATGCTGGGCGAAATAGGCGGTCTGGAGCTTGGATGAGCGCCGCATCTGGCCGGTCTGCGGCTCGAGCCGGCCGCCGATCAGCTTGCAGAAGGTCGACTTGCCATTGCCGTTCGAGCCGAGCAGGGCGATCCGGTCATCCGGCGAGAGTGTCAGGTTGAGGCGCGAGAGCACGGTCTTGTCGCCATAGCCGGCGCTGGCGCCTTCGAGCACCACCATCGGCGGCGAAAGCGGTCGCTCCGGCCCGGGCAGGCTGAAGGGTTGGACGTCGCGGTCGATGATGGTGGCGATCGTCTCCATCTTCTCCAGTCGCTTGACGCGCGACTGCGCCTGGCTCGCCTTCGAAGCCTTGGCCTTGAAGCGGTCGACGAAGGCCTGGAGGTGCTTGCGCTCGGCATCCTGCTTTTCGCGCTGCTTGGCGAGATTCGCCTGCTTCTCGGCGCGCAGTTTCTCGAAGGCGCTGTAGCCGCCGCGATAGATCGTCAGCTTGCCCTGGTCGAGATGCAGGATGTGGTCGACGCAGGTGTCGAGCAGTTCGCGGTCATGGCTGACCACCAGCACGGTATGCGGGTAGCGCTCGAGATAGTCGTAGAGCCAGAGCGTGCCTTCGAGGTCGAGATAGTTGGTCGGCTCGTCGAGCAGCAGCAGGTCGGGCTCGGAGAACAGCACCGCGGCGAGGGCGACGCGCATGCGCCAGCCGCCCGAAAAATCGGAGCAGGGACGCTGCTGCGCCGCTTCGTCGAAGCCGAGACCATGGAGCACGGTCGCGGCCCGGGCCGGAGCGGAATGGGCGCCGATATCGGCGAGCCGCGTCTCGATCTCGGCGATGCGCAGCGGGTCAGTCGCGGTCTCGGACTCCGCCATCAGCGCGGCGCGTTCGGTGTCGGCGGCGAGCACCACCTCGATCAGGGTTTCCGAGCCGCCGGGCGCCTCCTGCGCCACGCCGCCGATGCGCATGCCGCGGGGCAGGCTGACCGAGCCGCCCTCCGGCGAGAGATCGCCGGTGATGATACGGAAGAGCGTGGTCTTGCCGGTGCCGTTGCGGCCGACCAGTCCGACGCGTGCGCCGGTCGGCAGCGCCGCGCCGGCCTTGTCCAGCAGCAGCCTGTCGCCGAGCCGGTAAGTGATATCGCTGAGGGTGAGCATGGGCTGGCTTTAGGCAAACTTGCCGCTGCGATGCAAACGCGAAATGGCGGGAAGGGGCCAAGTCACGGATTCGACATAATCCAGCCACGCTGGAGCCAGGCCGCTACCGCACCCAAGCGATCCGTGTAAGGCACTGATTCGCAAAGAGCAATCCATGCAGCTCGGCTTCCTCGTCCAGCATCGGCGTCGCGTTTCGCTCATGGCTGTCTTCGTCGTACTTCTGGCGGTCGTCGTCGGCAGCGCCGCCGCGCTCGCCGCTCTGACCCCGGTTCCTCCAGCTTTCTGAAGCGCTGCGACGGCTTGGTTTCGCCTCTCCGGGGACTTCAGGCAAAGTTAACCGGCTTCAGGTTTTATCGCTCCCAATCGACTTAAGATCGAGCGGGGAACGGAGCAGTGTTCAGCCTCAGGGTGCGGCTTCCGGCCGCCATGCTCGCGCTCGCCTGCCTTGCCGCGGTCGCTGTCGGCGTTTCCGCCTATCTTGCCGTTTCCAGCTGGGCCCATGAAGCGGCGCGGGCCCGCTTGCATGCGCTTGCCGAGAGCCATTCGCGCGCAATCGAGCGGCGGCTGGTGCTGTTGCGCTCGGAGCTCGCCGTCCAGGCGCGCAGCGCCTACACGGTCTCGGCGCTGGACGAGCTCGGCAAATGGCTGGAGCTGGGTCCCCACGATCTCAACAGCGTTCTCGGCCATTATCAGGGCAAGGGGATGCGGCCTCTGGCCGAGCGCCTTGCGCTGACCGGGCAGGGCCACCAGCACGGCTATTCCTGGCGCCATGTCCGGATCCACGAGACCTATGCGGCGGCCCTGAAGCAGTTCAACTATGCCGACATCTACCTCGTCTCGAGGAAGGGCCGGGTGGTCTACAGCGTTGCCAAGGGCCCCGAATTCGGGCGGCTCCTCAGCGATCCGGAGCTCGCCGGCACGGGGCTTGCCCAGGTCGTCGAGGATGCTCGCGGCAAGCCGGCGGGCACGCAGGTCCTGCGCGACTACGCGCCTTACGACCTCACCGGCGGGGAACCGCGCGCCTTCCTGGCTGCGCCCTTCTACGACGCCGAATCTGGCGGAGCCGAGCAGATCGGCACCATCGTCATCGCCGTCAATGCCGGGCTGATCGACGATGTGCTCGGTGCCAATGCCGCAGGAACCGGCGAGATCGGCGTTTTCGTCATCGGCGATGACGGCTTCATGCGCTCCAACCCCGCTGCCCGCCGCGACGCGTCGGCTCCTCGCGATACGCTCGACCAGGGGCGACTGGCGGGGCTCGCGGACGACGCCTTGCTGCGGATGTCGAGCCATGATGGCACCGCCCTCGTCGCCAGCAGCCAGAAGATCGCCGCCGGCGACTGGCGCTGGCAGCTTTGGCTGACCGAGCCGGAGCGTGCCGCCTTCGCCGTCGTCGGCAAGATCCGCGGCGCGATCGTCACCGCCGGCCTGCTGGTTCTGGTGCCGCTGCTCGGCTTTGCGATTCTGCTCGGCTGGTCGGTCGCGAGGCCGATCGGCGGGCTTTCCGACGCGCTCGCGGGCATCGCGGCCGGCCGCACGGACGAGCCGATACCAGGCGCTCGGCGGCGCGACGAGATTGGCGGCATCGCCGCTTCGATCGGCGTGATCCGCGAGACCTTGCAGCGCGAGGCGCAATGGCGCGAGGCGCAGCAGGAGACGCGCCGCGCCGAGGCCGACCGGCACCGCCGCAGCCTGCTCGGCGAACTGGCCGGCGAGCTCGAGCAATCGGTCCGCACCGTCAGCGCCTCGGTCGCCACGGCAGCCGAGGAGCTCGCAACCACCGCCAACCAGCTCAGCGAAAGTGCCGGTGAGGCCAGGACTGGCGCTGCCGATGCCGATGTCTCGACCGGCAATGCGATCAGCAGCGTCCACTCGATCGAGCAGGCGGCGCGCGAGCTGCTCGGCGCCGTCGACATCCTGTCGGCGGAGGTCAGCCGTTCCGATCTCACCGCCGGACAGGTGCGCCAGCATGCCGACGAGGTCAGCCAGGTCGTCGACGGGCTCGCCGCTGGCGCCGCCCGCGTCTCCGAGGTCGTCGGCCTGATCTCGTCGATCGCCGGCCAGACCAATCTGCTCGCCCTCAACGCGACGATCGAAGCTGCGCGCGCCGGCGAGGCCGGCCGGGGGTTTGCCGTCGTCGCTGCCGAGGTGAAGTCGCTGGCGACCCAGACGGCCGGCGCGACCCAGGACATCGCGCTGCAGATCGACGCGATGAACCGGGCGACCGCCGCCACCGTCGAAGGCATGGCCGGCATCCGCGCCATGGTGCAGGAGCTGAGCGAGGCGACGCGGCGTACCGCGCAGACCATGCTGCGCCAGCACGCGGCCACCCATGCCATCGCTGCCGACGTCGTCGCCGCGACCCAGGAGATCGTCCAGATCGGGCAGGCGACGAGCCAGGTCGCGCTTGCCTCGCATCACACCGCCGGCTCGGCCGATGCGGTTCTGGCGGCAGCGGGGGAGCTGACAGGCCTGGCGCAGGCGCTGGAGGCCCGCGTCGACCGGCTGATCGGCGAATTACGCGTCGCCTGAGTGCTTGTCGTGGCCCGGCGCTTTGGCTAACGCTGGCATATGCAGCGCACCGCCTTCTACACCGGCTCCTTCGACCCCGTCACCAATGGCCATGCCGATGTCATCGCGGCCGCGGCGAAGCTGTGCGACCGGCTCGTGCTGGCGATCGGCGTGCACCCCGGCAAGAAGCCGGTGCTCTCGGTCGAGCAGCGTGCTGCGCTCCTGCGTGCCGTCGCCGAGCCGCTGGCGCAGGCGGCCGGGGCCAGCGTCGAGGTCGTGACCTTCGATGATCTTGCCGTCGACGCGGCGCGCAAGGCCGGGGCCGGCATCATCATCCGGGGCCTGCGCGATGGCAGCGATCTCGACTACGAGATGCAGATGGTCGGCATGAATGCAGCGATGGCGCCGGAGCTGCAGACCGTGTTTCTGCCGGCGACCCCGCAGACCCGCCATATCACCGCCACCCTGGTACGCCAGATCGCTGCAATGGGCGGCGATATCTCGGCATTCGTGCCAGCGCCGGTCGAGCAGGCGCTGAAGGCCGCCTTCGCCAAGAACGGGTGAGGGCGCTGTCCAGCGCCGATAGCGCCCGCCGGGTTGCAATTTCGCGACCGGGATGGTGTTTCTGAACCAAGCCGACTCGCTGCGCCGGCCGGCGCAATCTCCTCCTGAAGAGCCCTGCGATGCGCCTCTCCCGCTATTTCCTGCCGATCCTGCGCGACACGCCCAAGGAGGCCGAGATCGTCTCGCATCGGCTGATGCTGCGCGCGGGCATGATCCGCCAGCAATCGGCCGGCATCTATTCCTGGCTGCCGCTCGGCCTGCGCGTGCTCAACAAGATCAGCGCCGTGGTGCGCGAGGAGCAGAATCGCTCCGGCGCCGTCGAGATCCTGATGCCGACCATCCAGTCGGCGGATCTCTGGCGCGAGAGCGGCCGCTACGACGCCTATGGCAAGGAGATGCTGCGGATCAAGGACCGGCACGACCGCGATATGCTCTTCGGCCCGACCAATGAGGAGATGGTCACCGACATCTTCCGCTCCTACGTCAAGTCCTACAAGGACTTGCCGCTCAACCTCTACCACATCCAGTGGAAGTTCCGCGACGAGGTCCGGCCGCGCTTTGGCGTGATGCGCGGCCGCGAATTCCTGATGAAGGATGCCTATTCCTTCGATCTCGACCAGGCCGGCGCCCGCCATTCCTACAACCGGATGTTCACCGCCTATCTGCGCACCTTCGCCCGGCTCGGCCTGCGCGCCATCCCGATGCGCGCCGACACCGGCCCGATCGGCGGCGATCTCAGCCACGAGTTCATCGTGCTCGCCTCGACCGGCGAGAGCGAGGTCTTCTGCCACAAGGACTATCTCGACTTCGAGACGCCGGCGGCCGACACCGATTTCGACAGCGTGCCCGGTCTGCAGAGCGTCGTCGACAAGTGGACGAGCCTCTATGCCGCCACCGACGAGATGCACGACAAGCCGGCCTTCGAGGCCATTCCGGCCGAGAAGCAGGTCTCGGCCCGCGGCATCGAGGTCGGCCACATCTTCTATTTCGGCACCAAATATTCCGAGCCGATGGGCGCCACCGTCGCCGGCCCCGACGGGCGCGACACGCCGGTCCATATGGGTTCCTACGGCATCGGCCCGAGCCGCCTCGTCGCCGCGCTGATCGAGGCTGGCCATGACGATGCCGGCATCGTCTGGCCCGACGAGATCGCGCCCTTCGACATCGCGGTGCTCAACCTCAAGACCGGCGACTCCGCGACCGACGGCGCCTGCGAGCAGCTCTACAAGGGCCTCGCCGCCAAGGGCTACGACATGCTCTATGACGACCGCGACGAGCGACCGGGCGGCAAGTTCGCGACCGCCGATCTGATCGGCATGCCCTGGCAGATCATCGTCGGGCCGAAATCGCTGGCCGAAGGCAAGGTCGAGCTCAAGCGCCGCGCCGGCGGCGAGCGCGAGCTGGTCTCGCTGGAGGCGGCGCTCGCCCGCTTCCCGGGCAAGAACGTGTGAGCGGGGCGCGGCGATGAGCACGGCCAGCGAGGCGGCTGCAGGCGCGGCACCGACCGGCACGAAGCCCTTTGCCGGCTTCGAATGGCTGCTGGCCGGGCGCTATCTGCGCACGCGCCGCCGCGAAGGCTTCGTCTCGGTCATTGCCGGCTTCTCGTTCCTCGGCATCCTGCTCGGCGTTGCCACGCTGATCATCGTGATGTCGGTGATGAACGGCTTCCGCAAGGAGCTGCTGGAGAAGATCGTCGGCGTCAACGGCCACATCTTCGCGACCCCGATTGACCGGCCGCTCGACGATTACGAAGCGGTCGCGCTGCGCCTGCGCAAGGTGCCCGGCATCAAGTTCGCCATTCCCCTGGTCGAGGGACAGGCGCTTGCTTCCTCCCAGGTCGGCAATGGCGGCGTGCTGGTCCGCGGCATCTCGGAAGAGGACATCAAGTCGATCCCCTTCGTCGCCAACAACGTCAAGCAAGGCACGCTCGACGGCTTCGGCACCACCGGCGGCGTCGCCATCGGCCGGCGGCTCGCGGCCTCGCTCGGCCTGCAGGCGGGCGACACGATCACCATCGTCACGCCGCGCGGCGCCTCGACGCCGTTCGGCACCGCGCCGCGCATCAAGGCCTATCCGGTCACGGCCGTGTTCGAGATCGGCATGTCGGAGTTCGACGCCTCCTTCGTCTTCATGCCGCTCGCCGAGAGCCAGGCCTATTTCAACCGCGACGGCGACGTGAACGTCATCGAGATCTTCATCGACAATCCCGACCAGACCCAGGCGGTGCGCGATGCGATCGAGGCGGATGCCCCGCGCCCGCTCGTCCTGTCCGACTGGCGCCAGCGCAACCGGACCTTCTTCAATGCGCTGGAAGTCGAGCGCAACGTCATGTTCATCATCCTGACGCTGATCGTGCTCGTCGCTGCGCTGAACATCGTCTCCGGCCTGATCATGCTGGTGAAGGACAAGACCGAGGACATCGCGATCATGCGCACCATGGGGGCGTCGCGAGGCACGGTGCTGCGCGTCTTCCTGATCACGGGAGCGACCATCGGCGTCGTCGGCACGCTCGGCGGATTGCTGCTCGGCGTCGTCTTCGCCAACAACATCAAATCGATCATGGGAGCGATCAACTGGATCACCGGTGCCAATCTCTGGGATCCGACCGTGCGCTTCCTCAGTGACATCCCCTCGGTGATCGACTGGCGTGAAGTCGCCAGCGTCGTCGGGATGGCGCTGGTCCTGTCGCTGCTGGCGACGCTCTATCCGGCCTGGAAGGCGGCGCGGCTCGACCCCGTCCAGGCCTTGCGCATGGGCTAGGGGCTGGCCATGGCAACCGAAACGCCCGCGCTCTTCCTTTCCCAGATCGAGCGCTTCTATCCGCAGACCGACGGGCCGCTGGAGATCCTGCGCAAGGCGGATTTCGCGATCTGGCCGGGCGAGCTGGTGGCGCTGGTGGCGCCCAGCGGCACCGGCAAGTCGACGCTGCTGCACGTCGCCGGCCTGCTCGAGAGCCCGGACGCCGGCGAGGTCTTCATCGGCGGCGTGGCGACCTCGCAGCTCGACGACAAGGGCCTGACCCGGCTGCGGCGCACCGAGATCGGCTTCGTCTACCAGTTCCACCATCTCCTGCCGGAATTCTCGGCGCTGGAGAACGTCGTGCTGCCGCAGCGCATTCGCGGCCTCGGCAAGCGCGAGGCGGCGGAGCGGGCGACCGAGATCCTCACCTTCCTCGGCCTGGGCGAACGGCTGGACCATCTGCCGGGCGAGCTTTCCGGCGGCGAGCAGCAGCGCGTCGCCATCGGCCGCGCGGTGGCCAATGCGCCGCGACTGCTGCTGGCCGACGAGCCGACCGGCAATCTCGACCCGCACACCTCGCTGCATGTCTTCAACACGCTGGTGGCGCTCGCCCGCGCCTCGGGGCTCGCCGCATTGATCGCGACGCATAATCTCGATCTGGCCTATCGGATGGATCGGCGCGTGACGATCCGCGACGGGCTGGTCGTCCCGCTTGATTAGCGCGCTTTGCCGCTGAGCCGGCGCGGCGCCACGACGATCAGCCCGGCCGCGACGATTACCGCGATCCCGGCCCATGTCGCTGGCGCCGGGAAGTCGCCGAACATCGCGAAGCCGAGCACCGTCGCCCCGACCAGCTCGAGATAGACCAGCGGCGACAGCGTCGAGACCTGGGCGAGGCGGAAGGCGCTGATCGTCATCAGATTGCTGGCGGCCGAGACCAGGCCCATGAGCAGGATCAGCAGGATGGCCTCGCGATCGGGCATGCTCCATTGGAAGATGACGAAGGGCGTCAGCATGGCGATGCCGAGAATGAGCTGCAACGTCAGGGTCGAGAGCGGCGAGGAGGCCTTCGCCGTCGCGCGCGTCATCACCAGGTAGCAGGCCATCAGCGCGCCCGAGGCCAGGGCGATGAGCGTGCCGCTGCTGGTGTCGGCGCCGGGGCGAACGACCAGGAGCGCGCCGATGAAGCCGAGCACCACGGCAGCCAGCCGGCGCCAGTCGAGCCGCTCCCGCAGGATCGCGGCCGCGAGCAGCGTCGCGATGATCGGGGCGACGAAATAGGCTCCGAGCGCATCGGCTAGCGGCACATGCTTGATGGCCATGAAGTACGACGTCATGGCGCTGACGAGGAATGCCGTCCTGACGATCTGGGGCAGGAGCTGGCCGGGTGCGATCAGCGGTTCCGGCGCGCGCAGCCTTGCGATGGCGACCACGGGAAGCAGGAAGCCGAGCGCCGCGACATAGCGGGCCCAGCTCAGGAAGACCGCCGAATGGGCGCCGCTGAGATATTTGGCGATCGCATCGGAACTCGGAATGATCAGCATCGACGCCGCCATCAGCGTGATGCCCAGCGCCGTGTTGCGCCGGCCATCGGCGTGGCCCGATTGCCGGGGTGGCGTCGCAGCCGCCCCGTCGGAGGGCGCTGCGTTCTGATCCGTATCCATATGCAGGTCCCGGCCGGCTCGGCTTCTCGCCATCGATGGCGAAGCCTTGCCCGAATTGGCGCGGCGACGCAGCCGGCGCAAGCCCGCCAGGCATTGCGAAAGGTTTTGTTAACCGCTGTCGAATGCGAAGCAAATGGAACTAACCTATCGGCATTGACGAGAACAAAATAGGAACTAATCTGAACATAGATCGAACACAGGAGATCGACATGCTGATCGCTCGCAAGCTGATCGCCGGCGCCGCCGAATTTTTTGCCCTCGCCTTGTTCCTCGGGATGATCTGGGTGTGGGCTGCGCTGGCGGCCGGGCCAAGCGTCTGAGAGGCCTCCTGGCGGACCTCCTGGCCATGGCCGCGAGGCATGCGCCAGGTGTCCACAGCCCGGCCTTTGCGGTGTCTCGACCCCGGCGCGGCGCTGCGCGATAACCTGCCCGAGAGGGCATCATGACCGACCGGAAGAACGATTCGCAGGTTGAGGACGAGGTCGGCTTCGTCCACCTCCATGTCCATTCGAGCTATTCGCTGCTCGAGGGGGCGATTCAGGTCGGCGCGCTCGCCAAGCTCGGTGCCGCCGATGGCCAGCCGGCCATGGCGCTGACCGATACCAACAACCTGTTCGGCGCGCTCGAATTCTCCGAGAAGCTGGCGAGTTCCGGCATCCAGCCGATTGCCGGCGTGCAGCTCGGCGTCGATTTCGGCGACGAGGAGACCAGCGGACGCAAGCCCGTCCAGCCGGTGACGGGCCATCTCGTGCTGCTGGCGATGGACGAGGCCGGCTACGGCAACCTGATGAAGCTGGTCACCCAGGCCTGCCTCGTTGCCGGTGCTGGTGCACCAGTTGCGGCGATCGACCATCTCTCCGAATGCCGGGGCGGCTTGATTGCGCTTACCGGTGGTGCCGGCGGGCCTCTCGACGTGTCCTTGCGCGCATGCCAGCCGGCTCAGGCGGCGGCGCGGCTGGCGCGCCTTCAGGCGATCTTCGGCGACAGGCTCTATGTCGAGCTCCAGCGCCATGATCGCGAGGACGGCGCGGCGATCGAGGCCGGGCTGCTCAAGCTCGCCTATGATTCCGACCTGCCGATCGTCGCCACCAACGAGCCCTTCTTCGGCAAGCCGGCGGATTTCGAAGCGCACGACGCGCTGCTGGCGGTGGCCGCCGGCAGGCTGGTCTCCGATAACGAGCGTCGCCGCGTCACGCCCGAGCACTATTTCGCCACCCGCGCCGAGATGAAGCGCCGTTTCGCCGATCTGCCGGAGGCCCTGGCCGCGACGGTCGAGATCGCCCGGCGCTGTTCCTGGCGCGTCGGCCTGCGCCGGCCGATCCTGCCGCGCTTCGGCGAGGAGGGGCGCGATGAGGCGGAGGAGCTGGAGAGTCAGGCGAGGGCAGGGCTTGCCGCGAGGCTGGCGAAGCATGGCCCGGCCGAGGGCTTCACCGTCGAGGATTATGACAAGCGGCTCGCCTTCGAGATCTCGATCATTACCCGGATGAAATTCCCGGGCTATTTCCTGATCGTTGCCGACTTCATCAAATGGGCCAAGGATCATGACATCCCGGTCGGCCCCGGCCGTGGCTCCGGCGCGGGCTCGCTCGTCGCCTATGCCTTGACCATCACCGATGTCGACCCGCTGCGCTTCGGGCTGCTGTTCGAGCGCTTCCTCAATCCCGACCGCGTCTCGATGCCGGACTTCGACATCGACTTCTGCCAGTACCGGCGTGAAGAGGTGATCGATTACGTCAAGCACCGCTATGGTGAGGAGCGGGTCGCCCAGATCATCACCTTCGGCACCTTGCAGGCGCGCGGCGTGCTGCGCGATGTCGGCCGCGTGCTGGAAATGCCCTACGGCCAGGTCGACAAGCTGACCAAGCTGGTGCCGCAGAACCCGGCGAAGCCGATCACCCTGCCGGAAGCCATCGCCGGCGAACCCAAGCTGCAGGAGGCAGCCGCCGAGGAGCCGGTCGTCGCGCGCCTGCTCGAGATCGCCCAGAAGCTCGAGGGACTGCACCGCCACGCCTCGACCCACGCCGCCGGCGTCGTCATCGGCGACCGGCCGCTGGAGCAGCTCGTCGCGCTCTCGGTCGATCCGCGCACCGGCATGCGTGTCACCCAGTTCAACATGAAATGGGTCGAGCAGGCCGGGCTGGTGAAGTTCGACTTCCTCGGCCTGAAGACGCTGACGACGCTGACCATCGCGGTCAAGCTGATCGCCCAGCGCGGCATTGCGGTTGATCTGGCGCAACTGCCCTTCGACGACCCGACCACCTACGCCATGCTGGCTCGCGGCGAGACGGTCGGCGTGTTCCAGGTGGAATCGGTCGGCATGCGCAAGGCGCTGGTCGAGATGAAGGCCGACCGGATCGAGGACCTGATCGCGCTGGTGGCGCTCTACCGCCCCGGCCCGATGGACAACATCCCGACCTATTGCCGACGCAAGCTCGGGCTCGAGGATCCGACCTACCTCCATCCCGGGATGGAGCCTTACCTGCGCGAGACACACGGCATCATCGTCTACCAGGAACAGGTGATGCAGGTGGCGCAGGCGCTCTCGGGCTATTCGCTCGGCGAGGCCGATCTGCTGCGCCGCGCCATGGGCAAGAAGATCAAGGCGGAGATGGATGCCCAGCGCGACCGCTTTGTGAAGGGCGCCATCGACAACGGCATCAAGAAGGACATCGCCTCCGAGATCTTCGACCTGCTGGCGAAGTTCGCCGACTACGGCTTCAACAAGAGCCATGCTGCGGCCTATGCCGTCGTCGCCTTCCAGACCGCCTATCTCAAGGCCAATTTCCCGGTCGAGTTCCTTGCGGCGTCGATGACGCTCGATATCGGCAACACCGACAAGCTCTCGGAATTCCGCCGTGACGCAGAGCGCATCGGCATCAAGGTCGAGCGCCCCGCGATCAACCGCTCGGGCGTTGATTTCGACGTGGCCGACGGCGCCATCCGCTATGCGCTCGGAGCGATCAAGGGCGTCGGGCGCGCCGCAGTCGAGTCGATCGTCGCGGCCCGCGCCAAGGCCGGGCCGTTTCGCGATCTCGCCGATTTCGCCCGGCGCATCGACACCAGGCTGGTCAACCGGCGCACCATCGAGGCGCTGATCGCAGCCGGCTCGCTCGACGAGATCGAGCCGGAGCGGGCGAGGGCGCTCGCTGCGGTCGACGGCATGCTGGCGCTCTCCAACCGCACCCGCGACGCCGCAGAGGGCGGCCAGTCGGAGCTGTTCGGCGGCGGAGCGGTGGCCGAGGCCTTCCGCATCCCGCCTTTCGAGCCCTGGGCTCCGGCCGAGCGCCTGCAGCGCGAGCACGACGCCGTAGGCTTCTTCCTCTCCGGCCACCCGCTCGACGATTACGAGCATGTGCTGAAGCGGCTGCGCGTCCAGAGCTATGCCGACTTCGCCCGCACCGTGCGCGCCAGTGGCACCTCGATCGCCAAGGTCGCGGCCTCGGTCATCGACAAATCGGAGCGCCGGACCAAGTCCGGCAACAAGATGGGCATCGTCCAGCTCTCGGACCCGAGCGGCCAGTTCGAGGCGATCCTGTTCTCCGAGGGGCTGCAGCGCCATCGCGAATTGCTGGAGCCCGGCGCCGCTCTGGTGCTGCGGCTCAGTGCCGTGCTCGACGGTGACGAGGTTCGCCCGCGCATCGAGGATGTCGAGCGCCTGGACGAGCTGGCCGCGCGCCAGAAGCAGGATCTCTGCATCTTCCTGCGTGACGACAAGGCGCTCGCCTCGATCGCCGAACGGGTCAAGCCGCGCGGCGACGGCGCCCGCGCCGTGGGCAAGATCTCGCTGGTGATGATTCTCGACGACGGGGCCCAGGAAGTCGAAATCGAACTTCCGGGGCGCTACCCGATCAACCAGCAGGTGGCGAATGCCGTCCGCGCCGCTCCGGGCGTGGTCAACGTCGAGCTGCGCTGACGGGCGATCGATCCCGTACGGCATCTTCTCAGCCCTCATCCTGAGGAGCGATCCGCAGGATCGCTGCTCGAAGGATGTTCCAGCTGGTTCCGGAGCCTCCTGGAGCATCCTTCGAGACGCCGCTGCGCGGCTCCTCAGGATGAGGGCTGAGGATGTTCGCGACATTTCCCGGAGCTTGCGCTGCCGGCGACCAAGGTCTCAGAGTGTCCGCAGACAACGACGATGTCCGGGGGGACCGAATGAAGCAGTATGTCGCGCGTATTCCAATGAGCCTCGCCGTGCCGGACGCGATGCACTGGGCGATCAAGGACGTTCTCGAAGGTGAGTACGAAGCCGGCTTCGACGGCGTCGGCCTCGACATTCTCGACATCGGAGCGAATGTCGGCTCGTTCGCGCTCTGGGCGACGGCGCGCTGGCCGGGCAGCCTCGTCACCTCCTATGAGCCGCATCCCGGCACTTTCGAGCTCCTGACCCGCAATACCCATCAGCGCCGCGACATTCGGCCGGTCAACGCCGCGCTGTTCCCTGGTGGCCAGAAGACGGCGAGCTTCGTCAGCCGCTTTGCAGGCGATGGCGAATCGGGGCTCGCTTCCTATGCCGGCGACACCTTCCTGCCCGGCGCCATGGTCGAGCGCTACGAGGTCGCGGTGGTGGATCCGGCCATCCTGCCCTCGGCCGACATCGTCAAGATCGACATCGAAGGCGGCGAGGGCGACGTGCTCGATCATCTCGACCTGTCGAAGACCTCGCTCGTCCTCCTCGAATATCAGAACCGCAAGAATCGCATCCAGCTCGAAGCCCGGCTCGCCGGCGATTTCGAGCTGATCGACACCGTGGAGCATGCCTGGGACCCGCTGCTCGAGCAGCGCTGCTACCGGCCCGACCTTGCCGGCGACGTCTATGGCCGCATCTTCGCGGCCCGCAGGGGCATCACGCGCATGACGCGATCGGCGGCGGCGTGAGCAGCAGCATTGCCGGCGCTCCGACGCTCGCCGGAATGCGGGAAGTGCAAGGTTGAAAGGAGAGTGCGATGATCGACGCCGGGACGGCGCTCATCGTCGTCGACGTCCAGAACGATTTCTGCAGCGGCGGCAGCCTTGCTGTGCCGGGAGGGGATGAGATCGTCCCGCTCGTCAACGCGCTCGGCAGGCGCTTCTCCACCGTCGTTCTGACGCAGGACTGGCACCCCGCCGGTCACTCTTCCTTCGCCTCCAGTCATCCGGGCAGCAGGCCTTTCGCGCTGGCTCAGATGGCCTATGGGCCGCAGGTGCTCTGGCCGGATCATTGCGTTCAGGGCAGCGCCGGAGCCGATTTCCACCCGACTCTCGATACCAGCCTGGCGCAAGCCGTCATCCGCAAGGGCTGCCGCCGCGAAGTCGACAGCTATTCCGGCTTCGTCGAGGCCGACCGGGAGACGCCGACGGGCCTCGCCGGCTATCTCAGGGAGCGCCGTGTCAGCCGGGTCGTGGTCGTCGGCCTCGCTACCGATTTCTGCGTGAACTGGACGGCGCAGGATGCGGTCCGCAACGGCTTCGAAGCCATCGTGATCGAGGAAGCCTGCCGCGCCATCGACCTGGACGATTCGCTTGGCAAGGCCTGGCTCGATCTGGCCTCGCTCGGTGTCCGGCGGGCGGCGGTGGCGGAATTCGCCTCCTAGAGCATCGGACCGAAAAGTGGAATGCACTTTTCGGACGAATCGGATGCTTTTACAAAGAGATAGATTGCCAATTTGCGTCCGATAGGACGCATGGCGATCTAGGCGGCTTCAGCCCGCTGCTGCAGCCGGGTGCAGCTCGGCCCGGTTGCGGCCAAGCCGCTTCGAACGGTAGAGCGCCTCGTCCGCCTGCTGCAGCAGCGTGGCCAGCGGGGCTTCCGCCGCGTCGCCCTCGGCGATGCCGATGCTGAGCGTTGGCTTCACCGTGAGGCCGCCCCAGGCCGCCAGAGCCCGGCCGAACGCGGCCCGAATCCGGTTGGCGACACCCATCGCCTCGGCCGCCGTCAGATGCGGCAGGATAACCACGAACTCGTCGCCTCCCTGGCGCGCCAGGACATCGCTCGCGCGCAATTCGCTGCGCGCTGCGTCGGCGAATAGCAGCAGGATCTGGTCTCCGGCTGCGTGGCCATGGGTGTCGTTCAACTGCTTGAAATGGTCGATGTCGATCAGCAGCAGCGCGAGCGAATGCGGCCGCCGTGTCGCCTCGGCCGCCAGTCGCGCGATCGAGCCCTCGAGCCCGTTGCGGTTCAAGGCGCCGGTCAGCGCATCCTGATTGGCGAGAGAGACCAGCGCATTGCGGTGACGCTCCGTGGCGAGCAGCAGCAGGGCGCAGCCGCGCAGCAGCAGGAAGGCGGTGCCAGTGACGGCGAGCCATGGCTGAGGCTCGCTGGGCGCGAAGAGATCGGGGCCGAGCTGCCCGGACACCGCCAGATAGGCGTTCGCCGCAAAGAGCAGGGCGGTGGGCGCGAACAATCCGATCAGGATGGAACCGGACACCAGCCGCTCGCGCCGCATCAGGTTGAGCCCTTCACGAACCACGGCCGCATCGCAGCAGGCGGCCAGCACTGACATCAGGATGACCCGGCTGGCGAATCCTTCCGGATCGTTCCAGAGCAGCAGCAGAATGCCGGCGATGGCGACCGCCCCGACATAGATCGGCAGGCGGGCCGGGCGTCCTGCGAAGGTCCTGACACTGTAGAGCGTGAGCAGGTACCCGCTCCAGCTCACCAGGTTGGCGAGCGGAATCGAGATCAGGTCCGGAATCGAGCCCCGTAGCGCGATGCCGATCGTGCCGATGCCGATCAGCAGGTTGCTCAGCCCCCACCAGAGCGGCCAGCGCTCGAAACGGCCGGTGGCGAACGCGAGCAGCTGCACGAATCCGAGGAGCGTGCAGGTCATCGCGCCCGCCAGATAGATTGTCCTCAGGTCGAGAACCACGCTGCCGCCAAGTCCATGCTGCTACCGCGCCGCTCCTAGCAGCATGACGTGAACGGTTGGTTCACGACACGAGCCTTGCCGGCGCCATTCATGCTGCCGCGACGATTTCGATGCCGGCCAAAGGCAAAGGCCTGCGCCTGACCGCCACGCCCGCTTCAATCGGCGCGCGGCGAGCTCGCATTGTCGACCGGGCTCAGGCGAGCGATTCGGGCTGATCCGACCGAGGAGCCACCGGCCGTGCAGCCGGGCGGAGCGTGATCGTCCAGCCCGTCTCGGGCCGGCCGGCCATGCTCGTCACGCGCTTGTCTTGATGGTGACGCAGGGGCTAGTTCGAGCGTCGGCTGGGGGGCTGACGCGCATCGATCGATGCCGTGATCGGAAACAGAAGGTCCTCCATGACATTTTCTCTGAAATCTTTCGGCGCTGCCGGCGTGCTCTCCATCCTGACCTTCGGGCCGGGCGCCCTTGCGCAGGCGCCGGCCGAGCAGATGGCGATCGCCTATCAGTCGGGCCGCAATCAGCTCGGCATCATCGCCTACTGCGCCGAGAAGGGGCATGTCGGGGCGGAGGTCGTCGAGATCCAGCGCAAGATGCTGGGCCTGATTCCGCCGCCGGCCGACAAGAGCGCCGGTGATGCCGCCGAGGTGGCGGGCCGCAAGGGTACCATTTCGATGATGGGCATCACCCAGGACATCGAGACCATCGCCAAGGCTCAGAGCGGTACGGCTGCGACCTATTGCAAGCAGATCGGCGATGTCGTGAAGCAGGCGGGCGCATCCCTGCCAAAGTGAGCTCCGCAAGGCTCCGGCTTTCCGTAAGATCCGGATAATCGCTGCATTTTCAATGCCATGGCAGCTTCGACCGAGGAGTTGGTCGAATTTTTCCAATGGCGGCGGCGCTCTTTAGCTATCGGATGGCCGGTGCCGGCTGCCCGGTAGCGCTCTCCTCGAAGCCGGTTCCGCCTTGCATTTTCGCCGCGCCCCCTGTAAGGCGCAAGCCATTCCACATGGGGAGCATCACCTCGACACCGAGGCGTTCCGGTGACTGGCCAGCCTATGGCCGGATCATTCGCTCCCCAGAGGCTCAACCGGAAGGACGATACAGATCATGGCTCTGCCCGATTTCTCCATGCGCCAGCTCCTCGAGGCCGGTGCCCACTTCGGCCACCAGTCGCATCGCTGGAACCCGAAGATGTCGCCGTTCATCTACGGGACGCGCAACAACATTCACATTCTCGACCTGTCGCAGTCGGTGCCGATGCTGTCGCGCGCCCTGCAGGCGGTCAGCGACACCGTTGCCCGTGGCGGTCGCGTGCTCTTCGTCGGCACCAAGCGCCAGGCCCAGGACGCCATCGCCGACGCCGCCAAGCGCTCGGCCCAGTACTACGTCAACTCCCGCTGGCTCGGCGGCATGCTGACCAACTGGAAGACGATCTCGGCTTCGATCCAGCGCCTGCGCAAGGTCGACGAGCTGCTCTCCGGTGCCAGCTCCGGCCTGACCAAGAAAGAGCGCCTGATGCTGGCGCGCGAGCGTGACAAGCTCGAGAAGGCGCTCGGCGGCATCAAGGACATGGGCGGCACGCCGGACATGATCTTCGTGATCGACACCAACAAGGAAGCGCTCGCGATCAAGGAGGCCCAGCGCCTCGGCATCCCGGTCGCCGCCATCATCGACTCCAACAGTGATCCGGATGGCATCACCTTCCCGGTTCCGGCCAATGACGACGCCGGCCGCGCCATCGCGCTCTACTGCGATCTCGTCGCGCGCTCGGCAATCGACGGCATCTCACGCGCCTCCGGCGACCACGGCATCGACATCGGCGCTGCCGAGGCCCCGGTCGTCGAGATCGCGATCGTCGAGCCGGCCGCCGACGCTGCCCCGACCTTCGAGCTGCTGACCGCGCCGCGCGGCGCCCCGGACGACTTCATGAAGCTTTCGGGCATGGGCCCGGAGATCGTGCAGAAGCTCAATGACGGCGGCATCTTCCACTTCTGGCAGCTCGCTGCCATGACGCCGGCAGAAGTCACCAAGGTCGATCACGATCTCAAGCTCGGCGGCCGCATCGAGCGCGACGGTTGGGTTGCCCAGGCGCGCGTTCTCGCCGACGCCTGATGCCTGCTTCGGAACGCGGCGCGCTCCGGCGCACCGCGTTCCGGTCTTAGATTGAAGCCGAGGCCGCGCCGACGACCGGAAACGGGAGCGTCGGCGTTCGCCCATCCGGCTTCCCCCATTTCGATATCGCGGCCCGCCCGGGCGCTGGCCGCCAAGACAGCAAGGACGACGCAAATGGCTGCGATCACCGCCGGCATGGTGAAGGAACTCCGCGACAAGACGGGCGCGGGCATGATGGATTGTAAGACCGCGCTGTCGGCCACCGACGGCAACATGGAAGCCGCCATCGACTGGCTGCGCGCCAAGGGCCTCTCCAAGGCCGCCAAGAAGGCCGGCCGCGTCGCCGCCGAAGGTCTCGTCGCCGTCGCCGTCGCCGGCCTGCGCGGCGTGGTCGTCGAGGTCAACTCGGAGACCGATTTCGTCGCCCGCAACCTGGAGTTCCAGGCGCTGGCCCGCACCATCGCCAATGTCGCGCTCGAGCGCGGTGGCGATGTCGAGGCGCTTGCCGCGCATCACTATCCGGGCGGCGGCACGGTCGCCGAGGCGATCGCCAACACCATCGCCACCATCGGCGAGAACATGACGCTGCGCCGCGTCGGTGAAGTCTCGGTCTCGGCCGGCGTCATCGGCTCCTATGTCCATGGCGCGGTCACGGACGGCCTCGGCAAGATCGGCGTCATCGTCGGCCTGGAATCGTCGGGGAAGGGCGATGAGCTTGCCACTATCGGCCGCCAGATCGCCATGCACATCGCCGCCACCAACCCGGTCGCGCTCGACCTCGCTTCGGTCGACCCCGCCGTGCTGGAGCGCGAGAAGGGCATCCTGGCCGAGAAGAACGCCGGCAAGCCCGCCCATGTGCTCGAGAAGATCACCGAGAGTGGCCTGAAGAGCTACGCCAAGGAATACTGCCTGCTCGAGCAGTCCTATGTCCATGACGGCTCCAAGTCGGTTTCCCAGGTGCTGAAGGAGGCCGAGGGCAAGGTCGGCAGCCCGGTCAAGGTCACCGGTTTCGCGCGCTTCGCGCTGGGCGAGGGCATCGAGAAGGAAGAGACCGATTTTGCGGCCGAGGTCGCCGCCGCCGGCGGCAGCGCTGGCTGAAAAGCCGGTTGATAGACCCCAGAAAGGCCGCGCATCGCGCGGCCTTTTTTGCAAGAAGCTGACATCGCTCCCAATCCGAGAGTGGCAGCACGAAACGGAGAGCCCCCGATGAGACCGAAACGCGTGCTTGTGAAGCTCTCGGGCGAAGCCCTTGCCGGAGCGAGCGGAAACGGTTTGGACGGCGCGACTCTGACGGCTCTGGCGGCGGACATCTCTGCCGCGGCGCGCGAGGGCGTCGAAATCGGCATCGTCGTCGGCGGCGGCAATTTCTTCCGCGGCGTCCAGGGGCTGAACAAGGGGCTCGACCGCACCAGCGCCGACTCGATCGGCATGCTCGGCACCGTGATGAACGCGCTCGCCCTCGAACACGCGATCGAGACTGCCGGGGCGCCGGCCCGCGCGATGTCGGCGGTGCCGATGCCCTCGCTCTGCGAGAGCTATGCGCGCAAGCGGGCGCTCGACCATCTCAGCAATGGCAAGGTCGTGATCCTCGGCGGCGGGACCGGGAACCCCTATTTCACCACCGATACCGGCGCCGCGCTGCGCGCAGCCGAGCTCGACTGCAGCCATCTGCTCAAGGCGACCCAGGTCGACGGCGTCTACACCGCGGATCCCAAGAAGGATCCGAATGCGGTTCGTTACGAGCAGCTGACTCATGTCGAGGCGATCACGCGCGACCTCAAGGTCATGGACACCGCCGCCTTTGCGCTGGCCCGTGATGCCGGGCTGACCATCGTCGTCTTCTCGATCGCCGAGCCCGGCATGCTTGCGGCCGTCCTGCGCGGCGAGGGCAGGGCGACTTACGTGACCCCCTGATCGGCCTGGGGCATCAATAGCTCGCCCATAGACCGGGCGTCGCCAGTTCGAGCATGTGGCCGTCGGGATCGCGGAAATACAGGCTCTTGCCGCCGCGCTCCCAACTCATTCGGCCTTCGATCGCGATCCCCTGCTGTTGCAGCCTCTCGTCCCAGAGGGCGAGTTCGTCGGCATCGACCGCAAAGCAGATGTGAAGCGGGCCGGAGCCATCATGGGGCGGGATGCTGCCGCCGGCCGAGGATTGCGTCCTGAGTGATTGTCCACGCAGGAACAGCAGCAGCACGCTGGCGCCGCCGACGTCATAGGCGAAGAGCGTCCCGGTCTTGAGCATCGGCGCCAGGCCGAGCTTGGTCTCATAGAAATCGCGCGCGCGCTCGAGGTCGTCGACATAGAGCGCGGTTTCGATGATGCGGTTGAGGCGGGGCACGGGCTTGCTCCTCGGCGGGTCAGGACGGAAGGCCCGTGGACTAGCGCTGCCTTCCAGATCAGCTATGAAGCAAAGGGCGGCATGACTGCCGCCACAAGGCTTCCCCGGGCAGGTGCAGTACTCGCCGCGGGGAACCGAATGTCCAGCTTGCTCCGGCAGATTGCCGCCGAGGCACGAAATCCTTGACCCTGCGCGAGCCGCTCGCCATGGTCGCGCGCATTTCCGGCTCGGTCTTTTGCCGGTTTCGACAAGGTTTTTGAAGACGATGGCCCAAACCACTTTCGATCTCGCCGACCTGAACCGCCGCATGGACGGCGCCGTCCAGTCGTTCAAGAGCGACCTCGCCTCGCTGCGCACCGGCCGTGCCTCGGCCAATGTGCTCGATCCGATCACGGTCGAGGCCTATGGCGCCCGTACGCCACTGAGCCAGCTCGCCACCGTCAGCGTGCCCGAGGCGCGCCTGCTCTCTGTCCAGGTCTGGGACCGCAGCATGGTCCAGGCGGTCGAGAAGGCGATCCGCGAATCCGATCTCGGCCTCAACCCGCAGACGGAAGGGCAGGTGCTGCGCATCCGCATTCCCGAGCTCAACGAGCAGCGCCGCAAGGAGATGGTCAAGGTCGCGCACAAATATGCCGAGGAGGCGAAGGTCGCCGTCCGGCATGTCCGCCGCGACGGCATGGACCTGATCAAGAAGCTCGAGAAGGACGGCCATCTTCCGAAGGACGACGTCACCAAGCAGACCGACCAGGTCCAGAAGTCGACCGACAAGCATATCGGTGACATCGACCAGGCGCTGGCGTCGAAGGAAAAGGAAATCCTGCACGTCTGAGCTTCCGCCCGGGCCTGCAATCATCGACGGACGGGCTCGGCCCGAAGAGGCATAGGAATGTCAGACGGCCCGCGCCCGGTATCGCCCGGCATCGAAACCGCCCCGGCCCATGTCGCGATCATCATGGACGGCAATGGCCGCTGGGCGCAGATGCGCGGCCTGCCGCGCCAGGAGGGCCATCGCCGCGGGCTCGAGGCATTGCGCCGCACGGTCCGCAATGCCGGTGATCTCGGAATCCGCGTTTTGACGCTCTACTCGTTCTCGACCGAGAACTGGCGCAGGCCCAAGGCGGAGGTTTCCTTCCTGCTCGGCCTGCTTCGCCGCTTCGTCGAGAACGACCTCGCCGAGCTCCATGAGGCCGGCGTCCGGGTCCGCATCATCGGCAGCCGGGCCGACCTCGCTCCGGATCTGCGCCTGCTGATCGAGCGCGCCGAGAGCATGACCGCCGCCAATCACGGGCTCACCCTGGTCGTCGCCTTCAACTACGGTTCACGCGACGAGCTCGTCCGGGTCACCCGCGCGCTTGCCGCCGACGTTGCCGCCGGCCGCCTGAGCCCCGAGGCGATCGACGAGGACATGCTGACCGCCCGGCTCGATACCGGAGCCCTGCCGGAGCCCGATTTGGTCATCCGGACCTCCGGCGAGACCCGCATTTCGAACTTCCTCCTCTGGCAGGCCGCCTACGCCGAGTTCGTCTTTACGCCCGTGCTCTGGCCGGATTTCGACCGCAAGGCGCTCGAGGACGCGGTGACCGAATATCGCCGTCGCGAGCGCCGCTTCGGCGGCGTCAACGAAACGGCCGCCTGCAATGTGGGGGTCGCGTGAATGAGCCTTCCGGCGACGCGGTGAAGGCCGGCGCTTCCGAACTGCGCCTGCGCGTCCTGTCCGCGCTGGTGCTGGCTGCCGTCGTCCTGGCGGTGACGCTGGTCGGCGGCCCCGCCTTCCGGTTCGTCTGGGTACTGGTCGCCGGCCTCGTCGCCTATGAATGGCTTGCCATCGTCAGCTCGCGCAACGCCATTGCCGGCGGGATCGGCGTCGCGCTCGCCGGCCTCGCGCTGGGCTTCGCACCGCTGAGCGATGCAGCCCTGGCGGGCGTGTCCGCTCTCGCAGCGCTGGCCGGCGCGGTTGTGACGGTGCGGGTCACCGACCGTCGCGTGCTGGAAGCCTGCGGCGTCGCCTATGCACTGTGCTTTGCGCTGGTGACGCCGGCGCTGCGCCAGGTCCCGGAGATCGGGTTGTTCCTGATCGTCTGGACCTTCGCGGTGGTCTGGTGCACCGATATCGCGGCCTATTTCACCGGCCGGACCCTCGGCGGGCCCAAGCTGATGCCGAGCGTCAGTCCGAAGAAGACCTGGTCCGGCGCTCTTGGCGGTGCTGCGGCCGGCACGGCGGGCGGCATCGCGGTCTGGTACCTGTCGCCGCCGGCGGCCGGGCTCGGCTTTGGCCCGGTGCTTGCCATATCGCTCGCCGCCTCGATCTTCAGTCAGGCCGGGGATCTGTTCGAATCGGCCGTCAAGCGCCGCTTCGGCACCAAGGATTCCAGCCGATTGATCCCTGGCCATGGCGGTTTCCTCGACCGGCTCGACGGCTATTGGGCGGTGCTGGTCTTCGCGGGCTTGCTGCTTTATCTCGCCCGTCTGGGGCACTGATCGCACCATGCGCCGCTTCGTCACCATCCTCGGAGCGACCGGCTCCGTCGGCCGCTCGGCACGTGAGGTCATCGCCGAGAATCCGGAACATCTCGCCGTTGCCGGCGTGGTCTCCGGTCGCGACGTTCCCGGGCTTGCCCGCATCGCGCGCGAAACCGGCGCGCAGTTCGCCGCGATCGCCGACGAAACGCAGGCCGGCGAGCTCCGCGATGCACTCTCCGGCAGCGGCATCCGTCATGGCGCCGGGCGCTCAGCCGTGCTGGAGGCCGCAGCTCTCGAAAGCGACATCGTCGTCAGCGCGATCTCGGGTGCAGCCGGCCTGGAGGCGACCTTCGCCTCGCTCCTGCCGGGACGGGTCGTGGCGCTCGCCAACAAGGAGAGCCTGGTCTGCGCCGGCGCGGCCGTGATGGCCCAGGCGTCCAGGGTCGGCGCGCGTATCCTGCCGCTCGATTCCGAGCACAATGCCCTGTTCCAGGTGCTCGGCGCCGAGCCGGTCTCGGCGATCCGTTCGATGACGCTGACCGCCTCAGGCGGCCCGTTCCGGACCTGGTCGGCCGAGCGGATCGCGGCGGCGACGCCGGAGCAGGCGCTCGCCCACCCGAACTACGCCATGGGCGCCAAGATCACGATCGATTCCGCCAGCATGATGAACAAGGGGCTCGAGCTGATCGAGGCCCGTTTCCTGTTCGGGCTCGGCCCCGAGCAGGTCGACGTGCTGGTCCACCCGCAGCAGATCGTCCACGGTCTGGTCAATTTCCGCGATGGTTCGGTGAGTGCCGGCATGGCCGTTCCGGACATGCGCGTCGCCGCGGCGCATTGTCTCGGTGTCGACGGCAGGCTCGATGCGCCGGCGGCTCGTTTTCTCGACCTTGCGACCTGTGCACCGCTCGTGTTCGAGCGGCCCGATCTCAAGCGCTTTCCAGCGCTCGGTCTGGCCATGGCGGCGATGGCGCAAGGCGGCGCAGCGCCGGCCATATTGAATGCCGCGAACGAAGTCGCGGTCGCTGCGTTCCTGGCGCGGCAGATCCCCTTCTGGGCTATTCCGGCCCTGGTCGAAGCCGTCTGCGCGCAGGCCGGCCGGCAGGGGCGGCAGGCTCCGGAAAACGTCGCCGCCGCCCTCGACATTGACCAAGATGCGAGAAACCGCACCCGGGCGCTCTTGTCGGAAGGCCGCTTCGCTGTCACCTAGTGGCGGCAAGTCGGGAGATTTTTATGGATATCGTGGGATCGGTCTGGCACGCGGGAAGCTTCCTGCTGGGCTACCTCGTGCCCTTCCTGTTCGTCCTGACGATCGTCGTGTTCGTCCATGAGCTCGGCCATTTCCTGGTCGGGCGCTGGTGCGGTGTCGACGTCAAGACCTTCTCCATCGGTTTCGGCCGGGAGATCTTCGGCTTCAACGACCGGCACGGTACGCGCTGGCGCTTCGCGCTGATCCCGCTCGGCGGCTACGTCAAGTTCTCGGGCGATGCCGATGCCTCGAGCGCGCCCGACAGCGAAGCGGTGGCTGGCATGACCCGCGAGGAACGCGAGCGTTCCTTTCCCGCGCAATCTGTCGGCGAGCGTGCGGCGATCGTCGCTGCTGGGCCGATCGCAAATTTCCTTCTGGCGATCGCGATCTTCGCCGCCACGGCCTACAGCTTCGGCAAGCCGGTGCTGGCGCCGCGCGTCGAACAGGTCACGCCGGGCGGTGCGGCAGAGCGCGCCGGCTTGAAAGCCGGCGACCTGATCCGCAAGGTCGAGGATCGCGAGGTCAGGAGCTTCGGCGACCTGCAGCGCGTGATCTCCATCCGCCCGGCCGAGCCGCTGCCGGTGACCTTCGAGCGGGGCGGGGCGACCATGGTCCTGACCGTGACGCCGGATCTCGTCGAGACTTCCTCGCCGCTGGGCAAGCAGCGCCTCGGCATCATCGGCGTGCAGGCCTCTTCGAAGCCGGGCGACTGGACCACTCAGCATTTCGGCCTGGTCGAATCGTTGAAGCTCGGCGTGAGCGAAACCTGGTTCGTGGTCGAGCGGACCTATGACTACATTGCCAAGCTCATCCGGGGGAAGGAATCGGCCGATCAGCTTTCCGGCCCGATCCGCATCGCCCAGGTCTCCGGCATGGTGGCCTCGAGTGGCGGCCTGCTGGCCCTGATCAACCTGGCGGCGATTCTCTCGGTCTCGATCGGCCTGATGAACCTGTTCCCGGTGCCAATGCTCGATGGCGGGCATCTGATGTTCTACGCCATCGAGGCGTTGCGCGGCCGGCCACTCAGTGAACGCGCGCAGGAGATCGGATTCCGGGTCGGTCTTGGGCTTGTGCTGATGCTGATGCTGTTCGTGACATGGAATGATCTCGTCCATGTCCGCTCGCTGCTCTGAGGGCTTCATCCACGTTAAGGAAATGCCGAATCCGAGCGCTCCGCACTGTGGCGCACACGCTAGGCAGCCTCGGCGGATTGTGGCATTTTCTGGTCGTTTCCCGTTACCTACCTCGGTTTTCCCGGTGGCACGCGTGACTTGCCAGCCACGACCGGCGTAAAAATACTTTGTTAACGACAATGCCGGTTTGCACCCTGCGGGAAACTTTGTAGAAGCGTTTGGTCTTCAATGTCGCCTTGCTCCCGCCGCTTGCGGGGGTCCCCTTACGGGGTGGTGACCCAAAGAATGGAATAGGCGACCCGATGACGTCGACGCTTCAGAGCCGGTCCTTGAGAATGCGGCTCTCTCGATCAGTCGGACTTTCGGCCTTTATGTTGGCCGTAAGCGGTGGCGTGGTGTTTGCGCAGGCCGTGATTGTCCAAGGTAACAGACGCGTCGATGCGGAGACGATCCGCTCCTACGTGACCGGGCAGGGCTCCGGAAACCCGGCGGAGATTCGTCAGAGTCTGCTCGCGACCGGGCTCTTCTCCAACGTTCAGGTCAGCCGCCGCGGCTCACAGACCGTCGTCTCCGTCCAGGAGAACGACACGATCAACCGCGTCGCCTTCGAGGGTAATCGTCGCCTCAAGAGCGATGTCCTGCTGGGTCAGGTTCAGTCCAAGGCGCGCGGTCCGATGAGCCAGGCGCTCATCGACGCCGACGTCGAGCGGCTGAAGGAAGTCTATCGCCGCTCGGGCTACGGCTCCGCGACCATTTCCGGCCGCATCCAGTCGCTGCCGAACGGCCGCTCGGACGTCGTCTTCACCATCGTGGAGAGCGGCAAGACCGGCATCAAGGCGATCAATTTCACCGGCAACGGCGTCTATTCGTCGTCGCGCCTGCGTAATCTGATGTCGTCGACGGAATCGAATTTCCTCAGCTTCATCAAGACCTCCGACGTCTATGATCCGGACCGTGTCGCAGCCGATCTCGAGCTGATCCGCCGCTATTATCTTAAGAACGGTTATGCCGACTTCCGGATCGTGGCGAGCGATGCGCGCTTCGACGATGCCCAGGGCGGCTGGGTGATCGACATCGCGGTCGATGAAGGCCCGCAGTACCGCGTCGGCAATGTCTCGGTCGATTCCCGCCTGCGCGACATCGATCCCGCGGCGCTCGAGCGGCTGGTCAACACCTCGGCCGGCGATACCTACAATGCCGAAGCGGTCGAGAAGTCGCTGGTCAATCTGACCACCGAGGTCTCGCGCCGCGGCTACGCCTTCGCGCAGGTTCGCCCGCGCGGCGAGCGCGACGCTGCTGGCCAGCTCATCGGCATCACCTATGTCGTCGACGAGGGCCCGCGGGTCTATGTCGAGCGCATCAACGTGCGCGGCAACACCCGCACGCGCGATTTCGTCGTGCGCCGCGAACTCGATCTCGGTGAGGGCGATGCCTACAACAAGGTGTTCGTCGATCGCGCTGAGCGCCGTCTGAACAACCTCGGCTTCTTCAACAAGGTCCGCATCACCAACGAGCCGGGCAGCGCGCCCGACCGCGTGGTCGTCAACATCGACGTCGAGGACAAGGCGACCGGTTCGTTCTCGATCGCCGGTGGCTATTCGACCTCCGACGGCATGATCGGCGAGGTCTCGCTGTCCGAGTCGAACTTCCTCGGTCGCGGCCAGTTCGTCCGCATCGCCGGCACGCTGGGCCAGCGCACCCAGGGCGTCGACTTCTCCTTCACCGAGCCCTATTTCCTCGGTCGCCGGATCGCCGCGGGCTTCGACCTGTTCTCGAAGTTCAACGACAACTACAATATCGGCCGTTTCGAGAGCCGCGTAACGGGCGGGCAGGTTCGCTTCTCCTTCCCGATCACGGAGGAGTTCTCGATCACGCCGCGCTACTCGATCTATACGACCGAGATCAAGATCCCGAACAACTTCAGCCGTCCTTACAACGACTGTAGCTTCCCGATCGACGGCGTCACGCCCGGCACGCCCAACGGTCCCAGCGCCGACAACATCTACAACTGCTTGACTAACGGCGAAGCATCGATCGCGGTCAAGGAAGCTGCAGGCTCGACCCTGACCTCCCTGGTCGGCCTCAACTTCAACTACAACTCGCTCGACAACTACCAGAGCCCGCGCAACGGCTTCACCGCCGAACTCAAGCCGGAGTTCGCCGGTGTCGGCGGCGACTCGAAGTTCCTGCGTGTCAGCGCCGATGCGCGCTACTACAGGGAGTTCCTCGAGGACTTCGTCGGCATTGCGCGCGTCCAGGGCGGTCACGTCCAGGCGACCAGTGGCGATCTGCGCATGATCGACCACTACTTCCTCGGACCGACGCTGGTACGCGGCTTTGCCCCGTCCGGCATCGGCGCCCGCGACGTGCTCAACGACCCGACCGCGAACGCGCTCGGCGGCACCACCTATTTCGGCGGTTCGCTCGAGGTGCAGTTCCCGATCTTCGGCCTGCCGCGCGATCTCGGCCTGAAGGGCGCGGTCTTCGCCGATGCGGGCACGCTGTTCAGCTATGACGGCGGCTCGAAGAGCATCACCAATGGTTCGTTCCCTGGCTGCCCGTCCGGCTCCGAGGCTCGTCAATTCAACGTCACGACGAGCTCGCAGTACCAGACCAACGTGGCCTGCGTTCGCGACAAGAACGTGATCCGCTCCTCGGTCGGCGTCAGCTTGCTCTGGCAGTCGCCGCTGGGACCGATCCGGTTCGACTACGCCTATGCGCTGTCGAAGGATGAAGGCCAGTTTGGCACCAACCCCGCGACCGGCATCACCGGCAAGTACGGTGGCGACCGGCTGCAGGCCTTCCGCTTCTCGGGCGGCGCCCGCTTCTGACCCCCAGCAGGGCGTGACCCGCCCTGCGACGGACCTCCTCATGGCAGATCCCAGTTTCTTTCCCGTGGCGACCTCGTTGTCCTTCAACGAGGTCGCTTCGCTTTGCGGTCTCGCCTTGCCGGAGGGCGCCGATCCGGCGCGCCGGATCGAGGGTGTGGCTCCGCTCGAGACAGCCGGCGCCAACGACGCCGCCTATATGGACAACCCGAAATATGTCGCGGCGCTGACCGGTACGGCGGCCGGGCTCTGCTTCGTTTCGCCGCGCTTCGCCGATCGCGTGCCGGCGGGCACTGTCGCGCTGGTGACGCCGGCGCCCTATCACGCCTTCGCCAAGCTGCTTGCGACCTTCCACCCGCAGGCTCTCCGCCCGGCTTCGATGTTCGGCTCGGCCGGTGTGGCCCCCGGCGCCTTCGTCCATGCCACGGCGCGGCTCGAGGCCAATGTCACGGTCGATCCCGGCGCGGTGATCGGGCCGGGCGCGGAAATCGGCGCCGGCAGCATCATCGGCCCCCATGCCGTAATCGGAGCGCAGGTCCGGATCGGTCGGGATTGCAGCATCGGTGCCGGCAGCTCCCTGCAATGCGCGCTGATCGGCAACCGCGTCATCATTCATCCCGGCGTGCGCATCGGCCAGGACGGGTTCGGCTTCGCCATGAGCCCGAAGGGGCATATGAAAGTGCCGCAGGTCGGCCGCGTCATCGTCCAGGACGATGTCGAGATCGGCGCCAATAGCTGCATCGACCGCGGTGCCAGCCGCGATACCGTCATCGGCGAAGGCACCAAGATCGATAACCTCGTCCAGATCGGCCATAACTGCGTGATCGGCCGCCATTGCGTCATCGTTTCGCAGGTCGGCATTGCCGGTTCGACCACGCTGGAGGATTTCGTCGTGCTCGGCGGCCAGGTCGGCCTTGCCGGGCACCTCACCGTCGGCATGGGTGCGCAGGTGGCGGCTCAGAGCGGTGTCGCCGGCGATGTTCCGCGCGGCGCGCGCTATGGCGGCTCTCCAGCGCAGCCGGCGCTGAGCTGGGCGCGCGAATTGGCGCTGCTCAAGCAGCTCGTCGCCAAGCGTGGCAAGATGACGGGTAGCGGCGAAAGCGCTTGATCTGCGGCCGACTTCCGGCAAAGCAGCTTCCATGGCAGAGAGTGGGCGACCAGCGGCACGGCCGGAAGGCGCTTGGGGAGAAGTGACACGATGACGGATGCGACGAAATCGCTCGGCGTGGCCGATATCCAGAAAATCATGGCCTGCATCCCGCACCGCTATCCTTTTCTGCTGGTCGACCGTGTCGTCGAGATGGACGGTGATGCTTCCGGCGTCGGCATCAAGAACGTCACCGTCAACGAGCCGCAGTTCACCGGCCATTTTCCCGGCCGTCCGGTGTTCCCGGGCGTGCTGATGATCGAGGCAATGGCCCAGACCGCCGGCGTGCTCGTTGTCAGCTCGCGCGGCGAGGACGAGGTCGCGGTGTCGACGGTGCTGTTCACCACCATCGACAAGGCCAAGTTCCGCAAGCCGGTCGTCCCCGGCGACACCCTGCGCTTTCACCTCACCAAGATCGCGCGTAAGCGCAACATCTGGTTCTACCGCGGCGAAGCCAAGGTTGACGGCGTTCTCGTCGCCGAGGCCGAGCTTTCCGCCATGGTCATGTGAGACGCTGCGCCGGCCTCCCGCTCTCGCCGCCGTTTCTGACCAGAACCCAAGTCGACAGGTCCCTTTCATGAGTGCCACGATCCATCCGATGTCGGTCGTCGACCCCGCTGCGCGGCTGGGCGAGGGCGTCGTCATCGGCCCGTTCTGCACGGTCGGTCCGCAGGTCTCTCTCGGCGACGGCGTCGAGCTCATCAGCCATGTCGCCGTCGCCGGCTTCACCAGCGTCGGCGCCCGGACGAAGATCTATCCCTTCGCCTCGGTCGGCCATCCGCCGCAGGATCTTAAGTACAAGGGCGAGCCTTCGACGCTAACCATCGGTGCCGATTGCGTGATCCGCGAAGGCGTCACCTTGAACCCCGGCACCGAAGGCGGCGGCATGAAGACCGTGATCGGCGATCATGGTCTCTTCCTCGCCAATTCGCATGTCGGCCATGACAGCCTGATCGGCAGCAATGTCATCTTCTCGAACAATGTGATGTGCGCCGGGCACGTCACCGTCGGCGACTATGTCATCGTCGGTGGCGGCACCGGCCTCCACCAGTTCATCCGTGTCGGTGATCACGCCTTCATCGGCGGCGGTGCCGGGGTCATGCACGATGTCATCCCTTTCGGCATGGTGCGCGACAACCCGGCTCACCTGGCGGGGCTCAACCTGGTCGGACTGAAGCGCCGCGGCTTCTCGCGCGAGCAGATCCACGAGCTGCGCCGCGCCTATCGCCTGCTCTTCGCCGATGAGGGCACGCTTTCGGAGCGCGTCGAGGACGTCGCCAGCGAGTTTGCCGCCCATCCGCTGATTCATGAGATTCTCGACTTCATCCGCAGCGGCGGCGAGCGCGCCATCTGCGTGCCGCACGACGTCAACGCGCCGCACCGGTGACCGCGGGCCCTGCCGACGCGCCCGGAAAGCGGGCAGGCCTGCGCCTGGCGATCCTGGCCGGCAGCGGCGAGTACCCGGCGCACATCGCTCGCAGCGCCACGGCCGCTGGCGCCGAGGTCTATGTCGCGGCGCTTTCGGGCGCCGCAGAGATCGCAGATTTCAGCGGCTGCGAGGCGAGCGAATACCGGCTCGGCCAGCTCGGACGGCTTCTCGACGAGCTCAAGCGCCGGCAGGTCTCCGACATCGTGATGATCGGCGCTCTGCCGCGGCCGAGCTTCGGCGCGCTGGCGCCGGAGCTGTCGACGCTGAAATACCTGCCGCATTTCGCGCGTGCCTTCCAGGGCGGCGATGATCATCTGCTGAAAGGCGTCGTCGCCTTTTTCGAAGGCCAGGGCTTTCGCGTCGCCAGCCCCGCCGAGATCGCCCCCGAGATCGTCGCGCCTGTCGGCCCGCTGGGACGGCGCGCTCCGGCTCCGGCCGCTCGCGAGGCGCTGGAACGCGGCTTTGCGCTGTTGGCGGCGCTGTCGCCCTTCGATATCGGCCAGGGCGCCGTCGTCGCCGACCACCGCGTCATTGCCGTCGAGGCGGCCGAGGGCACCGACGCCATGCTCCAGCGTGTCGCGGGGCTGGTCAAGGCAGGGCGCCTCAAGCTCGGCAAGGGCGACGGCGTCCTGGTCAAGGCGCCCAAGCAGGGTCAGGATTTGCGCGTCGACATGCCGGCGGTCGGACCCGACACGATCGCGCATGTGGCCGAGGCCGGGCTGGCCGGGATCGCGATCAGGGCCGGCGGCGTCCTCATCGGCGACCGGTCGCGTTTGGCCGCGCTGGCAGATGCCGCCGGCATCTTCGTCGAGGGCGTGGCGTGAGCATCCCGCCGTTCCGGCTCTTCGTCGTCGCGGGCGAGACCTCGGGCGATGCGCTCGGTGCCCGTTTCGTGCAGCAGCTCCGCCGCAATCTCGGAGACCGCCCGCTCGATCTGCGCGGCGTCGGCGGCGAGGTCCTGGCGGCCGAGGGGCTGGAAAGCATCTTCCCGCAGGAGGACATCGCGGTGATGGGCTTTGGCCCGGTCGTGGCGCGCCTGCCGCTGCTGCTGCGCCGGATATCGGATGCGGCGCGTGCCGCCGCCGCCTTCGCCCCTGACCTGATGCTGACGATCGACGCACCGGATTTCGGCCTGCGCGTCGACAGCAAGCTGCGCAAGCTCAACCCGGCGGTGCCGATCGCGCACTGGGTCTGCCCGAGCGTCTGGGCCTGGCGCCAGGGCCGGGCGCGGCGCATGCGCCCGCATGTTGACCGCATCCTGGCGCTGCTGCCTTTCGAGCCGGAGGCCCTGGCGCGCCTCGGCGGCCCGGAAACGATCTATGTCGGGCATCCGCTGATCGAGCGGCTCGACGAGTTGCGCCCTGATGCCGACGAGGCCCGGTTGCGCGCCGATGCGCAGGCACCGCTGATCCTCGTGCTTCCCGGCAGCCGCCGTTCCGAGATTCGCCATCTGATGCCGGCCTTCGGCGAGGCGATCGCGCGGGTGGCCGATGCGCTGCCGCAAGCACGCTTCATCTTGCCGGCCGCGCCACGCTTGGTCGAGACGATCGCCGGCATCGTTTCTGGCTGGCGCGTGAAGCCGGAGATCGTCACCGGCGAGGTCGGTAAGCTCGCGGCCTTCCGCCAGGCGCGTGCGGCGATCGCTGCGTCCGGCACCGTCACCCTGGAGCTCGCCTTGGCGCAGGTACCGACCGTCGCCGCTTATCGCGGTGCCGGCTGGGAGGCGGCCCTGGCGCGCCGTCTGATCAAGCTGCCGAGCGTGATCCTGCCAAACCTCATACTTGGCCGCAGTGTCGTGCCGGAATTCATCCAGGATGATGCGACGCCCGCGGCCTTGGCCAGCGCCTTGCTCGCGGTGATCCCGGACGCCCCGACCCGCAGTCGGCAGCTCGACGGCTTTGCCGCCGTCGAGCGCGAGATGCGCAGTGCCGGGCCGAGCCCGGCGGCCAATGCGGTCGAGGCGGCATTGGCGCTTCTGGAAAGACGCCCGGCGACTGCGCCAGGCCGGTAACGCGCCGCTATTCGACCGCGGCGCCCGATGCCTTGGCGATCGGGAACCACTTCGCCAGCTCCGCCTTCACATGCTCGCCCAGTGCTTCCGGGGTCGAGCCGACGATGACGGCACTGACATCCTCCAGTCGCTGCTTCACCGTCGGGTCGGTCAGCGCGCTGTTTGCGGCGGCATTGATCTTGTCGACGACCGGCCTTGGCATGTTGGCCGGGCCGAAGAGCGCGTTCCAGGTATAAGTCTCGTAGCCCGCGAGCCCGCCTTCGGCGATCGTCGGCAGATCGGGGAAGGAGGCAACCCGTTCCTTGGTGGTCACGCCGATCGCGCGCAGCTGCCCCGTGCGGATGAACTGGGCCGAGGAGGGCAGGTTGTCGAACATGATCGGCACCGCGCCGGAGACGACATCGTTCAGCGCGGGGCCGGCGCCGCGATAGGGGACATGGTTCATGTTGACGCCGCCGAGAGACTTGAACAGCTCGCCGGAGAGATGCAGCGGCGTGCCGACGCCCGAGGAGGCGTAGGAGTACTTGCCGGGATTTTCCTTCAGGACCTTGAGCACTTCCTGAACCGTCTTGGCCGGGAAGCTCGGATTCACCACCATGACGTTGGGCACGATCGCCAGCAGAGAGATCGGTGTGAAGTCCTTGACCGCATCGAAGGTCACGGTCTTCAGGATGGCGGGGTTTAGCGCATGGGTCGAGATCGTGCCCATCAGCAGCGTGTAGCCGTCCGGTGTCGCCCGCGCGACCGCCGTCGAACCGATATTGCCGCCGGCGCCGGCGCGGTTGTCGATCACGACGGACTGGCCGAGCAGCTCTCCCATCTTCTGCCCGACGAGGCGCGCGACGATGTCGGTCGAGCCGCCGGCGGCGAAGGGAACGATCAACGTCACCGGCCGGGTCGGAAAGGCGGCTTGAGCCCTGGCCGGAGCGGCGAGCCCGCCGGCAAGGGGGAGCGCCGAGGCACCGACAAGGAAGCTGCGGCGGCTCAGATCTGTTGGATAAGGCATCTCTCAAACCCTCCTTGAGTTTGGCGCGACTTTAGCGCCTCGGCACGGCTCGTCACGATCAGGCTAAAGATCAATCGCTGGAAACAATAAGGCCGCGGCGGTTGCCCGTCGCGGCCTCAGTTTCTTGCGTCTTGGGCGGCTTAGCGCCGGCCGATCGGGGCGTAGTCGCGCTTCGGCGAGCCGGTATAGAGCTGGCGCGGCCGGCCGATGCGCTGGGACGGATCCTCGATCATTTCCTTCCACTGCGCGATCCAGCCGACGGTGCGCGCCAGCGCGAACAGCGCCGTGAACATCGAGGTCGGGAAGCCCATCGCCTTGAGCGTGATGCCCGAATAGAAATCGATGTTCGGATAGAGCTTCTTCTCGATGAAGTAGCTGTCGGAGAGGGCGATCCGCTCCAGCTCCATCGCGACGTCGAGCAGCGGGTCGTCCTTGATCCCGAGCTCGTTCAGCACCTCATGCGTGGTCTTCTGCATGATCTTGGCGCGCGGATCATAGTTCTTGTAGACGCGGTGGCCGAAGCCCATCAGGCGGAACGGATCGTTCTTGTCCTTGGCCTTGGCGATGAATTTCGGGATGTTCTCGACGCTGCCGATCTCCTCGAGCATCTTCAGCGCCGCCTCGTTGGCGCCGCCATGCGCCGGGCCCCAAAGGCAGGCGATGCCGGCCGCAATGCAGGCGAAGGGGTTGGCGCCCGACGAGCCCGCCAGCCGGACCGTCGAGGTCGAGGCGTTCTGCTCATGATCGGCATGCAGGATGAAGATCCGGTCGAGCGCGCGCGACAGCACGGGGTTGACCTTGTAGTCCTCGGCCGGAACCGCGAAGCACATGCGCAGGAAGTTCGAGCTGTAGTCCAGCGAGTTCAGCGGATACACGAAGGGCTGGCCGATCGTGTACTTGTAGGCCATCGCCGCCAGGGTCGGCATCTTCGCGATCATCCGCATCGACGCGATCATGCGCTGCTGCGGATCCGAGATGTCGGTCGAGTCGTGATAGAAGGCCGACATCGCGCCGACCGAGGCGACCAGAACCGCCATCGGGTGCGCATCGCGCCGGAAGCCCTGGAAGAAACGGGCCATCTGCTCGTGCACCATGGTGTGGCGCGTGACGCGATAGTCGAAGTCGGCCTTCTGGGCCGCGGTCGGCAGATCGCCATAGAGCAGCAGGTAGCAGGTCTCGAGGAAGTCGCCATGCTCGGCGAGCTGCTCGATCGGGTAGCCGCGATAGAGCAGAACGCCCTCGTCGCCATCGATATAGGTGATCTGCGACTCGCAGCTCGCCGTCGAGGTGAAGCCGGGATCGTAGGTGAACATCCCGGTCTGGCCGTACAGCTTGCTGATGTCGATGACCGAAGGTCCGATCGATCCAGCCTTGACCGGCATGTCGACGGTCTTGCCGTCGACATTCAACTGACTCGTGGTTCCGCTCATGGATGCCGATCCTTTCAGGCTCGATCTCAAATCATCTCAGCGGCCGAACGTTGCTTCGACCGATAACTGGTCATCAGGCGCCGTCCGAAGCTCCGCAGTGACGGCTCCATGACGGAATGTGAGGGCGCCGCTGCGGCGAGGAAGCGTTCAGCAGACTGATTTTGAAGCGTTTTTGGTGGTGGCGGCTCCGGTGAGGAACAGCCGCCACGCCGCGTTGCTAGACCATTTCCGGGAGGCGTTCAACAGAGCAGCGACATGGCTCCGGCTGTGCGCTCCCGCACCGCCGCATTGCCGATTCCGCCGCGTCCGGCTCATGCGACGTCGGAGAGCCGCGCCAGGACCTCCTCGCGCCCAAGAACGGCCATCACGTCGAACAGCCCGGGCGAGGTCGTGCGCCCGGTCAGGGCGGCGCGCAGCGGTTGCGCCACCTGGCCCAGCTTGACGCCGCTGGCTTCGGCGAATTCGCGAACCGCCGCTTCGAGAGCCGGCGTTTCCCAGGCGGGGAGCGCTGCGAGATTCTCCGCGAGCTTCGGCATCCGCTCCCGCGCTGCCTCGTCGAGCAGGGCGGCAGCCTTCGGCTCGAGAGCCAGCGGCCGCGTGGCATAGAGATAGAAGGCGCTGTCGAGCAGCTCGATCAGCGTCTTGGCGCGATCCTTCAGGCCCGGCATGGCCGCCATCAGCTTGGCTTCCAGCTCCGGGGTCGGCTCTGTGCCGATGCCGCGCGGCGGGCCGATCTCCGACCAGATCGCCTTCAATGCCGTCATCAGCTCATGATCCTCCGACTGGCGCATATAGAGGCCGTTGAGGCTCTCGAGCTTGGCGTAGTCGAAGCGCGCCGGCGAGCGGCCGATCGAGGAGAGATTGAACAGCGCGATCATCTCGTCCGGGGAAAAGATCTCCTGGTCGCCATGGCTCCAGCCGAGGCGCAGCAGATAGTTGCGCAGCGCGATCGGCAGATAGCCCATCGAACGATAGGCATCGATGCCGAGTGCGCCGTGCCGCTTCGAGAGCTTGGCGCCGTCCGCACCGTGGATCAGCGGGATGTGCGACATGCTCGGCACGCGCCAGCCCATGGCCTGGTAGATCTGGGTCTGCCGCGCCGCATTGGTGAGATGGTCGTCGCCGCGGATGATGTGAGTGACGCCCATGTCGTGGTCGTCGACGACCACGGCGAGCATATAGGTCGGGTTGCCGTCCGAGCGCAGCAGCACGAGGTCGTCGAGATTCTCGTTCTGCCAGACGACGCGGCCCTGGACCTCGTCCTCGACGATGGTCTCGCCGGTCCGGTCGGCCTTCAGGCGGATCACCGGCTTGACGCCGGCCGGTGCAGTCGCCGGGTCGCGATCGCGCCAGCGCCCGTCATAGCGCATCGGCCGGCCCTCGGCCTTGGCCTTCTCGCGCATTTCGTCGAGTTCCTGCGGCGTCGCGTAGCAGTGGTAGGCGCGGCCGGCGGCGAGCATCTGCTCGGCCACCTCGCGATGCCTGGCGGCGCGCTGGAACTGGTAGACGGTCTGGCCGTCCCAATCGAGGCCGAGCCAGGAAAGGCCGTCGAGAATCGCGGCGATCGCAGCGTCGGTCGAGCGTTCGCGATCGGTATCCTCGATGCGCAGCAGCATCCGGCCGCCATGGCGACGGGCATAGAGCCAGTTGAACAGGGCGGTGCGAGCCCCGCCGATATGGAGGAATCCGGTGGGCGACGGCGCAAACCGTGTGACGACCTCATCGCTCATGAAAGAAAGGCTCCGGCGGAACGGGCGGACGAAGGGCGCGGCCGGCGCAGGCGCCGGTCTCGGCCGGGGCTGACAACCGGCGCGGTCGCTGTAACATGGCTTTGCGGCCGCCGTTAAGCGCCTTCCTGCACCGGCGCCGAAAGGGAGGCCGATGCTTTCCGCCCCGCCCGAGCGCCGCCGCCAGGCTGCCGCGGCTGCCCTTGCCCTGCAAAGCGGGGCAGGGTGGTCGCGTCGCTTGTCGCGCAGCCCGGCCTGGGACCCGGCACGGTGGCGCCCGCGCCTCGGCGCCATGCTCGAAACCGAGATCGAGCGCCGCCGGCTTTTCAACTGGCTGCCGGTGCCGCTCGGGGTCGGCGTCATCCTGTATTTCCTCGCCGATCGCGAGCCCGGCCTGACGGCGCCCTTGATCGGTTTCGCGATGGCCGCGCTCGTTGCGCTGCTGCTGCGCCGCAAACGTCGCGCCATGGCCTTCTGCGTCGCGATGGCCGCTCTCTTTGCCGGCTTCGCCGCAGCGGCATGGCGGACGGCGAGCATCGCTGCCCCGGCACTCGCCCGTATTCATGTCGGCAAGGTCACCGGATTCGTCGAGGCACTGGAACAGCGCGAGAAGGGCGTGCGGCTCGTCCTGCTGGTCACCGACATGCCCGGTGTCGACCAGGCGCAGAGGCCGCGCCGGGTTCGCGTCAGCACCACCGCCGCCACGCTGAAGCCGGGAGATCACATCGTCGCGACCGCGCGGCTCCTGCCGCCGCCCGGCCCGGCACGCCCCGGCGGCTACGATTTTGCCCGCGACGCCTTCTTCCGCGGCATCGGCGCGGTCGGCAGCATCGCCGGCAAGGTCGCACTGGCGCCGGCGCCAGTCCCGCTGTCGCGGGAGCTTGCCCGCAGCGTCGCCATCGACCAGGCCCGCAATGCCTTGACCGAGCGGATCGCCGCGATCGGCGGCGGGCAGGCGGGCGCAATGGCGGCGGCGCTGGTCACCGGCAAGCGCGGGCTGATCACAGAGCCGACGAACGACGATCTGCGCGCTGCCGGCATCTATCACATCGTCTCGATCTCGGGCCTGCACATGGTGCTGGCCGCCGGCACGATCTTCTGGCTGGTGCGGGCGCTGCTGGCGCTCTCGCCGGGCATCGCGCTCGCCTGGCCGGTCAAAAAGCTCGCAGCGCTCGCCGCCATGCTCGGCGCGACCGCCTACTGCATCTTCTCCGGCGCCGAGGTCGCGACGGTACGTTCGCTGATCATGACGCTGGTGATGCTCGGCGCCATCCTGGTCGACCGGCCGGCGCTCAGCATGCGCAATCTCGCCTTCGCCGCGATCATCGTGCTGCGGCCCGAGCCGGAGGCTTTGCTCGGGCCGAGTTTCCAGATGTCCTTCGGCGCGGTCGCGGCACTGATCGCCTTCGCCGAGCGCTGGCAGGAACGCCCGCCCGATCCGGCTGCCGCCACCTGGCCCTGGCCGCTGCGGCCGCTCTGGCTTTCCGCCTGCGGCATCCTCGTCACCACGCTGCTGGCGACGGCGGCGACGGCGCCGTTCGGCGTCTATCATTTCCAGACCTTCAACCCGTTCGGCCTGCTCGGCAATGCGCTGGCTCTGCCCTTCGTCTCGCTCGTCGTCATGCCGGCGGCGGTCTTCGGCGTCCTGGCCTATCCGTTCGGGCTCGACTGGCCGGCCTGGGCCCTGATGGGCTGGGCTTCCGGACTGGTGCTGCACCTCGCCCATTGGGTCGCCGGCATCGAGCGTTCGACCGTGGTGCTGCCGGCATTCGATACCGTGGCGCTCGCCCTGTTCGCGCTTGCCCTGCTGTGGCTGACGCTGTGGACCACCGCCTTGCGCTTCCTTGCGGCGCTCCCGCTCTGCGCGGGCCTGGCGCTCGCCTCGGATCCGACGCGGCCCGACATTCTGATCGAGCGCGACGGCTCCGGAATCCTGGTACGCGGCCCCGAAGGGCGTCTCATCCTTGCGGGTAAGCCAAGCCGCTTCGTCCTGACGCAATGGCTGCGTGCCGATGGTGATTCCCGTGCACCGGACGATCCAGCCTTGCGGGAAGGGGCGGTCTGCGACGCTCGCGGCTGCGTCATCCGTCTCAAGGATGGCCGCAGCGTCGCCTACACCAAGGACCGGATCGCCATCGTCGAGGACTGCCAGCGTGCCGATCTCGTCGTCACGCCGCTCTATGCCGGCAGCGCTTGTACTGCTCGCCTGATCGACCGCGCCGCTCTCACCCGCGACGGCGCTACGGCGCTCGGTTCGGCGGCCGGCGGATGGCGCGCCTTCACCGCCGAGGACGCGATCCGCCTGCGGCCCTGGACCCGCATGAGACCCGCCCCGGCAGTCGCCACGCCCTCTCCGCCGCTCTCGGCCGCACCAGCCATCTCGGCGGCAGATACCGTCGAAGAAGGCGGGGCGCTTCAGTAACGCCGCATCAGGTTGACCAGCCGTCCCTGGATCTTGACGCGATCGGGGCCGAGCACGCGGGTCTCGTAGGCCGGGTTGGCCGCCTCGAGTGCGATCGAGGAGCCGCGCTTGCGCAGGCGCTTCAGCGTCGCCTCCTCATCGTCGATCAGGGCGACGATGATGTCACCGGTATTGGCGGTGTCCTGGCGCCGGATCACCACGGTATCGCCGTCGAGAATGCCGGCCTCGACCATCGAATCGCCGCGGACCTCGAGGGCGAAATGCTCACCGGATCCGAGCATGTCGGCCGGCATCGCAACGCTGTGGCTGCGGCTCTGGATGGCGGAGATCGGGGTGCCTGCCGCGATCCGTCCCATCACCGGAATTGCGATGGTGGTGCGGATATCCTCGTCGCTGCCGCCAGCCTGCGGCTTGAGGCGCGCGGGAGCGGTTGGCGCAACACTGCCCTGGCCCAGCCCACCCTGCACGATCGAGGGGCTGAAGCGGCCACGCTGGCCCTGCGCCCCGCCGATCCCGTCCGGCATCTTGATGACTTCGAGCGCGCGGGCCCGGTTCGGCAGCCGGCGAATGAAGCCGCGTTCCTCGAGCGCCATGATCAGGCGATGGATGCCGGATTTGGAGCGCAGATCGAGCGCATCCTTCATCTCGTCGAAGGATGGCGGCACGCCGGATTCGCGCAGGCGCTCATGGATGAAGCGGAGCAGTTCGAACTGTTTGCGTGTCAGCATGATCTCGCCGCCCGGCCTTTCGCGTCAGAATCGAAACAAAGCACGAACAACATACCTGTTCGCCATGTGTTCCGCAAGGGCGCGGGCAGGGAGCGGTCAGCCTCAGCGCAGCCGGATGACCCGGCAGGGATCGCCGGCCCTGGCCGGCTCGGCGAAGGCCGGCCGGATCACCAGGGCCTCGGCGCGCGCGAGATTGGCCAGCATCGAGGAATCCTGCCTGGCGAAGGGTTTTACCCGGCGCTCTCCCGCCTCCGCCACGAACTCGGCGCGCAGATAGTCCTGGCGCTCGTCATTCGCCGGCAGGTCGACCGCGAGGATCGCTGGGTCACCGCGGTCGCGCTCCGGCTCGGCCATGCCGAGCAGGGCCTCGATCAGCGGTGTCACGAACAGATGCCCGCAAACGATCGACGAGACCGGGTTGCCGGGCAGGCCGAGCGCGACCATCTCGCCGAGCCGTCCCATCATCATCGGCTTGCCCGGTCGCATGGCGATCTTCCAGAAGCCGAGATCCATGCCCTGGGCCTTGAGCGCCGCCTGGACGAGATCATGGGCGCCGACGGAGGCGCCGCCGAGCGTGACCAGCACGTCGGCCTTCGCGGCCCGCGCGGCCTCGATACGGGCGGCGAGGTCGGGATGATTGTCGCGGGCGATGCCGAGATCGAGCGCCGTGCCGCCGGCCTGCTCGACCAGGGCGGCCAGCGCATAGCTGTTGGAGGCGACGATCTGGTCGGGACCGACCGGCTCGCCCGGCAGGACGAGCTCGTCGCCGGTGGCGAGGATCGCGACCACGGGCTTGGCGCGCACGGAAAGCTGCGGATGTCCCATTGCCGCTGCGAGGCCGAGCGCGGCGCTGTCGAGTCGGCGGCCCGCCTCGAGCAGCAGCTCGCCGTTTCCGAAGTCGAGCCCGGCCGGGCGAACGAACTGGCCCTTGCCCGCCGCCTTCATGACGCGGATCACCGGGCCGTCGACTCCCTCGGCGTTCTCCTGGATCAGGATGCTGTCGGTGCCCTCGGGCAGGGGGGCCCCGGTAAAGATGCGGACCGTCTCGCCTAGGCCAACCGAGCCGGCAAAGCCGCGACCGGCGGCCGACTCGCCGATGACCCGCAATTCCTTGCCGGGCATCAGATCCTCGGACCGGGCCGCATAGCCGTCCATGGCCGAGTTGGCGAAGGGCGGCTGGGTCCGCAGCGCCATGACATCGGCCGCCAGCACCCGGCCGGCGCAACGCGCCAATGGCAGGGTTTCGGCGCCGGTGGTCCCGGGAACGCTGTCGAGCAGCGCCCGCAGCGCGACGGCAACCGGTGTCAGGCTCATCTCGGCGCTCCCGCGACCTCATAGGCGCCGGACTTGCCGCCGGATTTGTGGACGAGCTGGATCGCTTCGATGCGCATGCCGCGATCGACCGCCTTGACCATGTCGTAGACGGTCAGGCAGGCGACGCTGACGGCGGTCAGGGCTTCCATCTCGACCCCGGTCTTGCCGGTCAAGCGCACCTCGGCCCGCACGCGCACGCCGGGCAGGGCTTCGTCGATGGTAAGATCGACGGCGATCTTGGTCAGCAGCAAGGGATGGCAGAGCGGGATCAGCTCATGTGCGCGCTTTGCCGCCATGATCCCGGCCAGGCGCGCCGTGCCGAGCACGTCGCCCTTCTTGGCGTCGCCAGCGCGGACGATCGCGAGCGTCGCCGCCTGCATCACGACGCAGCCTTCCGCGACTGCGATCCGTGCCGTTTCCGCCTTGTCGCCGACATCGACCATATGGGCCTGGCCTTGGCTGTCGAGATGGGAGAGCTGGCTCACGCCGCCGCCTCCGTCGCCTTTCCGGTCAGGAGCTGGCGGGTCGCGCCCGCGACGTCCTGCTGGCGCATCAGGCTCTCGCCGACGAGGAAGGTGTTGACGCCGCAATCTTGCAACCGGGTGATGTCGGCATGGCTGAAGATGCCGCTTTCGCCGACGAGCAGCCGGTCGGCCGGCACCAGCGGCGCCAGCCGCTCGGTCACCGTGAGGCTGACCTCGAAGCTGCGCAGGTCGCGATTGTTGATCCCGAGGAGGCGCGTATCCAGCTTCAGCGCCCGTTCTAGCTCGGCTTCGTCATGGACTTCCGCCAGCACCGCCATGCCGAGCGCCTTGGCGGTATCAGTCAGTTCGCGGGCCGCATCGTCGTCGACCGAGGCCATGATGACGAGGATGCAATCGGCACCCCAGCTGCGTGCCTCGAAGACCTGGTAGGGCTCGAACATGAAGTCCTTGCGCAGCCCTGGCAGGCCGGAGGCTTCGCGCGCCTGCGCCAGGAATTCCGGCCGCCCCTGGAAGGAGGGCGCGTCGGTCAGCACCGAGAGGCAGGCGGCGCCGCCCTCGGCATAGGCCTTCGCCAGCGCCGGAGGATCGAAATCCGGCCGGATCAGCCCCTTGGACGGGCTCGCCTTCTTGATCTCGGCGATCAGCGCCGGCAGCCCCGCCTTGCCCTTGGCTTCTAGCGCGCCGAGGAAGTCGCGCGGCGGCGGCATGGCAGCGGCACGCCGCTCGATCTCGGCCTGCGGCACGGCGCTGCGCGCGGCCGTCACTTCCTCGCGCTTATAGGCCTCGATCCGCTTCAGGATGTCTGACATCGGCGCCTCAGGCGTTCGAGCTTACGACGAGCGCGGCAAGCACCGCCTTGGCCTTGCCGCTGTCGAGAGCCTGGTAGGCCTGGGCCAAGCCATCGCCGAGCGTCGCTGCCTTGCCGGCGACGACGAGGGCCGCGGCGGCGTTGAAGGCGGCGATGTCGCGGAAGGCGCTCTTCTCGCCGTCGAGCACCTCCTGCAGCGCCTGGGCGTTCTGCGCCGGCTCGCCGCCGCGCAGATCCTCGGACCGAGCGCGGGCGATGCCGACATCCTCGGGCGAAATCGAGAAGCTCTCGATCTTGCCGTCCTTGAGCGCGACTACGCGGGTCGGGCCGGTGGTGGTGATCTCGTCGAGCCCGTCCGAGCCGTGCACCGCCCAGATCGACTGCGAGCCGAGCGAGGCGAGCACCTTCACCATCGGCTCCAGCCAGGTCTCGGAGAAGGCGCCGACGAGCTGCTTCTTCACGCCGGCCGGATTGGAGAGGGGGCCGACCAGGTTGAAGATGGTGCGGGTGCCGAGCTCGGTGCGCACCGGGGCCACATGGCGCATCGAGGCATGATGGGCCGGCGCGAACATGAAGCCGACGCCGGCATCCCGGATGCTGCGCTCGATCCCGGCCGGCTCGAGGCCGACCTTGACGCCGAGCGCGGCCAGCACGTCCGCCGCGCCGGAGCGCGACGAGGCAGCGCGGTTGCCGTGCTTGGCGACCGGCACGCCGCAGGCGGCGGTGATGATCGAGGCCAGCGTCGAGACATTGTAGGAGCCAGACGAATCCCCGCCGGTGCCGACGATGTCGATCGCATCGGCGGGCGCCGTCACGGTCAGCATACGGGCGCGCATGGCGCTGACCGCACCGGCGATTTCCTCGGTGCTCTCGCCGCGCACGCGCAGCGCCATCAGGAAAGCCGCGGCCTGGGCGTTGGTGACGCCGCCGGAAAGCATGGTCTCGAAGGCGTCGCGAGCCTCCTCGCGCGATAGCGAGGCGCCGGTCGCAACCTTGGCGATGAAGGGCTTGAAGTCTTCCATGGGAACTCGATCGATCAGGCTGTCGCGGAAAGGGCGGCGGGGTCGGACTGAGCCGACCATCGTTCGGCGAGATCGAGGAAATTGCGCAGGATCGTCGCGCCGTGCTCGGAAGCGATGCTCTCCGGATGGAACTGCACGCCATGCACCGGCATCTCGCGATGAGACAGCGCCATGATCATGCCGTCGCCGGATTCCGCCTCGATCGACAGAACCTCCGGGCAGGTCTCGCGCTTGACCACGAGCGAATGGTAGCGCGTCGCCTCGAACGGTCCGTTGATGCCATGGAACAGGCCGCGCGCACGATGCGTGATGGTCGAGACCTTGCCGTGCATCGGCAAAGGCGAGCGAACGACTTCGCCGCCAAAGACCTGGCCGATCGTCTGCAGGCCGAGGCAGACGCCGAAGAGCGGCACCTTGCCGGCGCCTTCGCGCACGAGGTCGAGGCAGATGCCGGCTTCGGTCGGCGTGCAGGGGCCGGGCGAGAGCACGATCGCGCCGTGGCCGCCGGAAAGCGCTTCCTCGACCGTCAGCGAGTCGTTGCGGCGAACTTCGACCTCGGCTCCGAGTCCACCGATCAGGTGGACCAGGTTCCAGGTGAAGCTGTCGTAATTGTCGATCAGCAGGATGCGCATCGCTGTCCGGGGCCGTCCCCACCCGTTGTCACTGCGATTGCACATGGCCCCTAACGCCCGCGCCGGTCAAGCATGAGGGCGCGGAGCCGGCCGGCCCGCGCCCTCATCTCCTGTCGCCCTGCGCCGCGAACGGCGTCTTCGCGCTATTTCGTCCGCCGGTAATGCGCTGTCATGAAGCTGTGCCACTGGCCGTCGGGACCCATCGCTTGCGATGAAAGCGTATGATGGTCGTTGCTCTTGATCTCGAGGACGTCCTGGTATTTCGCCGTCTTGGTCGGGTCGGAGAAATCCGGCCCTTCGGTGTCGAGGGTGAGGAGCTTCCCGGAAGCGTCGAGCTTGCCGGAATAGATCCACTGGTTGCCCATCATCGAGCCGATGAAGCTGCCGACGAACAGTCCCTTCAGGGCATCGAAACCGAGCGTGATCCTGGTCTGCGCCGGTGAGCCGTCCGGCATCTTGCCGCGGCCGTCGCCGACGATCCAGAGACCGCCGAACGAGGTCGTCGAATGCGTGCCGCTCGACTTCATCGGCGGCTGGTCCGGACCCATCAGGCAATCGGCCTCATAGGCCCATTCGCCGACGAGCCTGTGCAGCCATTCATGCTCCTGCTGCGGCTTGGCGGGCGTGCATCCGGAAAGATCGTGAGCCTTGTCGGCTTCTGCGGTGCTGGACATGGCGGTTTTCCTCCTGTGTTGGCGCCTCCGAGGAGGCTTGCTGAAGAAGGTGCGACGGCTTCCCGTCAGTTTGCGACAGGATAGGGGCGCGCATTTGGCGAACGGTCAGGCCTCTGCACGCAACGGGATCAGGCGGCGCAGCTTCGCATCGCGCAGATACAGGCCGCCCCAGGCGAGAAGGCCGAGATAAAGGCCGAAGAAGAGATGGCTGAAGAGCGGGCTGCCGACGCGCAGATGCGTCGCCATGGCGCCGCCGAGCAGGCCGGTCAACAGGACCGCGCCGAGGATGCTGGTTCGCGGCACGGCGTAGAGCAGGGCGATCGCCAGCGTCATCACGCCGAGGCCGCGCGCCAGCTCGGGCGAGGCGGAATAGCCGAGCTGCTGCATGGTTTCGGTCACCACCGAGAGCGGTGCGAGCTTGATGCCGCCGTCGAAGATCAGGAAGGCGACGACGAGCCCGCTCATCACGCGCCCGGTCCAGAGCATTGCGGACGAGGTTGCTGCGATTTGTGTTTCCGACTGCATGGTCTTCTCCGGATCGGGCATGGCTTCGCCGGCGCGGCCCTGTGAGCGGCCGGCTGAAGCTTCGTGGAATGAGGTTGGGGCGCCGGCCTTGCGCCGGCGCGCCGATTACTTGACGGCGGAGACCAGCGCCCAGAGGAAGCCGAACGGGTCGCGATACTGGCCGTAGCGGTCGCCCCAGAACATCACTTCGACCGGCGTGACGACTTCCATGCCGGCCTCGACACCGCGCTTCCACCAGAAGTCGATGTCATCGACGCGCAGGGTCAGCGTGAAGCCCTGCGGCTTCTCCCAGGGATAGCCGTATTCGGGATAGGGATCGCTCATCATCAGCGAGCCGCCATTGAGGTAGAGGTGGATGTGCATGGTGCGGCCCTTGTCGTCGACCGGCTGGCGGGCGACTTCCTCGGCGCCGAACGCCTTCTGGTAGAATTCGGAAGCCTTCACCGCGCCATCGACGCTGATATAGGGGACGACGCCGCCGCGGGTTTCGGGCTGCGCTTCGGGCTTGTTGGCTGCTGCAGGCTGCGACATGGCGAAACTCCCTCTTCTGCTCTGCTGGACGTTGGCTTCGTCTGTGCCGGCCGGGTTTTCCGGAGGCTTGACGCTAGGACGATGACGACCGGGCGGAGCCGACAGTCGCCACGGATTATTTTTCAGGCGATCGGCTTGGCTTTCATTCTGCTCCCTTGAGCTCGATCGCGTTGCCGTCGGGGTCTTTCACATAGATCGCCGCACCTTCGCCCTCGGCGCCGTAGCGCGAGCCGGCAGCGACGATGGCGACCCCATGGCGTTCCAGATGCGCGCGCAAGGCGGCCTCTTCGAAAGGCCTGATCCCGAGGCAGATATGGTCGACATTGCGGCCCTCCACGCCTGGGGCGGCACCGCCGGCGCGGCCGAGCGGGCCGGCGATGTCGACGAGGTCGATCAACGATCGGCCGGCGCGCAACTGCACCAGTCCGAGTTCGTCCTGACGGCGCTCAACCGTGCAGCCGAGGACCTCTTGATAGAAGGACAGCATCCGCGGCGTGTCAGCAGTCCGGAAGACGACATGGTCGAGCCCGGCAAGGGCAAATGGAACCTGATCTGGCATGGCACTCTCCAACTGTCTTGATGGAAAGATAATATTCAGAGTTGTCTCGATGTCAAGATATCATCATGATGCGCGGACATGGCGGCGAGGGGCGGCAGCGAGGATCGAATGAGCGGCAACGATGAAGGGGCAGGCGACCATGTCGATCGGCTCCGCGCGCGGTGGGCGAGCGAACTGCCCGATCTCGACACCGGTCCGATGGCGGTGATCGGCCGCGCGCGCCGCATCACCCTGCGCCTGCGTCCCGAGATCGAGGCCGTCTTCGCCCGTCATGGTCTGGATGCCGGCGAGTTCGATGTGATCTCGACCTTGCTGCGCTCCGGCGAGCCCTGGCGGCTGACGCCGACCGAGCTCTACCGGACGCTGATGATCTCGTCCGGCGGCCTGACCGCCCGCCTGACGCGGCTGGAAGCGGCCGGCCTGATCCGGCGTCGCGAGGCGCAGGAAGACAAGCGCAGCCTGCTGGTCGAACTGACCGAAGCAGGGCGCAAGCAGGCCGAAGCCGCCTTTCGCGAGGACATGGCGCTGGAACGCCGCCTGCTGGCTGGGCTGAGCGAGCAGGAGCAGCAGCAACTGGCATCGCTGCTGCGCAAGCTTGCGCTCAGTCTGGAACGCTGATCGCGACCGCCGCCGCTGCACCACTGCAGATCGGCGCGGCCAGCACCTCCGCGAGAACGGCGCGCTGGTTCAGGCGCGCCCGCTCGGCATAGTGTCCGGCATGTCGCGCCAGCCCGATCGTCGCGCCCAGCAGGAGCGCGACAAGGACGATCGGGAAGGCGAGACCCAGCCTCGCCATCAGGCGCCGGCGCCGGGCCAGCGTCGTCGCCAGCGCGATTGCTCCCAGAGAGCAGCAGATCATCTCCGCCTCCCGCTTCGCGACGGACTAGGCCGCGGGCAACACGGCCTGGCAGCAGGCGCTGTCGCCTTCGGCGCGCCAACGACCGGTCTGGTCGGTCTTGCCCGCCATGTCGTAGCGGTCATGGGGCCGCACCCAGTCGGTCAGGTTGCGGGCCGGCCCGGTCTCGTTGCGACCCTTCGGCGTCATGTCGAGGAACATGTAGGTGCCGAGCACCTCCTCGCCGCCGCGCCCAAACGTCGAATAGGTCTGGTAGATCGTCCCATCGGCATCCTTCTCGAACACCGTGAAGCCCGACAGATCCTCCAGCGGCGGCTGAATGGCCTCGAAGTTGTAGACGGCCTCGCCCTTTGCCAGTTGCTCCGGCGTGTAGGAAACGTCGAAATCGTAGTTGAAATCGCTGCCGAACGACGAGACCCAGTGGAACTGCCAGCCCATCCGGGCCTTGTAGGCCACGATCTCGGCGAGAGGCGCACGTGCCACGGCGACATAGGCGACGTCGTGCCGCTCCAGGTGCTGCAGTGCCCCGTCGATATGGTCGGATTCGAACGAGCAGCCGACGCAGCCCTCGACCTGGCCAGGCGCCAGCATGAAGTGCTTGACGATCAGCTGGCTGCGGCCGCGGAAGAGATCGGCGAGCGTCTGCTTGCCGGTCGGCGTGTCGAAGACATAAGTCTTCTCGATCCGGACGCGCGGCAGGGCGCGCCGCTCGGCGGCGAGCGTGTCACGCCGGCGCGTCAGCTCCTTCTCCTTGGCGAGCAGAGCCTTGCGGGCGGCGGTCCATTCCTGCTTGCTGACGGTGGTTTGCGACATGGTCGGTCTCCTCGTTGCAGGCTTGCGTGCTGACACGATGAGTTAGGTGTCGCGCACAAGCTGTTGATTTGACGAGCTACATGGTCTGACCCTGACGTGCCGAACCCCACGCTCGCCGCCCCTTTGCAGCAAGGACGCTGGCGATCGGCCGGAGCCGACAGCGGTCACAGGATTTTTTCAAGCGCTCCGGAGTCAGCCGGCTGCGGCGTGGCCGCTTTCGCGCATCAGCCGGTCGATATGCTGGCGGATATGGGCGGCCTCGCTGGCGGAGCTCGCGAGCGCGATGGCGCGGTCGAAGGCAGTGCGGGCCTCGCGGTCGCGGCCGAGCTGCATCAGCAGCCAGCCCTTGAACCCGAAGAAGTAGAAATAGCCTGAGAGCGGCTGTTCCAGCGGCTCGACCATGGCGAGCGCCGCCTCCGGCCCGCGCAGCTTCGCGATGGCGACGGCACGGTTGAGCGTGATCACCGGCGATGGCTGGACATGCTCGAGCGTGGCATAGAGCAGATCGATCTGCGTCCAGTCCGTCTCTTGCGGTCCGGCAGCACGGGCATGGACCCCAGCGATCGCGGCCTGAAGCTGGTAGGGGCCCGGTCGGCGATGGCGCATCGCCTTGTCGACCAGAGCGAGCCCTTCCGCGATCATCTCGCGGTCCCAGAGCGAACGGTCCTGATCCTCGAGCAGGACGATCTGGCCGCCGGCGTCGAGTCTCGCCGGCGCACGGGCGTGCTGCAGCAGCATCAGCGCGAGAAGGCCCATGATCTCCGGTTCGGTCGTGAACAGCCGCAGCAGCAGCCGCATCAGCCTGATCGCCTCCTCGCTGAAGGGGCGACGGCGGTCGGTCTCGGCGCCGCTGGCGGAGTAGCCCTCGTTGAAGACGAGGTAGAGCATCGCTGCCACCGCCGCGAGACGTTCGGCGCGCTCGGCGGGGCCGGGCGTCTCGAAGGGCACATCGGCGGCGGCGACCCGGCCTTTGGCCCGGGTGATGCGCTGCTCCATCGCGCTTTCGCCGACCAGGAAGGCGCGGGCGATCTGCTTCACCGTCAGCCCGGAGACGATGCGCAGGGCGAGCGCGACCTGCTGCGTCGCCGGCAACTCGGGATGACAGCAGATGAACAGCAGACGCAGGATGTCGTCGCGGTAATGCGCTCCGTCGATCTGTTCCGCGACATCGCCTTCCGCGTCGCCGAGGTCGGAGATCAGGTCGTCGGCCGGCAGCGGCTCCTGCTTCTTGCGCCGCCTCACCTGGTCGAGCGCGACATTGCGGCCGACGAAGATCAGCCACGCCGCCGGGTCGCGCGGCGGCCCGTTCTGCGGCCAGGTCCTGAGCGCCCTGAGGCAGGCCTCCTGATAGGCCTCCTCGGCAACGTCGAGATCGCGGAAATAGCGCAGCAGGGCGCTGATCGCCTGAGGGCGCGCCGAAGTCAGCGCCGCATGAATCCAGGCGATCTCGGCCATGGTCAGACCCCGGCCGGATAATAGACGGCGAGCGGGCGGACCTCGAAGGCGCCGCCCGGATTGGCCTCGCCGAGCTCGCGCGCGATGCCGAGCGCCTCGTCGAGATCGGCGACGTCGACGATGTAGAAGCCGAGGAACTGCTCCTTGGTCTCGGCGAAGGGGCCGTCGAGGATCAAGGGCGGGTCGCGGTCCTTGCGCAAGGTGGTCGCCGCCGTGGTCGGCAGCAGGCGCGCCACCGGGCCGAGCTTGCCGGCCTTGGCGATGCGCTGGCGCACCTGTTCGAGACGGCCCATCACCTCGTCGTTCTGCTCCTTCGTCCAGGCAGTGACGACTTCCTCGGAATGGTAGCAAAGGATGGCGTAGTGCATGCGCAGCGCTCCGGTTCAGGCCAAGGACGTTGGGCCAGGCCGGCAGCCGACAGGCGAAGGCGGAAAAAAGCAAGTCGCGTCGATCTTCCTTCAAACGAGGTCGTCCCGGGCGACCAAAGGGAGACCCGGGACCCATGCCGGAACCTCTTTCGGGAAGGCTCCGGAATGGATCCCGGATCTTCGCTTCGCTGCGTCCGGGATGACCAAGAGAAAATTGGGATTGCTAGACGATTGGCGGGTTGAGCCGCGCAAAGCCCTCCTGGCGATGATAGGGGAAGGCAGGGTAGGGCGGCACGGTCGCACTCGCCTTGTCGAGCCGGGCGATCTGCTCGGCGGTCAAGGCCCAGCCGACCGCGCCGAGATTGTCGCGCAGCTGCTGTTCATTGCGCGCGCCGATGATGACGGAGGCGACGGTCGGCCGCTGCAGCAGCCAGTTGAGCGCGATCTGCGGGACTGTCTTGCCGGTCTCTTTGGCGAGCTCATCGAGCACGTCGACGATCGCGTAGAGCTTCTCGTCATCGACCGGCGGGCCGAAATCGGCGGTCTGGTGCAGGCGGCTGCCTTCCGGCAGGGCCTGCCCGCGCCGAATCTTGCCGGTCAGGCGGCCCCAGCCGAGCGGGCTCCAGACGAGCGCGCCGACGCCCTGATCGAGCCCGAGCGGCATCAGGTCGAACTCATAGTCTCGGCCGACCAGCGAATAATAGACCTGATGCGCGACATAGCGCGGGAAGCCGTGTTTTTCGGCAATGGCGAGCGATTTCATCAACTGCCAGCCGGCGAAGTTGGAGACGCCGAGCTGACGGACCTTGCCCGACCGGACCAGCGCATCGAGCGTCGAGAGCACCTCCTCGATCGGGGTGAAGGCGTCGAAGGCGTGCAGCTGCAGCAGGTCGATATGGTCGGTGCCGAGCCGGCGCAGCGCGTTCTCGGTCCCGTCGATCAGCCGGCTGCGCGAGGAGCCGGCCTCATTGGGGCCGTCGCCCATCGGCAGGCTCATCTTGGTCGAGATCAGGACCTTGTCGCGCCGGCCCTTGATCGCTGCGCCGAGCACCTCCTCGGAGGCGCCGTTCGAGTAGACATCGGCCGTGTCGAACAGGGTGACGCCAGCCTCGAGGCAGATATCGACCAGGCGGCTCGCCTCCTTGGCGTCGCTGGTGCCCCAGGCCCCGAACAGCGGGCCTTGTCCGCCGAAGGTCCCGGCTCCGAAGCTCAACACCGGCACCTTGAGGCCGGATGCTCCCAGATTTCTGTATTCCATCGCTTCTTCTCCTTGAGTTGAAAGGGAATTACCGGCAGCCCGCCGCTGCGGCTTTCGCCTGCAGGGCCAGCCGCTCGCGGCGGTCGAGGCGCAGGCTAAGCAGCGCGAGGCCGAGGCTCGCCAGCGGCACGAAGGCCGCGACCCAGGTCACCGCACCAAGCCCCGGCCCGTGGTCGATGGTGACGCCGCCGAGCCAGGCGCCGAAGGCATTGCCGAGGTTGAAGGCGGCGATGTTGAGGCTGGAGGCGAGATTGCGCCCGGCATCGCCGGCCTTGTCGAGCACGCGCATCTGCAGGGGAGCGACGGTGGCGAAGGCGGCGGCGCCGAGCAGCCCGACGAAGATCGTCACCGCGACCGGATGGTGCAGTGCCGGCGTCATCGCCAGCAGCACGAGGGCGAGGGTGGCCGTCGTGGCGAGCAGCGCGAAGGGCAGGTTCCGGTCGGCGAGCTTGCCGCCCAGCATGTTGCCGATGATCAGCCCGAGGCCGAACAGCAGCAGGATCGGCGAGACAGCCTCGGCCGAAAAGCCGGAGATCTCGACGAGGATCGGCTGGATGTAGGTGAATACCGCGAAGACGCCGCCGAAGCCGAGAACGGTCATCGCCAGCCCGAGCAGGACCTGCGGCTCGGCGAGCACGGCAAGCTCCTGCCGCAGCGGCGCGACTTCGTTCTCACCCTTGTCGGCCGGCACGAAGCGCATCAGCACGAGCATGGCGACGACGCCGATCAAGGCGATGGCCCAGAAGGTCGCGCGCCAGCCGAAATGCAGGCCCAGCCAGGCGCCAGCCGGCACGCCGAGAAGCGTCGCTATGGTCAGGCCGGTGAACATCATGGCGATGGCCGAGGCCTTCCTGTCGGCCGGCACCAGGCTGGTGGCGACGACCGAGCCGACGCCGAAGAAGGTGCCGTGCGCCAGCGAGGTGACGATGCGTGCCGCCATCAGCAGGCTGTAGCTCGGCGCGAGCGCGCAGGCGATGTTGCCGAGGGTGAAGATCAGCATCAGCAGGACCAGAACCTGCTTGCGCGGCAGCTTGCGGGTCGCCAGCGTCAGCACCGGCGCGCCGACGAAGACGCCGAGCGCATAGCCCGAGATCAGCAGGCCGGCGGCCGAGACCGTAATGCCGAGATCGGCGCCGACCTGCAGCAGCAGGCCCATGATGACGAATTCGGTGGTGCCGATGCCGAAGGCGCCGGCTGTGAGGGCATAGACTGCAATGGGCATGGCTGGCTCCGGCGGAAAATCCTCCGCCGAGATGGAGCTGGAACGTATTTTGAACTAGACTGGCGTTTGTAAATTTACTTGTGAATTGAGTTCACCATGGCGACTTTGCTCGGCAACCGTTCCGGCGAGATGGAGGTCTTCGCCGCAGTGGTCGAGCGCGGCGGCTTCTCTGCCGCCGCAAAACTGCTCTCGATGACGCCTTCGGCCGTCAGCAAGCTGGTCTCGCGGCTGGAGGCGCGCCTCGGCGCCCGGTTGATCAATCGTTCGACACGCAAGCTCCAGCTCACTGCCGAAGGCCAGGCCTTTCACCAGCGCTGTGTCACCATCCTCTCCGACATCGCCGAGGCGGAATGCGAGGCTGCGGCCGGCAGGGCGCCGCGCGGGCGGGTGCGCGTCAACGCCAATGTCGCCTTCGGCAACCATGTGCTCTTGCCGCTGGTTCCGGCCTTCCTCGCCGAGCATCCCGAACTCACCCTCGATCTCGTGCTGACCGATCAGGTCGTCGACCTGCTCGAGGAGCGGGCCGATATCGCGATCCGTGTCGCCCCCGGCCCTCTGCGCGGCAACCAGCTGATGGCGCGCAAGATCGGCGAGAGCGGCGTCGCCGTCGTCGCTTCGCCTGATTACCTTGCCCGCCATGGCGAGCCGAAGAGGCCGGCCGAGCTCGAGAAACACAACCTGATCGGCTTCAACTTCGCCCGCTCGGTCGAGGGCTGGCCATTTCGCGTCGGCAGCGAGCTGATCTCGGTCGCCGCGGTCGGCAACACCATGGTCGGCGATGGCGAGACGGCGCGCCAGCTCGCCGTCGCTGGCGTCGGCCTCGCGCGACTGGGGCGCTTCCATACCGAGGCCGAGATCGCCGCAGGGCGGCTCGTCACGGTGCTGGAGGATTTCAACGCCGGCGATATCGAGGTGATCCACGCCGTCTATCTGGGGCAGGGGGGCTTCGTGCCGGCACGGATGCGCGCCTTCATCGACTTCCTGGCCCGCAATGTGAAGATTCGGGTTTGAGCGGATTGTCCGTCGTCATTCCGGGGGCAGACCGAAAGCCTGTGAGCCCAGAAACGGTGAGCACCGCCCTTTCCCGTCATGGTCGGGCTTGTCCCGACCATCCACGACTTCGCATCACTGATCACGAGTGGTGTCCAAGACGTGGATGCTCGCCACAAGGGCGAGCATGACGAACTGGAGCGACGTCGTGGCCATGGATTCCGGGCTCGCCGCTTCGCGCCGCCCCGGAATGACAGTGGAGGGTCAGCTCAGCAGCAGGCTGTCGTCGGCGAGCTCCTCGCCACGCACCTGCTTGAACAGGCGTAGGAGGTCGGGCACGTCCATCGACTTGCGGCGCTCGCCGGCGATGTCGAACGCGACCTTGCCCTCATGCAGCATCACCGTGCGGCTGCCATGATCGAGCGCGTCGCGCATCGAATGGGTGACCATCAGGGCAGTCAGCTTCTGCTCTTCGACGATGCGCCGGGTCAGGTCGAGGACAAACGCGGCGGTGCGCGGATCGAGCGCCGCGGTATGCTCGTCGAGCAGCAAGGTCTTGGTTCCCGCCAGCGTTGACATCAGCAGGCTGACCGCCTGGCGCTGTCCACCCGACAGCAGCCCCATCGAATCGCCGAGCCGGTTCTCCAGCCCGAGGCCGAGCATCGCCAGTCTGTCGCGGAACAGGGCGCGACGTGGCTTGTCGAGTGCTGCGCCGAGCCCGCGGGCGCGGCCACGCGCCTGGGCCAGTGCCATGTTCTCCTCGATCGTCAGGCGCTCGCAGGTCCCGGCCATCGGGTCCTGGAAAACGCGGGCGATCAGGCTCGCACGCTTCGGGGTCGGCCAGCGCGTCACGTCGATGCCGTCGATCTCGACCGTGCCGCGCTCGGCCCGGGCATCGCCGCTGAGGACATTGAGCAGCGTCGACTTGCCGGCGCCGTTCGAGCCGATGACGGTGACGAACTCGCCATCGGCCACCGTCAGATCGAGACCACGCAGCGCCCGGTTCTCCAGCGGCGTGCCGCGCCCGAAGGTGACATGGACGTCACGGACGGCGATCATGGCGCGCTCCGCTTGAACAGGCCGCGCAGCGGGTTGGCGACACCAGGCAGCATCAGCGCGATGCCGACGAGCACAGCCGTGACGAGATTGAGATCGGACGCCCGCAGGCCGAGCCAGCCGGCATTCAGGGCGAGCGCGATGGCGAGGCGGTAGGCGATCGCGCCGATCAGGCAGGAGAACACCGCCACGACGATCGACCTCGAGCGGAAGATCGTCTCGCCGAGGATGACGGCAGCAAGGCCGGCGATGATGGTGCCGGTGCCGATGCTGACATCGGCGAAGCCCGCCGTCTGCGCGAACAGGGCGCCCGCCAGCGCGACAAGGCCGTTGGAGATGGCGACGCCGACATAGATGTGCATGTCGGTGCGGATGCCTTGCGCCCGTGCCATACGCGGATTGGCGCCGGTCGCGCGCATGGCGAGCCCGAATTCGGTCTTCAGGAAGCGGGCGAGCAGGGCGGCGATCACGGTGACGATGATCAGCAAGGCCAGCACGCGCAGGGTCTGGCGACCGGGCAATCCCGCAGCGGCGATGAGCGGGTTCAGCCAGGCGAAGAGCTCGATCACCGTCGGCCGGTTCATCAGCGGGATGTTGGGCACGCCCATCACCCGCAGATTGATCGAGAACAGCGCGGTCATCGTCAGGATGCCGGCGAGCAGGTGCAGGATCGCGAAACGAATGTTGAGCCAGGCGGTGACGCTGCCGGCAAGGCAGCCGGCGATGATCGCCGCCGCGGTCGCCCAGACTGGATTGATGCCGCCCGCGATCATCGCCGCCGCGACGGCAGCGCCGAGCGGCAAGGTGCCGTCGACCGTCAGGTCCGGAAAGTCGAGCACGCGGAAGGTGATGTAGACGCCGAGCGCCACCAGAGCGAACACCAGTCCGATCTCGATGGCGCCCAGGGTGGCGATGAGACTCATCGGTCGCCCTGCTTGTTCTGTTCTGGAAAGGGTAGGCGGCCGGTGGCGGCGGCGCAGAACGCCGCCGCTTCAGATCAGTTGATCACCTGCTTGGCGCGCGCCTGCACGGCCGGCGGGATGGTCACGCCCATGGCCGCGGCGGCCTTGGCGTTGATCACGAGATTGCTGCCGCTGGCGTTCTTGACCGGAATGGCGCCGGGCTTCTCGCCCTTGAGGACGCGCACGACCACCGCGCCAGTCTCGACACCGACCTGGAAATAGTCGAAGCCGATCGAGGCGACCGAGCCCTTCTGGACCGACTCGGTGTCACCGGTGAAGACCGGCAGCTTGTTGTCGGTGCCGACGGCGAGAACCGTGCCGAGCGCCGAGATGATCGTGTTGTCGGTGGGCAGATAGATCGCATCGACCTTGCCGACCAGGTTCTGCGCCGCGCCGGAGACGTCGGCTGTGCGGCCGGCCGAGGCTTCGACGATCTGGAGGCTGCGGGCGGGCGCCAGCGCCTTGACCGCGTTGAGGAGGGCGACGCTGTTGGCCTCGCCAGGGTTGTAGACGACGCCGATCCGCTTGGCCGACGGCAGAAGCTCCTTGATCAGGTCGAACTGGGCCTCGAGCGGCGAAAAGTCGGAGATGCCGGTGACGTTGCCGCCGGGCGCCTGCCGGTCCTTGACGATCTGGGCGGCGACCGGGTCGGTCACGGCGGTGAACACCACGGGAATGGTCTGCGTCGCCGTGACCATCGCCTGGGCCGAGGGGGTCGCGATCGCGACGATCACGGTCGGGTTCTCGCCGGCGAATTTCTGGGCGATCTGCGCCGCCGTCACCGGCGAGCCCTGCGCCGATTCATAGCGGAAGGTGAGGTTGACCCCGTCCTTGTAGCCGGCCTCCTCCAGCGCCTTCTTGACGCCGTCGCGGGCGGCATCGAGCGCCGGATGCTCGACGATGGCGGTGACCGCGACCGTCACCTTCTGCTGGGCCTGCTGCGCGAGCGCGGCCGTCCCGGCCAGAAGCGCCAGAGCGATACCGCTGCCGATCATAGTAGCGCCGAGACGCATCGTTTCTCTCCACCTGTTGCCGTGTCCTGCCTGGCCGGCTTGAAACATCTGCAGCGGGCGGCAGGGCCTGATCATGATTGGTGTGTGGGTCGTCCGAAATGACCCCAGGCTAAGGAGCGACGACCCCGACTACCGTCAGTATGCGCGGGCGAAATTGCCTCGCGCAAGTGAGCGGGCCGCATGCCCCGGCGGAGCCAGCGCATGCAGAGGAGCGCCGTGGGATCATTGTCCCCGGCGACTGCGCGCGGCAAAACGCACGGCTTCCTCGGCGGCCTTGAACAGCGCCTTGGCCTTGTTGACGCACTCGACCTGCTCGGAAGCCGGATTGGAATCGTAGACGATGCCGGCGCCAGCCTGGACCTGCATGCGCCGGTCCTGGACCACGGCGGTACGAAGGACGATGCAGGTGTCCATCTCGCCACTGGCACCGAAATAGCCGATGCAGCCGCCATAGGCACCGCGCCGGTCCTTCTCCAGCTCGTCGATGATCTCCATCGCCCGGACTTTCGGGGCCCCCGAGACGGTGCCCGCCGGGAAGCCGGCGATCAGCGCCGCAAGCGCATCATGCTGCGCGGCAAGCCTGCCCTCGACGTTCGAGACGATGTGCATCACCTGGCTGTAGCGCTCGATGAAGAAGGAGTCGGTGACGCGCACGCTGCCGATTTCGGCGACGCGACTGACGTCGTTGCGGCCGAGATCGAGCAGCATCAGGTGCTCGGCGCGCTCCTTGGGATCGGCCAGCAGGTCCTCGGCGAAGGCCGCGTCGGCAGCCGGCGTGGCCCCACGGGGGCGGGTGCCCGCGATCGGGCGGATGGTGACGTTGCCGTCGCGCATCCTGACCAGGATCTCGGGGCTCGAGCAGACGATCTGGAAGTCCTCGAAGTCGAGATAGCACAGGAAAGGCGCCGGATTGACCCGGCGCAGCGCCCGGTAGAGCGCGAAGGGCGGCAGCTCGAAAGGCGCCTCGAAGCGCTGCGACAGCACCACCTGGAAGATGTCGCCGGCCCGGATGTATTCCTGCGCTCGGCCGACCATCGCCTCGTACTCGGCCTCGCTCGTGTTGGAGACAGGCTCGGGATGGGAGAGCCCGGCGATGTCGATGCCGGCCTCGGCAGGGAGGGGGGACTCCAGCGCGCTGACCACGGCCTCGAGCCGTTCCTGCGCCCGCTCATGGGCGGCGCGGGCTGGCACGCCCGGCTGGTGGCGCACCGGCGTCACCACCGTGATCTCGTCGCGCACGGCGTCGAACACCACCATCAGCGTCGGCCGCATCAGGATCGCATCCGGGACGCCGACGCCGGTCTCCTTCGGCTCCGCCAGGCGTTCCATCAGGCGCACCATGTCGTAGCCGAGATAACCGAAGACGCCGGCCGCCATCGGCGGCAATCCGTCCTGGTCGGGCACGGCGCTTTCCGTCAGCAGCGCGCGCAGGCTCTCGAAGGCGGGGCGCGGATCCGGCAGGAAGCTGTCGCCCAGCGCCGGCCGGCAGAGCGCGCTCTGGCCATGGTGGCAGCGCCAGATCAGATCCGGCTCCAGCCCGATCATCGAATAGCGCCCGCGCACTGCGCCGCCCTCGACCGATTCGAGCAGGAAGGCCGGCCCCTTGCCGGCATGGCGCAGCTTCATGAAAGCCGCGACGGGGGTTTCGCAGTCGCCGACCAGGCTCAGCGTCACGAGCTGTGGCTGGCCGGCGTCATAGGCGGCGGCGAAACGCGCGAGATCGAAGGCCAGCGCCATTCTCTGAACCCTCAGTTCTGCGTGCCACCGGTCGCGTTGCGGAAGGCAGCCTGGTTCAGCGAGAGGCCAAGATCCTTCTGCAGCTTGCCGACATACTGCGACAGGACGTCTTCGCTGACGCTCGAGGTGAACAGGCGCACGAAGTTCTCGGCTTCCTCGGTGGTGCGCATGTAGGGCGGCACCGTCGCCGCCTTCACCTGGAACAGGACGCGCCCCTCGCCCTCGACCGAAGCCGAGGCGCTCTTGCCGACGGCGGTGCCGAAGATCAGCGAGACGACATTGCGGGGCAGCGCGTCGCTCTGGTCCTGGCGGCCAAGGCCGCTCGCCTCTTCGGTGGTGAGCCCGGCGGAGGTCACGACAGTCGCGAAAGGCTCTCCGGCATCGAGGCGCTGGATCAGCTCGCGCGCCTTGGCGGCGAGCTTCGAGGAGACCTCGTCGGCGCGCCACTGACGCTCGACCTCGGCCTTGACCTCGTCGAAGCCACGATCGCGCGGCGGTTCGATCTTGGTGACTTCGAACCAGACATAGCCGCCATTATTGGGCAGGCGCAGCGCCTCGTTGTCGACGCCGATGTCCGAGCCGAAGATCGCGGTCAGCGCCGCATCGCCGCCGGTGAGCAGCGCATCCTGCGTGCCGTCGGGCTTGCGCAGGCCGGAATCGACCGGGCCGAGCGGGCGAATGGTCAGGCCGAACTCCTTGGCGATCTCGGAGAGCGGGCGTGCGGAGGCGCGCTGGTCCTCGATCTTGTCGTGCAGCTCGGTGACCTGGGCTGCAGCCTTGCTGGTCGCGACCTCCTTGCGGACCTCGTCGGCGACCTCTTCGAAGCTCTTCAGGCGTGCCGGCTCAATCTCGGTGACACGCAGGAGCACGGCACCGAAGCCACCCTGTACCGGCGCACTGACCGCGCCCTGGGCGAGCGCGAAGGTGGCATCGCGCACCGCCGGATCGAACAGGCCTTCGCGGGTGAAGGTGCCGAGCGTCAGGTCCTGTTCGGCGACGTTGCGGGCCGTTCCGATCGCTTCGAAGGTTTCGCCGGCATCGATCTTCGCCTTGGCGGCCTGGGCCTCCTCGAGGCTCGGGAAGGTGATCTGCTGCACCGTACGGCGCTCGGGCGAGCCGTAGCGCTGCGTCTTGACCGTCTCGTAATGGGCCTTGGCATCGGCTTCGGCGACCTTGGCCGGATCGGCGATGGCGGCCGAGGTCAGTGCCAGAACATTGGCGCTGCGGAACTCCGGAGCACGGAAGGAAGCCTTGCGTTCCTCGAAATAGCGCTTCAGCACGTCCTCGCCCGGCGCGGCGATCTCGCCGGCCGCCGCCTCGGGCAGGATCGCATAGGCAACGTCGCGCTTCTCGTTGCGCAGCCTGTGACCGAGCTCCTGGAGCGCGACCGGTGCGGAGATGCCGCCGATCACCATCTCGGCGAGTTCCTGGCGCATCGTCGCGGCGCGTTGCTCACGCACGAAGGCCTGCTCGGTCAGGCCGATCTGCCGCAGCAGCTCGTTGAAGCGGTTGCGATCGAAGGCGCCGGCGGCGTTCTTCATGTTCGGATCGTTGAAGATAATCTCGCGGATCGTCTCGTCCGAGACCGCAAGGCCCATCTTCTCGGCGGACTGGTCGAGCGTCGCCTCGGTGACCAGTCGCGACAGCACGCGCTGGTCGAGGCCGAGCGAGCGGGCCACCTCCGGCGTGATCGGCCGGCGCTGCTGGCGCGTCAGCAGCTGGACCTCGTTCTGGTAGGCCGTGCGCATCTGTTCGATGCTGATCTCTTTCTTGCCAACCACTGCGACGGCATTGCGGCCATAGCCCTGGAAGATGTCGCCGACGCCCCAGATCGCGAAGGAAAAGATCAGGAACCCGAACATCAAGGCAATGAGGAGCTTGCCGGCCAGGCTCTGCCCCGCCTTGCGGATGCCCTGCATCATCATGTTGCTATCTTCCTGTCCTGTCGGCGACCGCGCACTTGCGCGCCGCTTATAGGAAGAGAGGCTCGGCTCGGCAATCGCTGGCGGTCGCACGTGATTGCGAACCGTCCGCAGCGTTGCTAGTGCGCTGGCAGAGGAATTCGGAGAATGGGCGTGACGGCAAGCATCAAGCCGCTGGTGGCGGGAAACTGGAAGATGAACGGCCTCAAGGCCGATCTCGGCATCGCCGCCGAGATCGCGCGCGGCCATGACGGCTCCCTGCGGCGCACGGTCGAGCTCGCCATCTGCCCGCCCGCGACGCTGCTCTTTGCGATGACGGCGGCGCTGATCGGCTCGCGCATCGCCACCGGCGGCCAGGATTGCAGCCTGCGCGAAAGCGGCGCCTTCACCGGCGAGGTCTCGGCCTCGATGCTGGCCGATGCCGGCGCGGGCTACGTCATTGTCGGCCATTCCGAGCGCCGCACGCTGCATGGCGAGCGGGACGCGACGGTGAAGGCCAAGGCCCAGGCCGCCCAGGCGGCGCTGCTGGTGCCGATCGTCTGCGTCGGCGAGACACGTGAGGAGCGCGAGGCCGGCAAGGCGCTCGCCGTCGTCAAGAAGCAGCTGCGCGGCTCGGTGCCGGAAGGTTCGACAGGCGCGACGCTGGTCGTCGCCTATGAGCCGGTCTGGGCGATCGGCACGGGCCTCACCCCGACCGTCGCCGATGTCGCCGAGATGCATTCCGCGATCCGGGCCGAGCTCGGTCGCATTCTCGGCAAGGCGGCCGCTGCGGGCGTCCGGCTGCTCTATGGCGGCTCGGTCAAGCCCTCCAACGCTGCCGAATTGATGGGCGTCGCCGATGTCGACGGCGCGCTCGTCGGTGGCGCGAGCCTCAAGGCCGAGGACTTCCTGGCGATCGCCCGCGCCTGCGGCTGAGGCCGTCCAATCGAAATCGCCGGTGGTGCACCGCGCATGCCCATGCTATGGGCACCGCCGAAACGCGGAGCCGCGCCGACACGTCCATCTTGGCGAACGGCCGCGCCATAGCCATTTCGTGAGCCATGCAGAACGTTCTCATCGTCATCCATCTGATCATCGTGATCGCGCTCGTCGGCGTCGTCCTTCTCCAGCGCTCGGAGGGCGGCGGCCTCGGCATGGGGTCGGGCGGCGGCGGTGGCGTCGGCGGCTTCATGACCGGCCGTGGCCAGGCCAACGCGCTGACCCGCGCGACGGCCATCCTGGCAGGCCTGTTCTTCATCACCTCGCTCACGCTGGCCGTGCTCGCGACCCATGGCCGGACCCAGCGTTCGATCATCGACGGCGCGCCGGCCCCGGGTGCTGCGGCTCCTGCCGCGCCGAGCGCACCTTCGGCTCCCAATGCCGGCGGCGTTCTCGACCAGCTCAGGCAGATGCAGAACCCCGGCGGCTCGCAGCCGCCGACCCCGGCAGCGCCAGGGCAATGATCGGGACAGGGCAGGGGCCGGGAAACCGGCCCTTCGCTTTTGAGGGCAAGGCGCCGGCAACCCGGCATCCCTCTTTTGTGGACAAGCACGCAGCGCGTATCGGACCCTTGTCGTCGCGCTTAGCGAATCGCAATCTTGGCGTTAAAGGTACCCTCCCATGACGCGGTATGTTTTCATCACCGGCGGCGTGGTGTCCTCGCTCGGCAAAGGCCTGGCGTCGGCGGCTCTCGCAGCCCTTCTGCAGGCACGTGGCTACACCGTCCGCCTGCGCAAGCTCGACCCCTACCTGAATGTCGATCCGGGCACGATGAGCCCGTATCAGCATGGCGAGGTCTTCGTCACCGATGATGGAGCCGAGACCGACCTCGACCTCGGCCATTACGAGCGCTTCACCGGCCGGCCCTGCAACAAGGGCGACAACATCACCACCGGCCGCATCTACATGGACATCCTGACCCGCGAGCGGCGCGGCGACTATCTCGGCGCGACCATCCAGGTCATCCCGCACGTCACCAACGCCATCAAGGAATTCGTGCTCTCCGGTAACGAGGGCTATGACTTCGTCCTGGTCGAGATCGGCGGCACGGTCGGCGATATCGAGAGCCTGCCCTTCCTCGAGGCCATCCGCCAGACCAATCAGCAATTGCCGCGCGGCCAGTGCATCTTTCTGCATCTGACGCTGCTGCCCTATATCCCGACCGCGGGCGAGCTGAAGACCAAGCCGACGCAGCATTCGGTCGCCGAATTGCGCTCGATCGGCATCCAGCCCGACATCCTGCTCTGCCGTACGGATCGCGAGATCCCGCGCGAGGAGCGCCGCAAGCTCGCCCTGTTCTGCAATGTTCGCGAGACGGCCGTGATCGAGGCCCGCGACGTCTCCTCGATCTACGACGTGCCACTCTCCTACCACGCCGAGGGCCTCGACAACGAGGTGCTGGCGGCGTTCGGCATCGAGGCTGGTGCGGAGCCCGATCTCAGCAACTGGCGGCGCATCTCCGAGCGCGTGAAGAGCCCCGAAGGCGAGGTCACCATCGCCATCGTCGGCAAGTACACGGGGATGAAGGACGCCTATAAGTCGCTGATCGAGGCCCTGACCCATGGCGGCATCGCCAACCGGGTGAAGGTCAATCTCGACTGGATCGAGTCCGAGGTCTTCGAGAAGGAGGACCCGACGCCCTTCCTCGAGCATGTCCACGGCATCCTCGTGCCGGGCGGCTTCGGCCACCGTGGCGCCGAGGGCAAGATCAAGGCGGCGACCTTCGCAAGGCAGCGCAAGGTACCTTATTTCGGCATCTGCTTCGGCATGCAGATGGCGGTGATCGAGGCGGCCCGCTCGCTCGCCGGCATCGAGGGCGCGAACTCGACCGAGTTCGGCCCGACCGACGAGCCCGTCGTCGGCCTGATGACCGAATGGATGCGCGGCAACGAAATCGAGCAGCGCGCCGCCGGCGGCGATCTCGGCGGTTCGATGCGGCTCGGCGCCTACGCCTCGCATTTGTCGGCCGACACCAAGATCGCGAAGATCTACGGTTCGACCGACATCTCCGAGCGGCATCGCCACCGCTACGAGGTCAATATGGGCTATCGCCAGCAGCTCGAGGCGCGCGGCCTGCGCTTCAGCGGCGTCTCGCCCGATGGATTGCTGCCGGAGACGGTGGAGTATGCCGACCATCCCTGGTTCATCGGCGTGCAATACCATCCCGAGCTGAAGTCGCGGCCCTTCGAGCCGCACCCGCTCTTCGCCAGCTTCATCGAGGCGGCGGTGGTGCAGAGCCGGCTGGTCTGACGGCTCGCCGGTTCAGATGAGGTGCGGCAGCGTCAGCCAAGCGTGCCGGTGCTCGGTGTAGACCTGCTTGGCAGGCGCGGGAAAGCCGGGATCGGCGAAAGCACCGACCGCGACCGCCAGCATATGCGGCTTGCGATCGGGCTCCCAGAAGACCGTGCCGCCGCAATGCGGGCAGAAGTGCTGCGTGACCTTGTAGCCGCTGTCTGACTGCCGGACATAATCCCGGAACTCGCCGGAGACGCTGACCTTCTCGCGCTCGTAGAAGGCGGCGATGCCATAGCTGCTGCCGGTGCGCCGCTGGCATTCGCGGCAATGGCAAAGCGAGACGCTGGCGGGTTCACCCGCGCAATTCAGGCGCAAACGCCCACAAGAGCAGGCCGCTATCCTCGTCTCCATCAGGCGGAATCTATCATGGCGTCCTCCTCCCGCAAGTCGCGCCTCTTCAGGCGATCGGTGCTCCTGCCGATATCGGCCGGCGCTGGCGCCCCGGCGCAAGTGACGTATAGTGAACCCTCCTATCGCCGGACGATACGGGGGCTTGCGGCATGACGATCTCGATGGCCGGATTGCCGGCATTCCTGCTCTATTTCTGCGTCGGATTTGCGCTGATCGCCGGGTTTGCGGCGACCTATCTGCGCCTCACCGCCCATGACGAGATCGCGCTGATCCGCAATGGCAACCTCTCGGCGGCGATCGCCTTCGGCGGCAACATCGTCGGCTTCTCGGTGCCGCTGGAAAAGGCCATCGAACAGGCCAGCAGCATTCCCGACCTGGTGATCTGGGCGGTCATCGCCATGCTGATCCAGTTCGGCGCCTATGGCTTTGCCCGAATCGTGATCCCGGACCTGTCGCGCAAGATCGAGGAGGACCGGATCCCCTCGGCCGCGATGCTCGCCGTGATCGCCATCATCAGCGGCACCCTTGCAGCCGCCAGCATGACCGAATGAGGAGGCCGGCATGAAGCGCTCGACCCAGATCGGCCTGGCCGCGGCGGGTGTCGTGCTCGTGGCGAGCTACTGGTCGCTCTCCGGCGGCGAGACCGATGATTCGCTGATCTACAACAACGTCGCCGAATGCCGTGCCGCGGGGCAGCTCAGCGCCAGCCAGTGCGAGCAGCGCTTCAACGAGGCCTCCGCCAACCATCTGCGCGACGCCAAGAAGTTCACCAGCACCGCCGCCTGCGAGCAGGAATATGGCAGCAGCGGCTGCCAGAGCGCGACCTGGAACAATGCCCAGGTCGCCATTCCCGCGCTCGCCGGCATCATGCTGGCGCGCCAGTTCATGCAGGGCGGCGGCGCGGCGCAGCCCTTGCTGCCGCCGACCAGCGCGGCCTGCCCGCCGGGAACCCGTCAGCCCGGATCCGGCCGCCCCGAATGCGAGCAGCCGGCGCGCACCTCGTCCTCTTCGGGTAGCAGCGGCTATTACGGCGGCAGCAGCAGTCGCTCCCGCGCCTACACCACCACCTCGGGCCAGGCGATGGTCGCCCGCAACATCTCCTCGACCGGCATGGCGAGCACGCCGAGCGTCGCCTCGCGCGGCGGCTTCGGCTCGAGCTCGCGTTCCTATTCCTCCTCTTCCTCGTCCTGACGATGCGCCGTCTCTCCTTGTCGCCACGTTCCGACTGGCAGGCCCAGGTCGAGCGCCTCGGCTTCGCCTTCCACACGATCGACGGCGAGACCTATTGGGACGAGAGCGTCGCCTATGGCTTCACGCTGCGGCAGATCGAGGACGACATCGAGGCCCCGAGCGGGGCGATCGAGGAGCTCTGCTTCGCCTTCGTCGAGCGTGCCATCGGCGACGAGGAGATCATGCGCCGGCTCGCGGTGCCGGAGCAGCAATGGCAGTTGATCCGCGAAAGCTGGCAGCGCGGCGACCGCAACCTCTATGGCCGACTCGACTTCGCCTATGACGGCAAGGGGCCGGCCAAGCTGCTCGAATACAATGCCGACACGCCGACCGCGCTGTTCGAGGCGGCGGTGGTGCAGTGGGACTGGCTCGAACAGGCGATGGCGCAGGGCCGGCTCTCGCGCGGCTGCGACCAGTTCAACTCGCTGCACGAGCGGCTGGTCACGGCGTTCGGCCAGCTTCGTGAGCCGGCGCCGGAGCGCCTGCACTTCACCTGCGTCGAGGGCAGCGTCGAGGACAAGGGCACGGTCGACTATCTGATGGACTGCGCCAGCCAGGCCGGGATCGACGCCCGTTTCACCTTCATCGAGGAGATCGGTCTGCTCGCCGACGGGCGCTTCTGCGACGGCGCCAGCCTGCCGATCGAGACGCTGTTCAAGCTCTATCCCTGGGAATGGCTGTTTCGCGAGCAATACGCCGGAGCGCTCGCGACCTCGCGCTGCCGCTTCGTCGAGCCACCCTGGAAGGCGCTGGTCTCCAGCAAGGGGCTGTTGCCCTATCTCTGGGAGATGGCGCCGGGGCACCCCAATTTGCTGCCGGCCTATTTCGAGGGCGACCCGCGCTGCGCCGAACTTGGAACCAGCCATGTCCGCAAGCCGCTCTATTCGCGCGAGGGCGCCAATGTGACGCTGGTCGAAGGCGGCGCGGTCCGCGACAGCGACGACGGGCCTTACGGCGCCGAAGGCTTCGTCCTGCAGGCGACGGCCATGCTACCGAATTTCGACGGCAACTATCCCGTTCTGGGCTCCTGGCTGGTGGCTTCGCAACCCTGCGGCCTCGGCATCCGCGAGGATGCGACGCCGATCACCAAGAACACCTCGCGATTCGTGCCGCACTTTATCGAGGCCTAGAAGGCTGCGAGAGCGGCCGGCGCCGGTTGCCTGTCCCGGCGATGCGCTAGAATGCAGCGAATCGATCGCTTGTCCCCCTTTCCGAGATTCAGCCTGTCATGAACCAGCCTTCGCCCGCGCGCGGCCTCGATCACCTCGTCATCGGCGTCGCCGATCTAGACGCGGCAGGAGCCTTCTACGAGAGCCTCGGTTTCCGCGTCGGCGCGCGCAACCGCCACCCCTGGGGCACCGAGAACCGCATCGTCCAGTTTCCCGGCGCCTTCCTCGAGCTGATCACGGTCGGTGACGGAACGGCGATCCCGCCGCATGGCCCGCGCCAGTTCTCCTTCGGTGCCTTCGTCCGCGACGCGCTGGCGCGCGGGGAGGGCATGTCGATGCTGGTACTGGAGAGCAGCGATTCGCGTGCCGATGCCGAGGGCTTCAGGCAGGCCGGGATCGGCGACTTCGAGCCCTTCTTCTTTGAACGCCAGGCCAAGCGGCCTGATGGTTCGCAGGTTCGCGTCGCCTTCACCCTGGCCTTCGCCGAAAATGCCGCGGCGCGAGAATGCGCCTTCTTCCTGTGCCAGCAGCACGAGCCGCAGAACTTCTGGAACCCGGCTTTCCAGCAGCACGAGAACGGCGCGAGCGGGCTTGCCGCCACCTTCATGGTCGCGGCGGAGCCGGCGGCGCAGCGCGATTTCCTTTCCGCCTATGCTGGCGTGCCGGCTGCCGTTGCGGCGGAAGACGCACTGCGCCTCGGCCTGCCGCGCGGCCGCATCGAAGTGCTGACGCCGGACGCGGCCAGGGCAGTCCTCGGCGATGACGCAGCGAATCGGGCATCGCCCCATTTCGCCGGGTTTGGCGTGACGGTCCCCGATCTGGCGCCGGTCGAGGCCATGCTGGTGCGCCAGAACATCCGGCATTTGCGCGACGACGAACGCATCGCCGTGCCGCCGGGCGCAGCGCGCGGCTGCGGCATCGTCTTCGAACTGGGCTGAGGCGCGCTGCGCTACCGGGCCGGCGTTTCGGCGCCGGCATGCGCCGGCCCCTCGGGCAGATTGGCGAGCAGGCCGAGCAATGCCCGGTCGTGCAGCACGACCATGCGCTCCTTCGGCTTCAGCCAGATCATCGCGTCGGAGACGGTTTCGGCGTCGATCAGCTTGGCCTGAGCCACTGCGCGCTCGGGTTCGATCTCGCCGCGGCGCCGTGGCTGGACCTGCGGCAGCATGCTCTCATGGGCAGAGCGCAGCACCTGGTCGGCGTGCAGTGCCAGCAGCCCGTCGGCATCGTCATGGCCGGATCTGGCGAACTCGGCCTGCAGCGCGTTGGCACGCACCGCGATCGCCGGCGGGGCGCCTTCCTCCGGCGTCACGAGCAGGCTGTGCCGCTTCAGCCAGAGGCCGAGCGCGAGTTGGCCGGACGCCCAGGACAGCGGGATCGCCAGCACGAGGCCGACGATCGTCGGCGACATCCAGGCAAACAGCGAGGTCGCGATCATGAAGGCCGAGAGGCCGGCTATCACGCCGAGCATGGTGTGCGTGCGATGTCGGCGGACGATGTCCTTGAACGGGATCGAGCCGTCGTCGCGGCGCTGCGGGTTCCAGCCGGTGTCGCGTCCGAGCAGGATCTGGAAGACCGAGCCCGACTGGATCACCATCATGATCGGCGCGAAGATCGCCGAGAACAGCACTTCGAGCAGCGCCGAAAGGGTCAGGCGGATGCTGCCGCCGCAGGCGCGCCGGAGCTTGCCGTCGAACAGCGTCAGCAGCAGGCCGAACAGTTTCGGCGCCAGCAGGATCGCCATGGTCAACGCGAACAGGTTCAGCGCGCGCTCGGGGTCGAAGCGCGGCCAGACCGGGAACAGCGTGAACTCCTGGGTGAAGTACTCCGGGCGCGCGTAGTTGACCTGCAGCACGATCAGGATGCCGACCACCAGCTGCATCAGCCAGAAGGGCGAGGCGAGATAGGCCATCATGCCGGTGGCGAAATGCTGCCGCGTCGCCGGCAGCAGGCCCTTGGCGCCGATGATCCGCGAATGCTGCAGATTGCCCTGGCACCAGCGCCGGTCGCGCGTCGCGATGTCGATCAGCGAGGGCGGGCTCTCCTCATAGGAGCCCGTCAGGTCGGGCAGCATGTAGACCGACCAGCCGGCCCTGCGCATCAGCGCCGCCTCGACGAAATCATGGCTGAGGACATGGCCGCCGAAGGGCGGCTTGCCCTTCAGGTCCGGCAGGCCGCAATGATCGGCGAAGGCCTTCGTCCGGATGATCGCGTTGTGGCCCCAGTAATTGCCGTCGCGGCCGGACCAGATGGCGAGCCCGGTCGCGATCACCGGCCCGTAGACGCGCGCCGCGAACTGCTGCAGGCGCGCGAAGAACGTGTTGCGGTTGATGATCAGCGGCAGCGACTGGATGATGCCGGCATCGGGATCGGCCTCCATCGCCGCGGCGAGGCGAACGATGCAGGTGCCGGTCATCAGGCTGTCGGCGTCGAGCACAACCATATGGGCGTAATGCCCGCCCCAGCGCGTCACGAAGTCGGCGATGTTGCCGGCCTTGCGGTGGTGGTTCTTCGGGCGATGGCGATAATAGATCCGCGCCTCCGGGCCGAGCCTCTGGCGCAGCGCCAGGAAGGCGCGCTCCTCCGCGACCCAGATGTCCGGGTTGGTCGTGTCGGAGACGATGAAATAGTCGAAATGCTCGCCCAGCCCGGTGGCCTCGACGGATTCACGGATCGCGGCCAGCGCCGCGAAGGTGCGCGCCGTCGATTCGTTGTAGATCGGCATCACCACCACGGTCTTCTGGCTCAGCGTCTCGGCGCGCGGGCTCTTCAGCAGGCCGAACAGCAGGGTGACGAAGCCGAGGATCGCGCTGGTGAAGGCGAGTGCGATCCAGGAGAAGTTGATGGTGAACAGCAGGAGCAGCACGTACTGCAGGAAGGTCGTGCGGCTGACCGACACGACATTGTACATCTCCCAGGCGCCGTAGCCGGTGAGCGCCCAGGCGCCGCCGAAGACGAAGAGGCGCGCCAGCCAGGGCGTGCGCCAGGCAGCGGGGGCGGCCGGCGCACGCCGCTCCGAGCCCTTCCAACGACGGAAGGACTGCACGGGCATGTCGAGTCGGTTTTCCGGCGGCGTCGCCTCGAAGGGCGCCGGCCAGGTCGAGGTCTCGAGCTCGGGCTTGCGGACGAGTTCGTCCACAGCGGCCTCCTGCGTGCTCACCATGTCCATCGGTTCAGCCAGGTCTCGGATACAGGCTGGCCGCCGGCATCGAGCACGAGCCGAAGCTCCGAGAGGTTCTCGTTGCCGGGATCGACCTCGAAGGCGACGCGCATCGTTCGACGCTCGGGAAAGGGCCAGAGGCGCAGATTATGCACCGCACCCGGGGTCGCAGTCACGACGGCACGGGTTGCCGCTACGAGGCCGGCATCGCTCAGGCGGTCGCCGCTGAAGTCGACGATGAAACGGCGCCGGCGGCCCTGCGAACCGCGGCCCTGCCGTGTCCTGGTGGCGAGCGCCAGCGCGGGACGGTCGGGCGGCTGCCAGCACCAGGCCTGCCGATAGGCCACGGTCGTCTCGCTGCCGGCCGCGATCGGCTGGCGCGGGCGCCAATAGGCGATGATGTTGTCGTTGAGCTCGGAATCGGTCGGGATCTCGATCAGCTGAACCGAGCCCTGGCCCCATTCGCCGAGGGGCTCCATCCAGACGCTCGGCCGTAACTCCAGGCGCTGGTCGTCGTCGACGAAGGCGTTGGGATCGCGCTCGCGCTGGACCAGCCCGAAGCCGCGGGGATTGGAATCCTGGAAGGACGAGACCTGCAAATTGGCCGGGTTGCTCAGCGGCCGGTAGATCCATTCGCCGGTGCCGGACTGCATCTGGACGCCGGAGAGTTCGTGCACCGACGGCCTGACATCGTCGAAGGTGCGCCGGCTCTGCGGGCCGGTGAAGAAGGTGCCCATCGTGCAACCGAAGCCGACATGCTCGAGATTGGCGCGGGCGAACAGGGTCATCTCGACGTCGATGAAGGTCAGGTCTCCGGGGCGCAAGGTCATGCGCACGGCACCCGTCACGCTTTCGGAATCGAGCAGCCCGTGGATGATCAGCACGCCGGAGGCGGGGCTCGGCCGCTCGATCCAGTAAGCCCGGAAGAACGGGATTTCCTCGCCACGCGTTTCGCCGGGACGCAGGATCAGCGCCCGGGCGAGCGCACCGAAATTCTGGCCGCGCGCCAGCGAGCGGAAGAAGGTCGCGCCCTGGAAGATCGCGACTTCAAAAGGACGCTCCAGCCCGGTCGCGACCCGAAACCCCGAGAATTGCAGGTCGACCCCGGCGGCGGGCGGGTTGACGCGGCCATAGTCGAATTTGCCGCGATCGAAGGCCACGCGCCGCACCACGTCGTCTTCGACCGTGAACAGGCTGACGGGCGCCGAAAACACATAACCACGATGCATCGGCTCGATCGTGAAGCCGCGGTTTTCGCCGGCCCAGATCAGTCCGCCCGGCTGGGCCCGGATGCCGACATACTGGTCATAGGGCAGGGTGGAATAGCCTTCCGGCAGGTCGGTTGCCGTCAGCGGCACCATCGGCCGGCGCGACAGCATACGGGCTGCTTCGACGACGAGGGTGGCATCGAAGCGCTGGCCTTCGGCAATGACCGACTGCACGAGCCCGGCCCAGCTCGACTGGGCGAGCGCCGGCGTTCCGGAAACCAGACGCTGCGCGACGAGGCCCGTCGCTGCGGCGCTTAAAAATCGACGACGATTCAAGGATTTCGACATCAGTTCCAACTTGCGCCGTCAGCGGAGCGGCCGCTTTGCGCTTCTAGAGCATTTTGCGGCGGGCTGAAAAGCGCGCGCCTCTTTGTAAAGTGAAAAAAAGGAGGCTCACGCGCATTCGCAAGGCCATCCCCCCGGATTAGTCGCCCCTCCTTGCCAAGGCTTTGCGGCAATTCCGATTTCAGTTCGGCGGCCGACTTTGCCAAATCCGCTCTGGATCGGCTATCCACTCCCGGCGCAGCACCCGCTTGCGCCAGATCGATGGCCGGCTTCGGACGCGCCCGCGCCGGCCGGGATTTTCGCCCCGACAGCATGAGACTCGAAGATCATGACGGAAATGCAGCCCGCCCGAACCTGCCTCGCCATCATCCTTGCTGCCGGCGAGGGCACGCGGATGAAATCGGCCCGGCCGAAGGTGCTGCACGAGATGGCCGGGCGTTCGCTGCTCGGCCACGCTCTGGCGGCGGTTTCCGCTGCCGGGGCGGATTCGCTCGTCGTGGTGATCGGCCCCGACCGGCCGGATGTCGCTGCCGAGGTGCGCAAGCTCGCGCCGCACGCCCAAATCGCGGTGCAGGCCGAGCGCAAGGGCACGGCCCATGCCGTGCTCGCGGCGCGCGAGAGCCTGGCAGCGGGCCATGACGACGTGCTCGTCGCCTTCGCCGATACGCCGCTCGTGCGTCCGCAGACCTTCGCCGGCCTGCGCCGCGCGTTGCATCAGGGCGCCGGCGTGGCGGCGCTCGGTTTCGAGGCGCGCGACCCCACCGGCTATGGCCGCTTCGTCACTCGCGACGGCCAGCTCGAGGCCATCGTCGAACATAAGGATGCCGACGCGGCGACCCGCGCCATCAGCCTGTGCAATGCCGGCCTGATGGCGCTCGACGGCAAGCATGCGCTCGCGATTCTCGAGGCGATCGGCAATGCCAACGCCCAGAGTGAGTACTATCTGACCGACGCCGTCGAGGTCGGCCGCAGGCAGGGCCTGGCGACGGTCGCGCTGATCGCGCCGGAGGCCGAGGTGCAGGGGGTGAACGATCGCGCCCAGCTCGCCGGGGCGGAAGCCGACTTCCAGAAGCGCAGGCGCCTGGAGGCGATGGCGGCCGGCGCCACCCTGATCGCCCCCGAGACCGTGTTCTTCAGCCATGACACGCGGATCGGACGTGATGTGCTGATCGAGCCCAATGTCGTCTTCGGCCCGGGCGTCAGCATCGCCGACGGCGCCGTGATCCACGCCTTCTCGCATCTGGAAGGGGCAAGCGTCGGGCCGGGCGCGACCATCGGTCCCTATGCCCGGCTGCGGCCAGGTGCCGATCTCGCCGAGGGCGTCAAGGTCGGCAACTTCGTCGAGATCAAGGCGGCGACGATCGGGCCGGGAGCCAAGGTCAATCACCTGACCTATATCGGCGACGCCGAGGTTGGGGCCGGCGCCAATATCGGCGCGGGTACCATCACCTGCAATTACGACGGTTTCTTCAAGTCGAAGACGATCATCGGCGAGGGCGCGTTCATCGGTTCGAACTCGGCCTTGGTCGCCCCGGTGACCATCGGTGCCGGCGCCTATGTCGGCTCCGGCTCGGTGATCACCCGTAACGTCGCGCCAGATGCGCTGGCGATCGCGCGCGGTCGGCAGATGGAGCGCGAGGGCTGGGCGGCCTCGTTCCGGACGGCCGCGAAGGCACGAAAAGCCGCGCTCTAGGCGGCATTTTCGCCGTTCGTTCACAGTTAGACACTCATCGTGATTGGGAATTCCCCTCCGCCCGCTTTATTGCGGGCGACGACGAGATCATCGCAAGAGGCATCAGCATGTGCGGAATCGTGGGCATCCTCGGTAAGGAAGCGGTCGCCGGGCAGGTGGTCGAGGCGCTGCGGCGGCTTGAATATCGCGGCTATGATTCAGCCGGGGTCGCCACGCTCGAAGATGGCAAGCTCAGCCGCCGGCGCGCCGAGGGCAAGCTTTCCAATCTCGCCGTGCGGCTCTCGAACGAACCTCTCGAAGGCCTGATCGGCATCGGTCACACCCGCTGGGCCACGCATGGGCGCCCCAACGAGACCAATGCCCACCCGCATGCGACGCCGAAGCTCGCCGTTGTCCATAACGGCATCATCGAGAATTTCCGCGAGCTGAAGAACGAACTGCAGGCCGACGGCTACGGCTTCGAGAGCCAGACCGACACCGAGGTCGTGGCCCAGCTGGTGACGCGCGAGATCGACCGCGGGCTCAAGCCGGTCGAGGCGGTGGCGGCGTGCCTGCCGCGCCTGCGCGGCGCCTTCGCGCTCGCCTTCCTGTTCCAGGGCGAGGACGATCTGCTGATCGGCGCCCGCAACGGCCCGCCGCTCGCCGTCGGCGTCGGTGACGGCGAGATGTATCTCGGCTCCGATGCGGTCGCGCTTGCGCCCTTCACCAGCCTGATCGCCTATCTGGAGGAGGGCGACTGGGTCGTCCTCAACCGCCGCGGCGCGACCTTCTATGACCGTTCGAACGTACAGGTCGAGCGCCGGGCCCGCCAGGTCACGGCCGGCGCCCTGCTGGTCGACAAGGGCAATCACCGCCATTTCATGGCGAAGGAGATTCACGAGCAGCCGGAAGTCGTCGGGCATACGCTGACGCACTATGTCGACATGGCCGCAGGCACCCTGCAGCCGATCGAGAAGATCGACTGGGCGAAGCTGTCGCGGATATCGATGTCGGCCTGCGGCACCGCCTATTATGCCGGCCTCACCGCCAAATACTGGTTCGAGCGCCTGGCCCGGCTGCCGGTCGAGATCGATGTCGCCTCCGAGTTCCGCTACCGCGAGCCGCCGATGCCGGAGAACGGCCTGTCGCTGTTCATCTCGCAGTCCGGTGAGACGGCCGACACGCTCGCCTGCCTGCAATATGCCCGCAAGCAGGCACAGACGATCCTCTCCGTCGTCAACATGCCGACCTCGACGATCGCCCGCGAGAGCGACGTGGTCGCGCCGACCCTGGCCGGTCCCGAGATCGGCGTCGCCTCGACCAAGGCCTTCACCTGCCAGTTGACGACGCTCGCCTGCCTGGCGCTGATCGCGGCACGCGCCCGCGGCACGATCACGGCGGAGGAGGAGGCCGGCTACGTCCAGAACCTGATCAACCTGCCGGGGCTGATGGCCAAGGTCCTCGAGCTCGAGCCGCAGGCGGAAGCGCTGGCCCGCGAACTCTCCAAGGCCAAGGATGTGCTTTATCTCGGCCGTGGCACGAGTTTCCCGCTGGCGCTGGAAGGCGCGCTGAAGTTGAAGGAAATCAGCTACATCCACGCCGAAGGTTATCCGGCAGGTGAGCTCAAGCACGGCCCGATCGCGCTGATCGACGAGGAGATGCCGGTCATCGTCATCGCCCCTTATGACGCGCTCTTCGAGAAGACCGCCTCGAACATGCAGGAGGTTGCCGCCCGCGGCGGCCGTATCATCCTGGTAACCGATGCCCGGGGCGCGGCCGAATGCGGCATCGTGCCGGAAGCGACCTTCATCATGCCGGACATGGACCCGCTCTTCGCGCCCATCGTCTACGCGCTGCCGATCCAGATGATCGCCTATCAGACGGCTGCTTTCATGGGCAAGGACGTCGACCAGCCACGCAACCTGGCGAAGTCGGTCACGGTCGAGTGAGAGCCAGCGGCTCCTGAATCAAGCGCCAGGCGGCTCCGGCCGGCTGGCGACATAGGTTCCTGCCGCGATCAGGCAGGCACCCGTCACCCAGAGTGCGATGGGCGGTGCGTCGCTCGCCGCCACCAGCGCGAAGCTCAGCAGCATCGAGCCGCAGGCGATGTACTTCGTCTTGCGGGCAATCGACCCGGTCCGCCGCCAGGCCAGGACCTGCGGGCCGAGGCGGGGATGGCCGATCAGCCAGGCCTCGAAGCGCGGCGACGAGCGCGAAAAGCACCAGGCTGCGGCGATCAGGAAGATCGTGCCCGGCATCAGCGGCAGTATCAGCCCGATCACGCCCAGCGCCGTCAGCACCCAGCCGGCGGCGAAATAGAGCGGGCGGCGCCAGGGGCCGTGCTTTCTGGAAGGCTCGGACACGCGCGCCTTGTCGATACCGGAGAATCAGGGACTAGCCAGAAGCGGCTGCTCGGCTATCGTCGCATATTGCGGTGCAAGCTCGGGGAGCCGCAAGCCTTGGATCGTGCAAGCCTTGGATCGTGACCGAAGCCAGGATAGTCGATGGCCGCAGCCCGCCCGCCCGATCCGCGCCTCGTCATCCAGTCCGACCTGTTGCGGCCGAGCTTCGGCACCCGGCTCAGGCGCTATTTCCTGACGGGGCTGGTGCTGGCGGCGCCGCTGGCGATCACCGGGTCGGTGACGTGGTGGTTCATCAATCTCGTCGATGGCTGGGTCAGGCCATTGATCCCGGCCATTTTCTGGCCCGAAAACTACCTGCCGTTCCCGCTGCCCGGCTTCGGTGTCGTCATCGCCCTGGTCGGGTTGACGCTGCTCGGCTTCTTCGCCGCGAATCTGGTCGGGCGCACGCTGATCGGCGCCGGCGAGGCGATCCTCAACCGGATGCCGGTGGTGCGCGGGCTCTACAAGAGCGTGAAGCAGATCTTCGAGACGATCTTCTCCCAATCCGGCACCTCGTTCCGCAAGGTCGGCATGGTGCAGTTCCCGCAGCCGGGCATGTGGTCGATCGTCTTCATCGCGCAGGAGGCGGCGCCCGAGATCGCCGGCAAGTTGCCGGACGGGGACGAGCAGATCGGCGTCTTCCTGCCTTGCACGCCGAACCCGACCACCGGCTTCTTCTTTTATCTGCCGCGGCGCGAGGTGGTCGAGGTCGCGATCTCCGTCGAGGACGGCGCCAAGCTGATCATGTCCGCCGGGCTGATCCAGCCCGGCGAGTCGCAGCCCAAGCCACGCAATGGCAACGGCAATGGCGAGCCCCAGGGGCGAGGCTGACCTCGCCGGCGCATGGATCTACAGCGGCTGGAGCGGAATCCAGATTTCCGTCACGCCATTGCCGGTGCGAGCGTCGAAACGCTCGTCATAGACCTCGTAGCAGGGTGCCTCGGCGGCCTTGCGGCCGGAGTTCGGCAGCCAATCCTGCCAGATCGCCATGAAAGTGTTCTTGATCGACGAGATGTGGTCGCGATGGGTGAAGACGGCATGCTCCGTCGCCGCGAGCCGCGCGATCGTGAAGCCGTTCGGCAACTCGTCGGCAGAACGGACCTCGACGCCGACGAGGTAGTCGAAGCTGCCATCCTCGGCGTTGAGGCAGACGCCGTAGCAGGTCATGCCGAGTTGCCCCGGTACATGGCCGATATGCGGGCCGAAGCGCTGCCAGAGCATCGGGATGCCGCTGGTGTTGGCATCCTCGAAACGGGCCTGCAATCCCGCGATCAGGCGGGCTTTGCCGGGGGCGATGCGCGGTGGTTCGAGTTTGGTGCGGAGAGTGTCGTCAAGCATGATGGGCTCCACGAGGGTGAGCGCTTCGAGATCGCGCCGCTCGCGCAGAGCGTCCGGCGTCAGGCCGAACTGCTCGCGAAAGGCGCGGGTGAAGGCCTCGTGCGAGCCATAGCCCCAGTCGAGCGCGACGGAGAGGATGTCCGGCGCGCCTGCTGCCAGCTTGCGGGCCGCTTCGGTCAACCGGCGGCCGCGCACATAGCGCATCACCGACTGGCCGGTCGCAGTACCGAAGGCTCGGCAGAGATGGTAGCGCGAGACGCCGCTGACATCGGCGATCTCGTCGAGCGAGATCTCCGAGGCGAAGCGGCTCTCGACGCACCAGAGGGCTTTGTTGACAGGGTCCATGGCAATCTCACGAAGCGCCGGCACCATGGCGAAGGCAAGATGCCCACGCTTGATCGGGATTGCTGTGGGGCCTCTGCCACCGCTTCCCGGACTTCATCCAGCCAAGCCCTTGAGGCATGCGGCCTCGCGCTCGCACAGCCCGGACTTGTGTCGTAGCCGCCCGTCTACCGCGTCCCCTTGACGGCATCCAGGAAGGCACGCAGCGCCGGCGGCACGGCTCGATGTCCGGGATAATAGACTGCTACCCCCTCGGGGGCGGGGCCCCACGCGGTGAGGACCTGGCGCAGCTGCCCCTCCGCCAAGGCTGCCTCGGCGGCCGGACTGGCGACATAGGCGATGCCCAGGCCTTTGACCGCGGCGTCCACCATCAATTCTTCGTCGTCGAGGATGACCGGCCCGCCCACTTCGATCGTCAGCTCCTGACCGGCCCGTTCGAACTCCCACCGGTAGAGCTTGCCGCTGGGCATGCGGTGACCGATGCAGCGCTGACGTTCCAGTTCCTCGGGGCTGCCCGGCTCGCCGAAGCGTTCGAGATAGGCCGGCGATGCGACGCAGATGAAGCTGATGGGGGCGCCGAGCGGCACGGCGACCATGTCCTTGTGAAGCGATCCGGCGAGACGCACACCGGCATCGAAACCGGCTGATACGATGTCGATCAGCCGCCCTTCGACGACAATGTCGACGGTCACGTCGGGAAATCGCTCTGCCATCACAGGAAGCACGTCACGCACGAGAAGCGCGGCCGCCAGTCGCGGCGCGTTGATCCGGACCGTGCCGGCGACATGGCCGCGGAAGGCCACGACGCTGTCGAGAGCCTCATCCAGCGTAGCGAGCGCCGGCTGAAGACGGGCGAGCAATTCGAATCCTGCCTCAGTCGGCGAAACACTGCGTGTCGTGCGGTTGAGCAGGCGCACGCCCATGCGCTCCTCGAGGGCGCGCATCGCATGGCTCAAGGTCGAGGGGGCGGTGCCGAGTTCATCCGCCGCGCGACGGAAGCTGCGGCGGGTGGCCACGGCCACGAAGGCGGTGAGGTCGGTGAGGGAGGGACGAACCATTGCTGGCGATCTTGCATCAGCCCATGCGGTTTTCAACGGCTAATCCGAACAATGCTTCTTCCCTATCTCGTGCCGGTCGCAAAGCGAGAGGTGTGAGAAATGGAAAAGACCTGGCTCATAACCGGTGTGTCGTCCGGACTCGGCCGACTATTGGCACAGAAGGCCCTGACACGTGGCGATCGCGTCGTCGGAACCAGCCGCAGAGAAGACGCACTCCCTGACCTGCGCGAACGCTACCCGCAGCGACTTCGCATCATTGCACTGGATCTCAAGGATCAGAGTTCGGTGCGGGCTGCGGTCGACCGCGCCTTCGGCGAATTCGGCCGGATCGACATCATCGTCAGCAATGCGGCCTATGGGATGCTCGGCGCAGCCGAGGAAGTGAGCGATCCGCAGGTCCGCGACATCATCGCGACCAATCTCGTGGGCTCGATCGCGCTCATCCAGGCGGCGCTGCCGCATCTGCGCCGCCAGGGCGGCGGCCGGGTTCAGCAAGTGTCGAGCGAGGGAGGCCAGATCGTCTATCCGGGCTTCAGCCTCTATCATGCGACCAAATGGGGCATCGAAGGCTTCGTCGAAGCCGTGGCGCAGGAGGTTGCGCCCTTCGGCATCGAACTCACCCTGATCGAGCCCGGCCCGACCCGGACGGAGTTCGGCGGCAATCTCGCCCACGCGGAACCGCTTGCAGCCTATGAGGGGACGCCCACCGGCCAGACCCGCGCGGCGGTCCGCGGCTCCTGGGTGATCAAGGGCGATCCCGAGCGGGTGACCGAGGCGATGATCAGGCTCGCCGACCAGGAGGGGCCGCTTCCCAAGCGGCTCGTGCTCGGTGCCGAGGCTTATGCCGGCATCCGGAAGGCGCTTAGCGGCCGGATCGCCGAGCTCGACAGCCAGAAGGAAATCTCAGTCGCGGCCGATTTCACCGAAGAGGAGCTCGCGCTCCTGTGACGGCAAGCCATCGCGCGGCTCCGGGGCGGCGCGACATTCCCACCGGATTTCCCTTCGCCAGCATTTGAAAAGCTCAGAAAGGTAACAATATGCCCAATCGCGACGCCATTTCCCCCGCCGACCGGCACGCGCTCTACGATATCCATCGCTATTCCGCGGCCATCCGCTCAGGCGATCTTCTCTTCGTATCGGGGCAGGTCGGCAGCCGTCAGGACGGCTCGCCCGAACTGTTGTTCGAGGACCAGGTTCGCCTGGCCTTCGCCAATCTGCGCGCCGTGCTGGCTGCGGCCGGCTGCAGCTTCGACGACGTCGTCGACGTCACCACCTTCCATACCGACCCGGAGGCGCAGCTCGGCACGGTGCTGGCGGTTCGCGCGGAGGAAATCGGCGAGCCGCCCTATCCCAACTGGACCGCCATCGGCGTGACCTGGCTCGCGGGCTTCGATTTCGAGATCAAGGTCATCGCCCGCATCCCGGCAATGGCTGCGGGGAGGGCCCCGGCCCAATAGGGCCGAATGCCCTCAGCCTGCCCGCAGCAGGCGGATCGCGACGTCGCGCTCGAACAGATAGAGCAGGGTCCTCACCGCCTGGCCGCGCGGCGTTTCCAGATGCGGATCGCGCTCGATCAGCAGGCGGGCATCGTCGCGCGCCGCCGCGAGCAGGTCGCCATCGAACTCGGGGCGAGCGATGCGCCAGTCGGGCGAGCCGGACTGCTTGGTGCCGAGCACCTCGCCTTCGCCGCGCAGGCGCAAATCCTCCTCGGCGATGCGGAAACCGTCCTCGGTCTCGCGCATGATCGTCAGCCTGGCCTCCGCCACCGGGCCGAGCGGCCCCTTGTAGAGCAAGAGGCAGGTCGAGGCGGCGGAGCCGCGCCCGATGCGGCCACGGAGCTGGTGGAGCTGGGCGAGACCGAAGCGCTCTGCATGCTCGATCACCATCACTGATGCATTGGGCACGTCGACCCCAACCTCGATCACCGTGGTCGAGACCAGCAGGCGCGTCTGACCGGCGGCGAAGGCGGCCATCGCCGCGTCCTTGTCGCGCCCCGGCATCTGGCCGTGCAGCAGGCCGACCTTGTCGCCGAACTCCTCCTGCAGCGCCTCGAAGCGCTGTTGCGCGGCCGCGACGTCGAGCGTGTCGGATTCCTGCACCAGCGGGCAGACCCAGTAGACCTGCGCGCCGGCATCGATCGCGCGGCCGACCGCGCCAACGACTTCGTCATGGCGCTCGGAGGAGATCGCCTTGGTGGCGATCGGCTTGCGGCCGGCCGGTTTCTCGGCGAGCACCGAAATGTCCATGTCGCCGAACCAGGTCAGCGAGAGCGTGCGCGGGATCGGCGTCGCCGTCATCACGAGGATGTCGACCGCTTCGCCCTTGGCGCCGAGCAGCAGGCGCTGATGCACGCCGAAACGGTGCTGCTCATCGACGACGGCGAGCGCCAGGTCATGGAATTCGACGCCCTCCTGGAACAGGGCATGGGTGCCGACCACGATGTCGATCTCGCCCTTCGCCAGCCCTTCCAGCACCTGCCGGCGCCCGGCGCCCTTCTCGCGGCCGGTCAGCAAAGCGAGCTTGAGTCCGGCCTTGTCCGCCAGCGGCGCCAGCCGTTCGGCATGCTGACGGGCGAGGATCTCGGTCGGCGCCATCAACACCGATTGCCGGCCCGCCTCGGCGGCTGCCGCCATCGCCAGCAGCGCGACCACGGTCTTGCCCGAGCCGACATCGCCCTGCAGCAGGCGCAGCATGCGCTCCGGTTTCTCCATGTCGTCATGGATGTCGGCGAGGGCCTTGCGCTGGCCTTCGGTCAGCTTGAAGGGCAGGGCGGTCTCGATTGCCCGGCGCACCGCTCCATCCCCCGCCGTGGCGCGCCCGGCCGCCTTCTTCTGCTGGCGCCGCACCAAGGCGAGCGCGATCTGGCTCGCCAGCAGCTCGTCATAGCCGATGCGCCGGCGCGCCACCGTGTCGCCCTCCACGGCCCTGAGGTCAGGCGGGTGGTGCAGCGCCTGCATGGCCGGCTGGAAGGCGGGAAAGCCGGCCTTCGCCAGAAAGCCCGGATCCTGCCATTCCGGCAGCTCCGGGCAGCGTTCGGCAGCGCCGGCGACGATCCGGGCCATGATCCGTCCGCCGACCCCTTCCGTCAGGCGGTAGACCGGCTCGATGGAGGGCAGGCTGGCGGCGAGCTTGGGATCGAGGATGCGATCGGGGTGCACCATCTGGCGCATGCCGTCCCAGAGCTCGAGCTTGCCGGAGATCAGGCGATAGGCGCCGACCGGAAGGGTCTGGAGCAGATGGCGGACATCGGCATGGAAGAAGACCAGCGTCACGTCGCCGGTCTCGTCCTCGACGACGATGCGATAGGGCGCCTTCGCCTTGGCCGGCGGGGGCGGGCGGTGTTCGGTGACGCGCGCCGAGAAGGTCGCGATCTCGCCGATCGGTGCTTCCGCGATGCTCTCGCTCGGGCGGCGGTCGACGGCACCGCTCGGCAGGTGGAAGAGCAGGTCGATGACGCGGGCGTCATGGCTTTCATCGCCAAGGAATTTGTCGAGAAGCTTGCCCAGTTTCGGACCGACGCCGGAGAGCGTCGTGGCGGGGGCAAACAGCGGATCGAGGATCGATGGACGCAAAGGGGGCCGCTCACAGCATGTCAGGAGTGCGAGGATCGCGGCGCTTGCACCGCTGACTTCGTCGGGTTCCCCCGCTATATAGCCCGCGAAGGCTGGCTCGGCGACGGGCCCGGCCCATTCCGCATTCGCCCGCGTGAGGAAAACGATGAGTGGCTCGACCCGCAGCAGCGCCGACCTCGACCCGCGCCGGCGCAAGATCCTGTTCCGCGCCTGGCATCGCGGCATGCGCGAGACCGATCTGATCATGGGCCGCTTTGCCGATGCCGAGATCGGCGCGATGAGCGACGCCGGGCTCGACGAGTTCGAGCGCCTGATCGAGGTGCTCGACCGCGATCTGCTGAGCTGGGTCACCGGCGAGGCCGAAGTGCCTGAGAATTACGACAGCGAGCTGTTTCGCCGGCTGAAGGCTTTCCATCGGCATGACAGGCCGATTCATGCCTGAACCGAAGCCGCGACGATGCCGTCATGGCCGGGCCTGACCCGGCCATCTCGGAAACCAGAGCCCCCTGGTCCTGAGATTCTCGGGACAAGCCCGAGAATGACGCCCTGAGATGATTGCCCGATGAGCATCCCGCCTCCCGCCCAGCTCGCCAAACCGCAGATCGAGCGTATCCTCGATGCGCTGAAGCGCGGCGACAAGCCGACCCTCGCCGGCGTCCCCGACGGATTCGACGCGGTCATCCTCGCCGATCTCGTCCGCGCCCGGGCGAAGAAGGCGGAAGGCGCGGCGATGCTCGTCTTCGTCGCCCGCGACGGCCAGCGCCTGCAGGTGCTGGAAAACGCGCTGCAGTTCGTTGCGCCCGACCTCGAGGTGATGAGCTTTCCGGCCTGGGACTGCCAGCCCTATGACCGCGTCTCGCCGGCGCCTTCCATCGTCGCGCACCGGATGACGACGCTGTCGCGGCTGGCCAAGACCAAGTCGGGCGACAAGCCGCGCCTGCTGCTCACCACGGTCAATGCCGCCCTCCAGCGAGTCCCGGCCTTCTCCAAGGTCGCCTCGGAGAGCTTCTCGGCCGCGCCGGGCAACATGGTCGATACCGAGGAGCTGGCGCGCTGGCTCGACATCAACGGCTATCTCAGGACCTCGACCGTGCGCGAGACCGGCGAGTTCGCCGTGCGCGGCGGCATCGTCGACCTCTACCCGCCGGGCATGCCGGCGCCGATCCGGCTCGACTTCTTCGGCGACACGCTGGAATCGATCCGTACCTTCGATCCGGAGACGCAGCGCACCACCGGGCAGTTGCGCGGGCTCGATCTCGTGCCGATGTCCGAGGCGCAGATGACGAGCGACTCGATCCGTCGCTTCCGCCAGTCCTATATCGCGACCTTCGGCACGCCGGGCCGCGACGACACCCTCTATGAGGCGGTCAGCGAGGGCAGGCGCCCGGCCGGGCTGGAGCACTGGCTGCCGCTCTTGGCCGAGCGGCTCGACACGCTCTTTACCTACCTGCCGGACGTGCCCCTGGTGCTCGACCATCAGGCCGAGGACGCGGTCGGCGAACGCATCAGCCTGATCAAGGACTATTACGACGCCCGCAAGGCGGCGCTCGACCAGCCCAGCGCCGGCGGCATTCCCTACAAGCCGCTGCTGCCGGACGCGCTCTATCTCTCGCCCGCCAACTGGCGCGACATCGTCGACCAGGACGGCGTCGCCTCGCTGACGCCGTTTCAGCTGCCCGAGTGCGAAGGCAAGCTGATAGTCGATCTCGGCGGCAAGCAGGGCCGCAGCTTTGCAGCCGAGCGCGCCGACAATGCCGGCAGCGTCTTCGACGCAGCGGTCGCCCATGTGAAGGCGCTGCAGGCCGATGGCCGGCGCGTGATTCTTGCCGCCTGGTCAGAGGGTTCGCGCGAACGCCTCGCCCATGTTCTCGCCGATCACGGCCTGAAGACCGTCCAGACCACCGGCAGCCTGCGTGCCGCCTTCGATCTCAAGCCGGGCGTCACCGCTCTCGCCGTCTGGGGCTTCGAGACGGGATTTGAGGCCGGCAGGCTCGCGGTCATCGGCGAGCAGGACATTCTCGGCGACCGGCTGGTGCGCCCGCGCAAGAAGGCACGCCGGCCCCAGGACTTCATCAACGAGCTGTCCTCGCTGACGCCGGGCGATCTCGTCGTCCATGTCGACCACGGTATCGGCCGCTTCATCGGTCTGCAGACGATCACCGCTGCCGGCGCGCCGCATGACTGCCTCGAGATCCACTATGCCGGCGACGCCAAGCTGTTCCTGCCGGCAGAGAACATCGAACTGCTCTCGCGCTATGGCTCGGAGGACACCGAGGTCGCGCTCGACCGGCTCGGTGGCGGCGGCTGGCAGGCGCGCAAGGCCAAGCTGAAGCAGCGTATCCGCGAGATGGCGGGCAAGCTGATCCAGATCGCCGCCGCCCGCGCCCTGAAGGAAGCTCCGCGCCTGATCCCGCAGGACGGGCTCTATGACGAGTTCTGCGCCCGCTTCCCCTATGAGGAGACCGAGGACCAGCAGAACACCATCGATGCGGTGCTCGACGATCTTGCCGCCGGGCGCCCGATGGACCGCCTCGTCTGCGGCGATGTCGGCTTCGGCAAGACCGAGGTAGCGCTGCGCGCCGCCTTCACCACAGCGCTCGCCGGCAAGCAGGTCGCGGTCGTGGTGCCGACGACGCTGCTCGCCCGTCAGCACTACCGCAATTTCGCCGAGCGCTTCGCCGGGCTCCCGGTCAAGGTCGGCCAGGCCTCGCGCTTCGTCTCGGCGCCCGACCTCAAGGCAGTGAAGCAGGGCATCAACGACGGCACGATGGACATCACCGTCGGCACGCACGCACTGCTCGGCAAGGGCATCGACTTCAAGGATCTCGGCCTCGTCATCGTCGACGAGGAGCAGCATTTCGGCGTCGCCCACAAGGAGCGCCTGAAGGAGATGCGGGCCGAGGTCCACATGCTGACGCTGACCGCGACGCCGATCCCGCGCACCCTTCAGCTCGCCATGACCGGCGTGCGTGAGCTCTCGATCATCGCGACGCCGCCGGTAGACCGGCTGGCGGTGCGCACCTTCGTCACGCCCTTCGACCCGTTGATCGTGCGCGAGGCTTTGCTGCGCGAGCGTTACCGGGGAGGGCGCTCGTTCTATGTCGTGCCGCGCATCGAGGACATCGCCGAGGTCAAGGACTTCCTCGACAAGCAGGTGCCCGAGGCCAAGGTCGGCATCGCTCACGGCCAGATGGCGGCCGGCCAGCTCGAGGACGTGATGACGGCGTTCTATGAGGGCCAGTACGACGTGCTGCTCTCGACCACGATCGTCGAATCGGGCCTCGACATCCCGAGCGCCAACACCCTGATCGTGCACCGCGCCGACATGTTCGGCCTCGCCCAGCTCTACCAGCTGCGCGGCCGCGTCGGCCGCTCCAAGGTCCGCGCCTATGCGCTCTTCACCGTGCCGGCCAACCGCAAGCTGACCGATCAGGCCGAGCGGCGCCTCAAGGTGCTGCAATCGCTCGACACGCTCGGCGCCGGCTTCCAGCTCGCCAGCCACGACCTCGACATCCGCGGCGCCGGCAACCTGCTCGGCGACGAGCAGTCCGGCCATATCAAGGAGGTCGGCTACGAGCTCTACCAGCAGATGCTGGAGGAGGCGGTGGCGGCGCTCAAGGCCGGCGTCGAGATCGAGAGTGACGCGCATTGGTCGCCGTCGATCCAGATCGGCGCGCCGGTGATGATCCCGGAGCACTATGTCGGCGATCTGACGCTGAGGCTGACCCTCTACAAGCGGCTCTCGACCATGGACGACGACGCCGATCTGCAATCCTTCGGCGCTGAATTGGTCGATCGCTTCGGTCCGCTGCCGGAAGAGGTGCAGCAGCTCCTCGAGATCGTCGCGATCAAGGCGCTCTGCAAGCGCGCCAATGTCGAGAAGGTCGAGGCCGGGCCGAAGGGCATCATCGTCGCCTTCCGCGACAATGAGTTCGCCAACCCGGAAGGGCTCGTCGGCTATGTCGCGAAGATCGGCACGCTGGCCAAGGTCCGCCCCGACATGCGCGTCGTCTTCATCGACGATTTCGAAACCGCCGAGCAGCGCCTGAAGGGCACGCGCCGGCTCCTGACCGACCTGGCGCGGATCGCCGAAAGGAAGAAGGCGGCGTAGGCAGACACAGCCGTCATTCCCGGGCGGAGCGTAGCGCAGGCCCGGGAATCTCTTGATGAATAGAGGATGATGGGAGCCTCTTTTGGCCGTCATGCTCGGGGCAAGCCCGAGCATGACGGCGCCCCTAGGCTTGCTCAGGCCGGATTGCGCCGCTTGACTTCGACGCGGTCCGGCTCTTCCACGGTGACGTCGACGATGGCGATATCCGGCCGGTCGAGGCGCGGCAGGCCCTCGTCCTCCCCGGCGCGACGCACGACGACCAGGCTGGAGAGCGCCTTGTGCCCGCTGAGCCGGGAGCGCGCCAGCGCCGGCTCCATCGCGGCCGGCACGACCAGGTGGACCATGCGGCCGCCTTCAAGGCAGGCCCGCAGATCGTCGAGGGCGAAAAGACCGAGCGGCAGCAGTTCGACACCGGTCAGCAGCGCGATCCCGGGTCCGGTCGCCAGCGCGGCTAGATCGGCACCAATCAAGGTCGTGATGATGCGCGACGAGGCGAGTGGCTTGAGGACGCGCGAGATTTCCAGCGCCTTGGCGAGAACTTCCTTCTCCTCCACCGCGAACGGGCCGGCGAAGCTCCTGCCATCGACGACGCTGATCGTCGAGCGAGCCGACACCACGACGGCGGGCTGCGGCGCACCGTGACCGAGCAGCTGGTCGAGCGCCGCGACGCCATCGGGCACATCGGCGCCGAAGCCGCCGATGAAGCGCATGCCGAAGGCGCGAGCAGCGACATCGCGCAGGAGCAGGAGCGGCCGCAGGCTGCCGATCCGGGCGACGCCGAGCGCCATCATCGCGCCGGAACGCTCGATCAGGCCCAGCAGATCGGCCTCGCCGGCATGAGGCGGCAGCGGCATCGGCGACAGGCCGGCGCGCAGGCAGGCCAGGATCGAGATCAGCGCCTCAGGTCCGAGCGGCGCCAGGATGGCGACGCGGGCTCCCGGTTGCGGTCGCGCGAGGGTCAGCAGCCCCGCCAGCCGGTCGACCCGGCCGTCGAGCTCGGCGAAACCGAAGGCTCCCGGGGCAGCGTCGCTCCAGTCGCGCCTGCCCGGCGGGTCGCGGAAGGCCGGCTCGTAGCCGCGCTTGACGGCGAGCGCCTTCAGCAATCCGTCGAAATCCAGACCCTCGACCAGTGCAGCGATGGAGATCTCATCCTGTTCAGGCCGCATCCGCCAGGCCTCAATTCGCCGGCGCCGGCGCGGAGGGCGTCCGGGCCAAGACCTCGTTGGAGAGGAAATAGGCGGGCCGGCGCTCCGGCAGCCCGACGTCGCGAACGCGCGCCAGCCAGGTTTCAGGCAGGTAGTAGAGCGGCACGGCATAAAATCCGGACAGCAGCAGGCGATCGAGCGCACGGACCGAGGCGGTGAAGTCCTCGCGTGACTCGGCCGCCAGCAATGTCTTCAAGGTCGCATCGACTGCGGGAGAGCGGACGCCGGCATAGTTCAGCGCGCCCTTGCGATCGGCGTTGCTCGAATGCCAGCGCCCGACCTGCTCATTGCCTGGCGAAGCCGAGGCCGGCCAGGTCCACTGGATCATGTCGAAATCGAAAGCGGAGAGGCGGCGCCAGTACTGCACGTCGTCGATCAGGCGGACCGAGACGGTGATGCCCAGACGCCCGAGTGATTTGGCATAGTTCAGGGCGAGGCGTTCCTGCGGCCGGTTGGTCACCGTGATCTCGAAACCAAACGGCGTGCTGTCACCGCGCTTGCGCAATTCGCCCTCGCGCAGCTCGTAGCCGGCAGCCTCCAGAAGATCGAGGGCGCGCCTGGCCTGGTCGCGGTCGCGTCCCGAGCCATCGGTCGCCGACGGCGCCCAGGTTCCGGCGAGGATGTCATCGCGGACGGCGCCGGGGAAAGCGGCGAGCAGGGCCTTCTCCCGGACGTCGGCCGGCACGCCGAGCGCCGAGAGTTCGGAATCGGCGAAGAAGCTGCCGGCGCGGCGGTAGACCCCGTAGAACAGGTTGCGATTGGCCCATTCGAAGTCGAACAGGATCGCCAGCGCCTCGCGCACCCTGACATCGGCAAAGGCCGGCCGGCGCGTGTTGAAGACGAGCCCGGTCATGCCCTTGGGCGTCTGGAAGCGCAGCGTATCGCGCACGATCCGGCCCTCGCGCACCGCCGGAACGTCATAGCCGGTCATCCAGCGCGTCGGGTCGGATTCCAGGCGAACGTCATAGAGTCCTGCTTTAAAAGCTTCGAACAAGGCATTGGAGTCGCGATAGAAATCATAACGGATTTCATCGACGTTGAAGAGGCCGCGAGTGAGAGGATGGTCCTCCGCCCAGAAATCCTTGCGGCGCTTCAGCACCAGCATCTCGCCCGGCTTGACCTCCTCGACGCGGTAGGGACCGGAGCCCAGTGCGGGCTTGAAGCTGGTCTCGCCGAACTTGTCGGCGTTGGTGGCGTGCTTGGCGAAAATCGGCATGGCGCCGATGACCAAGGGCAGTTCGCGGTTCGAGCCGTCGCCGAGCTCGAACACGACGGTGGCGGGCGAGGGCGCCTCGACCTTGGTGACGCGGGCAAGGCTGGAGCGGTGGAACGGCTTGCCCTTGGTCTTCAGCATCTCATAGGTGAAGAGGACGTCCGCCGCGGTCACCGGTTGCCCGTCCGAGAAGCGCGCCCGCGGGTCGATCTCGAAGACCAGGCGGGTCCGCTCCGGATTGAGCTCGACCCGGCTGGCGAGCAGGCCATAGGCGGTGAAGGGCTCGTCTGCGGACCGGAAGAGCAGGCTCTGCTGGACATAGCGCGGCACCGCATCGGGAGCGACGCCGAGTACGACCAGCGGATTCAGGCTGTCGAAGGTGCCCTGCTGGCCGAAGATGATTCGCCCGCCCTTGGGCGCCGCCGGATCGGCATAGGGCAGATGCGCAAATCCCTTGGGCAGGGCCGGCTCGCCATGCATGGCAATGGCATGGTCGCTTCCCGCCGCCGCGGCCCGCGGCGCGTCGGACAGCAGCGCAGCACAAGCGACGCCCCCGAGAGCGAGCCCGAAAACGCAATGCCGGCGCACGGATGCGACAAGACTTCGAAGCATGAACGGCCCTGATTCCCTGCCGGACCATAACATGCGGGCCAAGCCGAGCATGAGAGGCAAAACACCGGGTGCAAACTTACGCTGCGCCGGCTCTTCGGGCTGGAAACCGAGGGAAGAACTCGCTAAACGCAAGTCGAGGCGTCATTCAAACGCCTTAATCGCGCCTGATGTGCTCATGCCGCCCCCGGCTCCGGCATCATGCCGGTTGAGCTTTCGGTGTTGCGCGCGGCTTCTAGTGCCGCTTATCCAGTTTGCATGTTCGAGGAACTTCAGATGTCCGCTTCGTCTTGCCTGCCCCTGAACCAGGGCGCCACCGCGAAGAGCACGATCCGCGGCCTCGCGCTCGTACTGGGCGCGGCCGTTGCGCTCGCGCCGTTCTCCGCCCTGTCGCAGGCGCAGCGTCCTGCCGCCAAGCCGCCGGCCGCCCAGCCGGCTCCGGCACAGCAGCCGGCCCAGGGCCAGGCTGCCCCGACCGGCCCGACTGTCGTGCAGGTCAAGCCCGAGCCTTCGCAGACGACCTGGACCAAGGTTTGCGGCAAGGACCCGGCCGCCAACAAGGAAATCTGCTACACCACCCGCGACTTCGTCTCGGATCAGGGCCAGCCGGTGCTTGCCGTCGCGATCTACGACGTCAAGGGCGACCCCAACAAGATCGTGCGCTTCCTGATGCCGCTCGGCCTGCTGCTGCAGCCCGGCATCCGCTTCGGCGTCGACACCGCCCAGCCGAGCCCGGGCCGCTTCGCGATCTGTTTCCCGAACGGCTGCTTTGCCGAAGCGCAGATCAAGGACGACTTCATCAACCAGATGAAGAAGGGCACCAACCTGAACATCAGCGTTCAGAACCAGGGCGCTCGCGAAGTCTCGTTCTCGATTCCGCTGACCGACTTCGCCAAGGGCTTCGACGGCGCGCCGATCGACCCGAAGGTGCTCGAGGAGCAGCAGAAGCAGCTTCAGGACGAACTGGCCAAGCGCCAGGACGAACTGCGCAAGCGCCTCGGCGGCAGCGGCGCCGGCGCTGCTCCGGGCACCCCGGGTGCGGCCCCGACCCCTGGCCCTGGCATGGGGACGATGCCTGCGCCGGGCGCGACGCCGGCTCCCGCGCCGAAGCCCTGATCGGGTAGCGCGCACCAGATGTCGACGCCGGACCGAAAGGTCCGGCGTTTTTCGTTTCGCGGTTCGCCTGCCGGCGACAGCTCAATCCTGGCCGGCGCGTTCGGCCTGCTTGACCCGCTGCCAGAGCGCTTCCAACTCGTCGAGAGAGGCCTCGGCAGGCTTGCGCCCCTCATCGGCGAGCCTCGCCTCGATACCCGCGAAGCGGCGCTCGAACTTGGCGCTGGCCGCGGCAAGGCAGGCCTCTGGATCGGCATCGACATGACGGGCGAGATTGGCGACCACGAAGAGCAGGTCGCCGATCTCCTCGGCGATCGCGGTCTTGTTACCGCCTTCCAGCGCCTCGTCGATCTCGTCCGTCTCCTCGCGGATCTTGTCGAGCACGAGCCGGGCATCCTTCCAGTCGAAGCCGACCGTCGAGGCTCTGGATTGCAGCTTCCAGGCACGGGTGAGGGCGGGCAGGGTGGTCGGAACCCCCGCCAGCACGCCCTTGGCGTCGACTTGCTCGGGCAATCCAGCCTCAGCCCTCGCGCGCGCCTTGTCGGCCCGCTCCTGCGCCTTGATCTGCCCCCAGAGCGATTTCACCTCGGCGGGCGAGAGATCGCGGGCATGGCCGAAGACATGCGGGTGGCGGCGGATCAGCTTGCTGGTGATCGCCTCGACGACGTCGGGGAAGGCGAAGGCACCGGCTTCTTCCGCCATCCGCGCATGGAACACGACCTGCAACAGGAGATCGCCGAGCTCGTCCTTGAGATCGACGAGATCGCCGCGGGCGATCGCGTCGGCGACCTCATAGGCCTCCTCGACCGTGTAGGGGGCGATCGAAGCGAAATCCTGCTCCAGATCCCAGGGGCAGCCGGTTCCGGGCGTGCGCAGGGCCGCCATGATCTCGATCAGGCGGGCGATGTCGCGATCGGGCTTCAACGCTGCAATTCTCCTTGGGGTGCGCTACCGTCCTCCCATGATTCAAGTCACCCCGTCCATTGCGATCGACGAGAGCCTGATCGAGGAGAGCTTCGTGCGGGCCTCCGGGCCGGGCGGGCAGAACGTCAACAAGGTCTCGTCGGCGGTCCAGCTGCGCTTCAACGCAGCCGGAGCCGATCTGCCGGACTACCTGCGCGAGAAGCTGCCGCGCGTCGCCGGCCGGCGGATGACGCAGGACGGCACGATCATCGTGGTGGCACAGCGTTTTCGCGACCAGCAGCGCAATCGCCAGGACGCGCTGGACCGGCTGCTCGCGATCCTGCGCGAGGCGGCCGAGCGCCAGAAGGCCCGCCGGCCGACCAAGGCGACCTATGGCTCGCAGCAGCGTCGGCTGGCTTCCAAGGCCAAGCGCAGCCGCGACAAGAGCCTGCGGGGCGGCAAGCCAGGCGATGACTGAGGCCAAGACCCGCGAGGGCGCATCGTCACGGGACCAGCAGCGCCGGGCGCCGAGACCGATCACGCCGGCCTATCTGCAGCGGGCGGCGATGCATTACCTCCACCGTTACGCCGCCTCGTCGAGCCAGCTCCGGCGCGTCCTCGAGCGCAAGGTCGAACGCAGCTGCCGCCATTATGGCAGCGAACCGCGCGATTTCAGCGCCATGGTCGTCGAGGCCGTGGCGGCCTGCGTCTCCAGCGGTCTGGTCGATGATCAGCGCTTCGCCGAAGCGCGTGCGCAAAGCCTTCGCCGCAAGGGCCGCTCGGCCCGCGCCGTCTCGGCCGGACTCGCGGCCAAGGGCGTCCCGCGCGAGATCGTCGCGGCGACCTTGCCCGACAGTGAGGAGGACGAGTTGGCGGCTGCCCGGATCGCCGCACGGCGCAAGCGGATCGGCCCCTGGAGCCGCGCCGGGCAGGAGCCTGATCGCCAGAAGCAGCTCGCGGCGCTGGCGCGAGCCGGGTTCAGCATGAAAATCGCCCGCGCCGTGATCGACGGCGCGGGCGACGTATAGAGCCGGCTTTGGCTCGATGACGCTCAGTCCGGCTTGATGTTGGCGTCGCTGACGACCTTGCCCCAGCGCTCGACCTCCGACGAGACGAAGGTACCGAATGGCGCGCCGTAGAGATTCGGGATCTCCGAGCCGTTCCTCTTCCAGGCCTCGACGACCATCGGCGCGGCGAGGGCCTTTTTCAGCTCCGCCGTCATCTTCTCGACGACATCCGGCGGCGTGTTCTTCGGCGCCCACATCGCATACCAGGTCGAGACCTCGTAGCCGGGAAGGCCTGCCTCGGCCGCGGTCGGGACATCCGGGAAGGCGGCGGCGCGCTTTGGCGCAGCCACCGCCAGCGCCCTGAGCTTGCCGCCGGCGATCTGCGCCGCCGAGGAGCCGAGCCCGTCGAAGGCGAGGTCGACCTGGCCGGCGACCAGGTCCTGCATCAGCGGCCCGGCACCGCGATAGGGCACATGGGTGAAGTTGGCCTTGGACAGAAGCTTGAACAGCTCACCGGCGAGGTGATGGGTGGTTCCGTTGCCGGCCGAACCGTAATTGAGCTTGTCCGGGTTCTTGCGGCCGTACTCGATCAGCTCGGCCAGCGTCTTGGCCTCGACCTTGCCGGGATGGACGACGACCACCTGAGGCGGCTGCGCGATGATCCCGATCGGGATGAAGTCCGTCTGGATGTTGTAGTCGAGCTTGGGATAGAGCGCCGGCGCGATGGCATGGTGGGCCGCGCCGATGAAGAAGGTGTAGCCATCGCCCGCCGCTTTCGATGCGGCGGAGGCGCCGACCGTGCCGCCGGCTCCGCCGCGATTGTCGATCAGGATGCGCTGGCCGAGCTGCTGCTCGAGCTGGGCTGCCAGCGGTCTGGCGAAAGCGTCGGTGCCGCCGCCAGCCGGGAACGGCACGATGAAGCTCACCGGCTTCTGCGGCCAGGGCTGGGCCTGGACCGGTGCCGAAGGCACGACCTGTGTGAGGGCGGCGAGCGCGATCGCGCCGAGCCAACCGGATTTGAGCATACTGATCCTCCCATGAGAAAGCGGAAAAGGCTCTTTCCGGCCTCGCGCCCGCGCGTAGCCCGGCTGCAATAGCCAAGCGTTCTCAAGGATTAGGGCATCGCTGCTACAGAATGGCAAGAGAGCCGCGCCGGGCCTCCACGGTTCTCATCGGCAGCTGCGGGGCAGACCTGCGTTTTCAGATCAGTTGCGGTGGCCCGTAGCAGGTGATCGGCGGCAGCTCTTCCTCGTGCCGGACGACCTCGACAAGGCAGGAATGGGCGATCGTCGCCTGGCCGAGGCGCGACGAGCCGCGATCCTGGGTCAGCACATTGGGGTTGCCATGCTTGTCGAGCGAACCGATGACGCCTGGCTCCAGCGGATCGTACCATGCACCCGTGGCCATCTGCACCACGCCGCGCATCACCGCATCCGACGCGATCACCCCGGCAAGGCAGGCGCCGCGCGAGTTGAAGACGCGGACGATGTCGCCATCGCTCAGGCCGCGCTCCCGGGCATCGTCAGGGTGGATGCGCAGGGGCTCGCGGCCGTCGATTTTCGTCGAACGGGAAAGCGCGCCATTGTCGTACTGGCTGTGCAGCTTGCTGGCCGGCTGGTTCGAGATCAGGTGCAGCGGGAAGCGCTCGGCGAGCGTGGCGCCGAGCCATTCGCGCGGCTCGAGCCAGCTCGGATGTCCCAGGCAGTCGTCATAGCCGAAATCGGCGATCTTCTGCGAGAACAGCTCGATCAGGCCGGAGGGCGTCTTCAGCGGATTGGCCTGCGGATCGACGACGAAATCGGCGAGCAGCGGCTTCTGCTCCTGCGGCTCGGGCAAGGTGACGATGCCGATCTTCCAGAAGCTCTCGAAATCCGGCAGTTCCATGCCGTACTCGGCAACGCGCTGGCGCGCGATCGTGTAGAAATGCCGGATCCAACCCTCCTCGTCGCGCCCTTCGGTGAAGCTCTCGCGCGCCCCCATGAGCCCGGCGAGGGCGGCGAAGATATCGTAATCGCTGCGCGACTCGCCGATCGGCTCGCTGATCGGATGGCAGGCAGCGATCATCCGGTCGCGGGATGAGCTCGCAATGTCGTTGCGTTCCATGGCGGTGCTGGCCGGCAGCACGATATCGGCATGCCGGGCCGTCGCATTCCACCAGGATTCGTGGACGATGACAGTCTCCGGCCGGCGCCAGGCCCCGATCAGCCGGTTGATGTCCTGATGGTGGTGGAACGGATTGCCGCCGGCCCAGTAGACCAGCTTGATGTCGGGGTAGCGCCGCCGCTCGCCATTGAAGTCATAGGGTGCTCCCGGATGCAGCAGCGCATCGGCGATCCGCGCGACCGGGATCGAGTCGGCGATGGCGTTGCTGCCCTGTGGCAGGGTCGGCCAGGAGAACGGGTAGACGGCATTGCCGACGCCATTGGCCGAAGCATAGCCGAAGCCGAAGCCACCGCCGGGCAGGCCGATCTGGCCGATCATCGCCGCCAGCGCTATCGTCATCCAATAGGGCTGCTCGCCATGTTCGGCGCGCTGCAGAGACCATGACATCATGATCATGGTACGCCGCTGCACCATCTCGCGCGCCAGGGCGCGGATCGTTTCGGCCGGCACGCCGGAAATCGCCTCCGCCCATTCGGGGGTCTTCGGCACGCCATCGGTCGCGCCCATCACATAGCCGGCAAAGCGCTCGAAGCCGGTCGTGCAGCGCGCGAGGAAGGCTCGGTCGTGCAGGCCTTCCTCGATCATCGTATGCGCCAGCGCCAGCATCAGCGCGACGTCGGAGTTGGGACGCGGCGCGATCCAGCGCGCATCCAGTTCCGCCATGGCATCGTCGCGGATCGGGCTGATGCAGACGAAGGAGGCGCCCTTGTCGCGGCAGGCCGTCATGCCTTCGCGCAGCAGGTGGCGACTGATGCCGCCTGAGCCGACCTGGGCGTTCTTGTGCGGCGTGCCGCCGAACATGACGATCAGCTCGGCATGGCCGGCGAGCATGCGCCAGGTGGTGTGCCCGGCATCGAGCCCGCGCTTGTCGCCGAGCACATGCGGCAGGATCGCATCGGCCGCGGCAAAGCTGTAATTCGAGATCGAGCGGACATAGCCGCCGACCGCGTTCAGGAAGCGATGGACCTGGCTCTGCGCATGGTGGAAGCGCCCGGCGCTCGACCAGCCATAGGAGCCGCCGAAGATCGCGCCATTGCCATGGGCAGAGCGGACGCGCTCGATCTCGCGCGCCACGAGGTCGAGCGCCTGCGGCCAGTCGATCTCGACGAAAGCCTCGCCGCCGCGTCCCGCGCCGCCCGCTGCAACGCCCTTTTCGAGGAAGGAGGCCCGCACCGCGGGCCGCCTGATCCGGCAGCCATCATCGAGCGCGCCGATCATCGCATCGCCCAGGGGGGAGGGGTCGGGATCATGCTCGTAAGGTTCGAGCGCGACGGCCGTCCCGTCCCTCATCCGGGCGCGATACACGCCCCAATGCGTCGTGACGGTCGGCTGCTCGGGCGTGATCAACATCGGGGGTCCCGTAGAGGTCAGGCTGCGTCGGCGCGCATGCCGAGCTTGCCCGGATTCATGATCGCGTGCGGGTCGAGCGCGAGCTTCAGGGTCTGCATCACCTCGACGCCGGACCCATGTTCACGGCGCAGATATTTCAGCTTACCGAGCCCGACGCCATGCTCGCCGCTCGCCGTTCCGCCCGATTGCAGGGCGCGCATCACGACATTCTCGGCCAGGCGCTTGGCCTCGGCGAGTTCATCCTCGGCATCAGGCATGACGAGATAGGAGACGTGGAAGTTTCCGTCGCCGACATGGCCGTTGATCTTGAACTTCAGGAACGAGGCGTCGCCATCGGCGCGCGCCGCGGCCATGTTGTCCGCCAGGGCCGAGATCGGCACGCAGGCATCGGTCACGAACATCGCCGCTCCGGGCCGCATGGCGCGCGTCGCCGGATTGGAGTCGTGACGCGCCTTCCACAGGCGTTCGCGGTCTTCGCGCTGTGTCGCCCACTGGAAGCCGCGCCCGCCATTCTCCGCCGCGATGGCCTCGACGATCTCGGCCTGCTCGCGAATGCCGGCCTCGGTGCCGTGAAACTCCAGGAACAGCGTCGGCGCGACCGTCAGGCTCATCTTCGAATAATAGTTCGAGGCCGCGATCGCGATGTCGTCGAGGAATTCGATCCGGGCGATCGGCACGCCGCTCTGGATCGTGGCGATGCAGGTATCGACCGCGCCCTTCAGACTGTCGAACGGGCAGACCGCCGCGGAGATGGCGGCCGGCACCGGATGAAGCCGCAGCGTGATCTCGGTCAGCACGCCGAGCGTCCCCTCGGCGCCGACGAAGAGCTTGGTCAGGTCGTAGCCCATCGACGATTTGCGCGCCCTGCTACCGGTGCGCAGCAGCTCGCCATTCGGCAGCACGACCTCCAGCGCCAGCACGTTCTCGCGCATCGTGCCGTAGCGAACCGCATTGGTGCCGCTGGCGCGCGTCGAGGCCATTCCGCCGATCGAGGCGTCGGCGCCGGGATCGACCGGGAAGGTCAGCCCGGTATGGCGCAGATGTTCGTTCAGACCCTTGCGCGTCACGCCGGGCTCGACGACGACGTCGAAATCGCTCTCATGCACTGCGATGATGCGGTTCATCCGCGACATGTCGAGGCTGATGCCCCCGGCGGTTGCCAGGATCTGCCCTTCCATCGAGCTGCCGACGCCATAGGGGATGATCGGTACGCGCGCCGCTGCGCAGGCGGTGACGACGCGCTGTACGTCGGCGGTCGACTCCACGAAGACCACGGCATCCGGCAGCATCGTCGGCAGATAGGAGAGATCCTCGCCATGATGCCGACGGACAGCCTCTGCCGTCGAGATCCGCTCGGCGAAATGGCCCCGGAGATTTCCGACGACGGTCGCCGTGTCGCCATAGCTCATGATCGCAATCCATCTGTCTGCCTTGCCGCCCCCGGCACTCGCGAGCCGTCGGGGGCGGGTTTAGTCGAGAAGCCGCTTACTCGAGCGAGGCGTCGATCGGCACGCGGTAGCCGTTGACCAGGCGGTTGGTCTCGTTGGCCATGCCGACCACCGCCATGACCTCGCCGAACATCGCATCGGTCATCCCGGCCTTGCGGGCGGCGGCGGTATGGCTGGCGATGCAGTAGGCGCAGCTATTGGTCGTGCTGACGGCGAGATAGATCATCTCCTTGACCAGCGGGTCGAGCGCGCCCGGAGCCATGACCTCCTTCACGCTCTCCCAGGTCCGGCGCAAACCTGCCGGATCATGCGCCAGGTACTTCCAGAAGTTGTTGACGTCCTTGAGGTTCCGCGAAGTCTTGATGTCGTCGTAGACGGCGCGGACGGCCGGCGGCGCATCGGCGTATTCGATCGGCTTCAGTCGGCTCATGTCTTGTCTCCGATATGGTCGCATAAGGTCAGGTCGATTTGCGAACAGCCTCAGATGTCGAGCTGGATGCCCTTCTTGCGGAGCAGTTCGCTCAGATTGAGCATGTCCCAGGTCGTCTTGCCCTGCAGCAGCTCGCGACGGAACCGGGCTTCCTTCTCCTCGCGGGTCTTGGAAGCGGCGGCGATGGCGGCGATCTCCGCCTTCGGCACGATGCAGACGCCGTCATCGTCGCCGATCACGAGGTCGCCCGGCTCGACGAGCATTCCGCCGGCGACGATCGGCTTGTTCAGCGCGCCCAGCGTTTCCTTGACCGAGCCCTTGATCGAGAGCGCACGCGCAAAGACCGGGAAGCCGATCTCGGCGATCGTCGCGCCATCGCGCACGCCGCCATCGACGACGAGGCCGGCAATGTTCTTGCCCATGGCGCAGCTCGCCATCACGTCGCCGAACAGGCCCTGTTCGGTGAAGCCAGCGGAAGCGCAGACGATGACATCGCCCGCCTTCGCCATCTTCAGGGCGGCGTGCAGGGTCAGGTTGTCGCCCGGCGGGCAGACGCAGGTGAAGGCCGGGCCCAGCACCTTCATGCCGCGGCGGACCGGCTTGATGGTGGAATCGAGGGCGCCGCGGCGCTCCATGGCCTCATGGGCGGTGGCGGAAGCGACGGAAGCATAGGCTTCGAGATAGTTGAACGCTGTCATGATCATGATCCGATGAGAGAAAGGTCAGCGGGTAACGTTGGCCACGCCCCAGACGTAGTTCTTGCGTGGGAATTCTTCCCAGTACTGGCGCATGTCCTTGTGGGGAAAATCCTTGTACGGCCGCTTGCGCAGGCGCTCGACGTCGATGTCGACCCCAAGGCCGGGCGCCGTCGGCAGGTCGACCCAGCCATCCTGTACCTTCAGCCCGGGCGAGCCGATCTCGTCGCAGGCCTCGGTCAGGTTGATGAAGCACTCGGCGATCAGGAAATTCGGGATCACCGCCGAGAGGTGCACGGTGGCGGCCAGTCCGACGATGGTGCTGTTGTAGTTATGCGGGCTGATCGCGATCGCATGCGGCTGCGCCATCGCGGCGATGTCGAGCATCTGCTGGAGGCCGCCGACGGCGCAGATATCCGGATTGAGGATATCGGCCGCCCGCTTCTCGAAGACCCGTGCGAAATCCTCCTTGGTATAGAGGGTTTCGCCGGTCACCACCGGGGTCGAGATCGAGCGGCGGACTTCCGCGACCAGGTCGAGATTGTCGGAGAGACAGGGCTCCTCATAGCAGAAGATGCCGTATTCCTCGAGCCGCTTGGCGACGCGAATGGAGTGATGCGGCGCCACCCTGCGATGCGCGTCGATCAGCAGATCCATGTCGGGGCCGAGGGCCTCGCGCATCGCCTTGACGTTGGCGACCGCGTAATCCTCTTCCTCGCGGGTGATGAAGGTGCGCCACGGGCCGGGGAACGGGTCCCATTTCAGCGCCGTATAGCCCATCTCCTTGACCTGGAGCGCCCGCTCCACGGTCGACTCGATATCGGTCACGCCGTACCACCAGCCATTGGCGTAGACGCGGACCTTTTCGCGCGAGGCGCCGCCGAGCAGGTTGTAGAGCGGCAGCCCGGCCTTCTTGCCGACGATGTCCCACATCGCGAGCTCAATCGCGCTCCATGCGCAGAAGAAGTCGACCGAGGAGCGCCTGATGGCGAAATCGTCGAACATCACCTGCGCGGTGTGGCGGATGTTGTAGGGGCTGCGCCCGATCACATAGGGCGCCATGGCGCGGATATAGTCGTCGACGACCTTCTCCTTTTTCACGCCGACATAGGATTCGCCCCAGCCATAGAGGCCGTCATCGGTCTCGATGCGGCAGAACAGCAGGTTCTTGCCGCTGCCGGGATGGAAGAAGAAGGTTTCGATACGCGCGATCTTCATCGCTAGCTCCAGTAATGGGCGTCAGGGCCGCAGGATTGTCTGGCCGGTGGTGCGCCGGCTTTCGAGGGCCGTCTGAGCAGCGGCGGCATCCTTCAGGGCGAAGACCTGGTCGATCTCCGCCTTGATCACGCCGCGCCGCATCGCCTCGAACAGGTTGCCCGACATCGCCTCGAGCCGCGCCCTGTCCTTGATGAAGGGGAAGATCGATGGCCGTGACAGGGTCGCGCATTTCGGCGCGAGCCCGGCGATGGCGAAGGGCGGGACCGGCCCCGACGCGTTGCCGTAGCTCACGACATGGCCGAACTCGGAGACCGCCGCGAGCGAGGTCTCGAAGGTGTCCTTGCCGACGCCGTCATAGACGCATTGGCAGCCGCGCCCGCCGGTCAGTTCCCGGACGCGCGTCGCGACGTCCTCGCGGGTGGTGACGATGACATGGTCGGCGCCGGCGGCGCGGGCCTTTGCCGCCTTCTCGTCGCTGGAGGCGGCGCCAATCACCTGGCAGCCGAGAGATTTCGCCCAGGCGGCGAGCAGCAGCCCGACGCCGCCGGCAACGGCATGGATCAGGACGGCATCGCCGGCCTTGGCCTGCGTCATTCGAAACAGCAGCATCTCGGCTGTCATGCCCTTGAGCATCAGCGCAGCGGCCTGATCATCCGAGATGTCGCCCGGCAGCTTGACCAGCGCGGCTGCGTTCATCACGCGGCGCTCGACATAGGCTCCGGGCGCGCCGGTGACATAGGCGACGCGGTCGCCGGCCTTCAGCCCGGTGACGCCCGGCCCGAGCGCCTCGACGACGCCGGCCGCCTCCATGCCCGGGGAGCAGGGCATCGTGCCCATCTTGTAGAGGCCGGTGCGCACATAGATGTCGATGAAGTTCAGCCCAACCGCCGTATGGCGAAGCAGGACCTCGCCTTCGCCGGGGCGGCCGGGGGCGCGCTCGACCCATTCGAGCACCTCCGGTCCGCCGTGCTGCTGCAGGATGATGGCCCCGCTCATGTCAGATCCTTCGTTCCGTTCGTATCGTTCGGGGTGGCCGGAATGTCCGGCGCCGCCCGGGGATCAGGGATGTCAGACCGGCGAGGACAGGCCCTTGCGGGTCAGCAGTTCGCCAAGGCCGTAGACGTCCCAGGGCGTCTCGCCGGAAGCGAAGCGCTGCTTCGCCGCGGCTTCCTTTTCCGCCCGCAGCTTGCAGGCCGCGAGCACGGCATCGACCGTCTCGAACGGCACGACGACCAGTCCGTCGGCATCGCCGATGATCACGTCGCCCGGCCGGACCAGCACGCCGCCGAGCACGATCGGCTGGTTGAGCGCACCCAGCGTCTCCTTGATCGTGCCCTTGATGCAGATCCCGCCGGCGAAGACCGGAAAGCCGACCTCGCAGATCGTCGCGGAGTCGCGCACGCCGCCATCGGTGACCAGGCCGGCGAGCTTGGCGCCGACGGCGCAGCTCGACATCACGTCGCCGAACATGCCCTGCTCGGTGCAGCCATGGGCGTCGCAGACCAGGACGTCGCCCGGCTTCGCCATCTTGAGGGCGGCATGCAGGGTGAGATTGTCATTCGGCGGGCATTCGCAGGTGAAGGCGGTTCCGGCGACCGTCATGGCCTCGTCGACGGGTTTGATCCCCGAGGCGAAGGCGCCGCGGCGTCCCTGCGCCTCGAAGACGGTGGCTGAGCCATAGGCGAGCAGGGCCTGGCAGGTCTCCGGCGAGACGCGTTGGGGCAGGGCGGATGTGGACATGAGCGGCTCTCGTGAAAAAAGCGTCAGGGCTTGGCGGGGCGGCGCGCGGCATCGAGGGCCGCGTCGAGAATGGTGAGTGCGGCATCGAGCGAGGGCGGCTGGTTGCCGCCGCTGTCGTCGACGACGCCGCTGGCAACTGTGCGCTCCATCAGCGCGACGATCGCGTCGGTCATCAGCGGGTCGAGCCCGGTCTCGAGTACGGCGGCGCGCGACATCCGCATCTCGTCGGCGCGGCGGCCGGCATGCGGCAGATGCGAGCGAACCAGCATGGCGGCGGTGTCGAGGGCCGGGCGGGCATCGAGAAAGGCGCAGAAACTCTGCAGGACCTCGGCTTCGACGCCCATGCGGCGTGCCGCGATCAGCGCCTCGACGTAGAGAGCCTCCAGCCCCTTGGCGAGGACGCTGCGGACGATCTTGATGCCCGCGGCCGCACCGAAGCGTTCGCCGACCGGCGTGATCTCCATGCCATAGGGCGCAAAGAGACGGGCGAACTCCTCCGCCTGCGGTCCGGCCGCGACGATTGGCACGCGATGACGCGAGGCCGGCGCCGAGCCGAGGATCGCGGCATCGACGAAACGGCGCCCGGCGGCGGTCACATGCGCGCCGACCGCTGCCTTGTCGACCGGTCCGAGCGAGGTCAGGTCGATGTAGAGAGCCGCAGGGCTGACATGAGCGGCGCAGCTTTGCGCCACTGCCATCGAGGCCGAGGGCTGCACCAGCACGAACACGGTCTCGGCACCGGCGAGCGCCTCTGGGCTATCGAGAAGCGTGACCCCGGCCTGCTCGGCCCGCTGGCGGATACGCGTGCGGAAAGGCTCCCGGTCGGCTGCGACGTCGAAGGCGGCCATGCCTTCGAGGCCCGCCTCACGCAGCCCGCTCGCGATCGAGAAGGCCGCCTCGCCGAAGCCGATGAAGGCGAGGCGAAAACCGGGGCTCGGAGCGCTCACCATTTTTCCGGCGCCACGATGGCGGCCGTTTCAGCAGCCGAGGCGCCGGTGCTGATCGCGTCGATCAGCGATTTTTCCTTTGCGGCGACCTCTTCCGCCCGCGCCAGCACTTCGGCCGCGATCTCGAGCGGCACGACGATGACGCCGTCGGAATCGCCGAGCATCAGGTCACCCGGCCGGATCTGGACGCCGGCGATCTCGACGACGCCGTTGAACTCCAGCAGCTCGAAGCGGTGCTTGCCGGTACGCGGTGTTGCCCCGCGTGCCCAGACCGGCAGCCCCATGCGGCGCATCGTGTCGGTGTCGCGGACACAGCCGTCGACGACGACGCCGGCAAAGCCGTTCGCTGCGACCGCAGTGGCCATGATCCCACCGATATTCGACGCGGCAGGACAGGCGCTGCCGTCGATCACCATCACGTCGCCTGGCCGCGACAGCGTCACGGCATCCAGCGCCCCGAGGCGAGGGGAGGTCTTGTTCGCGATGTTGTAGCCGCTCGTCAGCCTGGCCGCCCCATGCTTGACGGTGACGGCCGGGCCGACCATCCGCTGGCCGGGCGCGATCGGCGGCAGCGCCGTCGTCGGGATCGCGGAGTCGACACCGTACTCGTCGAGAATATCGGCAATGGCGGAGGTCAGATCCGGCAGCTGCCGAAAGCGCGCCACCAGGTCCGGCGAAGGGCGCTCGAACTCGACCGCGCGAATGCGCTCGACCGGGATCGTCCCCAAGAGCCGCCCCTGATAGGCGGCCAGCTGCTTCTCGATCGTGGATGTCATGCCGCTGAGCGCGCCTCGTTCGGGTTGGCCAACTCGATGACATGCGCAGCGCGTGCCATAAAGCGAATTAAATTCAGAATCATTGATCGCTAAAACGCATCATGAAGAGCTGCTGACCGACCACGGGAGGAATTGCGTGGTCGCAAAACTCGCTCGCCCCACCAAACAGGGCCGCGTGCGTCGGAGGATCGGAAAAGCGAACAAAATTGACTTCATCGATTGCTTTTTCTATTCGATCGATGATCGCCGAAAGGGGCCAGCCATGTTGACCTTCAAGCAGATCGAAGCGGCCTATTGGATCAGCAAGCTCGGCAGTTTCCACGCCGCGGCGAAGCGGCTCAACACGACGCAGTCGACCGTCTCCAAGCGCATCGCCGAACTCGAGAAATACCTGTCGATCGAGATCTTCGACCGCAGCAACAAGACGACGCAGCTCACCATCAAGGGGCGCGAGCTGATCGACGACTTCGTCCAGATGCTCGACCTGCAGCAGAATGTGGTGCGCCGCGTCGGCAGCGACGTTTCCTATGCCGGCCGCTTCCGTTTCGGCGTGACGGAGATGGTGGCGCTGACCTGGCTGCCGGCGCTGATCGCCGGGATCAAGCAGCTCTATCCCGACATCATCCTCGAGCCCAAGATCGACCTGACCGTCAATCTGCGGCAGCAGATGGTCACGCACCGCCTCGACATGGTGATCTGCCCCGCGCCCAAGACCGACAACAGCTTCCCGATCGTGCCGCTCGACTTCCTGGAATCGGAGTGGATGTGCAATCCAGCGCTGGTCGGGTCGAAAGGCGTTGTGCCGATCGAGCGCCTGATGGAGTTGCCGCTGCTGACCTATGCAGAGGGCTCGCTGCTGCATCTCAACCTGCTGCAGGCCCTCGCGGCGGTCGACATCAAGCCGCAGAACACGATCACCTGTAACAGCATGATCGCGCTCGCGGAGATGGCGAGCGCTGGGCTCGGCGTCACCTATCTGCCCACCGGCTATTTCTCCGCCTATCAGGAGGAGGGCTATCTCAGGCCGGTCAGGACCAATCTGGTGCTGCCGCCGCTCGAGTATCTTGCCGTTCATCGCAATGATGCCGTCAGTCGCCGGATCGCCCAATTGGCGCGTGAGACCTGCGATTTCGGGCGCCCGCGCTGGCGGCGGCGCGAGGAACCTGCACCGCCGCGTACGAGTGCGCCCTGAGCGGGCACGCTCAACGCACCTTGTACTTGCGCACCGCTTCCTGGAGCTGGGCGCCGGTGCGCATGAAGGCCTGCATCTCCTCCTCGACCTTGACCAGTTCGTGTGCCTTGGCGGCGATCGCGTTGGCTTGAGCTGGGTCGATCACGACGACGCCATCCGCATCGCCGACGATGATGTCGTCGGGGCGGATCAGCACGCCGGCGCAGATCACCGGTTCGTTGCGGATCGCCGTCGCGAAGCGGAAATGCCCGGCGCGCGGCGAGGTGCCCTGGGCGAAGATCGTCATGCCCAGCGGCCCCATTTCCTCGAGGTCGCGGATCGCGCCGTCGGTGATGAGGCCGAGCGCCCCGACAGCCGCCGCACGCGTCGCCATGTTGCCACCCCAGTTGGCATGGGTGGCGATGCCCTGGGTGGCGATCACCAGGATCGAGCCCGGGCCGCAGCCGTCGATCACCTCCTGGATCGCCAGCGAGAATTCGGGCTTGATCTCCTGCTGCCCGCCATTCGAGGGCAGGGGCACGCGGCCGATCGTCCTTGCCCGACCAAGAATGCGCTTGCCGACAAGCAGGCGCACTGACGGCCCGAGGGCGGTGTCCTTGAGGCCGAGCGCGAACATCGCGTCCGATAGCGTCGACACCTGGAGGTGCTCGAACTGGGACAGCTCGGGATCGCGAGCAGGGCTGGATGACGACATGATTATCTCCTGGGCATCGGAGCCCGGCCGGCACGGCGCGGGCCTTTGGCGTGCATCGGTTCGAGGCCGTCCGGCCCCGGCTATTGCGGCTTGAGCCCAGCGGTCTCAGCGGCCTGCTTCCACTTGATCAGTTCCGAGCCGACGCGGGTGCGCAGCGCCTCCGGCGTGTCCGGAGCCGGCAGGAAGCCGATCTCGTACAGGCGCGAGCGCAGCGCCGGGTTCGCCACGGCGTCGCTGAAGGCCTTGCCGAGCTTCTCGACGATCGGCTTCGGCGTGCCCGCGGGGGCAAAGATGCCGCTCCAGGAATAGGCTTCGACCGGCACGCCAGCCTCCGCCATGGTCGGCAGGTCCGGGGCGTTGGAGGCGCGTGTTGCCGAGGCGATCGCCAGGCGCCGGAGGCTGCCATCGGCGACATAGGGCTCGGTGGCGGCGAAAGTGTCGAACATGAAGCTCAGCCGACCGCCGAGAAGCTCGGTGATCGCCGGCGCGGAACCCCGGAAGGGCACATGCGCGGCCTCGACCCCGGCAGCCGTCTTAAACAGCTCGCCAGCGAGGTGGAGGGGGCCGCCGACGCCGGAGGAGCCGTAATTGATCTTGCCTGGATTGGCCTTGAGATAGGCGACAAGCTCGGCGACCGTCTTCGCCGGCACGTCGCGGTTGACCACCAGCACCAGCGGCACCTCCGCCAGCATGGCGACCGGCTCGAAGCTCGTCTGCGCATCGAAGCCGAGCGACTTGTAGAGCGCCTGGTTCATGCCGTGGGTCGCCGCCGTGCCGAGAAGCAGGGTGTAGCCGTCCGGTGTGGCGCGCGCGACGGCGCTCGCCGCGATATTGCCGGCACCACCGACCCGGTTGTCGATCACCAGCGATTGCTTGATCGCTTCCGAAACGCCCTGGGAGATCAGGCGCATGAAGATGTCCTGGCCTCCACCGGCCGCGAATGGCACGAGGATGGTAACGGGGCGGGCAGGGTAGTCCTGCGCCTGTGCCAGGCTTCCGCTCAGCACCGTGCAGGCGGCGGCAGTCATCCCGCCGAGAAAGCTTCTCCGGTCCAAAATATCGATCCTTTCCGACCTTGAACGGATGCGGCGCATCGCCGTCATCGCTTTAGTTCTGCATGCCCCAGCGCCGGATCGTGGCCGCCTCGATGCTCCGGAAGACCACACCCTCGACGATCAGTCCGATGACGATCACCGTGAAGAGGCCGGCGAAGACATGCGCGGTTTCCAGCGCGTTGCGGTTCTGGAAGATGTACCAGCCGAGACCGGCCGAGCTGCCCGACACGCCGAAGACGAGTTCGGCCGCAATCAGCGTGCGCCAGGCGAAGGCCCAGCCGATCTTCAGCCCGGCCAGGATCGAGGGAAACGCCGCCGGGATCAGGATGGAGAGCACCATGCGCAGGCCGCCCAGCCCGTAATTGCGGCCGACCATGCGCTGCGTCTGGCTCACCGAGAGGAAGCCGGTAAAGGCGTTGAGCGAGACCGCCCACAGCACCGAATGCACGATCACGAAGATCAGGCTCTCGAGCCCGAGACCGAACCACAACAGCGCCAGCGGCAGGATCGCGATGGCCGGCAGCGGGTTGAACATCGCCGTCAGCGTCGCCAGCAGATCCGTCCCGATCCGCGTCGAAATCGCGAGCGTCGTCAGCACGGCGGCAAGCAGCACGGCGGTGCCGTAGCCGATCAGCAGCACGCGCACCGAGTTTCCGACCGCCGAAAGCAGGACACCGCTCGATATGTCGGTGGTCCAGGCCACCAGCGTGTCGCTCAGCGACGGGAACATCAGTGGATTATCGGCGAAGCGCGCATAGACCTCCCAGAGGATGCCGAGCGCGATCAGCACCAGTCCGCGCCGCAGCGGCGTATGCGCCATGGCGCGCTGCCAGAGCCCGACATCGCGGACGATCTCGCCGATCGCCGCCGCGTCGAGCGTCGTGTGCTCGATGCTCGGGCGCCCCGGCAATTCCTTGAAGCGAGCGCGGCCTCGCGTCGCGTGAACAGCGTCAGCCATCGACCTGCCTAGCCATGTGCGATCTTCTCCTCGCCGAAGAGCATGCCGTTGATCTTGCGGTTGAACGCCATGAAGTCCTCGCTGCCGGCGTTCTCCTGCTTGAACGGCGTGGCATCGAGCTCGGCGCGGATCTGGCCGGGGTGGGGGGTCAGCACCACGATCCGGCTGCCGATGACGATCGCCTCCTGGATCGAGTGCGTCACGAAGACCAGGGTGAAGCGGATATCGTTCCAGAGCTCGAGCAGTTCGTCCTGCATGCGCCGGCGGGTCAGTGCGTCGAGCGCCGCGAAGGGCTCGTCCATCAGCAGGATTTCCGGCTCCATGGCGAGCGCGCGGGCGATCGCGACGCGCTGCTTCATGCCGCCCGACAGGGTGTGGGGATGGCTGTCGGCGAATTTCGCCAGCCCGACCTTCTCGACCGCGCGCATGGCGCGATCCCGCCACTCCGAGCGCGGGAAACGCCCGGTCTTGCGCATCGGGAACATCACGTTGCCGAGGACAGTCTGCCAGGGCAGGAGCTGGTCGAACTCCTGGAAGACCATCATCCGGTCGGCGCCGGGGCCGGTGACCCGCTTGCCGGCAAGGCTGATCTCGCCCTCGACCGGCGTGAGGAAGCCGCCAATGCCCTTGAGCAGGGTCGACTTCCCGCAGCCGGACGGGCCGAGCAGGATGAAACGATCCTGCCGTCGTACGTCAAAGGAGACCCGATAGGTCGCCGTGACGATCTGCCGGCGCGTCTGGTACTGCAGCGTCACGTCGCGGACGCTGAGCAGGGGCGTGACCGCCTGCTGCGCTTCCGTCTCGATTGGCTCACGCATCATTGCCAGAGCCATCGCACTAGCTGCCGGCGCCCAGGTTGACGGGAGGGAAGAACACGTCCTGCCACTTGGCCGGCGCGGCCTTGAGCTGTCCGAGCTTCACCATGAAGTTCGCGGTATCGATGATGCCGTTCGGCTCGGTCGTGTATTCGAGCTTGTTGTTCTCGATGACCTTGACCATCTCCTCGGCCGAGAGCTTGCTCGGCTCCGCCGCCGTGTAGATCTTGGCGGTTTCCTTGATTTCGCTCTGGATGAAGCGCCCGGCCTCATCGAGCGCTGCGACGACTGCGGCGGAGAGTTCCTTGTTCTCCTCGACGAACTTTCTGAGCACGCCGACCACGCCGTTCGTCATGTTCGGCGGGTTGTACTCGGTCGTCCGGCCGATCACGTGCACGTTCGGCTGCTGCGCCAGGAATTCGGCGAACGGCGACAATGCGAAATAGACCTGGACGGTGTTGCCAGTCGTGAGCGCGGCGACCGCGTCGGGGTGGGGCAGGGAGACGATCTGCTTGTCGAAACGCAGCGCCTGACCCGGCCCAAAAATCTGTTCGGCAGCGCGGCGCAGGATCAGCGCCTGCGAGCTCGTCGGCCCCGGCGTCGCGATCTTGTCGGTCGGCCGGATGTCCTTGAGCGACTTGATCGCCGGATCGTTGGCGTAGATCGTGTAGACGCCCTTCCAGTAGGCGCTGAGCCCGCCGAGATCGTAGGCGCGCCGCGTCTTCTCATGGGCGATCAGCAGGCCCAGCGTGCCGAGGGCACCGACCTGGACGTTGCCGCTGATCAGCCCCTCGGTGATCGCGGTGGGGCCGCTCAGGCGCACGATGTTGATCTTGGGGTCGCGTACGCCGGCCTTTTCGGCAGCCTTGGTGAACAGGCCAAGCCGCTCGGCGACGATAAAATTCAGGTAGGGCAGGCCGTATTGGATCGCAAAAGTGATCGGTTTGGTCTGAGCCCAGACGGACGGTGCGGGAAGGGTGAGCGAGGCCGCTGCACCAGCCAGCAGCTTCCGGCGATTTAAGATCATGGCGTTCCTGTCCCCACTGACGGTCGGTCTGAGCCGACTATTTTGCTGGGGCTTAACCCCTGGGACCAGCCTAAAACCGACAGGCATGAAGTAAAGAGAACAATGTTCAGCTACAGTGATCGCTTTTAGGAATTATCTTCTCGCGAGCTGGGAAACCGGAGTTTGTTGAACTTCAGGGTCGGAGGCCGGCCATCGCAGATTTCGCCGTTGGCGGCGCGATGATCGAGTCGGAGCGCTGAGCGGCGGCTCGAACGCGCTGCCACGCCGGTCATTCCGGGAGCGACGACCGCCCGGGTCTGGTCAACGCCGATGCCAGGCGGGCAGGGCTCCGATATCGCGGAACGGGTCGCCCGCCTGCCCCTGCCGTCAGGCCTCTGTCGCTCAGGGCCGAGGTCAGCCGGTGCTCAGCGGGAGTGGTCAGGAGCTTTCGCGTCCGTCCGGAGAATGGCCATAACCAGCTCATCCCTGTGAACGCCGCCGAAGAACGCCGACCCTCTCGCCACGCCCTCCGGGGCGAAGCCGACCGCTTCATAGGCGCGACGCGCGCGCAGGTTTTCCGGAAAGACCCCGAGCCAGAAGCGGTGCGCCTCCGTCTCCTGGAAAACGCGCTCGACGATCGCCTGCAGCAGCTCTTTGCCGACCCCGTTTCCGGGCCGCGAGACGGCGATGCGCTTCAGCAATGTGACGCGTTCTGGCGAGGCCCAATCCCGCAGGATTGCGAAGCCGACCGGCTCGTCGTCGAGCAAGCCCAGGAAGTAGGCGTGGCGGCCATCCGTCAGCGCCAGGCGATGCCGGTCTTCCTCCCAGCGCCCGACGACGGCGTCATATCCATCCAGGCGCTCGGTCGCCATGATGTAGGCCAGGTCGGAAAGAGCGGCAGGAGCCAACCGAAGATGCGCCATCCCGAATAATTGAGATGGCTCTGGGGCCTCGTCAATGACCTGCGGTCCCGGGCTTGGCCCGGCCAACAAGTCGCGCACGCTTGCCGGGTCACCACGACCTCGCGAGCGGCATCGCCACGTTCGCTGCGCTCGGCAGCGGGGACGTCGAGCAATGCAAGCACGGCTGCTCTCCGGCCGGCTCACAGCGCTCGCGTCTCAGATTCCTCCGGCGGCCTGATCACCAACGACAGGGGGCAACCATGGGAGGAGTGCCCATACGCGCCGAAAGCCGTCTTGCTTTGATTCGCATAAGACATATTATGGAACTTAATTTGACATCGCAGACGCTGCTCTTGCCGGTCAGGCGCTTCCGGTGCTGCTTGGACCGGAACTTCCGGCGACGCGATGGATCAGCCGCACGGCTTCGGTGAGCGTCTCCTCTGCTCGGTCTCGAACCGAGGCGACATAGGCCGGCATCAGAAACTCCGGCGCGCCGGCTATTGCGTGGAGCCGGCCGGCCTCGACCTGTCGTCCAACGATACGGGCCGGAAAATAGCCGGAGCCGCCGTGGTCCATGACGTGCCGCAGAGCCAGCCAGCCGATATTGGCCGTCAGCATGGCACCGCCGAAATCCGGGAAGCAGGCGCTGTGGCGGTTGTAGAATTCCTGGCCCCAGTCGACATAGACATAGCCGGGTCCGGGCTCCGGCCTGGTGTCGGCGCTGCTCGAGACCATGATCAGCCGCTCTTCGAAGAGCTGTTCGATGCGAAGCCCCGGCCGGCTCTGCGGCGTGTACATCACGCCGATATCGATGCGCCGCTCGATCAACCCCTGCATCAATTCCGGTTCCAAGGCGCTTTCGGCGCGGATCGAGACGTTCGGCCGGGCAGCCCGCATCAGCGGCAGCCATTGCAGCAGGAACTCGTCCCAGAGGCCGATGCGTCCGGCGACGACGATGCTGTCGGTCACGCCATGCGGCACGCCGACATCCTGGCGTGCCTGCTCGACGGTTCGCACCAGCACCGAAGCATGACGCTGAAAGCGCTGTCCGGCCGGCGTCAGCGCCGCTCCTGCCTTGTTGCGGATGAACAGCCGGCGCCGTAGCTGCTCCTCGAGCGCCTGGATCCGGGCACTGACCGTCGATTGGCTGACATGCAGCCTTTCCGCCGCGGCAACGAAGCTGCCGGTGGCGACGATCATCAGAAATGTCCGGGCCTGTTCGCTATCCATTGCAGGTTGGTATCGGCTTTTCCGATATCAATCTGCAAGAACATTCGTTTGTCAAAACCGAGCCAAATCGGCAGGACGGCGTGCCGACCGAGCTCCCGCCGTCGGCACGCCCCGAACGATCAGCAATCCGGCTCCCTTGGCTTCCTCTTCAGAAAACTGTCTGTCGGCGCCCGACGACACCGCGCCGACGGCGCGGCCTTGGCATCGGCGCTCGCTCTCGCTCATCCTCGCCGGCGCGACCTGGCGCGACCGGGCTCGCGCCTGCCTGGGCGCGGCTCTGGGCGTCGGAGGAACCGGGCTGATCTGCAGCCTGCTCCTCGGCGACGATCCGCATCTGCCGTTGCTGGTCGCGCCGATGGGAGCCTCGGCACTGCTGCTCTTCGTGGTTCCCGCCAGCCCGATGGCGCAGCCCTGGCCGGTCATCGGCGGCAGTGTCGTCTCGGCGGCGGTGGGCCTCGCCGTCGCCGGCCTCATCTCCGAGCCTGCTCTCGCCGCCGGGCTGGCCGTGGCGATCTCGATCGCGGCCATGTCGCTGGCGCGCTGCCTGCACCCGCCAGGCAGTGCGGTAGCCCTGACTGCCGCCCTCGGGGGGCCGGCCGTCGCAACTTATGGCCCTGCCTTTGCGCTCGTCCCGGTCGGCCTCAACGCCGTCGTGCTGACGCTGCTCGGCTGGGCCTTCCACCGCCTGTCGACGCATAGCTACCCCCATGTACCACCGCCGCCAGTGCCCAATCTCCACGGCACCCGCGACCTGCCGGCGCGCAGCCGTGTCGGCGTCAGCGAAAAGGACATCGACGAGGCGCTCGCCGATCTCGGCGAAACCTTCGACATCGACCGCAGCGATCTCGGCCGCCTGCTCCGGCGCATCGAGTTGCGCGCGCTGGAGCGGACGCATGGCGGGTTGACCTGTGCCGACATCATGTCGCGCGACATCGTCCATGCCAGCCGCGACGACGCGCTTGAGCGAGTGCGCCAGCTGCTGCTCGATCATCAGGTCCGGACCCTGCCGGTGCTCGATGAGGCCGGCCGAGTGCTGGGCTCGGTCGGGCTGCGGGAGCTGACCAAGCCCGGAGACCGCGTTTGCGAGGTGATGTCGCCGGCCCTGACTGCCCTGCCCGGCCAGCGCGCGGTCGAACTGACGGCGCCGCTCACCGATGGCCAGAACCATGCGGTCGTCATCGTCGACGACGATGACCGGTTGCTTGGCCTCGTCACCCAGACCGACCTGCTCGCCAAGCTGCTGCGCCCGGGCAGCCACCGCTGAGATCGGCTCTGCGCTGCTCAGGCCTCGAGCGTCATGCCATCGTAAGCCGGTTCAATATTCTTCGGCAAGCGCTTGGAAAGAGACGCATAATCGAGATCGACATGCAGGTTGGTCAACACCGTCCGGCGCGGCTTCAGGTGCCCGATCGCGCTGAGCGACTGCTCGAGGTTGAAATGGCTTGGATGCGGCGCCTCGCGCAGGCAATCGAGGATCAGCAGATCGAGCCCGGTCATCGCGGCCATCGCGCCAGGCGGGATCGCACTGACATCGGGCGCATAGCCGATGCCGCCGAAGCGGAAGCCGAGCGCGTCATAGCCCGGGCCGTGCTCGAGCCGGAACGGCAGGGCCTCGACCGCTCCGCCGGGGCCGTCGACGGCGTGGACTTCGCCGGCTGCGAGCGAACCGAGCTCGAGGATCGGCGGATACAGGCTGCCGGGCGGCGTCTCGAACAGATAGCCGAAGCGTGCGCGCAGCGTCGCGCCGGTCACGGCGTCGGCATGGACCGCAATCCGCTTGCGCATGTGCAGGACCAGCGCCCTGAGATCGTCGATGCCATGGGTATGGTCGGCGTGATCATGGCTGAACAGGACGGCGTCGAGCCGCTTCACATCGGCGTCGATCAGTTGTTCGCGCAGGTCCGGCGTGGTGTCGATCAGCACGCTTGTCGTGCCCGCAGCGCCTTCGCGCTCGACCAGCACCGAGCAGCGCCGGCGCCGGTTCTTGGGATTGGTCGGATCGCAGGCGCCCCAGCCGGAGCCCGGCCGCGGCACGCCGCCCGAGGAACCGCAGCCGAGGATCGTGACCTTCAGGCTCATGCGGCCACCGCCCTCGGCTCAGCCGACCTGCGCCGGGTGTACGGCGTGGTCCATCTTCCAGTAGCAGCGCCGGGCGTTCTCGCTGGTGATCCGCGCGATCTCGTCGAAGGAAACGCCCTTGACCTCAGCCAGAACCTTCGCGGTTTCAACGACATAGGCCGGTTCGTTACGCTTGCCGCGATAGGGCGTCGGCGCCAGATAGGGCGCGTCGGTCTCGACCAGCAGGCGCTCCAGCGGGACGTCGCGGGCGATCGCGCGCAGCGCCTCCGAGGTCTTGAAGGTCAGGATGCCGGAGAACGAGACGTAAAGGCCGAGCTCGACACCGGTGCGCGCCAGCATCTCGCCGGCGGTGAAACAGTGCAGGATGGCGGGGAAGGCGCCCTTCCCCATCTCCTCGCGCAGGATCGCCGCCATGTCCTCGTCGGCTTCGCGAGAATGGATCACGAGCGGCAGCTGCGTTCGCCGCGCCGCGTCGATATGCGTGCGCAGCCCCTGAGCCTGCGCCTCGCGCGGGCTCTTGTCGTAGTGGTAGTCGAGCCCGGCTTCGCCGATGGCGACGCAGCGCGGATGCCGCGACAGCTCGACCAACTGATCAGCCGTGACGTCTAATTCCTCATGCGCGCCATGGGGATGCGTGCCGACGGTGCACCAGACCGAGGCGAAGCGCTCGGCCAGCGCCGCATAGGCCGAAAAGCGCGCGACCCGCGTCGAGATCGTCACCATGCGGCTGACGCCGGCAGCTTCCGCGCGGGCAACGTAAGCCTCGATATCCTCGGCGAAATCGGGGAAGTCGAGATGGCAATGCGTATCGATCAGCATCAGGCGGCCGGAGCGTCTTCGGGCTCGACATAGCGCGGGAAGATCGCGCTCGGTGGCGGCAGAACGGTGCCGGCGACGAGGCGGCCGGTCGCCCCCAACGTCGCAAAGCCGCGCGCCTCAGCCTCGATCGCCAGCAGGTCGAGCATCTTCGCCATCGCCTGCGGCATGAAGGGCTGGGTCAGGGTGGCGACCTGCCGCAGCGTCTCGATCGTGACATAGAGCACGGTGTCGCGCCGCGCCGGGTCGCTCTTGCTCAGCCGCCACGGCTCGTTGTTGGCGAAGTAGCGGTTCGCCTCGGCGATCACCGCCCAGATCTCGGCCAGCACGGTGTGAAGCGCGAGCTCGTCGATTGCGGCTCGGGCCTTCAGCACCAGCCCGTCGACCTGGGCCAGCATCGCCCGGTCGGCCTCGGAGAGCTCGCCTTGCGACGGCACCCTGCCCTCGCAGTTCTTGGCGATCATCGAGAGCGAGCGTTGCGCCAGATTGCCGAGGTCATTGGCGAGGTCGGCATTGATCCGCCCGACGATCGCGTCGTGGTTGTAATTGCCGTCCTGGCCGAAGGAGACCTCGCGCAGGAAGAAATAGCGCAGCTGGTCGACGCCATAGGCGTTCGCCAGGTCGAACGGATCGACGACGTTGCCGAGCGATTTCGACATCTTCTCGCCCTTGGAGAGCAGGAAGCCGTGGCCGAAGACGCGCTTGGGCAGCGGCAGCCCGGCCGACATCAGGAAGGCCGGCCAATAGACGGCGTGGAAGCGGATGATGTCCTTGCCGATGATATGCACGTCGGCAGGCCAGAAGCGCCAGCGCGGGTCGTCCTCGTTCGGGAAGCCGCAGCCGGTGACATAGTTGTTCAGCGCGTCGACCCAGACATACATCACGTGCTTGGCGTTGCCCGGAACCGGCAGACCCCAGTCGAAGGTGGTGCGGCTGATCGAAAGGTCCTGCAAACCGCCCTTGACGAAGCTCGTAACCTCGTTGCGGCGCGTGTCGGGGCCGATGAAGGACGGATCGGCCTCGTAATGCGCGATCAGCCGGTCCTGATAGGCCGAGAGCCGGAAGAAATAGCTCTCCTCCTCGGTCCATTCGACCGGGGTGCCCTGCGGGCCGATCCGGACGCCCTCGCCGTTGAGATGCGTCTCCTCCTCGCCGTAATAGGCCTCGTCACGCACCGAGTACCAGCCGGCATAGCGGTCGAGATAGATGTCGCCATTGGCTTCCATCCGCCGCCAGAGCTCCAGCGTCGAGGGCAGATGGTCGGCATCGACCGTGCGGATGAAGCGGTCATAGGCGCAGTTCAGCGCATCCGCCATCGCCTGGAAGCGCGGCGCCGTCCGGTCGACGAGCTCGAGGGCGCTGATGCCTTCCTTCGCCGCGGCCTGAAAGATCTTCAGGCCGTGATCGTCGGTGCCGGTCTGGAAGAAGACATCGTAGCCATCGAGCCGCTTGAAGCGTGCGATCGCGTCAGCCGCCACCACCTCATAGGCATGGCCGATATGCGGCGCGCCATTGGGATAGGAAATCGCGGTCGAAATGTAGAAGGTCGGGGCCGAGGCCATAATCTGTCCGGTGCTGTCTCGTTTCAGGCCGCGCGCGACCGGGCTACCGCCTCCGACAGATCGTGAAACAGCGACATGACGAGGGGGCGGCGGTCGAGATTGTAGGTTTCCACCTCCCGGGCCGCGCGTGCAAGTCTCTCCCATACCTCCGCAAGGGGTGCAAGCCGCGCCGGCCCGGCAGCGGCATGCGCGTGGAGATGGGCGCTGAGCCAGGCCTGCACGGTTTCGATCATCACCGCGAACTCGGCTTCACCGGCCTTGCCCGCCACCTCCTCGCCCAGCGCCAGCAAGGCAGGGAGGTCGACGCCCGGCAAGGCATCGAGGCGCGCCCTGACCGCTTCGACCAGCGCCAGCGTCTCCGGGTCGACATAGCTCAGCGCCCGCTTCACCGAGCCGTCCGAGAGCGCGGCCGCCCGCTGCAGCGCCGACTCGTCATAGGGCAGTTCCATCCGCTCCAGCGCCAGACGCGCCGCCTCGGCCACTTCCCGCTCGCCCAATGGCTCGAAGCTGAGCAGCCGGCAACGGGAGCGGATCGTCGGCAGGATCCGGCCCGGTGCATGCGCGACGATCAGGAAGAGCGTGCGCGCCGGCGGCTCCTCCAGCAGCTTGAGCAGGGCGTTTCCGGCAGAGCGATCGAGCTCCTCGCTGGAATCGACGATGCAGACGCGCCAGCCGCCCTCCCCGGCGCTGGAGCCGAAGCGTTCGAGCACGCGGCGCACCAGGTCGACCGGGATGTTGCTGGTATAACTCTTGCCGTCGGGCTTCGGGATCCGGCGCAGCAAATGCAGGTCCGGATGCGACTGCGCCATGATCTTCCGCGTCGCGCCATCATCGGCAGGCACGGCGAGATCGCCGGCGGCGCCGGCCCGCCGCATCGGATCGCCGTCGGCGAGCAGGAAACGTGCGACGCGATAGGCGAAGCTCGCCTTGCCTATGCCTTCCGGTCCGCCGAGCAGCCAGGCATGGTGCAGGCGGCCGGAGCGCAGGGCGGCCAGAAAGGCCTGCTCCTGGCGTTGGTGCCCGATCAGCGCCAGCGTCTCGCGTGGATGCGGCGCGTTCGGCAGGCGGTCGGGTTCATTGCTCGATTCGATCATGCCGGCGCAATCTGCGGCAGCGGCAGCCGGCTGGCCAGAGCCTCCCAGGCCTGTTCGGCCAGTTGCTCCGGCGTCAGGCTGGCGTCGAGCACGACGCAGCGCCCGGGCTCGGCTGCGGCGATGTCGAGATAGGCCTGGCGCAGACGGCGGTGGAAGGCGAGCGTCTCGCTCTCGAACCGGTCGACCACTTCGCCCGGCTGGCGGCGGCTTGCCGCCCGGGCCAGCCCGATCTCGGGTGCGAGGTCGAGGATGAAGGTCAGTTCCGGCTTCAGTCCGGCGATGGCGATCGCCTCGAGCGCCGAGAGCTTGCCAATGGCGATTTCGCCCAGCGTGCCCTGATAGACCCGCGTCGAGTCGATGAAACGGTCGCAGATCACCCAGTCGCCGCGCTCCAGCGCCGGCCTGATGCGCCGGTCGACATGGTCGATGCGGGCAGCCGAGAACATCAGCGCCTCGGCAAAGGCGCCATAGGGCTTGATCTGGCCCGAGAGCAGCGCGTTCCGGATGCGCTCGGCCTTGGGCGAGCCGCCGGGCTCGCGGGTCAGGTCGACGGCGAGCCCGAGCGTCTCGAGCCGGCCAGCAAGCGCTTTCGCCAGCGTCGATTTGCCGGCCCCCTCACCGCCTTCCAGCGTGATGAAGTGCCCGGTTTCCGGGGCAGCCGTCGTGGGTTTCCGTTTTGCCATCCCTGGGCTCAGCTCCGGCCGAGTACCTTGCGGATCCAGCCGGTCGCAGCCTCGAACAGCGCATCGAGCGCGCGCTGCTGCAGGCTGCCGACCCGCACCGTCTCGGCCGCATAGAGCGGGATGTCGAGCGTCTTGACCTCGCCCCGCGTGACCAGAAGCCGCGCCACCTGCGCGCCCTCCTCCACCGGCGCCTGCAATGGCCCCCGATAGACGATGCGGGCATTGAGCCGCTCGCTGCTGCCGCGTGGCACCAGCAGGTTGACCGGCCCCTTGGCCTTGAGGGCGACCCGCCCCTTCTCGCCGCCGAAGACGCTGGCCTCGCCGACGGTTTCGCCTTCGGTGAAGACCTGCCGCTGCTCGAAGGAGCGGAAGCCCCATTCCAGCAGCTTGCGCCCCTCGCTGGCGCGGTCGCGGGCGTTCTTCAGCCCGGCGACGACGACGATCAGGCGCTGGTCCTTCTGCACCGCCGAGCCGACCAGTCCATAGCCAGAATCGTCGACATTGCCGGTCTTCAGACCATCGGCGCCGATATCCATCGCCAGCAGCGGGTTGCGGTTCTGCTGCTTGATCTTGTTCCAGGTGAACTCGCGCTGGCCGAAGATCTTGTAAAGCTCCGGGTGGGTCTTGATGACGTGGTCGGACAGGCGCGCCAGCTCGCGGGCGGTGACCTTCTGCTGCGGGTCAGCCATGCCGGTGGCGTTGCGGAACACCGATTTGCTCAGGCCGAGCGCCCGCACCCGCTCCGTCATCAGCCGGGCGAAATTCGCCTCGTCGCCGGCAACCGCCTCGGCCAGCGCGATGGCGGCGTCGTTGCCGGACTGCACGATCAGTCCCTGCAGGATGTCGCCGAGCTTCACCCGGCTGTTGACCAGCGCGAACATGGTCGAGCCGCCCGAAATCCCGCCGCCTTTGCGCCAGGCGTTCTCCGAGATCGAAATCTCGGTGTCGAGGGTCATCCTGCCCTGCTCGATCTCCTGGAAGGCGACGAGCGCCGTCGCGATCTTCGCCAGGCTCGCCGGCACCATCAGCTCGTCGGCGGCCTTTTCGTAGAGGACCGCGCCGCTGCCCGAATCGAGCAGGACCGCATGGGGTGCGGCCGACTGGAAACCCTGGGCGCCAGCTGCGGGAATGGCGGCGAACAGGAAAGCCAGGGCGCCAAGAGCGCGCCTGCCACGCGCTAGCGCACCGGACCGAAAAATGGAATCCACTTTTCGGGAAAATCCGATGCTGCGACAAAGAGATAGATTGCCACTTTGCGTCCGACAGGACGCATGGCGATCTAGAAAACGGCCGAACGCCAGCATTGAACGACCCTGCGCCATCGCACGATCAGATGATGGCGCGTCGCGGGCGGTCAAGCCCGGCGCGGATCAATTCCGCGCAAGCGGCTGGAGAATCTGCGGCTTGACGCCCGAGGCCAGCGGATGGCCGGCGGCGAAGCGCGCGGTCGGCGCTTTTTCCGGAGCCGCAAAGAGGCTGGCGACGCTGGTGCGCGGAGCACGCGAAGCTGACGTGACGACGGCGGGACGAAGCACGGGAACCGGCTTGCCGGCGTTGGCGATGGTGTCGAGGTCGAACGGACGCTCCGGCGGCAGCCTGACGCCGCGCATCGGGACGCCGTCGCCCGCAGTGCTGGCGGTCGAGACCTGGATCGGGCTTTGCATCGCCGCGCGCTGCGGCTGCTCGGCATAGGCCTGCACGATCGGCTGCGATACCGGCGCTGCACGGGTCGGAACCGGAGCCGGCTGCGCGCGTTGATCTTCGATATCGGGGTTGGGCGTCCGGTCGAGTTCGACCGGGGTGGTGCTCGCGACCAAGGTGCGCGAGCTCTGTCCCGGGATCGAGGCCGGCTGGCCGTCCGTACGCAGCGAGGCGAGCAGCATGGCATCGTCCGAGCCGCCGAGCGAGGCCTGGCCGAGATATTCGATCTTGACCCGTGCGGTGCCGAGATGACGGAAGGCAAGAGCGTCGGCGGTGCGCTGCGAGACGTCCATGACGCGGCCGCCATGGAACGGGCCGCGATCGTTGACGCGCACGATGATGGAGCGGTTGTTGACCACATTGGTCACGCGGGCATAGGCGGGCAGCGGCATGGTCGGATGCGCGGCGCTGATGCCGTGACGGTCGTAGACCTCGCCATTCGCGGTACGGCGGCCATGGAAGGCCTCGCCATACCAGGAGGCGGTGCCGACCAGCGTATGGCCGACCGGCTTGTCGTAAGGCGTATAGCGCTTGCCGGCGACGGTGTAGCTGCGGCCGATCAGCTCGCGTCCGCCACCCTTGGGAACCGGCTGGCCGTCCTCGACGACGCGGGCGCTGGCCGGCCCGTATTTGGAGGACGGAAACGCGCCGATCTCTTTCGACTTGCCGCGGCGGGCGACGCCGTCATTGGCGCAGTTGGCAAGGAAGATGCCGGCGATGACGACGCAGCCCAGGCGGGCTGCGGTTTCGATCAGGGGCTTGCAGGAGCTGGCGTCGTCGCGGGCTGCATTGGCGCGGGATACTACCGGTGCCGAAGAGCTTGCGCCTCGCATCATGCCTAAGTTCCTGCGTCTGCGCCAAAAAACAACGCTGCCATCGCCACGCGATCGCGGCGAAGCAGCAGCTTTCGGCCAATCCAATTAAGGGATCGTTAAGGCGGCGAAGCGCGAGACGCGACACCGTTAACAGAACCCCAGCCGCCCCTTTGGGCGGGCACAAAGGTGTCGGAAATGCGGCAACTGTCAATCCGTCACCACGCGGATGCCATTTTTTCGGCCGGCGTGGCAACGCCGCAACGGCCTTCAGCCAGCAAAAGCCTCGCCCTTCCGAAAATCGGGGAAAGATTTCTAAGCGGCTGAAAAGCAGGGATAAAACGGAAGATTGCGAGCCACCGCACGGCTGTCCTCATGACATCTGGGCCCATGCCCTTGCAAAAATCTGTTGGTGGCGGCAATGACGGTCATGCCGGAAGGGTGGCCGAGTGGTTTAAGGCAGCGGTCTTGAAAACCGCCGTGGGTGAAAGCCCACCGTGGGTTCGAATCCCACCCCTTCCGCCAACTTCATTGAATCATTGATTTTCGGCACTTCTCGCCTTTTGCCATAGCCTTGAAGGGCGCCCTGCCCTCTGTCCTTGCGACTTCCAACGCTTCGCTCGCGGGAGTTCGGTGTGCCAGTTGGTTCGGTGCTGTTCCACGATATCGCGACACGCAGTTTTCCATCAGGCCGGTTTGGCCACTCCGGCGCTGTTCGACGGCACGGAAGGCGGAAACGCAGTTCCTCGGAGTCCGCCACACGGGGACACTGGCCCATTGCCTGAGAGCGGACGCAATGGCGTGATTTGATCGCGCCAGAAGCATTTGATCGAGGCAGGACGCTGCGCCATGCTGACGGACCGCGCTACTATGCTGCGGTAAGGTGCCTGGGATAGGATCGAGCGCTTCACGCTGACGGACGATGTTGGTTGGAAGGAGAAACGGCCTTGCGTTTCGTGCCCTCCGCCTCGACCGAAGCTGCTGCCCGAATGAGACGGCGCGATGTCATCGCGCTCGTCGGTGGAGTGCTGGCATCGTGGACACTCCCAGCCCACGCGCAGCCAATGCCGGTGATCGGATATCTCGGCTCGGAAACACCGGAGCGCTACGCCAGCCGCCTCGCTGCCTTCCGTGCCGGACTGGCTGAAACCGGCTATGCCGAGGGTCGCAATGTCGCGATCGATTATCGCTGGGCGGAGGGCCAGTATCGCCGCTTGCCGGCACTGGCCAAGGAGCTGGTCGATCGCCAGGTGAGCGTGATCGTTGCGCCCGGCGGTGCCGAAGTCGCGCTCGCGGCGAAAGCCGCGACATCGACCATTCCGGTCGTTTTCGAAATGGGGGGCGACCCCATCGCCCTCGGCGTCGTTGACAGCCTGTCGCGGCCGGCCGGCAATCTCACGGGCGTATCGAGCCTGAGCGTCGAAGTCTCGCGCAAGCGGCTGGAATTCATGGGAGAATTGCGCCCGGGCATCAGGCTGTTCGCCGCCGCCGTCAATCCGGCCAGCCCGACGGCGAATTCGCAATTGCGAAACCTCCTGATGGCCGCAAGCAGCCTCGGCCTGGAACTGCGCATCCTCGAGGCCAGTGCCGAACAGGAGTTCGACGCCATGTTCGCGGCCGCGGCTCAGATGCGTGCGGGTGGTTTCATCTTCAGCTCCGACCCGTATTTCGCCTATCGCAGCCCGCAATTGGCCGCGCTTGCCGTCGCCCATGCCATGCCTGCGATCACGCAATCCCGCGACTTCCCGATCGCCGGCGGCCTGATGAGTTATGGTGGCGATTTCGAACAGTCGCACCGACAGACCGGCATCTATGCCGGCCGCATCATCAAGGGCGTCATGCCTTCCGAACTTCCGGTCCAGCGCGTCACGAAAGTCGAGATGTGCATCAATCTCAAGGCCGCAAAGGCCCTCGACCTCTCCTTTCCGCCCTCGCTTCTGAGCAGCGCCGACCTCGTGATCGAGTGAACCTCGCGTGATCGAATAACCTGGCCGGCGCACCGACCCGACGAGCCAAGACCGTGTCCGACCCCTTCGCCGCTCCGCGGACGTCGCTGTTCCGCAGGTATTTCCTCGCCCTGTTCGCGGCGGTCGTCGTGCCGCTTCTGATCGCGAGCGGCAGTCAGGCCTGGTTCGGCTATGGCGACCGGCGGGCTGCTCTGAACGATTTGCTCGACGCCGAAGCGCGGGCGGCTGCGGCGAAGATCCAGGATTTCATGGAGGGGATCCGTGATCAGCTCGGATGGACGGTGCAGTTGCCGTGGTCGGAGAGAGCCGACGAAAAGCGCCGGCTCGACGCCTCGCTCCTGCTGCGCCAGGTCCCCGCCGTCCTCAGCCTTGGCCTCGTCGATGCGGCCGGCAAGGAGCGCCTGTTCGTGTCCCGGATCGGACTCAACAGGATCGAGGGGGGTGATGATCATTCCGCCAATCCGGCTGTGGCGGGCGCCCGCGAGGGCCGTGCCTGGTTCGGGCCGGTCACCTTTCAGCGCGGCTCGGAACCCTTCATGACCGTTGCTGTCGCAGGCAATCGCCCGGCTGCCGGCGTCGCCATCGCGGAGATCAATCTCAAACTCATCTGGGACGTGGTTTCGGCGATCCGGATCGGGCGCACCGGGGAGGCTTTCGTGCTCGATCGGCAAGGCCGCCTCATCGCTCATCCCGACATCAGCCTGGTGCTGCGCGCCGATGATGCCGCGACGCGGCCGCTGCGGGATTTGCGGGCGGCCATTCTCGATCACCCCGGCGAGGCGATCGCCGGCCGCGACATGACGGGCAGCACGGTACTGGCGGCAATGGCGCCGATCTCCACAGTCGGCTGGAGCGTCATCGTCAAGCAGCCCGCCGCCGAGGCGTTCGGCCCGATCTACGCGGCTCTCTGGCGCACGCTCGGCCTGCTCATTGCGGGCGCGGCCCTGGCGGCGGCTCTCGCCTACTGGCTTACCCAACGCATGACCCGGCCGATCCTGCTTCTGGAAGACGGGGTCTCCCGGATCGGCGCAGGACAGTTCGACCACCGGATCAACCTCACGACAGGAGACGAGTTCGAGCGACTTGCGGCCCGCTTCAACGAGATGGCAGACGAGCTGGGGGTTTCGCAGGAGCGCTCGGAACGCATCGGCCGGCTCAAGCGCTTTCTCGCGCCGCAGGTCGCCGAACTGGTCGATCGCAGCGGAGACGACCACGTGCTCGACGGCCGGCGCGTCGAAGCGGTGGTGGTCTTCTGCGACCTGCGGGGCTTCACCGCCTTCTCGTCGCGCACCGAGCCCGAGACCGTCATTCATCTGCTGGGTGAGTATTACGACGCCCTCGAAAGGGTGGTCAGCACGCATGGGGCGACACTGACAAATTTTTCCGGCGACGGTGCGATGGTGCTTGTCAACGCGCCGGTGCCCTGCCCCGACCCGGCCTTGCGCGCCGTGGAAATGGCCCGCGACATGCAGTTGAAGGTTCAGAAACTCCTGGCTGACCGGCAGGTTCTCGACCATCGCCTCGGCTTCGGCGTCGGCCTCGCAATGGGGCCGGCGACCGTCGGGCGGATCGGCTCCGAAGGGCGCCTCGACTACACCGCGATCGGCACCGTCGTGAACCTCGCATCACGGCTGTGCTCGGGCGCACAAGACTGCGAGATCCTTGTCGATCGCGTTGCAGCTCGCGCGGTCGGCTCACGCCTGGCCCTCGTCGAGCTCAACCCACGCGCCTTGAAGGGGTTCGACCGGCCCGTAGCCGTATTCGCCATCGCCACGCACCCTCCAGAATAGAGCCTGGCGGCGGCCGGTGCGATCACCCCATGGTCAGATCGTCCCGGTCTTCGCGAGCCGCCTCAAGCTGTCGAGGTCATGGATCATCAGCCGCCCACGCCCAAGGGAGAGAACGCCGCGGCGCTTCCAGCTTTGAAGCTGGCGGTTCACCGTTTCGCGCGTGACTCCAGCGAGCGCTGCCAACTCCTCCTGTGAGGCGTGGATCTCCGCGCCGTAATCGGTGGCGAGCATCAAAATCCGGCGGGCGAGCCGCGTCCCGGCGGGCAGGAACGTGGTCTCCTCCATCCGCTCGATGACGTCGCGCAGCCGGGCGCACAGAAGCTCGATCAGTTGCAGCGCGATCGAGGGTTCGCTGTTGAGCAGGCCGAGGAGGTCGCGCCGCGGCAGGAAGAACATCTCGGTGTCCTCCATCGCCACGGCGTCTGCCGTTCGCGAGCGGCCGTCGAGCAGCGCAATTTCGCCGAAGACATCGCCGCCTCCAAGAACGTTCATCGTCATCTGCTGCCCGAGATCGTCCGTCGTTCCGATGCGGACCAATCCGCGCCGGATGGCGTAGAGGCCGTCGCTCGGATCTCCCTTGAGGAACAGGACCTCGCGCGCCGCGAGATGGTGCGGCTTGCAGATGCCCGCGATCCTGTCGAGCGTTCCCGGAACCAAGCCCGAAAAGAACGGGTTCGCCGACAGGAGGCTCGCAATGCGATGATGTGCCTCGTTCATCCCGCAACCTCGACGACCGGCCCTGCCGAGCAGCCGGACGCTTATGTGATCCCGCGCACGGAACGCGGAGCGGGAACGTCCGAGAACTCACTCAGATCAGCCGCCGCGATCGCCCACCGCGATCAGGAGAAAGCCGATCCAGGAGGGGAGTTTCATCGTGTACAGAGCGGAAAACCGTCATCAAACACCTTTGAAAATAGCAGATATGGAGCCGCTGCGCGACATCGCGCAGGCCACCCGGAAAGGCGAATGCCCATTCCTGGCAAGGCTGTCGCGTGGAGCTCAAGGCCTTCGTCGCTGGCTGTCTCGGACTTGTGAACACCGGCAAGCCCGCTTCCACGTGGAGCCTCTCGACGACCGTACGCTGAGCGACATCGGGATGCCGCGCATCGAGACCCTTTACTGGGATCCGAAGTGACGCGAGCAGATTCCTGATTTGCCTCGACGATTCACATCGGCTGCGACTTTCGCCTCGAAGCCGGTTCGACCGCCCGTCGGTCGCGTTGCGCGGGAACAGGAGTGACCGCGCCTGCGCTGACGCCCGTCAGCATAGAGGTGGACCGCGCACAGCTCTCATGCCAGCATTCAGCGAAGCTTGATCCTGCACTGGCCGTTGATCGGCGCTTGCCGGTCCAGATGCGAGAGCTTCGTAGCGAAGATGCAACGCCATCTGACCGCCATCCTGTCAGCCGACGTCGTCGGTTACATGCGCCTCAGCGAGGCAGCGGAGGAAGCGACTCATCATCGCCTGATGAGCCTGCGCACCAGCCTGATCGATCCCTGTGTGGAAGAGCATGGCGGGCGGATCTGCAAGAATTCGGGCGACGGATTTCTGGCCACGTTCGACAGCACGTCCGCGTCGACCCGCTGCGCGCTTTGCCTGCAGCGCGCGCTGGCAGTTGCGACCGCCGACCAGCCCCTTGCGCTTCGTATCGCGTTTCGGATGGGTATCCACCTCGCCGACATCATTCTTGAAGACGACGACATCTTCGGCGACGGCGTCAATGTCGCCGCCAGGCTGCAATCTTATGCCGAGCAAGGCGGCGTGATCATATCGGAGGCGGTCTTCGAGCAGGCCGACGACGAGTCCAGGTCGCTGGCTTTCGACATGGGCGAGATCTTCCTGCGCAATCACGAGCGGCCGGTGCGCGTTTTCGCCCTGCGATGCGAACCGGGGTCAGGGCCGACCCACAGGATCGGCGAGGTCCCTGCCGGCGTCGATGCGCGAGCCTCCATCGCCGTCCTCCCGTTCCGCATGAATGGCTCAAGGTCCAGCAAGGCTTTTGTCGCCGATGGCGTCGTCGACTCGATCATCCAGTCGCTGTCGGGCCTCAAGGAACTGTTCGTCATCTCGCGGGGGTCGACGCTGGAGTATGGACGGCGGCGGATCGACCCGGTGGCGATCGGGCGCAAGCTCGGCGTTCGCTACGTTATGGACGGCACCGTCGCCCTTGCTGGCGGCCGCGTGCGGATCAGCACCGAACTCATCGCCAACGAGAATGGCGCCGTGGTCAGCGCCGACCATTACGATGGCAAGGTAGGCGAACTGTTCGAGCTGCAGGACCGCATCTCGCTGAAGCTCGTCAGGACCATTGCACCCCATGTTCGCGAGCGCGAGCTGCGGCGGGCCTTGCGCCAGCATCCCCAGAACATGACGGCCTACGACCTGCTGCTCCAGGCGCTCGACCTGCTCTACAAGATGGACCCCGACAGTTTTGCCCGTGCACGAGGGCTCCTGCAGCAGGCCATGGCGCTGGACCCGTCCTATGCGCCTCCCTTCACCTATGCGGCCCTCTGGCATGTCTTTCGCGTCGGCGAACTGGGTTCACCCGATCCTGATGGCGATGCGAAGTTCGCGGTCGACCGGGCGCTTGCGGCCATCGAACGCGACGGCAACGACGCGCTCGCGCTCGCGATCTATGGCCATGTCCAGGCCTTCCTGCTGCGCGATACCGTCACGGCGCAGCGCTTCCTCGATCGGGCGATCGAGGCGGGGCCGAGCGTAGCGATGGCCTGGACGATGAGCAGCGCGACGCGCGGCTTCGTCGGGAACGGCCCCCTGGCAGTCCTGCACGGCGAGAACGGCCAGCGCCTGGCACCGGCCGATCCCTACCGCTTCTGGCATGAGGGCATCCTCGCCCAGGCGCATTACATCAACGGCGACTTCGATCAGGCCATCAGCTGGGCGCGCAGCGCGGTTGCCCAGAACCCCTCAATTCGCTTTACATTACGGACGCTTGCCGCCAGCCTGGTCGCAGCGCGCCGAATGACGGACGCTGCGAGCGCGGCCGACCGCCTGATGCTGCTCCAGCCCGATTTTCGACTGACCGCCTACGCACCGCGCTGTCCGTTCGTTCCACATGTCCTGGAGCAATGGATCGGACATCTGCGGGAGGCTGGACTGCCTGACTGAGCCGAGGCCTAACGACTGTGCCGTAACAGCAACTGTGCGGGGCAAGCCATGACCGGCAATACGGGGAACACGGGCAACACCGGCAACACGGGAAACGCCGGCATCAGCGGCGACATGGGAGGTGGCTGGTTCGTCCCGGACAGGGCCGATTTCCCCTTCGTGACGGAAACCTACCCGACTGGTCCGGGCAGCGTCGGACGCATCGCCGGTCTTCGCCGGGCGGTCCACATCCGCGACGAATCCACAGGACCGAGAAAGCGGGTCAGATTCCGAAGCGCCGATGCTGACGATGCTCCGTCGGTCGCCTTCGACGACAACAACTGGGGCGCACGCTGGTATGCATTCGACGTCCTGATCCCCTTCGCCAGGCAATGGGAGCCGGGCGCGATCCACGATGACCTGGCCGATATTCTGCTTGCTCTCAACGACTATGCCAATCCGAGCGCCCCGGCATCGGTGACGAAGCAGGCGCTCGAGATCGACATGCTTTGCGCGATGGCTCGCGACGAGCGGGCATCGGCTCTGGGCGAAATCCTGAGCCAGGATGTCGAGTTCATCACGACATTCATGGAATTCCTGTCGATGACGCCCGGCTCGCATCCGCGCACCTTCCGCGTGTTGCACATCGCCAGCCTTGTCGCCTCGTTCGCCGCGCTGCACTTCAAGCACGAATTCAACCGGCCGCGCCCGTCCTGGCTATGCCCGGCATTGTTGCCGCCGGTACCGGTCCCCGGCCACTCCGCCTATCCGAGCGGGCACGCGACCCAGGCCCATCTGATCGCGCTGTGCATGCAACATGTGCTGGAACTGGTCGAGCCGCCCCTGCCCCAGCGCGACACCGACGCCTTGAAGGAGGGGTTGACGGTGCTGGCGCATCGCATCGCGCGCAACCGCGAGATCGCCGGCCTGCACTACCGGAGCGATTCCACGGCTGGAAAGCTGCTGGCGGAAGCGGTGTTCGGCATCCTCGCCGAGCCCGATCCGCAGGACCCGGACGAGTACGCGATCAGATCGTTCGGGCAAGCCGTGATCGCCGCGGCAAGGCGGGAATGGACGCCCGACAGGGCTTTCCCGTGATGCCCGGCCACAGCCCGAAAGATGGCGGTGAAACCATCGCGCCACGGCAAAGCCGGATTCAGACCTTCGGCGTGCCGCCCGACAATTTCGACCCATCGACCGAGCCCGACAGCAGGTTGACTCGATACGGCCTGCCAACGCTCAATGCCATGGCGTCCAACCCGATGGCGACGGCGTTCCGGCGTGCATTCCTGCAACGGCGCCGCAATGGTCCCCCTCTGCGCTTCATGTCGGCGCTGTCGGCGCCTGGCGTTGCGAGGGACGCCACGGTGATCCAGCGCGCAGCCCCGACGACCCAACCGGCGCAGAAGAGCGTCAACTGGTCCGGCGGCTACCTTTCAGCGCGCGGTGGCCACCGCTTCGTCTCGGTGATGGCCGACTGGGTGGTGCCTACGGTATCGCCCCCCCCCGGCGGCACCGCCATGGAATATCACAGCTCGACCTGGGTCGGGCTCGACGGCCAGAAGTTCTATCTCGACTCGTCGCTGCCCCAGATCGGCACGAAACAGCGATGCGGGGCAGGCCTGCCAGGGGAATGCGAGTACTATGCCTGGTTCCAGTGGTGGGCGCGTGGCCAGGAGACACCAGAAGAGCCTCTCCTTCTGCCCGTGAATCCCGGCGATACGATCAGCGCCATCATCAGGGTGTTCGGCGAGGACTCGGTCATCTGCAACCTGAAGAACGTCACCCAGGACATCATGCTGGAGGCTTTCAGAGCCTGGGCGCCGTCACCCTGCCGCATCAGCGGCGCCACCGCCGAATGGATCATGGAGCGGCCGAGCCCGCCTGCCTCGGACGGTTGGGAGGCCTACGCCCTGCCCGTCTACACGCCCTTCGCATTCACCGGCTGCGTCGCCGAATCCTGCCCCTTGGGAAGCGACACCCTGCATGATCGCGACCTGGAAAGCGCACGGCTGATCCGCATGTACGAGATCGTCACGAGCCCGCCCGGCACGCGCACGATCTCGACCGCCCACCGTGTCCTCCTGCCGGAGCAGAGGCTCGAACTGGCCTATTTCGCGCCGTAGCCCGCGCGCGTCCGCGGCGCCTGACCAGTCGTCGGTCACGGCTCCCGGTCGCCGCCGGGAGGCCCCTGCCGGCTGGTCGAGGCCACATTGTCCCGCAAGCGCTTGACCATCAGCCGCGTGACCGACAGCGCCATATTCGGGAACTCGGCGAGCAATGCCAGGAAGACGTCCTTGCGCAGCTTCAGCGCGTCGATGGCGGAGGTTGCGACAACGGTGGCCGAGCGGGGGTCGTCGGTGACGAGACCCATCTCGCCGACGATGGCGTTCTGGGCGACGCTCCACACCCGGTCCGGGCCGCCGTCGCCGGCTGCGATCATGACGTCGGCCGTGCCCGAAAGCAGGACATAGGCAGCATCCGATTCATCCCCCTGCCGGAACAGCACGTCGCCTGCGGCAAAGACCGTGCGCTCGCCGGTGAACGCAAGGAGCTTGAGACGCGCCGTATCGAGGTCGCCGAAGATGGGCACCGAGCGCAGGACGCGGATTTCATCGGTATCGACCCGTTCGGCCCGGTCTGGTCCGGCCTGGGATGGCACCGGCCAATCCTTAGCCAGCGCGGCCCCGGCCCCGCTTTGCACGGCCGCCAACCTCGCTCCATCGAACGCGATGTGCAGATCATAGCCTTCATCGCAAGCGAGATCGCGCCCGGCGACGATCACTGTCCGCCCGACCATCGCCGCCCGGATGCGGATGAGGATCTGCCGCCCCTCAGTCTGGCCGAAGGCTCCGAAGGCATTGTTGAGAATGAGTAGCTGTGGCCGCTTGATGAGGCAGCGCGCCAGGGCGATCTGCGACTTCATCGCGGGGAACAGCAGCCGGCCCGCATAGCCGGCCGATTGTTCCAGGCCGCAACGATAGATGTCTGCGTCCAGGCCAAACTCCGCCAGCGTCTCGCGGATGACCTCGTCGGCCCCGGCCGCATCATGCGCCAACACCCCGAACAGGACATTGTCGCGCACAGGCGCTGCCGCGCAGTAGTTCTGCGGATCGTAGAAGGCGATCGAATGAGCGTGATCCGCCGGCCCCCGTTCATGAAACGCGGCTCGAGCCTCCAGGAGGCGCCCCTCGATCGCCTGGTCGAGCAAGCCGAGACGGTGCCGCGGCTCGACATAGAGAAGGGCAAGTCCGATCAGCCGCGTGCGGTCCGCCTCGCTCGCCGTGCCGGCCTCCACGCGACCAAGCACGTCCCCGTATTCCTGAAAATTCTCGGCTGCGATGAAGGAATATTGCTCGAACAGCACGTGGCCGGGAGCAAGATCGCGAAAGATCTCCAGCATCGTTGCAGCGATGCGCCGCCCGATCTCCAGAAGCGGCTCGGTCAGGCCGAGATCGGCGAGAACCCGGCGTGTCAAGGCATGGCTGGCCAGGCTCGCCCCAACCAGGCCAGGTTCGACCGGTACGCCAAAGACGATGTTCTCGCCGATCGTCGCGTTGCGCGTGTAGCGGGTCGGATCATAGGGCTCGATCGCGGCGTCCATGCCGCGTTCGGCGAGCCTCGCGCGGATGCGGGCGCGGATGTCGGAGATTCGCAGAACCAGACCCGACCGGGTTCCGCGATCGAGCTTGCAGGCAAGCCCGAAGCGGAACACGGAATCGGCAAGCCCGACGATCCTCAGCACCTCGATGAGCTTCAGGTCGAGTTCGGCCGCATCGGCAGCATTCGCCCGGCCAGGATCGACAGACCAGCCCGCGGG
>JAKFDB010000021.1:0-2581 GCA_036676315.1 Bradyrhizobiaceae bacterium
GCCCGAAGATCATGCCGCCGGCGACGTGCCGCTCGCTCAGCCGGACCGGGCCTGTGCGGGTCGGGGTGCTTGCCACGGCGAGGGGGTGCACCGCGTCGCTCATCGTGCCGCGCCGGCAAAGACATGAAGCGACTCGGGCGGAAAGGCGACCGTGCGCACCTGCCCCGGGGTGATGCCGAGATCGCGCATCGCATTGGCCGAGAAGTCAGCGGCGATCCGCGTCTTCTGCGAGCCGGTCGGCTGCAGATGGGCGCGGCAGAACGAGCCGAGAAAAGCAAGATCCTCGATCGTCGCCTCGAAGCGATTGGGCGTCTCGGCGGTGACCGAGCGCGTGCGCACCTCCTCGGGTCGCATCGCAAGACGCACCGCCGTGCCGTTCGGCAAGGGCGTGGCATTGGCGACGCGCAGATCGAGATCGCCGACCCGAACCATGCCGGGGCCGATCACGACAGCGTCGAAGAAGCTCATATGACCGACGAAATCGGCGACGAAGGGCGTCCTGGGGTGGCGGTAGATCTCCTCGGGCGTGCCGACCTGCTCGACGGCGCCCTCGTTCATCACGACGATGCGGTCGGCCATCGCCAGCGCTTCCTCCTGATCATGCGTCACCATCACCGTGGTGACGCCGAGCCGCTGCTGGAGCGAGCGCATCTCGTCGCGCAGGCGCAGGCGCACCTTGGCGTCCAGCGCGGAGAGCGGCTCGTCGAGCAGCAGCAGTTCGGGCGATGTCGCCAGAGCGCGGGCGAGTGCGACGCGCTGCTGCTGACCGCCGGAGAGCTGGATCGGATACTTGCTGCCTTGCTCCGGCATGCCGACCAGAGCGAGCAGCTCGGCGACGCGGCTGGCGATCTCGCGCGCCGGCCGGCGGCGGTTGACCAGGCCATAGCCGACATTGTCGATGACCGTCAGATTGGGGAACAGCGCATAAGATTGGAAGACGATGCCGAAGTCGCGCTCCGAGGGCGGAGCATGCGAGACGTCGCGGCCGGCCATGTGGATCGTGCCCTGATCCTGCTGGTCGAGGCCGGCGATCGCCCTGAGCAAGGTGGTCTTGCCGCAACCGGACGGGCCGAGGAAGCAGACGAACTCGCCGCGCTTGATGTCGAGATCGATGTCGCGCAGCGCCTGGAACGAACCGAAGTTCCTGGAAAGCCCACGGACGGTGAGGAAAGAGGCAGAGCTGGGCTGGGTCATGGTGGACCGGCCTTTCCTTGCGACGCTTTGGGAGCTCACCGCGGCCGAGCGCGATGAGCCCGTCGAAAACCGACACCGCCCTGCAAGGGACGGGCCGCCCCGGCCTCGGATGAGACCGGGGCGGCGGTCGTCAGTTCTTCGGTGCGGCCTTCGACTCGTAGCGCTTCGACCACTCCGCCAGCACGCGCTCGCGATTATCGGCCATCCAGGACAGGTCGTTCTTGATCATGCCGGCCTCGGCGCCCGCCGGATAGTTCGGCGGCGTGTTCTTGACGCCGGGCGAAGCGACGATCGCATAGGTCTTCGAATAGAGGACATTCGCGTCCTGGCCCGCGGTCCAGTCGGCGATCTTCTTGGCGACAGCGAGGTTCTTGCTGCCCTTGACGATGGCGCTGGCCTCCATCTCCCAGCCGACGCCTTCCTTGGGGATCACGACCTCGATCGGCGCGCCCTTGGTCTTCTCGGACGCACCGCGCATGTCGAGCGCCAGCCCGACCACGCGCTCGCCGCGCGCCGCCTGGACGCACGGGGCCGAGCCGGAATGCAGATAGGCCGCGATGTTCTCATGCAGCCCGTCCATGAACTTCCAACCCTCGGCCTCGCCCATGCTCTGGAGCCAGCCTGCCACCATCAGGTAGCCGGTGCCCGAAGAGGCCGGGTGGGGCATCACGATCTTGCCCTTGAGGCCGGGATTGAGCAGATCCTTCCAGGAGGAAGGCACCGGCACGCCCTTGGCCTCGGCGGTGTTGAAGCAGACGACGCCGAGATAGGCGTCCATCCCGGTCCAAGTATAGGGCTCCTTTTGATCGCGGAACACTTCCTTGATCGCGTCGACGCCGGCCGGCTTGTAGGTTTCGAGCAGCCCGGCCTTCTCGAACATCAGGAGGCTGGAGGCCGCGAGGCCCATCACCATATCGGCGCGGGGATTGTCCTTCTCGGCGAGGAAGCGGGCGGTGATGACGCCGGTGGAATCGCGGACCCAGACCACTTCCGCCTCGGGAACCGCCTTCTCGATCGACTGCTTGAACGGCGCGAGCTGGTCGTTCTCCAGCGCCGTATAGATCGTGACTTTGGTCTTCTGAGCCTGCGCGATTCCGGGCGCAGCAAGCGCGACCGCGCCGATGATAAAGGAGGCAAGCCAGTTTTTCATGTTCTCTTCCCCTGCTTTTTGATTTGTTTAATTGAATATGCGGTATTCCATCCCCGTCAATATTATTGATCAGAGCCGAAGCTCTGACCCTTTTGCGACTGCGCCTGTTTTCACGCGGTCCATGGGATTGACCATGTCTTGACGTTTGTGAAGCTTTTCATGGCTTCGACGACGCCTTCCTTGTAGCCGAGGCCGGAATCCTTGATGCCGCCGAAGGGCGACATCTCGATGCGGTAG
>JAKFDB010000022.1:0-1817 GCA_036676315.1 Bradyrhizobiaceae bacterium
CGCTGCGCTCCGCCCGAGAATGACGTGCTGCGCCTTGCCCCTTGCGGCCGCGCGGGCTAACCCGGCGCCAACCCCAGTTTCCGAGTGAAAGCCACCCATGTCCGCTCCCAGCAAGCTGAAAGCCCGCCAGCCGCGTGGCTTCGTCGACCGTGGCCCGGCCGACGTCGCCGCGACCGAGCGCATGCTGTCCGTCATCCGCGAGAGCTTTTCGCTTTACGGCTTCGATCCGGTCGAGACGCCCTTCGTCGAATACACCGATGCGCTGGGCAAGTTCCTGCCCGACCAGGACCGACCGAACGAGGGCGTCTTCTCCTTCCAGGACGATGACGAGCAATGGCTCTCGCTGCGCTACGATTTGACCGCGCCGCTCGCCCGCTATGTCGCCGAGAATTTCGACGCGCTGCCAAAACCCTATCGCAGCTATCGCGCCGGCTATGTCTTCCGCAACGAGAAGCCGGGGCCGGGGCGCTTTCGCCAGTTCATGCAGTTCGATGCCGATATCGTCGGTTCCGGCACGGTCGCGGCCGATGCCGAGATCTGCATGCTCGCCGCCGACACGATGGAGCGGCTCGGCATCAAGCGCGGCGACTATGTCGTCAAGGTCAACAACCGAAAAGTGCTCGATGGGGTGATGGATGCCGCCGGCATTGATCAGGCTGCGCGCCTCGCGGTGCTGCGCGCCATCGACAAGGCCGACAAGTTCCCGCTGGAGGAGATCGGCAAGCTGCTCGGCGAGGGCCGCAAGGACGAGAGCGGCGACTTCACGAAGGGGGCGGGGCTTTCGGCCGCGCAGGCCGAGACAATCCTGCGCTACCTCGCGCTAGGCCAGAAGCTGGCCGAGCTCGGCAAGTCGACGGCCGCCGACAGCGCCAGGGCGGGCGAACTGTCGGCCGAGGCCGTCTCCGAGCTGGGCAAGCTCGTCGAGAGCGCCGAGAACGGCCGCGCCGGCATCGAGGAACTGGAGCAGATCCGCGAGCTGGTGACGGCGGCAGGCTATCTCGGCCGCATCATCATCGACCCCTCGGTCGTCCGCGGCCTCGAATACTATACCGGCCCGGTCTACGAGGTCGAACTGACCTTCGAGGTGCCAAACGAGCAGGGCCAGGTCGTGCGTTTCGGCTCGGTCGCGGGCGGTGGTCGCTATGACGGGCTGGTCGGCCGCTTCCGGCCCGAGCCGGTGCCGGCGACCGGCTTCTCGATCGGCGTCTCCAGGCTCTATTCGGCGCTGAAGGCGGTGAAGTCGCCGATCGTCGATCAGAAAGCCGAGCTGCCGCTCGTCGTCGTCACGGCGATGGACAACAAGTCGCCCGAGCACATGCCGGCCTATCAGGCGATGGTCTCGTCCCTGCGGCAGGCGAAGGACGATCAGGGCAAGCCGCTGCTGCGCGCCGATCTCTATCTCGGTTCCTCCGGCTTCAACGCCCAGATGAAATATGCCGACCGGCGCGGCGCCGTCTGCGCAGTGATCCAGGGCTCGTCCGAGCGCGAAGCTGGCACGGTCGTGATCAAGGACCTGATCCTTGGCGCCGAGCTGGCCGCCGCCGGCCGCGAGGTCAAGGATTCAGCCGAGCACAAGGCCCGGCAGGCGGAAGCGCAGTTTCCCGTCCCGTTGGCCGAGCTGGTCGAGGGGGTGAAAAAGGTACTCCTCCGTCATGCCCGGGCTTGACCCGAGAGCGCGCTATTTCGTCATGGTCGGGCTTGTCCCGATCATCCACGTCTTCCTTGATCGAGGACGGTGTTCAAGACGTGGATGCTCGCCACAAGGGCGAGCATGACGGTGGCCGGTAGCAGGCGAAGCGATTCCCGCTAACCCAATT
>JAKFDB010000023.1:0-14882 GCA_036676315.1 Bradyrhizobiaceae bacterium
GCCGGCGAGGGCGCCGGGACCGCGCAACTGATCCGGCTCGGCCTGAAGGAACTGGCGAAATGAGCCGCCCGCCCGAACTCGTCCGTGAGATCGAGGACAAGACCGCCTTCCTCGCGCTGATGATGCGGCACTGGGGCTCGCATCGCATGATGATCGGGCTGAGGACCTATGACTGCGCCGAGATTCCGCTCCTCGGCCTGTTCTCGGCTGCCGGTGATCCGCTGGCGCTGGCGAGCTGGACGTCCGAGGGCGACACGGCCGTGCTCTGCGCCCTGCATGCGCTGAAGCCCGGCGAGGGCGCGGCAGAGCGGCTGCTCGAAGCGGTGAAGACGGCGGCGAAGGCGCGCGGAGCCGTCAGGCTGCGCGCCATGCTGACCAATGACAACATGCCGGGTCTCGCATTCTACCAGAAGCACGGCTTCCGCTTCTCCGGGCTCTATGTCGAGGCGATCGATGCCTATCGCTCGGTGATCCCGACGATCATCAAGACGGGCTATCAAGGGATTCCGGTGAGGGACGCACTCGAGCTGGAGATCGTGCTGTGAGCGAGCCGCGCCGACTGGTGACGCCCGAGCGCCGCGACGACGACAGCGAGACATCGCTCAGGCCGCTCTCGCTCGCCGATTTCACCGGCCAGGCGGCGGCGCGGGCGAACCTGCAGGTCTTCATCAACGCCGCCCGCACCCGCGGCGATGCGCTCGACCATGTCCTGTTCGTCGGACCTCCTGGTCTCGGCAAGACGACGCTGGCGCAGATCGTGGCGCGCGAGCTTGGCGTCAATTTCCGCTCGACCTCCGGGCCGGTGATCGCCAAGGCCGGCGACCTTGCGGCGCAGCTCACCAATCTCGAAGAGCGCGACGTGCTCTTCATCGACGAGATTCACCGGCTCAACCCGGCGGTCGAGGAAATCCTCTATCCGGCGATGGAGGACTACCAGCTCGACCTGATCATCGGCGAGGGGCCGGCGGCGCGCTCGGTCAAGATCGACCTGCCGAAGTTCACGCTGGTCGGCGCGACGACGCGGGCCGGCCTCCTCACCACCCCCTTGCGCGACCGCTTCGGCATCCCGGTCCGCCTGCAGTTCTACACGGTCGAGGAATTGCAGGGCATCGTCGCGCGCGGTGCCCGCGTGCTCGGCGTGCCGATGTCGGATGATGGCGCCAACGAGATCGCGCGCCGGTCGCGCGGAACGCCGCGCATCGCCGGGCGCCTGCTGCGCCGGGTGCGCGACTTCGCCATCGTCGACGGCGACGCGATCGTCACGCGCAAGGTTGCCGACAAGGCGCTCGGCCTGCTCGAGGTCGACGGCATCGGCCTCGACCTGATGGACCGGCGCTACCTGACCATGGTCGCTGTCAACTTCGGTGGCGGCCCGGTCGGGATCGAGACCATCGCCGCCTCGCTCTCCGAGCCGCGCGACGCGATCGAGGAGATCATCGAGCCCTTCCTGCTGCAGCAGGGCTTCATCCAGCGCACGCCGCGCGGGCGTCTGCTGACCCCTCACGCCTTCCGCCATCTCGGCCTGGCCGAGCCGAACCGCGAAACGACGCAGTTCGGGCTGTTCGGCGACGAGGACGAAGCCTGAGGGCCACGCCATGGCTGCTGCCGACCCCGACCCGCACCGGCCGATCGACAGCAATCCGCATTTCCGCCACTCGACGCTGCGCGAGAAGATCGCCGAGCATCTCTTCATCGGCGAGCTTCTGCGCCGGCTCTGGCAACTGGGCGTGTTCGAAGCCGAGGTGCTGCGCTCGGAGTTCGATGCTGGCGGCTATGATCTCGTCCTCAGCTGCCGCGAGATCGTCAGGCATATCCAGTTCAAGACGATCATCGCCGGCGGCAAGGCCCAAAGCGTCAAGCTCAGCCTGCGCCTTGCCGAGAAGCCGAGCGGCTGCGCCGTGTGGATGGTCTTGAGCGACGAACTGCAGATCAGGTCTTTCCTCTGGTTCGGTGGTGAGCCCGGCCAGCCGCTTCCGGACATTAGCGTGGCCAAGGTCGCCAGGCACACCAAGGCCGATGCCACCGGGACCAAGAAGGCGCGCGACAACCATCGGATCGTCGCCCGCAGCCGTTTCGAGACGGTCCCTTCACTTGACATGCTGATCACGAAGCTGCTGGGCAATGTGGTCGTGCCCCCTGGAACCGACCGGCCAAGCTCGCAATGACCGATTTGAAACCTGCTCCCGCCGGCCACCGGATCTCCGTCCGCGTCTATTACGAGGACACCGACTTCTCCGGGGTCGTCTACCATGCCTCCTATCTGCGCTTCATGGAACGCGGTCGCACCGAGTTGATCCGCGCGCTCGGCATCGACCAGCGCGAACTCTTCGACGGCGATGCCGGGCTCGGCTTCGCCGTCCGGCGCATGCTGATCGACTTCATCAAGCCGGCGGTGATGGACGACCTCTTGACGATCGAGACCACCCCGACGCTGGCGCGCGGCGCCACCATGGAGCTCGACCAGCGCATCCTGCGCGGCGAGGAGGTGCTGGTCACGGCGCAGGTCAAGGTCGCCTGCGTCGGCGGCGGCAAGGCACGGCGCATCCCCGACGTATTGCGGCACCGGCTGGGGCTGGAGATCGTCTGATAGAAGCGGTGCGGGCTGGCATCGACCCGGTCCGATCGCCATGTTAGTGCCCGTAACATGAGCTGGAAACGCGACGAACCCGGTCAGCCGCGAGGGTATCACCACGGCAACCTCAAGGAAGCGCTGATACGCGCCGCACTTGGCCTGATCGGAGAGAAGGGACCGAACGGCTTCACCTTCGCCGAGGCGGCGCGCATGGCCGGTGTCAGCCCGGCCGCGCCCTACCGCCATTATCGTGACCGCGACGAATTGCTGGCGGATGTCGCGGCGCGCGGGTTCCTCGCCTTCGAGGCCGCCCTGGCCAAGGCCTGGGATGGCGGCAGACCCGATCCGGAAGCCGCGTTTCACCGTCTCGGCCGCGCCTATCTCGCCTTCGCGCATGACGAGCCGGCCTTCTATTCGGCGATGTTCGAGGCTGGCGTGCCGCTCGATGCCAGCCCTGAATTGCGGGCCGCTGCCGACCGCTCCTTCCAGCAATTGCGCCAGGCCGCCGAGACGCTGATCGCGGGGCTGCCGCAGGGCAAGCGGCCGCCGGCCCTGATGATGGCGCTGCACATCTGGGCGATGTCGCATGGTGTCGCGGCGCTGTTCGGCCGAGCCGATGGCGGCAGGCGACCGCTGCCGATGTCCGCCGCCGATCTGCTGGAAGCCGGAATGCTGGTCTATCTCAAGGGCCTCGGCCTGCCGCCGGACAAGACCGGCTGAGGCCGCACGGCCTGGTGCCGGCCAGCGCCGCCGCCCAAGGCAAGCGCAGTTCAACCGCGGCGCCGCTTGCCGGCGATGGCGGCGAAGGAAAGACCGCCACGGAAAAAAATCAGGGTGCGGTCTTGAAAGGGTTGGCGGTTGCGATCAGATATGTAAATGTGATTTACATTCACACGGTCGGCAGGAGCCGATCGAAGGGTTGGCCGATGGCGGCATCCGCCGCTGTCATTCAGTTTCGAGAGGGATAGATGCCGATCGTCGCCAAGCTTGATGAATACGGAAAGGGAGCCTGGCTCGCATTCGCCGTGCTCGGCTTCATCGTCTGGTGGCCACTGGGTCTGGCGACCCTGGTCTTTCTGTTTGGGAGTGGACGCATGGGACATGGTTGCGGACAGGCGCGTTACGAGCACCGGATGGGCCGACTGCAGGACAAGATGGACCGCTTGCGCGATCGCGTCGGCGGCGGGCAGAGTTGGGGGGGCTTCGGCGGCTGGGGGCGTGGTCCGTCCAGCGGCAACCGCGCCTTCGACGAGTACCGCGACGAGACTCTGCGTCGCCTCGAGGACGAGCAGCGCGAGTTCCATGATTTCCTGGGCCGGCTGCGCATGGCCCGCGACAAGGCCGAGTTCGACCAGTTCATGAACGAGCGCCGCCCTGGCGCGCCGGAAGCCGAGGCCGGCGGCAACGCCTGACCCAGAGCGACCCGACAGACTTCGCGACCCGCCTCGTCACCGAGGCGGGTCGTTTGCTTTTGCGGGCTCGCTCGCCACTTCCGGCTTCTTGCGGTTGGTGGTGATGAAGAGGATCACGATGGATCCGCCGGTCGAGCGAGTTCGACATCGCAAAAGTGCCGAGCGAGGAGAGGATGGCCGGGGAGGCGATCAGCCCCGCGCTCAGCGTCGTGCGGTTCCAGAAATAGCGCCGGAACGGACCGGCCACCTGCTCGCCAAGCTGCCTTCGCCCGCTCCCGCGCGCCGCCCCGATTCGCCCCGGCGCGCCATCGCCATAACCCGATGTTAACCACGAGGACTGTTAAGGTTGACCGGGCCTTAATCCGAAACAAGGCCTTTGGCGCGCCGATTATCGTCGTTTGGCCCATATTTCGCCGGATTCAGCGGCGATTGGTTCTGACGGCATATCCCCGGAGCGCAGATCGGGCGGCGGCGCGAACTTCGCGACGCGTCTAGCGGGCTGTGCGGAGTCGGTCGGATTTCGCATCGGCCAGGCAGAAGGATGACAGGATGAACCCCGCCGCGGAGGTCGCGCAGGTCGCGCCGCAGATCGACATGTCGTTCTGGTCGCTGTTCTGGCACGCGCATTTCGTCGTCAAGATCGTGATGATGGGCCTGCTCGGCGCTTCGGTGTGGTGCTGGTCGATCATCGTCGACAAGACCATGCTCTACCGCCGTACCCGCCGGGAGATGGACGCCTTCGAGGAAGTGTTCTGGTCGGGCCGTTCGCTCGAGGAGCTCTATCGCGAGCTCGCCAACCGGCCGGTCAGCGACATGGCGGCGGTCTTCGTCGCGGCGATGCGCGAATGGAAGCGCTCCTTCGAGAATGGCGGGCGCTCGGTCGCAAGCCTGTCGCAGCGCATCGACAAAGTACTGGACGTCACCATCCAGCGCGAGGCGGAGCGGCTGGAGTCGAAGCTGCTGGTGCTCTCGACCATTGCTTCGGCGGCTCCGTTCATCGGCCTGTTCGGCACGGTCTGGGGCATCATGAATTCCTTCGCCGCGATCGCGGTCTCGAAGAACTCCTCGCTCGCCGTCGTGGCGCCCGGCATCGCCGAGGCGCTGTTTGCCACCGCGATCGGCCTCTTCGCCGCGATCCCGGCGCTGATGGCCTACAACAAGCTCCAGGCCGAGGTCGCCAAGGCGCAGAACCGGCTCGAAGCCTTCGCCGACGAGTTCTCCGCGATCCTGTCGCGGCAGATCGACGAACGGCTGGCGGCTTAAGGAGCGCTTGGGATGGGCATGTCAGCGACAGCCGGCTCCAAGGCCGGGGGAAGACGCGGCCGCCGCGGCCGGCGGCACGGCGCCATCGCCGAGATCAACATGACGCCGTTCATCGACGTCATGCTGGTGCTGCTGATCATCTTCATGGTCGCCGCGCCGCTGATCGCGTCCGGCGTGCCGATCGACCTGCCGCAGACCGGCGCCAAGCCGATCAATGTCGATCAGAAGCCGATCACCATCGCCATCGACGACAAGGGCCAGATCTTCCTGCAGGACCAGCCGACGCTGGAGCCCGATCTCGTGCAGAAGCTGCAGGCGATCGCCAAGCAGGGCTTCGACGACCGGATCTATGTCCGCGGCCACAAGCAGGTCGACTATGGCCGCGTCGCCTCGGTGATGTCGACGATCACCAGCGCGGGCTTCAAGCGCGTGGCGCTGGTCACCGAGCCGAGCTCGCGGTGAACGGGGGAGTCACGTCGCGTTGAAGATCTCCAGTTCCGAACCGGGCATGGCGGTTTCCGCCCTGGGCCACGCGACCTTCCTGGTCGCGGGGCTGCTGGCGTTTTCCTCGCCGACGCCGCTGCCGGAGCATATGGAGGCGATCGCCGTCGAGGTGATCGATCCGTCCGCGCTGAACCAGGTGACGCGCGGCGAACGCGAGGCCGAGAAGGTCCAGGAGCAGCCGCAGCAACGCGCCGAGCGCCAGTCCGAGACCGTCGAGCGCAAGGAGGCCGGCGAGGCCAAGCACGATACGCCGGCGCCGCCCTCGCGCCCGGCCGAGCTCAAGGTCGCCGATGAGAATGCCGCGGCGCCGCTGCCGCCGGCACGCCCGACGCCGAAGCCGCCGACCCCGCCTGCCGAGCCGGTGAAGCAGCCGCCGCAGAAGGCCGAGCCGCAGGCCGAACCCAAGCCGGATCTGCGCCGCGAGGAACTCGCCAAGCTGGCCGAGGAGGCCGAGCGCGAGACCAAGGCCAAGCAGGCCGAGGAAGACGCCAAGGCCGCTGCCAAGGCGAAGGCCGAAGCGGAGGCGCAGGCGCGTACTGAGGCGGCCAAGGTCGCCAAGCAGAAGGCGGAAGCCGAAGCCAAGGCCAAGGTGGAGGCCGAGCAGAAGGCCAAGCTTGCGGCGGAAGCCAAGGCGAAGCGCGAGGCGGAGGCCAAAGCCAAGCGCGAGGCCGAGATCGCCAAGAATTTCAACCCGAACGACATTGCCAAGCTGCTCCAGTCAAAGGAGCAGGCGCAGTCCTCGGGCTCGAGCGCCCCGCAGATCAACCGGACCGCCTCGCTCGGTACCCAGACCGGCTCGTCGCAGAAGCTCTCGCCCTCGCTCAGGGCGCAGCTGATGGGCATCATCCAGGACCAGTTGCAGAAGTGCTGGAACGTGCCGATCGCGCTGCAGAGCTCGCAGAAGCCGGTGGTGCCGCAGGTCAGGATGAAGCTCAACACCGACGGCTCGCTGCTCGGCCAGGCGAGCGTGACCAATTCCTCGTCCGACCCGCTCTTCAGGGTCGCGGCGGATTCGGCGCTGACGGCGACGCGGCGCTGCTCGCCGCTGCGTATTCCCGCTCAGTTTGCCGCGTATTATGACGATTGGCGCGATGTCGTCGTCAATTTCGACGCAAGGGACGTGCTGTGACCGCGATCGACCGCTACCCTCTCCCCGTTGTCCGGGCGCCGTCCGCGCGCGGCCTGACGCGCCGCCATGCTCTCGCCCTCGGTGGCACCGCGCTCGCCACGGCGGCGCTGCTGCCGGCCGCGGCACGCGCCGAGCTGGTCATCGACCTGCGCAAGGGCACCTTCCAGCCGATGCCGATCGCGATCGCCGATTTTGCGGGCGAGGGCGGCGTCCAGGTCTCCGGCATCATCACCAACAACCTCAAGCGCTGCGGCTATTTCCTGCCGATCGAGAAGGCGCGCCATCCCGAGAAGAACCCGCCCTTCGACAGCGCCCCGCAATTCGAGGCCTGGAAGTCAGCCGGCATCCAGGCGCTGGTGACGGGCCGCGTCTCGCGTGACGGCTCGGGCCGGCTCAAGGCCGAATTCCGGCTCTGGGACGTGCTGACCGGCGAGCAGATCGACGGCCAGCAATACTTCACCGATCCGAATAATTCCCGCCGCGTCGGCCACATCATCTCGGATGCGGTGTTCAGCAAGGTCACTGGCGTCGGCGGCTTCTTCGACACCCGCGTCGTCTTCGTCGATGAATCCGGCTCGAAGGAGGCCCGGCGCAAGCGGCTCGCCATCATGGACCAGGACGGCGCCAATGTGCGCTACCTGACCGATGGCGCCGTCTCGGTGGTGACGCCGCGCTTTTCGCCGGTGGCGCAGGAAGTCACCTATATGGCGCAGCGCACCGGCGAGCAGCCGCGCGTGCATGTGCTGAACATCGAGACCGGCCAGCGCCAGGTCGTCGGCAACTTCCCCGACATGACCACGAGCCCGCGCTTCTCGCCCAATGGCGCGCGGATCGCGCTCAGCCTGCAGCAGGGCGGCAACGCCAATCTCTATGCGATCGACATCGGCTCGCGCACGACGACGCGGCTGACCTCGACCCCGGCGATCGACACCTCGCCCTCGTTCTCGCCCGATGGCGCGCAGATCGTCTTCGAGAGCGACCGCGGCGGCTCGCAGCAACTCTACTTGATGGGCGCCGGTGGCGGCGAGGGCAAGCGCATCTCCTTCGGCCAGGGCTCCTATTCGCAGCCCTCCTGGTCGCCGCGCGGCGACCTGATCGCCTTCACCCGCCAAGGCGGCGGCGCCTTCTCGATCGGCGTGATGCGTCCCGACGGCTCGGGCGAGCGCATCCTGACCGAGGGCTTCCACAACGAGGCGCCGAACTGGGCGCCGAACGGCCAGTACATCATGTTCTTCCGCGATCCCGGCGGGCAATCCGGCGGCAAGCTCTACATGGTCGACATCACCGGCCGCGTCGAAGTGCCGGTGCCGACGCCGGCCTTCGCCTCCGACCCGACCTGGTCGCCGCTGCTCACCGCAGCGCGCTGAGGCGCGCAGGCGGCCGGTCTGCGTTCACGAGCGCGTGAACCACGGCACCGGCCACTGCCACGACGCGTTTGCCTTCTAGCACTGGCGCTCCGGCGTTTCGGCTTTGAAGGGAGCGCAGATGGCGCAGACGATTCCGGACCGCGACGATGACGAGGAAATCGCTGCGCCGCCTTCCCGGCGCGGCGGACGCCTCCTGGTCGGTCTGCTCCTGGCCATTCTGCTCGGCTACTGGCTCTCGCCCTATGTCGGGGCGGCGCGATTGGCCTACGCAGCCAATGCCGGGGCGACCGGCGAGGTCCTCGCCCGCACTGATCTTCCGGCGCTGCGCGTCTCCTTCGCCCGGCAGATCGTCCGCACCTATCTTTCCCGTCATCCGCAGGCGCGCGGGCTCGATCCGCTCGCCCGCCAGGTCGTCGCAGGCGTCGCGACGGGCTATGTCGATGCGCTGATCTCCGAGCATCTCACCCCCGAGGCGATCGCGGCCTTGCTGAGCGCGCGTGGTTCGGCGCCCCAGGGCGGCGGGCTGCTCGGCCCTGGCGTGACATTGCCGCGTGGCGACCGGCTCGGCGACGCCTGGACCCTGTTCATGAATTCGGGCTTCGACGGGCTGACGAGCTTTGCCGTGACGGTCCCGCCGAACGAGGCGTCGGCCAGTGAGCAGGACACCTACCGGCTGCGTTTCGGGCTCTCCGGATGGCGCTGGAAGCTGCGTGCGCTCGAACTGCCGCAGGCGGTGCTGGCGCGGCTCGCCGACGAATTGAAGAGCCGCACCGACCGCGGCTCCTGATACATTTCTATCACAGCAGCCGGAATGCAGTAGATCGAGGCATTTGGTTAACCATGCGCCGCAATGCCGCCACTTCGCCTTGTTCTGGCAAGGTCTCGTTTAGGTTGATACATCATTGATCGCTGAACGTGCGACGCCGCCAAGGCGCGCCACCGCGTTCGAAAGCCCGGAGAACAGAAATGCTCGCGTCCCTTGCCGCCAGCGCCCGCACCGCGCGCTTCGCCGTCGCCATGCTGGGTGCGCTCGCCCTCGGCGCCTGCGCCAAAGACCAGAATGCCGACGGTTTCGGTGCCGGCGGGGCGGCGACCCCGGGCAGCGCCCAGGACTTCGTCGTCAATGTCGGCGACCGGGTGTTCTTCGAGACCGACTCGACCGATCTGACGCCGACCGCGGTTTCGACCCTCGACAAGCAGTCGGCCTGGCTCGGGCGCTATCCGCGCTACACCTTCACCATCGAAGGCCATGCCGACGAGCGCGGCACCCGCGAATACAACTATTCGCTCGGCGCCCGCCGCGCCCAGACGGTGCGCGACTATCTCGCCTCGCGCGGCATACCGGCCAACCGGATGCGCACGATCTCCTATGGCAAGGAGCGGCCGGTCGCCGTCTGCAACGACATCTCCTGCTGGTCCCAGAACCGCCGGTCGGTGACGGTGCTCGACGCCGGCGCCGGCGTCTGACGCCATCTCCTGAAATCACAAGGACCGGCGCCTTCCCGAAAGGAAAGCGCCGGTCCTTTCATATTTTGGCCGCGGTATCGGGGTGTGATAGTTTCCGGTTCCGACACAATGCGGTTTGCTGGATGATGATTGGGTCAAAGGTCTTGGGTTCCTCCTCGAAGTGGTGGAGGGCTCGCTGTGGCGTGGCTGCAGCGACGTTGCTACTTGCGGTCGGCGCTGTGGCGCTACCCGCATCGGCGCAGGATGCGGCCGACCTGCTGGTGCGCACGACGCGGCTCGAGAACCAGCTGCGCCAGCTTTCCGGCCAGATCGAGCAGTTGCAGTTCGAGAACCGGCGCCTGACCGAACAGCTCCGCAAGTTCCAGGAGGATGTCGACTTCCGCCTCTCCGAACGCGGTGGTTCGCGCTCCGGCGCCGCGCCGACACCCCCGCCGGCTGCTCAGCCGCCTCAGCCCGGACGCCAGCGCCGCGGCGATGCCTTCGATCCCGCAGGCCAGCCCGGCACGGCCGGTGCGCCGCGCCAGCTCGGCGCCGTGATCGACGAGGAATTCGCCGGCAGTTCGACGGGCGGGCAGGGGCCGCTCGACATTTCCGGGGTCGGCCGTCCGGCGCATGGCGCGCTGCCGCCAACCGCGCCGCGTGGCCCGAGTGTCGCCGCTGCCGGCGAGGCGGCGAGCCCGCGTGAGCTCTACGACCTCGCCTATGCGCATGTGCTGCGCAAGGAATACGAGCGGGCCGAGATGGGCTTTCGTGAGTTCCTGCAGAGCTATCCGCGCGATCGCCTGGCGCCCGACGCCACCTTCTGGCTCGGCGAGAGCTATTTCCAGCGCCAGCGCTATCGCGAGGCGGCTGAGCAGTTCCTGAAGATCTCGCGCGACTATCCCAAGGCCGGCAAGGGCCCCGACAGCCTGCTGAAGCTCGGCATGGCGCTGAACGGGCTCGGTGCCCGCGACCAGGCCTGCGCCACCTATGCCAAGGTCGGGGTCGACTTTCCGGCCGCCTCGAACGCGGTGCGCAAGGGCGTCGAGCGCGAGCAAAAGCGCGCCCGCTGCGCTTGAGCGAAGCCGCGCCCGCAGCCGCCGAGCCGGCAGCGCTCGCCGAGGCCGAGGCGCTGGCTCTGTTCTCGGCACTGGCCGGCGAGGCACGCCTGCTGGCCGCGGTATCCGGCGGCCCCGATTCCGTTGCCCTGCTCGCTCTTCTTGCCGACTGGGCGCGGAGCTCCCCAGGCCGGCCCGAGATTTACGCCGCCACCGTCGATCATGGCCTGCGGCCGGAAGCTGCGGCGGAAGCGGCGGCGGTCGGGTTGCTCTGTCGCAGCCTCGATGTCCCCCATGCCATCCTGCATTGGCAGGGAGCCAAGCCGCGGACCGGCCTGCAGGAGCAGGCGCGCCTGGCGCGCTATGCCTTGCTGGCGGAGCAGGCGCGGGCGCTGGGCGGCGCCGTCATCGTCACCGCCCACACGCTCGACGACCAGGCCGAGACCCTGTTGATGCGGATGGCGAGAGGCTCCGGGCCGGCCGGCCTTGCCGGCATGCGCGCCCGCACCGCCCGCGACGGCGTGCCGCTGGTGCGCCCGCTGCTCGGCGTGGCGAAGGCGCGGCTCGTCGCCACCTGCGAGGCACGGAGGCTCGCTTTCGTCCGCGACCCCTCGAATCAGGATCCGCGCTTTGCCCGCGTGCGCTGGCGCAAGCTGATGCCGCTGCTGGCGGAGGAGGGGCTCACCTCGGCCCGGCTCGGACTGCTGGCCTCACGTCTGGCGCGGGCCGGGCAGGCACTGGAGCAGCGCGCCGCGGCCCTGCTGCCGGCATTGTCGACGCGCGGTGAGGACGGGCTGCTGCTCGATTTCGCAGGGCTCTGCCGCGAGCCGGACGAGATCGTCATCCGTGTCCTGACGCGGGCGCTGACGGCAGCGCAGCCGGCAGGCGCGGCTCCGACCGAGCTGCGGCTCGAGCGGCTGGAAAGCTGCGCGCTCGCCTTGGCCGACGCGGCACGGGCCGGCGAGCCGATGCGGCGCACGCTTGCCGGCTTCGTGCTCAAGCTCTCCAGCGACGGCGTCCTGGCGCTGGCGCGCGAGCCGCCACGGCGACGCGGCGTTCACCCTGCGGCGGAATGAAGCGAGCAAAACGCAGCCTTCCCTTGGCAAAAAGGGGAGAGGCACTTAGATTAGACCGTGAAAATCTCAGGCTCGTCCGGCACTTTCGTCGGCGAGCGGATCGGAACCCTGATGAATCCGAACTTCCGCAATTTTGCCCTCTGGGTGGTGATCTTCCTGCTGGTCCTGGCGTTGGTCACCCTCTTCCAGAGCCCGAGCCAACGGGTCAGCACCAACGAGATCCCCTACAGCCAGCTGATCAACGAGTCCGAAGCCGGGCGCATCACCAATGTCGTGGTGGCCGGGCAGGAGATCACCGGCACGTTCTCCGACGGCCGCAGCTTCGTGACCTACGCGCCCTATGGCGACCCGGCTCTGCTGAAGACGCTGGCGCAGAAGGGCGTTCAGGTTTCGGCGCGTGCTCCCTCGGAGGGAACGCCCTGGTTCATGGCACTGCTGGTCAATTCGCTGCCCTTCGTGATCTTCATCGGCCTGTGGATCTTCATGTCCCGGCAGATGCAGAACGGCGCTGGCCGAGCCATGGGCTTCGGCAAGTCGAAGGCCAAGCTTCTCACCGAGGCGCATGGCCGCGTCACCTTCGAGGACGTTGCCGGCATCGACGAGGCCAAGGAGGATCTGCAGGAGATCGTCGAGTTCCTGCGCGATCCGCAGAAGTTCCAACGGCTGGGCGGGCGTATCCCGCGCGGCGTGCTGCTGGTCGGCCCTCCGGGCACCGGTAAGACGTTGACGGCGCGCGCCGTCGCCGGCGAGGCCAATGTGCCGTTCTTCACGATCTCGGGTTCCGACTTTGTCGAGATGTTCGTCGGCGTCGGCGCATCCCGCGTCCGCGACATGTTCGAGCAGGCCAAGAAGAACGCGCCCTGCATCATCTTCATCGACGAAATCGACGCGGTCGGCCGTCATCGCGGCGCCGGCCTCGGCGGCGGCAATGACGAGCGCGAGCAGACGCTGAACCAGCTCCTGGTCGAGATGGACGGCTTCGAGCCGAACGAGGGCGTGATCATCATCGCCGCGACCAACCGGCCTGACGTGCTCGACCCGGCGCTGCTGCGCCCGGGCCGTTTCGACCGCCAGATCGTCGTGCCGAACCCGGACGTCGCCGGACGCGAGAAGATCCTGCGCGTCCATGTCCGCAAGGTTCCGCTGGCGCCGGATGTCGACCTCAAGGTTCTGGCCCGCGGCACGCCCGGCTTCTCCGGCGCCGATCTGATGAACCTCGTCAACGAGGGCGCCCTGCTCGCCGCCCGCCGTGGCAAGCGCATGGTCACCCATGCCGAGTTCGAGGACGCCAAGGACAAGGTCATGATGGGCGCCGAGCGCAAATCGATGGCGATGTCCGAGGAAGAGAAGAAGCTGACCGCCTATCACGAGGCCGGTCACGCCATCGTCGGCCTTTATGTGCCGGCCGGCATTCCGGTCCACAAGGCGACGATCATTCCGCGCGGTCGCGCGCTCGGCATGGTCAAGTTCCTGCCCGAGGGCGACCGCTACTCGATGAAGTTCAAGGAGTTCACCTCGCAGCTCGCGGTCGCCATGGGCGGGCGCGTCGCGGAGGAGATCACCTTCGGCATGGAGAACGTGACCTCCGGAGCCACGGGCGACATCCAGCAGGCGACCAAGATGGCCAAGGCCATGGTCACCCAGATGGGCTACTCCAAGGAACTCGGCATGGTCGCCTATGGCGACAACCAGGAAGAGGTTTTCCTGGGCATGTCGATGGGCCGGACCCAGAGCGTTTCGGAAGCGACCGCACAGAAGATCGATTCCGAGGTGCGCAAGCTGGTTCATCAGGGCTATCTCGACGCCACGGCGATCCTGACCGAGCATCACGAGCAATTCGTCGCGGTGGCTGAGGCGCTGCTCGAGTTCGAGACGCTGACCGGTGACGAGATCCGCGACCTGATCGCCGGCAAGCGCCCGGTGCGCGACGCCGACGACACCCCGCATGCGCCGCGCGGCTCCGCCGTTCCGAGCGCCGGCAAGGGCCGCAAGCGCGGCGAGCCGGATGCGGGCCTCGAGCCTCAGCCGCTGGCCTGAAGCGGCCTTCCGGCAAGCAAGACAGGGCGGCCCGTGGGGCCGCCCTTTTCTTTGGCGGGCGAGGCCTTTCGGGTCCGGAAGTGTCGTTTTCCGATGAATAAGCTCTCCACGGCGCTTGACGGATACGTTTCGACACAATTTGTGAGAAGCTGAGCGGGCCATCAGCCTGTATGACCGGGCAAGGTAATGTCGAGCCGGCAAGGCTCCAGGGAAGAACCTCGACCATGACACGCAAATACTTCGGCACCGATGGCATTCGCGGCCGCGCCAACGGCGTGATCACGCCGGACCTCGCGCTGCGGGTCGGCCAGGCGACCGGCCTTGCCTTCCGCCGCGGCGAGCATCGCCACCGCGTCGTGATCGGCAAGGACACGCGGCTCTCGGGCTACATGATCGAGAACGCGCTCGTCGCCGGCTTCACCTCGGTGGGCATGGACGTGCTGCTGCTCGGGCCGATGCCGACGCCGGCTGTTGCCATGCTGACGCGCTCGATGCGCTCCGATCTCGGGGTGATGATCTCCGCCTCGCACAATGCCTATGAGGACAATGGCATCAAGCTCTTCGGTCCCGACGGCTACAAGCTCAGCGACGAGGTCGAGGCCGAGATCACGCGCCTGATCGATTCCGATCTCGGCAAGCAGCTTTCGGCCTCGCCGGCGCTCGGCCGGGCGAAGCGCATCGAGAGCGCCGATGCCCGCTATATCGAGTTCGCCAAGCGCACCATGCCGCGCAATCTCAGCCTGGAAGGGCTGCGCATCGTCGTCGACTGCGCCAATGGTGCCGCCTACAAGGTCGCGCCCGAGGCGCTCTGGGAACTCGGCGCCGAAGTCATCGCCATCGGCGTCGAGCCGGACGGCTTCAATATCAACCGCGATGTCGGCTCGACCAAGCCGGAGGCGCTGAGCCAGAAGGTGCGCGAACTGCGCGCCGATATCGGCATCGCGCTGGATGGCGACGCCGACCGCGTGCTGATCGTCGACGAGAACGGGCAGGTCGTCGATGGCGACCAGCTCATGGG
>JAKFDB010000024.1:0-54726 GCA_036676315.1 Bradyrhizobiaceae bacterium
GCTCTGGCTTACGCCACCGACCAGGCCGAGTTCCTGGCCGGCGGCTTCGGCGACGAGGAATGGTGGCAGCGCTGCAATTCCTATTTCATCTGCGGCGGGCCGAATGGCACGCAGGCCGGCGCCGAGGGCTTCGCCAAGCCGGATCTCGCCAAGGCCCGGCAGCTCCTGGCGGAGAGCGGCTACAAGGGTGAGCCGCTGGCGCTGATGTCGAGCATGGACATCCCCTCGATCGGCCGCATGGCCGAGGTCGCTGCCGATAATCTCAGAAAAGCCGGCTTCAATATCGACCTGCAATTCTCCGACTGGGGCACGGTGGCGACGCGCCAGCAGAATCGCAGTGCGCCCGGCCGCGCCGGCTGGAACCTCTTCGTCACCACCATCCCCGGCGCGACGATGCAATCGCCACTGACCAATGTCGGCACCAACATGGCCTGCGAAAAAGCCTGGGCTGGCTGGGCCTGCGATGCGCAGACGGAGACGCTGCGCGGCGCCGTGGTCGATGCGCCGGATGACGCCGCCCGCAAGGCGGCGGTCGAGACCCTGCACAGGCATCTCGCCGCGGTTCAGCCCTATCGCGTGCTCGGCCAGTTCGTTCAGCCCTATGCCAGGCGCAGCAATGTCGCGGGCGTGCTCGCCGCGCCGGTGATGCTGTTCTGGAACATCGACAAGAAATGAGCGCATCCTGCGCTTCGCCCGCATGGAAGGAGGCCAATCATGATCCGATCCCGCTTCGCCGCCGCTCTCGTCGGCGCGACCGCGCTCGTCCTCGCGGCCGGCGCACAAGCCCAGCCAGCACCGAAAAATGTGCTGCGCGTCGCACCGCATGCCGATTTGAAGACGCTCGACCCGGTCGCCGCCTCGATCGTCATCACCCGCATGCACGGGCTGATGATCTACGAGACCCTGTTCGCCTGGGACGCCAATCTCCAGCCGAAGCCGCAGATGGTCGAGAGCTTCTCGACCTCGGACGACAAGCTGAGCTGGAGCTTCACGCTGCGGCCCGGCCTTAAGTTCCACGACGGCCAGCCGGTGACGACGCGCGACGTCATCGCCTCGCTGACACGCTGGATGAAGCGCGACACGATCGGCGGCAAGCTCGGCGAATATACCGAGGGGATGGAGGCGAAGGACGACAGGACCTTCACGCTCAAGCTGAAGAAGCCGATGGCGCTGGTGCCGTTCGCGCTCGGCTCGGCGGTCGGCCAGATTCCGGTGATCATGCGCGAGGCCGATGCCGCGAGCGATCCGATGAAGCCGGTGACCGAGACGATCGGCTCCGGCCCGTTCAAGTTCAATCGCGCCGAATGGCGCAGCGGCGCCAAGATCGTCTACGACAAGAACCCTGACTACGTGCCGCGCTCGGAGCCGGCCGACGGGCTCGCCGGCGGGCGCGTCGTCAAGGTCGACCGGGTCGAGTGGATGATCATGCCCGACGCGGCGACGGCCGCGGCCGCCCTGCAGACCGGCGAGATCGATATCTGGGAGCAGCCGAGCCAGGACCTGATCCCGGTCGTCGCTGCGGCGAAGGACGTCAAGGTCGAGCGCTATTCCAACCTCGCCAACCAGGTGATGCTACGGCCGAACAGCCTGCATCCGCCCTTCAACAATCCAAAGGCACGGCTCGCGCTCGCCTATGCCACCGACCAGGCGGAGTTTTTGGCCGGCGGCTTTGGCGACGAGGAATGGTGGAAGCGCTGCACCGCCTATTTCATCTGCGGCGGCCCGAACGGCACTGAGGCCGGCACGGAAGCTTACGCCAAGCCTGATCTGGACAAGGCGAAGCAGCTCCTGACGGAGGCCGGCTACAAGGGCGAAAAGCTGGTGCTGACGACCAGCAACGACATCGCCGCGATCGGCCGGATGGCCGAGGTCGCGGCCGCCCAGCTGAAGAAGGCCGGGGTCAATGTCGAGGTGCAGTTCTCCGACTGGGGCACCGTCACCACCCGCCAGCAGAACAAGAGCCCGCCGGACCAGGGCGGCTGGAACCTGTTCGTGACCTATGCCTCGGGCGCGACCATGCAGTCGCCGATGACCAATATCGGCACCAACATGGCCTGCGAGAAGGCCTGGGCCGGCTGGCCCTGCGACGCGGAAGCCGAGAAGCTGCGCGGCGCGGTGGTCGACGCGCGCGACGACGCGGCCCGCAAGGCGGCGGTCGAGGCACTGCATCGGCGGCTGGCCGAGATGCAGCCCTATCGCGTGCTCGGGCAATTCGACCAGCCCTATGCACGGCGCAGCAATGTCAGCGGCGTGCTCGCAGCTCCGGTGATGCTGTTCTGGAATGTGCAGAAGAACTGAGGCGCCGGCGCGCCGCGTTAACCGGTTCGCGCGGCGCGTTAACCGGTTCATGACTGGTGCGGGACGAGACTATGCGAGCGATTCGCTAAAGTCCGTGAGAGCGTTATGGGTCAGGTCCTGCAGTTCCGTCCGTTGAAGCCAGCCATCGCCGAAAGCGATGGCGATGCGCTCGACCTGCTATCGGCGATCGACTTCGCCCTGCGCGACCTCAAGGACATCGCCCCGCATATCCTGCACGAGGGCGCACGCGAGCAGGCACGGCAGTGCCAGCAGATGCTGCAGGACGCCTTCGACGCGGCGCTGATGACCGGCTGACCGTCGGCGCGCTATCAGTCGTTTAGTGGCGGATTCACCGATCAGGATTCAACCTGATCGGATCCGGCTCTAGTCGCGACGGATGTCGAGCACCTCGCCCTCATCGCTGATGACGATGCGCAACTCGTCGCCGTAATCATCTGTGCCGGCGACGATCCAGACATTGCGGCCGCGGCGCACGCGCTCGACATCGACGATGCCGCGCCGGCGGGCGATCCGCACCGCCTCGCGCTCACTGATGCCGTCGTCATCATAGACCTCGCCGCGCGGACGGCGGGGCGGCGGCACCATGCCACTCCCGGGCGGCGGGAGGTCAGCCGGCGGCAGCGGCGGAGGGCCGAAGCCCTGCGCGAGCGCGCCCGGAACGGTCGCGAAGCCGAGACAGGCGGCGATGGCGAAGCGGCGGGTGAACATGGCAGATCTCCGACAGGACCGTCCCGCTAGGTAAGCGGCGATTGGGTCAGGATTGCGAAAGAACAGCGACCGGAAAGCCCCACTGCTGGCGCCATCGGAGCGCGTGTGCGAACCATCGCGACGAGCAGATTCGCAGGAGACAGCCGGATGCAGCCGCCCTGGGCGATCGGATTGATGACCGGCACCGTCCTCGACGGCAATATCGACATCGCCGCGATCCGCAGCGATGGCGAGACGGTCGCCGAGTTCGGCCCCTGGCGGCTTGCACCCTATGCGGCCCCGGTGCGCGAGCTGCTGGCGCAAGCGGTCGAGGCGGCGCTGTCCTGGCGCTTCGAGGGGCCGGAGCCCACGGTCTTCGCCGAGGCGACGCGCGCCCTGACGCTGGCGCAGGCCGAGGCCGTCGCCGAATTCCTGGCGGCCGAGGGCATCAAGGCGGCCGAGGTCGCCGCCATCGGCTTTCATGGCCAGACCGTGCTGCACCGCGCGCCGACGCCGGAGCGGAGGGGCGACACACGCCAGCTCGGCGATGGCGAGCTGATGGCGAAGCGGCTCGGCATCGACGTGGTCTATGATTTGCGCAGCGCCGATGTCCGCGCCGGCGGCCAGGGCGCGCCATTGGCGGCGAGCTATCATGCCGCGCTCCTGCATGGCCTCGGCGCCGGCGCCGAGACCGCGGTGCTCAATCTCGGCGGCGTCGGCAATCTCAGCGCCTTTTCCGATGACGGCCAGGTACTGGCCTTCGACACCGGGCCGGGCAATGCCCCGCTCAACGACTGGATCAAGCGGCACGGCAAGGGAGAGATGGATCGCGATGGCGCCTTCTCGCTGGCCGGCACGGTCGACGAAGCCCGGCTCGCGCGCCTGCTCGAGCATCGCTATCTCTTTGCGCCCTATCCGAAGTCGCTCGACCGACATGACTTCACCGCGGCGATGGTCGACGGGCTCTCCTTCGCGGACGGGGCGGCGACGCTGACCGCCTTCACCGCCGGGACCGTCGGGCGCGGGCTGGATCTGCTGCCGATCAGGCCGCAGCGGCTGATCGTCTGCGGCGGCGGGCGCCGCAACCCGGCGATCATGGCCGCCTTGAACGTCCGCAGCGGCGCGCAGGCGATTCCCGCCGAGGCCGTGGGCTGGCGCGGCGACGCGATCGAGGCCGAATTATTCGCCTTCCTCGCCATGCGCGCCAAGGCCGGCCTGCCGATCAGCTTTCCGCTCACCACCGGCGTACCCGAGCCGATGAGCGGCGGGCGGATCGCGCCCGGGCGTTGACGGGGAGGTCGTTCAAGGCTTGAAGGCTTTGCGCCTTACCTCAGCCCTCATCCTGAGGAGCGATCGCAGATCGCGTCTCGAAGGATGGTTCCAGAGCGCTCTGGAGCATCCTTCGAGACGCCGCTATCGCGGCTCCTCAGGATGAGGGCTGGAGGATCAGGCTGACTCAGGAGCAGCATGAACAAGTTCGCCTTCGAACCCCTCGCCATTCCGGCCGTCATCCTGGTCCGCCCGAAGAAATTCGGCGATGCGCGCGGCTACTTCATGGAGACCTGGAGCGCCGAGGCTTTTGCCGCCGCCGGGATCGGCGCCGTCTTCGTGCAGGACAACCAGTCGCTCTCAGGCACGCGCGGCGTGGTGCGCGGCCTGCATTTCCAGGCGCCCCCGGTGCCGCAGGCCAAGCTGGTGCGCGTCCTGAAGGGCTCGATCTTCGACGTCGCGGTCGATCTGCGCCAGGGCTCGCCGAGCTATGGCCGGTGGTGCGGCGCGACGCTGACGGCCGAAGGCGCCGAGCAGCTTTTCGTGCCGCATGGCTTCGCCCATGGCTTCTGCACGCTCGAGCCCGGCACCGAGGTCGCCTACAAGGTCGACGGCCCCTATGCACCGGAATGCGAAGGCGGCCTCGCCTGGAACGACCCGGCGCTCGCCATCGACTGGCCGATCGCCGCGGGCGAGGCGCAGCTCTCGGGCAGGGATGCGGCTCTGCCGGGCTTTGCCGGTTTCGCCAGCCCGTTCCGCTATGAGGTTGCCCCGTGAAGCGCATTCTCGTCACCGGCGGGGCCGGCTTCATCGGCTCGGCCGTGGTGCGCCATCTGATCCGGCAGACGCCGCATCAGGTTCTGGTCGTCGACAAGCTGACCTATGCCGGCAATCGCGACAATCTCGAGCCCGTCGCGAACGACCCGCGCCTTTCCTTCCTGCAGGCCGATATCGGCGATGCGGAAACGATGCGGAAGGCGTTCGCCGGGTTCGCGCCCGAGATCGTCATGCATCTTGCCGCCGAAAGCCATGTCGATCGCTCGATCGACGGGCCGGCCGCCTTCATCCAGACCAATATCGTCGGCTCCTTCGTGCTGCTGCAGGAGGCGCTGCGGCACTACCGCTCGCTGCCGGCGGCGGAACAGGCAGCGTTCCGCTTCCACCAGATCTCGACCGACGAGGTCTTCGGCTCGCTCGGCGAAGACGGCCTGTTCAGCGAGACCTCGCCCTACCAGCCGAACTCGCCCTATTCGGCCTCGAAAGCGGCCTCAGACCATCTGGCGCGGGCCTGGCACCACACTTACGGCCTGCCGGTCGTGCTCTCGAACTGCTCGAACAATTACGGGCCCTATCACTTCCCGGAGAAGCTGATCCCGCTGATGATCCTCAACGCGCTCGAGGGCAAGGCGCTTCCGGTCTACGGCACCGGGTCCAATGTCCGCGACTGGCTGCATGTCGAGGACCATGCCAGGGCGCTCGCCCTGATCGCGCAGAACGGGCGGATCGGCGAGAGCTACAATGTCGGCGGCAATGCCGAGCGCAGCAATCTTGAGGTCGTCGAGGCGATCTGCCGGCTGATGGACGCACTCGCCCCGGATGCCGGCATCGGCCTGCGGGCCAAGCTGATCAAATTCGTCACCGATCGGCCCGGACACGACCAGCGCTACGCGATCGACGCCAGCAAGATCGAGCGCGAGCTCGGCTGGCGGCCGCAGGAGAGCTTCGAGAGCGGGCTTGAAAAGACCGTGCGCTGGTATCTGGAAAACCGCGACTGGTGGGGCCGGATCCGCAGCGGCGTCTATCGCGGCGAGCGGCTGGGCGCGGGCTGACAAGGGGCGCAGCTGCGGCTTCCTGCCGCTCTCACCGGCTTGTCATTGGCTATCCGGCAGGAAAGCGGGCATCAAACCGGCATGTCTACGCTTAAAAATACTGCGGCCCGCACCGGGCTTTCGCTCTTCAGGCGCGCCGCGCTCGCCCTTGCCCTGCTCACCCCGGCCGCCACCCTGGCGGCGGAGTCGACGGCCGTGACCTCGCCGCGGGTCGTCGCCACGCTGCTGTCGAGCCGCGATGCGGTGGCGCCCGGCGAGCGCTTCCAGCTGGCACTGGTTCACAAGATCGCGCCGGGCTGGCACACTTATTGGCGCAATCCCGGCGATTCCGGCGAGCCGACCAAGATCGACTGGGCACTGCCGGAAGGCGCCAAGGCCGGGCCGATCCAGTGGCCGGCGCCCAGCGCCATCCCGGTCGAGCCGCTGGTCAATTTCGGCTTCGAGGGCACCGTCCTGCTGCCGGTCGAAATCAGCGTGCCGGCCGATGCGAAACCGGGCGAGCGCTTCGCGATCACCGCCAACGCCACCTGGCTGGTCTGCGAGAAGATCTGCATTCCCGAAGAAGGCGTGCTGAAGCTCGACCTGCCGGTCGAGGCCGCTGCCGCGATCGACACCGCCGCGCAGGCGCGCATCGACCAGGCGCTGGCCGATCTGCCGAAGCCTGCCGGCTTCACGGCCAAGTTGACCGCCAACGGCTCCGACAAGCTCGCCCTCGCCTTGCAGGGCCTGCCGGCAGGCGCCAGCGAGCTCCGCTATTTCCCGTTCTCGGACACGCTGATCGAGCATGCCGCGGCCCAACCGAGCGAGGGCGGCGCGCTGACGCTGACGCGTTCGAGCGCCTTCCGGATCGCAGAGCCCAGCGTCGAGGGCGTCGTCACCTTCAGCGAGAGCGGGACGCGACGGGCGCTGTCGCTCAGCGCCGATGTCGAGCCCGAGCTGCTCCGGCAGGCAAGCGCGCCGGCCCGCCCGCCTGCGTCCGTTACCTTGCCGGCCGTGCCCGCCCTGCCGGCCGAGGACCTGACCATCTGGCTGGCGCTGGCCTTCGCCTTCGCCGGCGGGCTGATCCTCAACCTGATGCCCTGCGTCCTGCCGGTGCTGTTCATCAAGGCGCTCGGCTTCGCGCAGTCCGCCCAGGCGAGCCGCAGCCAGGTGCGCCAGCAGGGACTGCTGTTCCTTTTCGGCGTCGTCGCGACCTTCATGGTGCTGGCGGGGTTGGCGATCGCGCTCGGAGCCGGCTGGGGCTTCCAGCTACAATCGCCGCCGCTCGTCATCCTGCTTGCCGTGCTGATGACGCTGATCGGCTTCAACCTGATCGGCGCCTTCGAGATCGGCGGCAAGGTCCAGGGGCTCGGCGACGGGCTCGCCAGCCGTGGCGGCCCGCTCGGCGCCTTCATGACCGGGGCGCTGGCAGTCGTGGTCGCGACGCCCTGTACCGCGCCGTTCATGGGCGCGGCCATGGGTTATGCCCTGACGCAGCCGCCGGTCGCCGCGCTGTCGATCTTCCTTTCGCTGGCGCTCGGCTTCGCCGCGCCGGTGGTGGCGCTCTCCTTCGCGCCGGGGCTGCAGCGGCTCCTGCCCAAGCCTGGACCGTGGATGGTCGTGCTCAAGCAGGCCTTCGCCTTCCCGATGTTCGCCACTGCGATCTGGCTGGTCTGGGTCGCGACCGTGCAGGCTGGCGCGAACGGGGCGCTCGCCGCGCTCATCGCCATCCTGGTGGCAGGCTTTTCGCTCTGGCTCATCGGTGTGACGCGGCGCCGCGGCGCCGGCATACGCTTCGCCGCCATCGGCATCGCGGCCCTGCTCGTCGCCGCGACCTCGACCTTCGTCATCGACAGCGCCGTGCCGCCTCCGCCGGCGCAGGCCGGCACCGGCACGCCGGATGCCTGGTCGCCGGCGCGCGTCGCGGAGCTGCAGGCACAGGGCCGGCCGGTCTTCGTCAACTTCACCGCCGCCTGGTGCATCACCTGCCTCGCCAATGAGCGCGTCGCGCTCTCGCGGCAGGAGGTGAAGGACGCCTTCGCCAAGCTCGACGTGGCCTATCTCAAGGCCGACTGGACCAACCGCAACGCGACCATCGCGGCAGCTCTGGCCGAACATGGCCGGGCCGGGGTGCCGCTCTATCTGTTCTATCCGGCAAGCAAGGGCGCGCAGGCCGAGGTCCTGCCGCAATTGCTGACCGCGGAAATGATCATCGACGCCGCCGAGCGCGCCGCCGGACGGGAGGTCAAGACCGCCGCCGGCGAGAAATGAGTGCCTGATCGAGAAATCCGCCTTCAACCCGGAAGATGGAGACAGACATGAAAGCCGTGACCAGACAGACTTTCATCGCCGGCCTTGCCGTCACCGCATTGGCACTGATCTCCGGCGCAGCCCTCGCGCAAGGTGCAGCAAAGCCCGGGGCGCCGGCCCCCGCCTTCTCGGTCGTCGATGTCGACGGCAAGACGCAGAAGCTCTCCGACTATGCCGGCAAGACGGTGATCCTCGAATGGACCAACCATGACTGCCCCTATGTCCGGAAGCACTACAACAGCGCCACCATGCAGACGCTGCAGAAGGACATGGCCAAGGAAGGCATCGTCTGGCTGTCGGTGATCTCCTCGCCGGCCGGAGAGCAAGGCCATGTCGACGCCGCCAAGGCCAAGGAGCTGAGCAAGAGCCGTGACGCGGCGCCCGCCTCGATCCTGCTCGACCCGAAGAGCACGCTGGCGCGGGCCTATGGCGCCCAGACGACGCCGCATATGTACATCATCGATCCGAAGGGCACCCTGGCCTATGCCGGCGCCATCGACGACAAGCCCTCGTCGAGCGCCTCCAGCCTGAGCGGCGCCAAGAGCTATGTCCGCCAGGCGGTGGCCGAGCTCAAGGCCGGCAAGACCGTCTCGCAGCCCGCGACCAAGGCCTATGGCTGCGTCGTCAAATATGCGCCGGTGAGCTGAAGCAGCTCAGTTCCGGCTTTACTCGCCCAGAGCCGTAAACGCGGGTCAACGATCTGCTGATTTGGCTGAGGTCGTCATCCCGGCCGTAGCGTAGCGGAGAGCCGGGATCCATTCCGGAACGGGTCAGGAATGGATCCCGGGTCTCCCTTCGGTCGCCCGGGATGACCCGAACCTCAAGCTCAACGGGACGCCAACCCGAGTTCGCGGCCCTGTCTGCTCTCCCGCCGCGATTGACAAGGCCGCGCCCCGGCGATGGGATCGGCGCTTCAACCCGGCGGCATGACCGGGCGGCGGAGGAGCGCAGCATGACGGTGGTCGCCCTGTTCGGCGCTGGTGGCAAGATGGGGATGCGGCTCGGCCGCAACCTCGCCGGCTCGCGCTTCGAGACCCGTCATGTTGAGGTCAGCCCGGCCGGGCAGGAGCGCGTCCGCCAGGCCTATGGCCTCGACTGCCTGCCGGCCGAACAGGCGGTGGCGGGCGCCGAGGTCGTGATTCTCGCTGTGCCCGACACCCATGTCGGGGCCGTGGCACGCGATCTCCTGCCGAAGCTCGCCGCCGGCACGATCGTGGTCATCCTCGATGCGGCGGCGCCCCATGCCGGCCATCTGCCGGAGCGGGCCGACATCACCTATTTCATCACCCATCCCTGCCACCCACCGATCTTCAACGAGGAGACCGAGCCGGCGGCGAAGGCGGACCATTTCGGCGGCGTCGCGGCAAGGCAGCACATCGTCAACGCGCTAATGCAGGGCCCCGAGGCGCATTACGTGCTCGGCGAGGAGGTCGCACGGGCGATCTGGGCACCGGTGATGCGCTCGCACCGGGTGACCGTCGAGCAGATGGCGATCCTCGAGCCCGGCCTGTCGGAAACCGTCTGCGCGACGCTGCTCGACGCCATGCGCGAGGCGATGGAGGAGGCGATCGCCCGCGGCGTGCCGCGCGAGGCGGCCCGCGACTTCCTGCTCGGGCACATGAACATCCTGGCCGCCGTGACCTTCGAAGAGGTCCAGGGCGTCTTCTCCGATGCCTGCAACAAGGCGATTGTCTTCGGCAAGGACACCATCCTGAAGCCGGACTGGAAGCGGCTGTTCGAACCGGAGGAGATCCGCGAGAGCGTCCGCCGGATCACCTGAGGCGTCAGGTAAAGCGCTGCAGCATGCTACTTTTTCTCGGAAGCACTGCGGTCATCCTGGACAAGCCGCGAAGCGGCGTAGATCCGGGATCCATCGCAGGGCGCCGGAGCTTTACGATGGATCCCGGGCCGAGCTTCGCTCGCCCAGGATGACGGCTGTGGTTTCCTGTGAGAAGAGCAGGCGCTAGATCGCCGTACGTCCTACCGGACGCAAGCTGGCGATCTATCTCTTTGTAAAAGCATCAGATTTGTCCGAAAAGCGGATTCCACCTTTCGGTCCGATGCTCTAGCTCAGCACGCCATAGGCGAGCAGCCCCGCGATCAGCCAGAGCGCCCAGTTGCCCCAGCGGTTGGCCGTTGCCTCGGCCCGGCCGATCGCCTGCACGCTGGCTTCGTCGAGCGAGAAGCCATGACGCGAGGCGTCCTCGAGCTGGCCGAGCACCCTCTCCGCACGACCGACCGTCTCGGGCAGGCTGGCGAGGCTGGAAGCCAGCGTGCGCACGCCGCGCCCGACATCCTCGATCTTGCCGAGCGGACCGAGATTGCGGGTGATCCATTCGCGCACCACCGGCTCGGCCGTGGTCCACATGTCGAGATGGGGATCGAGCGTGCGGGCGACGCCCTCGACCACCACCATGGTCTTCTGCAGCATGACGAGCTCGGTCCGCGTTGCCATGTCGAACAGGCCGGTGATCTCGAACAGCAGGGTCAGCACCTTCGCCATCGAGATCTCGTCGGCGCGCTTGTCATGGATCGGCTCGCCGACGGCGCGGATCGCCTGGGCGAAATCGGCGACCGCGTGATGGCCGGGGACATAGCCCGCCTCGAAATGCACCTCGGCGACGCGCCGATAATCGCGGGTGATGAAGCCGAGCAGGATCTCGGCGAGGAAGCGCCGCTCCTTGTGGCCGAGCCGGCCCATGATGCCGCCATCGACGGCGACGAGCCGCCCTTGCGCGTCGACGAACAGGTTCCCCGGATGCATGTCGGCATGGAAGAAGCCGTCGCGGATCGCATGCCTGAGAAAGGACTGGATGACATTGCGGCCGAGTGCCGGCAGATCATGGCCGGCGGCGCGCAGGGCCTCGACATCGGAGAGCCGGATGCCGTCGATCCACTCGTCGACCAGCATCTCGCGGGCGGTCAGCTGCCAGTCCGGCGCCGGGATGCGGAAATCGACATCCTCCTTCGTGTTCTCGATGAACTCCGACAGCGCGGCCGCCTCGAGCCGCAGATCCATCTCCATGGTGACGGAGCGCGCCAGCGTCTCGACGATGGCGACGAAGCGCAGGCGCCGCGCCTCGGGCGAGCGCCGCTCGGCCAGCTCCGCGCCGAAACGCATGGCGGCGAGATCGCGATGGAAACGGTCGCGGATGCCGGGCCGCAGGATCTTGACCGCGACCTCGGAGCCATCCTTGAGCCGGGCGCGATGGACCTGCGCGATCGAGGCGGCAGCGACCGGCTCGCCGAATTCGGCAAAGATCGCCTCGACCGGCTTGCCATGCGCGGCCTCGATCGCGGCGCGCGCCTGCGCCATCGGGAACGGCGCCATCCGGTCCTGCAGCGCCGACAGGTCCTCGGCGATCTTCATCCCGACGACATCGGGCCGCGTCGCCAGGAACTGGCCGAACTTGACATAGGACGGGCCGAGCCGGGTCAGCGCCGCGGCGAGCCTTGTCGCCGAAGAGCCGGCGCCCTTGCGCTCGATCAGGCGGCCGAGGCCGATCAGGCCGCGCGCCGCCGGGGGCAGCACCGAAGGATCGACCAGAGCGAGCGCGCCTTCGCGGGCCAGCACGAAACCGACCCGCGCCGAGCGGGCGAGATGGGCAAGGGCGGAGATCATGCTGCAGCGGCCTCAGCCGTCATGGTCGGGCTCGGCCCGACCATCTCATGCCGGACGGGGCTCCCTTCGAGAGATGCTCGGGTCAAGCCCGAGCATGACGCGGGCGGGACCGTCACAGCTTCCAGCCGGAATGCAGCGCCACCACCCCGCCGGTCATCGGCGTGAACGAGGCGCGGCGGAAGCCGGCAGCCTGGATCATGTCGGCGAAGACCTGCGGCTTGGGGAATTTGCGGATCGACTCGACGAGGTACTGGTAGGGCTCGGCGTCGCCGGTCACCATCTTGCCCATGGGCGGAATGACGTTGAAGGAATAGGTCTCGTAGATCTTGTCGAGCAGCGGCACGTCGACATGCGAGAATTCGAGGCAGAGGAAGCGCCCGCCGCGCTTCAGGACGCGATAGGCCTCGCTCAGCGCCTTGTCGATGCGCGGCACGTTGCGGATGCCGAAGGCGATCGTATAGGCGTCGAAGCTGTTGTCGGGCAAAGCCAGTTCCTCGGCGTTGCCCTGGACGAAATGGATGCGGTCATCGCCGGGAAAGCGCTTCCTGGCGCGCTCGCGGCCGACGGTGAGCATCTCGGCATTGATGTCGAGCACCGTGACCTCGGTCCTGGGCCCGCCCGCTTCCAGCACCTTGAAGGCGACGTCGCCAGTGCCGCCGGCCACGTCGAGATGGGCGAAGGCCCGGTCCCGCGGCGGCTTCAGCGTCGTGAGCAGCGCCTCCTTCCAGACCCGGTGCAGGCCTGCCGACATCAGGTCGTTCATCAGGTCGTAGCGGCCTGCGACCTTGTGGAAGACGTCGTCGACCTTGGCCTGCTTCTCGGCGAGCGGCACGGTCTCGAAGCCGAAATGGGTTGAGTCGGAAGCTGCTGTCACGGCTGGGCTGCTCTTGTGGTTCGCTGCGGCGATGAATAGCGAATGCGGCGGGCCTTGTCGCGGCCCGTCTCGACGCATGCTGAAGGGCGCAACGCCATGCCTGAACTCCCCGAGGTCGAAACTGTCAGGCGTGGGCTCGAGCCGGCCATGCTCGGCCAGCGCTTCGCCCGGGTCGAGCAGAAGCGACCGGATCTGCGCTTCCCCTTGCCGGAGCGTTTCGCCGAGCGCCTGACCGGGCGCCGGGTCGAGGCGCTGTCGCGGCGGGCGAAATACCTGATCGCCGATCTCGATGACGGCGAGGCGCTGGTCATGCATCTCGGCATGAGCGGGCGCTTCATCGTCGAGGCGCCGGGCACGCCCCCGACCGAACCCGGCGCCTATTACAACGAGATCGGCCGGCATCTCGCGCATGACCACGTCGTGTTTCATCTCGGAACCGGGGCGCGCGTCACCTATAACGACGTCCGCCGCTTCGGCTTCATGGACCTCTTGCCGCGGGCCGGGCTGGAGAACTCCAGGCACTTTTCCGGCATGGGCATCGAGCCGCTCGGCAACGAGCTCTCCGGCGAACTGCTCGCCCGGCTGTTCTCCGGCAAGGCTGCGCCGCTGAAGGCCGCCCTGCTCGACCAGCGCCTCGTCGCCGGCCTCGGCAACATCTATGTCTGCGAGGCGCTGTTCCGCGCCGGGCTGCATCCGCAGGCGGAAGCCGGCTCGCTGGCGACGCCGACCGGCAAGCCGCGCGAAAAGGCGCATGCGCTGGCCCAGATCATCCGCGACGTGCTCGAGGAGGCGATCGCCGCCGGCGGCTCGACCTTGCGCGACTTCGCCCATGCCGATGGCTCGCTCGGCTATTTCCAGCATCGCTTCCGCGTCTATGACCGCGAGGGCGAGGCTTGCGTCACGCCCGGCTGCGGCAAGCTGGTGAAGCGGCTGGTGCAGTCCGGGCGCTCGACCTTCTATTGCGAGCGCTGCCAGAAGCAGCGCTGAAGGCGGCGGCGAGAAGGGCGGCGGCCTCAAGCCGTTTCGACGAATTTCGCAAGATTCTCCAGCGTCGAGCGCAGGCCGGCATCGTGATCCTCCTTGCGGATGCCGGCGGGCACGCTCTCGCAGATGATCGTCACCTCGGTTCCGTCCCGAACCTCCTTGAGCCGCCAGGCCATCGTCATCGTGCCGGCGAAGGCCGGATCAGCCGAGGGGAAGGCGACCTCCCAGGCGATGAGCTCGCCCGGCCCGAGCGCGACGAACCGGCCCTCGGCGATATCGCTGTCCGCCGTCGCCTTGCCGGGCGCGGCATGGTCTGGAGCGTCATAGGTCAGGACGATGCGGTAGGCTCCGCCGATGCGCGGCTCGAAGCGCTCGATCCGCGCCGTCATGCCCTTGGGCGGCAGCCAGGCCGCCAGCGACACGGGATCGACGAAAGCGCGATAGATCGCGCCAGGGGAAGCCCTGATCGTCCGCGAGGCGGTGTCGGTTCTGGTCTTGCCGGGCATGCTAGCCTTCCTCCTGAGCAAGGGAAACTAGCAGCCGGACAGCGCGAGAATGCGGCAGCAGGCTTTCTCTTCGCCTTGCCGGCGCTCGCGCAGGCTCATTCCGCCTTTGCATGCGCACGCATGGACTTCGCCCCGCCCCGCCCGCTAATGCTGGCCGCAACAGCAGCATCCGGGAGGCCGCCATGGCTTATGAGACCATTCTCGTCGAGGTGAAGGGCAAGGTCGGCGTGATCACGCTGAACCGGCCGCAGGCGCTGAATGCGCTGAACGGCCAGCTGATCGGCGAGGTCAATGCGGCGCTCGACGGCTTCGAGCGCGATGCCGGCATCGGCTGCGTGATCATGACCGGCTCGGAAAAGGCCTTCGCCGCCGGCGCCGACATCAAGGAGATGCAGGAGCGGACCTATCCCGGCACCTATCTCGACGACAAATTCGCCGAGTGGGACCGGATCGGCCAGCGCCGCAAGCCGATCATCGCCGCGGTCGCCGGTTTCGCGCTCGGTGGCGGCTGCGAGCTCGCCATGATGGCCGATTTCATCATCGCCGCCGACAATGCCAAATTCGGCCAGCCCGAGATCAATCTCGCCGTCATCCCCGGCGCCGGCGGCACCCAGCGCCTGACCCATGCGATCGGCAAGGCCAAGGCGATGGATCTATGCCTCACCGGCCGGATGATGGACGTGAACGAGGCCGAGCGCGCCGGGCTCGTCGCCCGCATCGTGCCGCTCGCCGATCTGATGAGCGAAGCACTCAAGGCGGCCGAGCAGATCGCCGCGAAGTCGCTGCCCTCGGTGCTTTCAGCCAAGGAATCGGTCAACCGCGCCTTCGAGGTGACGCTGAACGAGGGCCTGCGCTTCGAGCGCCGCGTCTTCTCGGCGCTGTTCGGCACCCATGATCAGAAGGAAGGCATGACCGCCTTCATCGAGAAGCGGAAGCCCGAGTTCAAGAACCTCTGAGCCCCGCGACGTCATGCCCGGGCTTGCCCCGGGCATCTCCTGCAAGAGCTTCCCGGCTCTCCGCTGCGCTCCGGCCGGGAACGGTGCGCCCGGCCGATCAGCGCCACGCATGGCCGGGGCCACGTTCTTTCACTTGAAAGGCCGGGCCGGCTGCTGAACCATGCGCGCTCTTCGCAAGCACGCAGGATTTGCCATGACCGCCGCCAGCCCCCTTTCCGACGGCATCGCGCTGCCGACCTATGCCGATGTCGAAGCGGCGGCAGCCCGCATCCGCGGCGCCGCGCACCACACCCCGGCCCTGACCTCGCGCACCGCCAATGAACGCACCGGCGCGAACCTCGTCTTCAAGGCCGAGAACCTGCAGCGCATGGGCGCCTTCAAGTTCCGCGGCGGCTACAACGCCATCGCCGCGCTGACGGCCGCGCAGCGCAAGGCCGGCGTCCTGACCTATTCCTCCGGCAACCATGCGCAGGCGATCGCCTATGCCGGCAAGCTGCTCGGCGCGCCGACGACGATCATCATGCCGCAGGACGCCCCGGCAGCGAAGGTCGCGGCGACCAGGGGCTATGGTGCCGAGGTCGTCTCCTATGACCGCTACAGCCAGGACCGGCTGGCGCTTGGCGACAGCATCGCCAAAGAGCGCGGCCTGACGCTGATCCCGCCCTATGACCATCCCGAAGTGATCGCCGGCCAGGGCACGGCGACCAAGGAACTGATCGAGGATGCCGGCCCGTTCGACATCATCCTGGTCTGCCTCGGCGGTGGCGGCCTGCTTGCCGGCGCGCTGCTCGCGGCACAGGCCCTCAACCCGGGCTGCCGCGTCTATGGTGTCGAGCCCGAGGCCGGCAATGACGGCCAGCAATCCCTGCGCAAGGGCGAGATCGTCAAGATCGACGTGCCCAAGACCATTGCCGACGGCGCCCAGACCCCGTTCCTCGGCAACTACACCTTCCCGATCATCCGCGACCTCGTCGAGGACATCGTCACCGTTCCGGACGCGGCCCTCGTCGCGGCGATGCGCTTCTTCGCCGAGCGGATGAAGCTCGTGGTCGAGCCGACCGGCTGCCTGGCCGCCGCTGCCGCCTTCACCGGCGCGGTACCGGTCGAAGGCAAGCGCGTCGGCGTCATCCTCAGCGGCGGCAATGTCGACCTTGCCAGCTTCGCGCGCTTCATCGGCGAGGGCGCGTGAGCGAGATCGAGAGCATCCTGTCGCCGGAGGTCCCGGCGCCGGCAGGGCATTATTCCCAGGCCGTCGCCTATAAGGACCTGGTCTTCGTCTCCGGTCAGCTCGCGCCGCGCAAGGATGGCAGCCACACCGCGGCCGAGCCTTTCGCGGTACAGGCGCGCCAGGCACTGGCCAATCTGCTGGCGGTGCTCGCCGCGGCCGGCTCCGGGCCGGCCGATGTGCTGAAGGTCACCGCCTATCTGGTCGGTGGCGCACATTGGCCGGAATTCAATGCGATCTACGCCGAGTTCTTCGGATCGCACCGCCCGGCGCGCGCGGTCGTGCCCGTTCCCGAGCTGCATTACGGCTATCTGATCGAGATCGAGGCGGTGGCTATCCGGCGCCACGGCGCCTGAGCGCTGCAGGCCGGCATTTCCGCGTTGACGTCGCAACCGGCAGCGACTATAGCCTCAGCGATCGCGACGGCCTGCGCCAGCAGGACCGTCGCTCGCGTTTTTTCATGAAGGTTCGCGCTCCGCGTCACTTGGCAGAAAGCCCGGTGTCCGCCGCGATGAGGACGAGGACGAACGATGGCCAATACGACGTCGGCCAAGAAAGCCGCGCGCAAGATCGTGCGGCGCACCGAGGTGAACAAGGCGCGCCGCAGCCGCATGCGCACCTTCCTGCGCAAGGTCGAGGAGGCGATCGCCTCCGGCGACAAGGGGGCCGCCGCCGAGGCGTTGAAGGCCGCCCAACCGGAGATCATGCGCGCTGCCCAGCGCGGCGTGGTTCACAAGAATACGGCTTCGCGCAAGGTGTCGCGCCTGGCCCACCGCATCGGCGCGCTGGCTTCCTGACCAGCCGTTCCGCAGAGCGGATTTGAGCGTGTTAAAACCCGGCCCTTCGGCCGGGTTTTTTCGTTTGCCGGGCCTGCCGCCGAGAGCCCTGTCGGAAGCAGACGAAAATCTCTGCCAAAGCGCCGATTCCGCAATCTTTACATCGCTTTCCGGGCTTGACTTGGCCGTCGTTTTAGGGGCCCGAAAATGCCTCCTTGGGCGTTTTTGACCGCACAAAATTAGGCCATATTTATCATCATCTTAGCAGGCAAAGCATTCTTCGGGCGGGATTCCCGGAGCTTCCAATGCCGGCTTTCGGGTCGCCGGAAAAAAAAGATTCGGGGGTCCCGCGGGGCCCCAGTCGTAAAGAAAACCTTAACTTCCCCAACCTATTGCAGGCCGTCTTCCGGTAGGTCAGCAGCCGGGGTCCCCGGGCTGAATCCCGATAGCCGGCAGGGGGGGATATTGCCCCCGTCCGAGGGCTCCCTATAAGGTCCCTTCATCGCCGGACGGACAGCGATGTCGGGCCGGTATTTCCAAAGTTCGAAACTTGTTTTGGCTTGCAACCGGAGGGGGTTGGAGGGATGCGGCTCTTTATCTTGGTGTGCGAATTCGTTGAGATGAAGAGCGGTTTCGTCCCTCGGCGAGCCCGCCACTCCTAAAGCCGAAGACAAACGATGGAACGGCCCGAGCCTCCGGTCTTGCCGGGGCGCGCCGGGCCTTGCGCTTCCACCAGAAACAGCGCTGCCGACCGGCTTTTCCGGCGGGACGAACACGCGCGCAACATATTGAACAGGGCGATTGAAAAATGCTGGAGCGGATCGAGACTGGCGATTTTGCCGATGTGACGACAGGCCCGACCCTTGCGAGACTGAACCTGACCAAGACTGGAACTTGCGCTGCGGAGAAGGAAAGCTGGGATCGCGTCCGCCGCCGCCTGCGCGCCGAACTGGGCGAGGACGTGTTCTCGAGCTGGTTCGCCCGTGTCGAGATCGGCTGCGTGGTCGAGGGCGTCGCCCATCTCACCGTTCCCACCCGCTTCCTGAAGAGCTGGCTCGAGGCCCATTATGCCGAGCGCCTGCGGGCTCATTGCGTGGCCGAGCTCGACGCGCCTCACGGCGTCTCGTTGAGCGTCCGCCAGGTGGCGCGTGACGGCGCCGAGCCCCGGCTGGAAGGCCCGGCTCTGCGAGCCCGTACCACCGCCGTCCGTGCTCCGGCGCAGGCCAATGCAGAAGCTGCGCCGACCACCGCAACGCTGCCGCCCTGCGAGCGCGACCTGATGGACGCCTGCGGAACGCTGCTCGACCGCCGGATGAGCTTCCAGAACTTCGTCGTCGGCAAGTCGAACGCGCTCGCCTTCGCTGCGGCCGAGCGCATCGCGGCCGCCCCGGCCGGTGCGACGCCCTATAATCCGCTCTACATCCATGCCGGCGTCGGCCTCGGCAAGACGCATCTGATCCAGGCAATCGCCCAGGAAGCGCGCCAGCACGGCAAGCGCGTCGCCTATTTCACCGCCGACCGCTTCATGTACGGCTTCGTCGCCGCCCTGAAGTCGCAGACGGCGCTCGCCTTCAAGGAGAAGCTGCGCGGCATCGACCTGCTCATCGTCGACGACGTCCAGTTCATCCAGGGCCGCTCGATCCAGCAGGAGTTCGGCCACACCATCAATGCGCTGATCGACGCCGGCAAGCAGATCGTCGTCGCCGCCGACCGGCTGCCGGGCGACCTCGAGACCATGGACGAGCGCATCCGCTCGCGCCTCGCCGGCGGCCTCGCCGTCGAGATCGGCGAACTCGACGAGACGCTGCGCACCAAGATCCTGACCAGCCGGCTCGACGCGCTGAAGGCGGCGCATCCGGCTTTCCAGGTCAATCCCGACGTCACCGCCTATGTCGCCCGCGCCGTCGCCACTAATGGCCGCGACCTCGACGGCGCCGCCAACCGGATCCTGGCGCATGCGACCCTGACCGGGGCGACGGTGACGATGGAGACGGCGGAAGCCGCGATCCGCGACCTGGTGCGCACCCGCGAGCCGCGGCGCGTCAAGATCGAGGAGATCCAGAAGCTGGTGGCGACACGCTACAATGTCAGCCGCGCCGACATCCTCTCGGAGCGCCGCACCGCCGCCGTGGTCAAGCCGCGCCAGATCGCGATGTATCTCGCCAAGGCGCTGACGCCGCGCTCGCTGCCGGAGATCGGCCGCCGCTTCGGTGGGCGCGACCACACCACCGTGCTGCACGCCGTGCGCAAGATCGAGAAGGCGATCGGCGAGGACCGCCTGCTGCATGACGAGGTCGACCTGCTGAAGCGCATGCTGCAGGAGTGATCCAGGCCGGCAGAGGCGCTGCACGCGTTAAGCTGTGATTGCCGGCGCTCGCACCCTTGCGCCGGCGCAGGCGCTCCGGCAATGTCGCGGGCCATTCCGCCGCCTGCCTCCCGGCAGGCGCCAGCACATGCCAGAAGACGCCATGAAGGTTACGGTCGAACGCTCCACGCTCCTGAAGTCGCTCGGGCATGTCCATCGCGTGGTGGAACGCCGCAACACGATCCCGATCCTCTCCAACCTGCTGCTGCGCGGCAGCGAGGACGGGCTGAAGCTGAAAGCCACCGATCTCGACATCGAAGTGGTCGAGACGGTCGCGGCCGATGTGGTCGAGCCCGGCGCGACCACGGTGCCGGCCCATACGCTCTACGACATCGTCCGCAAGCTGCCGGACGGCGCGCAGGTCTCGCTGGAGACGAGCGGTGATGCCGGCCAGATGGTGCTGCGCTCGGGCCGCTCGCGCTTCACCCTGCAGACGCTGCCGGAAAGCGACTTCCCCGACATCACCGCCGGCGAGATGGCGCATCGCTTCGTGCTGCCGGCCGGCGAGCTCAAGCGCCTGATCGACAAGACCCAGTTCGCGATCTCGACCGAGGAGACGCGCTACTATCTCAACGGCATCTATCTGCACGCCATAGACGTCGAGGGCCGCCCCGTCCTGCGCGCGGTCGCGACCGATGGCCACCGTCTCGCCCGCGTCGACACCGCCGCCCCGCAGGGCGCGCTTGGCATGCCGGGTGTGATCGTTCCCCGCAAGGCCGTGGCCGAGATCCAGAAACTCCTGGAAGATGGCGAGAGCGAGGTCCAGGTCGAGCTTTCGGCAAGCAAGATCCGCGTCGCGACAGCGGCCGTGGTGCTGACCTCGAAGCTGATCGACGGCACCTTCCCCGATTATCAGCGCGTCATCCCGAGCGGCAACGACAAGCTGCTCACCGTCGACAGGGGCGATTTTGCCGCATCCGTCGACCGCGTCTCGACGATCTCGTCGGAGCGCGGCCGCGCCGTGAAGCTCTCCATGGCCGATGGCCGCATGACGCTTTCGGTGACCAACCCCGATTCCGGCTCGGCGACCGAGGAGATCGAGGTCGACTACGATGCGAGCCCGCTCGATATCGGCTTCAACGCCCGCTATCTGATGGACATCGCCGCCCAGCTCGACGGCGACACCGCCTTGCTCAAGCTCGCCGATCCGGGCTCGCCGACGGTGATCCAGGACCGCGAGGGCGCCTCGGCACTCTATGTGCTGATGCCGATGCGGGTCTGACGCGACCTGCCTTGACCGCGGTCGCCCGCCTCACCCTGCAGAATTTCCGCTCCTATCCGGCCCTCGATCTTGCGATCGAGGGCCGGCTCGTTGCGCTGTGTGGCGAGAACGGCGCCGGCAAGACCAATCTGCTCGAGGCGCTCTCGCTGTTCGCGCCCGGCCGCGGGCTGAGGCGCGCCGATCTCGCCGAGATGGTGCGGGTGCCGGGCGATGGCGGCTTTGCCGTCTCGGTCGGCCTCGCCGATGACGGCGCGCGGCTCGGCATCGGGCTGGAGCCGCCCGACGGCGATGGCAGGCGCGCCCGCCTCGCGCGGATCGACGGCGCTCCCGCCAGCTCGGCGCTGGCCTTCAGCGAGTATCTGCGCCTGGTCTGGCTGACGCCGGATCTCGACGGCCTGTTCCGCGGCTCGGCCGGCGAGCGCCGACGCTTCCTCGACCGGCTGGTGCTCGCCGTCGACCCCTCTCATGGCACGCGCTCGAACGCGCTCGAGAAGGCGCTGCGCTCGCGCAATCGCATTCTCGAGGAAACACCGTTCGAGCGGCGCTGGCTGGAGGCGGTCGAGCGCGAGATCGCCGAACTCGGCGTCGCCGTCGCCGCCGCGCGGGCCGAGACCGTGGCGCGGCTTTCCGCGATCATCGAGCAGAGCCGCGATGCAAGCTCGCCCTTCCCGCATGCGGAAATCCGGCTGGAAGGCGAGATCGACGCGCTGGTCGCGCAATGGCCGGCGCTCGACGCCGAGGATCGCTATCGCGAGCTGCTGGCGCAGATGCGGCCGCGCGACAAGGCGGCAGGCCGGACGCTCTCCGGGCCGCAGGCTTCCGACCTCGTCGTCCGCCATGCCCTCAAGGACATTCCGGCCGGCCAGGGCTCGACCGGCGAGCAGAAGGCGCTGCTGATCGGCCTGATCCTGGCGCATGCCAGGCTGGTGGCGAGCATGAGCGAGCTGCCGCCTCTGGTGCTGCTCGACGAGATCGCCGCGCATCTCGACCCGCGCCGCCGCGCCGCGCTCTATGCCGGCCTCGGCGAGCTCGGCTGCCAGGTCTGGATGACCGGTGCCGACCCTGCCTTGTTCGGCGACCTGCCGCCGCAGGCGCAGCGCTTCCTGGTCACGCCGGGCAACGTCGCGGCATTGCCCTAAAGCCGCCGAGGCGTCACGCACCTTGATCGCAGCCATCACGCAAGCCGATGGGACAGCGCCGCGACCCGCTGCTAAGCTTGCGCGCTGGAGCAGCGGCACGGCGCAGGGACGAAACGCATGGACATCGCCGGTTTCATGGTCTTCGCCGGGGTCTATTTCCTGGCGGTCGCTTCGCCGGGCCCCGGCATCGCGGCGCTGGTGGCGCGCTCGCTCTCGACCGGCTTCCGCCGGGCGGTGCCCTTCGTACTCGGCATCGCTGCTGGCGATCTGGTCTGGCTCACCTTCTCGGCGCTCGGCCTGTCGATGCTGATGCAGAGCTTCCACGGCGTCTTCGTCGTGATCAAGTACGCCGGCTGCGCCTATCTGCTCTATCTCGCCTGGAAGCTCTGGACCACGCCGGTCGACAGCCAGTCGGCCCCGCCCGCCATCCGCGGCGAGGGCCTGCGCCTGTTCTTCGGCGGCCTCGCGCTGACGCTCGGCAACCCCAAGGTGATGGTGTTCTTCGTCTCGATCCTGCCGCTGGTGGTCGACCTCAGCGCGATCACCCCGCTGCTCTTCATCGAGATCGCGATCCTGACCATGGTGATCATCACCACGACGATGCTGGGCTATGCCTTCGCCGCCGACCGGGCCCGGCGACTGGTCTCCAGCCCGCGCGCCATACGCCGGATCAATCGCATCACCGGCGGCGTCATGGCCGGCGCCGCGGCGGCGATCGCGACCCGCGGCTGAGATGGTCGAGAAGGCGCAGGCGCGCGTCGTCGAGCGCGAGAGCTGGGCGGAGACGCCCGGTGAATGGCGTGGCGAAGTCCAGGGGTTCGGCGGCGGGCTGTCGCTGATCTTCGTCTCGGCCGGGATCGGCGAAGGACCGCGCCTGCACAGCCACCCCTATCCCGAGACCTTCATCGTCCGCGCCGGACGCGCGCTCTACACCATCGGCGACGAGACCATCGAGGCTGAAGCCGGGCAGATCCTGGTCGTGCCGGCCGGCGTGCCCCACAAGTTCCGCAGCCTCGGGCCTGGAAAGCTCGAATCGATCGATATCCACGCCAGCGAGCGCTTCGTCACCGACTGGCTGGAATAGGCGACTCGGCGCCCGCGATCACTTCCCGCCCTTGGCGGCGATCAGCTTGGCGACCTCGCCTTGGCCGCGCTTGCGGGCATGGACGAGCGGCGTGACGCCGTCCTTGTCGGCGAGATTGGGATTGGCGCCGGCATCGAGCACCAGCTTCGCGACCTGCTGATGGCGCGGCCCGCCATCGCCGAGGATCACGATCTCCAGCAGGCAGGTCCAGCCGAGATTGTTGACATGGTCGAGGTCGATGCCGCTGGTCAGGAGCAGCTTCACCGTCTCGACATGGGCCCGCTCGCAGGCCGGGATCAGCGCATTGCCGCCATAGCGGTTGCGGATCGAGAGGTCGGGCTTCAGCGGCAGCATCGCAGCGATGATCTCGGTGCGGCCGCTGGCGCCGGCGAGCAGCCAGGGCGTGTCCTGGTTCGCGGCCTGGGCATTCGGGCTGGCGCCGGCGGCAAGCAGGGCTTTTGCGACCGCGACATGGTTGCCGGCGACGGCGCGCAATAGCGGCGTCTGGCCCTGCCCGTCGCGCTGTTCGAGCTCGGCCCCGGCCGCGATCAGCCGGCCGACCTCGGCTGCATTGCCGGAGGCTGCGGCGGAGAGCAGATCGGCCCGGGCTGCGCCTGCGGTCGTCATCAGCATCGCTCCCGCCAGGATGCCGGCCAGCAGCCGGCCGTTCCGCTTCATCGCCCGCCCTCGAGCAAACGCCCGACCACGCGCGCGGTGTAGTCGACCATCGGCACGATGCGGGCATAGTTCAGCCGCGTCGGCCCGATGATCCCGACGACGCCGACGATGCGCTGCTCGCCGTCGCGGAACGGGGCGGCGACGATCGAGGAACCCGACATCGAGAACAGCTTGTTCTCGGAGCCGATGAAGATGCGCACGCCGTCGCCGGCTTCGGCGCGGGTCAGGAGGTCGATCAGCTCGGTCTGCGTCTCGAGATCGGCGAAGAGCAGGCGGATGCGCTCGAGATCCTCCTGCGCCTTCAGATCCTCGAGCAGATTGGCCTGGCCGCGCACGATCAGGTGCCGGTCGCCGGACGGGCCGGACGAGGTCGCGATGCCGCTTTCGACGAGGCGCGCGGTCAAGCCGTCGAGCTCGCCTTCCATCTGGGCGCGGCTCTCGTCGATCTCGCGGCGGATGTCGGCCAGCGTCTTGCCGGCGATGCGGGCATTGAGGAAGTTGCCGGCCTCGACCAGCGCCGAGGCCGGCAGGCCGGGCGGCAGCAGCAGCAGGCGGTTCTCGACGGTGCCGTCATCGGCGACGAGCACGACCAGGGCGCGATTGGCGTCGAGCCGGACGAATTCGATGTGCTTCAGCCGAGCATTGGCCTTGGTGGTGACGACGACCCCGGCCCCGCGCGAGAGACCGGAAAGCAGGGCGGACGCCTCGGTCAGCGCGCCGTCGAGGGTCCGGCCGCTGGCCGCCGCCCGCATCTGCGCCTCGATCCGGGCCCGTTCCTCCGAGGTGAGGCTGCCGACCTCCATCATCGCATCGACGAAGAAGCGCAGGCCGCGCTCGGTCGGCAAACGCCCGGCCGAGGTGTGGGGGGCATAGATCAGCCCGGCCATCTCCAGATCGGTCATGACGTTGCGCACCGTCGCCGGCGACAGCGACATCGGCAGGAGGCGAGCGATATTGCGCGAGCCGACCGGCTCGCCATTGGCGAGATAGCCGTCGACGATATGGCGGAAGATTTCGCGCGAGCGCTGGTCGATCTCGACCAGGCCGCCGGGCGAATCCGGGCGCGTATGGGCGCTCATCTTCCGGCGAGGGGGCTGTTGCACATGCTGCATTGTCCCTTCGACGGCGCGGCGGATCAAGCGGCATGTGAAAGCCCTCGCCTTGCCGCCCCCCGGCGAAACGCCTAAGAGCCTCCGATCCATAAAAGCAGGACGATGATAATGAGACCCTCCAAGCGTGCCGCCGACGAGATGCGCAAGGTCACGCTCGAACGCGGCGTGGTGCGCTATGCCGAGGGCTCCTGCATGGTGAGCTTCGGCGAGACCAAGGTGCTCTGCGCCGCCACCGTCGAGGAAAAGGGGCCGCCCTGGCTGCGCGGCACCGGCAAGGGCTGGGTCACCGCCGAATATTCGATGCTGCCGCGCGCCACCCATGAGCGCACCCGCCGCGAGGTCACCTCCGGCAAGCCGTCGGGCCGCACCCAGGAGATCCAGCGCCTGGTCGGGCGCTCGCTGCGCGCCGTGGTCGACCTGACCGCGATCGGCGAGCGCCAGATCGTCGTCGACTGCGACGTGCTGCAGGCCGATGGCGGCACCCGCACCGCCTCGATCACCGGCGCCTGGGTCGCGCTGCACGACGCGCTGAAATGGATGGAAGGGCGCGGGATGCTCAAGGGCACCAACCCGCTGAAGGACCATGTCGCCGCGGTTTCCTGCGGCATCGTCGCCGGCAACCCGGTGATCGATCTCGACTATGTCGAGGATTCCGGCGCCCAGACCGACGCGAATTTCGTCATCACCGGCACCGGCGGCCTCGTCGAGGTCCAGGGCACCGCGGAGGGCGCGCCGTTCTCGGAGGACGAGCTGATGGCCCTGCTGCGGCTCGCCAAGGATGGCGTCGGCAAGCTGGTTACGCTGCAGAAGGCAACGGTGGCTTGATTTGATCTTGGCGCGTTCCATCCTCGAGGGTCATCCCGGCCGGAGCGGCGTCAGCCGCGCAGAGCCGGAATCCATGCCTGAACCGATCCGGCATGGGTCCCGGGTCTCCCGCCGGTCGCCCGGGATGACCTTGGAGCTTGAGATGGTCTGGAGTTTCGCATGAACGGAAACCGCCCCCTCACCGGCAAGGTCGTGATCGCGACCCATAACCAGGGCAAGCTGCGCGAAATGCGCGAATTGCTGGCGCCCTATGGCGTCGCGCTGGTCTCGGCCGGCGAGCTTGACCTGCCGGAGCCCGAGGAGAACGGCCACATGTTCGCCGAGAACGCGGCGATCAAGGCGGTCGCGGCGGCGAACGCCTCGGGGCTGCCGGCGCTCGCCGACGATTCCGGCATCTGCATCGACGCGCTCGACGGCGCGCCCGGCCTGTTCTCGGCGAACTGGGCCGGTCCGGGCAAGGATTTCACTCCGGCGCTCGTCCGCGTCCAGGTGGAGCTCGCCAAGCGCGGCGCGACCGCGCCGGAGCAGCGCCGCGCCCATTTCGTCTCGGCGCTGGTGATCGCCTGGCCGGACGGGCATCAGGAGCTGTTCGAGGGCCGCGTCTTCGGCGAGATCGTGCACGCGCCGCGCGGCTTGTCCGGCTTCGGCTATGATCCGATCTTCCAGCCGGCCGGCCACGCCAAGACCTTCGGCGAGATGACGGCCGACGAGAAGCACGGCATTCCGGCCGATGGCTCGCCCGGCCTGTCGCATCGCGCGCGCGCCTTCCATGTGCTCGCCGCCGCCTGCCTGAGGAAGCCGGGTTGAACCCGTCGGCCGCCCTCGCCGTGCGGCCCGGCGCGCCGAAGCATCCGACGGCGGCTGCCGGCTTTGCCGTCTATGTGCACTGGCCCTTCTGCCTGGCCAAATGCCCCTATTGCGACTTCAATTCCCATGTCCGGCATTCGCCGCCCGACCAGGCCCGCTATGTCGCGGCCTTCCGCCGCGAGATCGCCCATCGCGCCCAGCTCGCACCCGGCCGCACCGTCTCCTCGATCTTCTTCGGTGGCGGCACGCCCTCGCTGATGGAGGGCCGCACCGTCGGCGCGATCCTCGACGCGATCGGCGAGCACTGGGCGGTCGACCCCAATTGCGAGGTCTCGCTCGAGGCCAACCCGACCAGCGTCGAGGCCGGCCGCTTCAGCGATTTCCGGGCGGCCGGTGTGAACCGCGTCTCGCTCGGCGTGCAGGCGCTGAACGATGCCGATCTCAAGGCGCTCGGCCGGATGCATTCGGCCCAGGAGGCGCTCGACGCGGTCGCGATCGCCCGCAAATACTTCGAGCGCTACTCCTTCGACCTGATCTATGCCCGCTCGCCGAACCAGACGCCGGATTTGTGGCGGGCCGAGCTCGAGCTGGCGATCAGCCATGCCGCCGAGCATCTTTCGCTCTACCAGCTGACCATCGAGCCCGGCACCGCCTTCGACCAGCTCTTCCGCGCCGGCAAGCTCGCCATCCCCGATCCCGATGCCGGAGCAGCGCTCTACGAGCTCACGCAGGAAATCACGGCGACGCATGGCCTGCCGGTCTACGAGATCTCGAACCATGCCCGGCCCGGCGCCGAATGCCGGCATAATCTGGTCTATTGGCACTATGGCGAATATGCCGGCGTCGGCCCGGGCGCCCATGGCCGGCTGGTGACGGCGCAGGGCCGGATGGCCCAGTCGACCGAGAAGCGGCCCGAGAGCTGGCTGGAGCGGGTCGAGGCGGATGGCGACGCCTTCGTCGAGAACGAGCTGCTCAATGCCGAGGCGCAGGGCGACGAATATCTGCTGATGGGGCTGCGCTTGGTCGAGGGCATCGATCTTTCGGTGTTCGAGAAGCTGGCCGGCCGGAAGCTAAACTCGAACCGGATCGGTAGCCTGATCGCCGAAGGCTTCCTCGTGCGCAAGCCCGGCGGCCGGCTCGCCGCGACGCCGGAAGGCGCTCTCCTGCTGGACGCGCTGGTCGCCGATCTCGCCGCCTGAGCCGCAGGCTCGGCCGGACTCCCGAGCATTCAACCGATTTAAGTCGAAGAGAAGACCCGGAGAGGCAGGGTCGGCCATGACCATAGGTCAGGTCCACGCCACGCCGCTGCCGCAATCGGCGCTCCCGATGCCTCCCGCAAGGACGAAACAGTCCTGCCAGGGAGGTCATAATGAACCACCAGATCATCGAGGACGAGAAGAACCGTGCGCTTTCCCGCCGCCGGCTGCTGCAGGTCGCCGGCGCAGGCGCATTGGCGGCAAGTGCCGGCACGGCCTTCGCCCAGGCGCCGGCGAGCCCGGTCGGGCCGCCGAGCACGGTGACCACCCCGCCGCGCGACTTCAGCCGGAACGGCGCTCCGACCACCTATTTCTGGGATCCCGACGTCATCGCGGTCGACCCTGCCTTCAACGGCCTCGCCCAGCCCAATGCCCCGATCCAGCGGCTCTGGACCGGCGCGCTGTGGAGCGAAGGCCCGGCCTGGAACGCGCAGGGGCGCTATCTGGTCTGGAGCGACATTCCCAACAACCGGCAATTGCGCTGGCTCGAGGATGATGGCCGGGTCAGCGTCTTCCGCACGCCGTCCGGCAACAGCAATGGCAACAGCTTCGACTTCCAGGGCCGGCAGCTCTCCTGCGAGCATCTCAACCGCCGTGTCGTACGCTATGAGCTCGACGGCTCGGTGACGATCCTCGCCGACAAGTTCGACGGCAAGCGGCTGAACTCGCCCAACGACATCGTCCAGCATCCCGACGGCAGCTACTGGTTCACCGATCCGCCCTATGGCGGCCAGCTCTATGAAGGCGCACCCGATGCCGCCGGCGGCGCCAGCAATGCCAATGGCAAGATCAATCCCCGCCTCGGCCAGCCGCCGGAGATCGGCTTCTTCAAGCGCGAATTGCCGACGAACTGCTATCGGGTCGACCCGAGCGGCCGGGTCGACCTCGTCGTCAACGAGAGCCAGGTCCCGGACCCGAACGGGCTCTGCTTCTCGCCCGACTTCAAGAAGCTCTACGTCGCCTCGACCGGCAAGGGTCCGGGCGATACCGGGCCGGGCGGCAAGGGCGACATCCACGTCTTCGACGTCGGCACCGACAACAAGCTCTCCAACCAGAAGCTGTTCTCGGACTGCATGGTCGATGGAGTCAAATGCGGACCGGACGGTCTGCGCTGCGATGTCGAGGGCAATCTCTGGGCCTCGAGCAATGCCGGCCGCGCCGTCGGCTATAGCGGCGTGCTCTGCTTCAACCCCGCCGGCAAGCTGCTCGGCCGCATCCGCCTGCCGGAAATCTGCGGCAATGTCTGCTTCGGCGGGCCGAAGCGGAACCGGCTGTTCATGGCGGCAAGCCAGTCGCTCTATGCGGTCTACCTCGCGACGCAGGGCGCCGCGCCGGCCTGAGCGGACTGGGAACGAAATCTGACCTTGTCATTCCGGGGCAGGCCGACGGCCTGAGCCCGGAACCCATGAGCACGAGGTTGGCGGAAGACCTGCCCGACACCGGCATGCCTTATCCGATGGCGCCGTGTTCATGGGTTCCGGGCTCGCTGCTCCGCAGCGCCCCGGAATGACGGAGCCTCGGCAACCGGCGGCGCGTTAGAGGAAGCTGGCGATCTCCTCGAGCGGCTTCTTGCCGATCGCCGGGACCAGGCAGCCCTCAGCCGGATAGCCGACGACGAGGAGGATCAGCGCCTTCTCGTTGTCGGGCCGGCCGCAGAGCTGGTTGAGGAAGTTCATCGGCGCCGGCGTATGGGTCAGCGTCGCCAGGCCAGCCTGATGCAGCGAGGCGATCAGGAAGCCGGCGGCGATGCCGACCGATTCCGGCACGTAATAGTGCTTCACCTTGCGCCCTTGCGCATCATGGCCCCAGCGCTGGGCGAAGATCGCGATCAGCCAGGGCGCGGACTCCAGGAAGGGCTTGTTCTCGTCGGTGCCGAGATGGCTCAGCGCATCCAGCCACTCCTCGCCGGCGCGGCCGGCATAGAAGGCGCGCTCCTCCTCCTCGGCGCCCTCGCGGATCTTCTTCTTCAGCGCCAGATCGGAAATGCAGACGAAGGTCCAGGGCTGCTGGTTGGCGCCTGAGGGGGCCGTTCCGGCGGTGCGAACGGCCGCCTCGATCAGCTCGCGCGGCACCGGCCGGTCGGAATAATCGCGCACCGTCCGGCGCTTGCGCATGGTTGCGAGGAAGTCGTCGGCGCGCGCCTGCATCTCCCCCTCGGGGCAGCCCTCGAAGGCGAGCGGCATGGTGGCGTAGACGTTCATCGCATTCCTCCTGACAGCTTCTTGCGGGCGAGCCTGCTTGCACAATAGACCATCCCGGCCTGCAGCCCTATGGTCCCGCGCATGACGAACCCAGCCCCTTCGCTGAAGCCCGGCGACCACCTCTTCCTGGTCGACGGCTCGAACTTCATCTTCCGCGCCTATTTCCAGTCGATCAACCAGGACCGGAAATACAATGCCCGCTCGGACGGGCTGCCATCGGGCGCCGTCAGGCTGTTCACGACCAAGCTGTTCCAGTTCGTCCGCGAGGGCGTGCTCGGGGTCAGGCCGACCCATCTCGCCATCGTCTTCGACAAGAGCGAGAACTCGTTCCGCAAGCAGATCTACCCAGCCTATAAGGGCAACCGCTCCGACCCGCCGCCGGATCTGATCCCGCAGTTCCCGCTGATGCGCGAGGCGGTACGCGCCTTCGGGCTGATCCCGGTCGAGCAGGATGTCTACGAGGCCGACGACCTGATCGCGACCTATGCGAAGCAGGCCCGCGAGGCCGGCGCCGACGTGCTGATCGTCTCGGCCGACAAGGACCTGATGCAGCTCGTGCGGCCGGGCGTCGCGATGTACGACCCGGCCTCCGGTGACGCCAAGAAGGGCGCCGGCTTCCGGCCCGAACGGCGCATCGGCGAGCCCGAGGTGGTCGAGTATTTCGGCGTGATGCCGGACAAGGTCACCGATGTGCAGGCGCTCGCCGGCGATGCCACCGACAATGTCCCGGGCGCGCCCGGCATCGGCATCAAGACCGCCGCCCAGCTGATCGGCGAATATGGCGACCTCGAGACCCTGCTGGCCCGGGCCGGCGAGATCAAGCAGCCCAAGCGCCGGGAAACCCTGACCAATCCCGAAGTGGTCGAGAAGGTCCGTATCTCGCACAGGCTGGTGACGCTGGTCGACGATGTCGCGGTCGAGACGCCGCTCGCCGACCTGACGCTGGCCCAGCCGGAGCCCGGCAAGCTCATCGCCTTCCTCAAGGCGATGGAGTTCACCACCATCACCAAGCGCGTCGCCGAGGCTTATGAAGCCGATGTCTCGGCTGTCGAGGCCGATCCCGACCTCGCACCCGGCGGTGCCCGCGCCGCCGCGCTCAAGGCGCTCTATGTCGGTGCCGACGGCGCCGAAATCGCCGCCGGGGCCGCCCCGGCTGCCGTGGCTACGAGCGCCGCGAGCGCCAATGGCGCCGCTGCGCCGGCCGGCGATGGCTGGCTGAAGCCGGCCGACCTGGCGCAGGCGCGCAAGGACGAGGCGATCCAGCTCCAGGTCGACCGTGCCGGCTATGAATGCGTGCGCACGCTGGCCGACCTGACGCGCTGGATCGGCTGGGCCTATGAGGCCGGCCAGGTCGCGCTCGACACCGAGACCAATTCGCTCGACGCCATGCAGGCCGACCTGGTCGGCTTCTCGCTCGCCGTCGCGCCGGGCAAGGCCTGCTACGTGCCGCTGCAGCATCGCGGCGGCACCGACCTGTTCGGCGGCGGCATGGTCGAAGGCCAGATCCCGCTCGGCGATGCCATCGAGGCGCTGAAGCCGCTGCTCGCCGACCCCGGCGTGCTGAAGATCGGCCAGAACCTGAAATACGACCTGCTCGTGCTCGCCCGCCACGGCCTCGCCGTCGCTCCGGTCGAGGACACGATGCTGATTTCCTATGCGCTCGATGCCGGCAAGAACAATCACGGCATGGACCGGCTCTCCGAGCTGCATCTCGGCCACAAGACGATCCCCTATTCGGAGGTCGCCGGCACCGGCAAGGCGCAGATCACCTTCGACAAGGTCGATCTCGAGAAGGCGACCGCCTATGCCGCCGAGGACGCCGACATCACGCTGCGGCTCTGGCGCGCCCTGAAGCCGCGCCTCGCCGCCGAGGGCAAGAGCGCCGTCTACGAGGTGCTGGAACGGCCGCTCGTCGCCGTGCTGGCCCAGATGGAGCAGCGCGGCATCGCCATCGACCGCCAGATCCTGTCGCGCCTTTCGGGCGAATTCGCCCAGTCGCTCGCCCGGCTGGAGGACGAGATCCATACGCTCGCCGGCGAGAAGTTCACCATCGGCAGCCCCAAGCAGCTCGGCGACATCCTGTTCGGCAAGATGGGGCTTTCAGGCGCCCAGAAGACTGCGACCGGGCAATGGGCGACCGGCGCCGGCGTGCTCGAGGACCTGGCCGAGCAGGGCCATGAACTGCCGGCCCGCATCCTCGACTGGCGCCAGCTCGCCAAGCTGAAGTCGACCTATACCGACTCGCTGCCGACCTATGTGAACCCGCAGACCCACCGGGTCCACACCTCCTATGCGCTGGCGGCGACGACCACGGGGCGGCTCTCCTCCTCGGAGCCCAACCTGCAGAACATCCCGATCCGCACCGAGGCCGGGCGCAAGATCAGGACCGCCTTCGTCGCCGAGAAGGGCAACAAGCTGATCTCGGCCGACTACAGCCAGATCGAACTGCGCATCCTCGCCCATATCGCCGAGATCCCGCAGCTCCGGCAGGCTTTCGCCGATGGCGTCGACATCCATGCGATGACGGCGTCTGAAATGTTCGGCGTGCCGGTCGAGGGCATGCCGAGCGAGGTGCGCCGGCGCGCCAAGGCGATCAATTTCGGCATCATCTACGGCATCTCGGCCTTCGGCCTCGCCAACCAGCTCGGCATCTCCCGCGAGGAGGCCAGCGCCTATATCCGCAAGTATTTCGAGCGCTTCCCGGGCATCCGCGACTATATGGACCAGGCCAAGACGACGGTCCGGGCCAGCGGCCAGGTCACCACGATCTTCGGGCGTGTCTGCCATTTCCCGGCGGTGGCCTCGAAGAATCCGTCCGAGCGCGCCTTCGTCGAGCGCCAGGCGATCAACGCGCCGATCCAGGGCTCGGCCGCCGACATCATCCGCCGCGCCATGATCCGCATGGACGGGGCGCTGGCCGAGGCGAAACTCGATGCCCGCATGCTGCTGCAGGTCCATGACGAGCTCGTCTTCGAGGTTCCGGAGCACCAGGTCGAGGCGGCGCTGCCGGTGATCCGCCGGGTGATGGTCGAGGCGCCGCATCCGGCGGTGCAGCTCAAGGTGCCGCTGGTGGTCGATGCCCGGGCGGCGAGCAACTGGGACGAGGCGCATTAGGGCCGGAGCGGAGCTAAAATCCGGTTCCGGCGCTCTCCCCGGGCGCGCCTCCGATGGCGAGGCCGGAACCATTGCGGCCGCCTTCGCGTTGAGTGCCTGAAGTGCGCCGGGGGGCGCCGATGCGCGCCGGACTGCCCGAATGCTCAATGTATCCGCCTGGAAGCCCTTTCCGCGCTATATGGCGGAGCCGGAGGCCGAGGAGAGCTCAGCCGGCGGCGAGATTTCGCCGCAGGAGCACGACCTCATCGTCCGCTATGCCATCGTTGGCATCTTCATCATCCTGGCGACCGCCGCCCTCTACCTGACCCGCGTGATCGCCCTGCCGGTGACGGCCGGTGTGATCTTCGGCCTGGTGCTCGGTCCCCCGGTCGACGCGATGGTCCGGCGCGGCGTGCCGCAGCATCTCGCCGCCGGGATCGTGGTGCTGCTCGGCGTCGTGCTGCTGCTCCTGCTGATCGGGACGCTGACGGTGCCGATCGCCGCCTGGAGCGACCAGTTCCCGAAGATGGTCACCGCGCTGAAGCTCAAGCTCGTCGGCGTGCTCGCCTTCATGGAGGAGTTCAAGCAGGTCGCGGGCGATATCGCCGGTGGCGACGGCGCCAAGGTCAGCGTCTCGGACGGCAATCCGCTGGTCTCGATCGCGATCTCCTCGACCACGGCGGCCGGCGGCCTGCTGATCTTCGTCGCGACCGTCTATTTCTGGCTGGCGACACGGCGCGATCTCAAGGCGCGCTTTCTGCGACTGTGCTTCGGCCGAGACGCGCGTCGCTCGGCCGGCAGTTTCTTCAGCGAGATCGAGACGCGCGCTGCCCGCTATTTCGGGCTGGTGACGCTGATCAATCTCGGCATGGGGCTGGTCGGCACGGTCATCGCCGGGCTGGCCGGGCTGCCCTATCCGGTGTTCTGGGGCGCCCTCGCCTTCTTCCTGAACTACCTCGCCTTCATCGGGCCGATCATGGTCACGGTCGCCTTCTTCGCCGCCGGCCTGCTCTCGCCTTCCTCGCTGCTCGTCGCGGCCTGGCCGGCGGCCGCCTATTTCATCATCCACCTGATCGAGGGCAATGTGGTGACGCCGATCGTCGTCGGCCGACGCCTGACGATCTCGCCCTTCCTCGTCTTCATCTCCTTCATCTTCTGGCTCTGGCTCTGGGGGCCGATCGGCGCCGTGCTCTCGACGCCGATCCTCCTCGTCGCCCTCGTGGCGCGCGAGGAATTCGTGCGCTACCGTCGTGCGGTCCGCGAGGCCGCGCAGGAGGGCCCTGTCGACCACGCAGAAGAGCGATCCGCCGGAACCGCGACTGCGCTGGCGCGTTGAAAATTCGAATTGCGCCGTAGTCACGGCGCCGCAAGGCAATTTCCGTCACCGAAGGAGCTATTTGATGGCCGCCACCACCACTTCCGCCAAGCGCCAAGCCGCCGCCTCGGTCAAGCGCGCCAGCGACGCCGCCGCCGAGGGTGCCGCCGAGATCACCGGCCGCGCCAAGACGACAGGCCGCCGGCTGCGCGACGAGGCGAACGAGATCGAAGACAGCCTGACGCGCGGCGCCGAGGATCTGGCGGCGACCGTCAGCAGCAAGCTCAAGGCGGTCGGCGTCGACACCGACAAGATGGTCGATGTCGCCAAGGAGCAGGCGAGCGACCTGCAGGACCTGATCGTGCGCGAGATCCAGGAGCGGCCGCTGCGGGCGCTCGGCCTCGCCGCCGCGGTCGGTCTCTTCGTCGGCTTCCTGTCGGCGCGCTGAACCGATGCTGGGGGGGATTCCGGCTCTGCTCGCGAGCGAGATCGGCGGCGCCGTGCGCCGCAACGCGACCGTTTACGGCCTCTATCTGGCAGGGGTGCTGCTGGTGGTCTGCGCCGCCGGCTACGGTCTCAATGCGCTGCACACCGTGCTGACGCTGCACTATGGCAGCGTGGCGGCCAGCCTCTGGATCGCCGGCGGGCTGCTGTTGGCGGCGGTGATCGCCTTCGCCATCGCGGCCTATGTCAAGAGCCGGCGGCGGCCGACCAAGCGTCTGGAAGCGGCCATGGCCGCTGCCCCGGTCGCGGCGGCGCTCGTCGGCAGCGGCAAGATCGGCTGGCGCGCCGGGCTGGTCGGCGGCGTCGTCCTGCTCGGCCTGGTGCTCGGCCGGCATCTGGCCCAGGGCCGGGATGGCGAGGAGGAAAAATAGCCCGCAGGACACCGCCCATCCCGGCTCGCGCAGCCGGCTGCCCTGCCAAAGCCGCCCCAGACACGTGGACGCGACGTGTCTTTTTACATAGGTCTATGGCAGGCTAGCGTCTATTCAAGGTTCAATGAACGCCCAAGTGAACCCCCGTCCACGCTGGCTGACGCCGGATTGGCTCGCTTTCGTGGCTCGGCTACGCACGGTCTCCTCGGCAGCAATCGCAATCGGCGTCGTGGCCATCGCCGTGGTGATCGCGGCCTGGATCAACTTCCAGGCGATCGAGGCGTCACGGCTGGTCTCGAAGTCGATCGAGGTTCGCGAGCGCAGCCAGGGTTTTCTCAGCAATCTGCTCGATGCCGAAACCGGCCAGCGGGGCTTCCTGCTGACCGGGGACGAAGCCTATCTCGCGCCCTATAATGAATCGCGCTTCAACGTCCTGCCGGAACTCGACGTGCTTGAGGCAATGGTCGCCGATAACCCGAGCCAGATCGAGCGGATCCGCCAGGCGCGCGAGCTGACACGGCGCAAGCTGGTGGAAATGAACGCCACCATCGCGCTGGTGCGCGAAGGCAAGCGCGACCAGGCGCTGGCGGCGCTCCGGCAGGGCGACGGCAATCGCCTGATGCAGGAGCTGCGGGACACCGCCGGCGCCATCCAGACCGAAGAGAACCGCCTGTTGCGCGAACGCAGCCGGCGCGAGACGCGCCGGCGCATCTTCGCCAGCATCGGCATCCTCGTCGCCCTCGCCGGGCTGAGCTTCGTCGCCTGGCTGCAGCTTCGCAGCCGCGGGCGGCGCAACATCTTCCTGTCCAGCTCGAACCTCGAACTGGAACAGCGCGTCGTCGAGCGCACCCAGCAGCTCGAGAACGAACGGCTACGGATCGAGGCGCTGTTGCGCGATGTCAATCACCGGGTCGGCAACAACCTCGCCATGGTTTCGGCGCTGCTCAACGTCCAGAGCCGCCAGGCGCGCGAACCGGTGGTTAAGCAGGCGCTGGCCCAGGCGCAGTCACGCATCCAGGCGATCGCCGCGGGGCAGCGGCGCCTGCGCCTCGACATCGAGGCCGACGAGATCGACGCCCGTCCCTATATGGAGGACCTGCTGGCCGAGATCGGCAAGCAGGCGGAGGGGCGGCCGATCACCATCGAGCTGGCAATGGAGCCGATCCGCCTGCCGGGGCGCGACGCCGTCTCCTTCGTCGTGATCATCAACGAGCTCGTCACCAACGCCATCAAGCACGCCTTCCCGGACGGGATGGCCGGCAAGATCACCATTCGTCTGGCCAATGGCCCGGAGGAAGCGGGCGAACTGATCCTGGCGGTCGAGGATGACGGCGTCGGCATGGCCGCCGACGAGGCCACCGCCGGTCTCGGCAAATCGGTGATCAAGAGCCTGTTGCGCAGCATGCGCGCCACGATGGAAACCGGCCCGCTGACAGCGGGCGCCGCGAGGCCCGGCACGCGCATCGCGCTGACATTCCCGAAGCGGATCGAAGCGGGCGACGAAACGCCCGAATAGCCAGGCGCAGCTGCGCCGGGCGAGGCGTCAGTCGTCCTTCACGGCGTTGCAGACGAACCGAACGATCTCGCCGGTCGAGAACGGCTTGCGCACGAAGCGGATGTCACGCAGCTCGGCGGGCACGTCGCTGGGTGCCGAGCCCGAGACGAAGGCGAGCGGCGTTCCCTTGGCGCGCAGGCTGGCCGCGATGCCGAAGGTCTTGCCACCGATCACGTCGATGTCGAGCAGGGCGCAGGAAACCGGCTTGTCGGCAGCGATCCGCGCTTGCGACAGCGATTCGACGACGACCAACTCCGCTCGGTCGCCGAGCTTCTCGCTCACCGCGCTTTCAATATCCATCGCGATGAAGGGATCGTCTTCGACGATGAGGATCCGGATATCGGACATGATCTCCAGGTTACCTTCCAACTTCACGCCGCTGCTCCCACGCAATTTCTGCCTGTGAGCCGGATGAACGCCCCCTCGGACCATCTTGTTCCGATCTGAAGTGCTTTCCGAGCAGAAATGCGTCGAATTCGACTTAAATTGCGTGCGTAAGGTTAGCAAAAGGTAAGCAATCCCGGCACACTCAGCGCCGGCGAGGTGCCCGCGTCAGGTTGAGCTCGAAGTCGGTCACCCCCAGCGCGACATTGGCGCCGCGTTGCAGGGGCAACGCCCTCGGCTCGAGCCGCACGTCGTTGTCGATACCGCCGACCAGGGAGGGGCTGCTGTTCGCCGGCCGCGCATAGCGCCCGTTGAGCGCGCCCAGCGGGGCCCGGGCATAGGGGCCATAGACGCGCCAGGCGATCAGGCTGCGGCCGACGGCCTTGGGGTCGAGCGCAAAGCCGCGAATGATCCCGGCATAAGTCTGCAAGGGACCGCGGCGCGGCCGGAAGCGGCATTCGAGCGGGCGCTGCGTCGCGACCGCCTGCCCCAGGCCAGTCCCGATCGTGCAGGTCAGCCGCCCTGCCGGCGCCCGGCTCTGCGCCACTGCCGGGGCCGGAGCAAGCGACAGCCCGGCCGCAGCGGCCAGCGCCGCGACGGCGCCGATCAATTGTCCCATTCGCACTCTCCCATCCTCGAAACTTCGCCAGAACGCCCCAATCGCTCCACAGTTCCCGAATAATCCGGAACCTCAATCCGGTGCTTGCGTTGATGGGAACTAAGCAGTGGAAGCGCAAATGCCAAACCAGAACAACACGAACCGGGAACCGATCTTTCCCGCGCCGCGTCTGCCGCGCGATCTTCCGCCATTCTGGGAGCTCGAACAACTTCTGAGCGCCGGAAACGACCTCGAAACCGCCTTGCTGGAACTCAGCCGGCGGCGCGAGGCCCTGAGCAGCGGACGGTCGCTGCCGCCGACGACGGAGCAGGTCCAGCCGGCCGGCCTGCCTTCGGGCATCTTCACGATCGCGTCATAATCGCCCGCTCACTGGCAGAAGCGCGACGAATTCGCGCGCCGCTGCTGGATGTCGACATGCAGGTGATTGGCGTGCGCGGCATCGGAGCCAGGCCCGAGCGCGGTCATGAAGGCGCCGCAGGCCGATTGCCTGACCGCATCCAGGAAACGGCTCTGGACCAGCCCCTCAGGCTTCTCGACTGAAATCATCAGTCCGCCCTGCTTCTCCTCGCCGAGCTGGAAGGCGAAGACATCGAGCGCGCGGCCGGTGGCATGTTCGCTCATCGGCGTTTGCGTCTGCCGGTGGCGCCGCCGGCATTCGTGACCACCGCCGACGCGCAGGCTGGTGAGCTCCTTGTCCAGCGCCCCGCGGGCCAGTGGCACCAGCGCCGTGTCGAACCAGACCGACAGCGCGCGCGCCATCTCGCAACTCACCGTCGGCGGCGGCACGAGCGTGATCATGCCCGGCCCGTCCGGCCGCCGCACGGCGAAAGCCTCGACGATCACCGGTTCGACGACCTGGCACCCCTCCGCGGTGAGCGTAGCCGACGCTGGCGCGGCACGAAGACGGTTGCCCGCCACGCCTGCAAGCAGGCTGAGGCAGGAGCCGGCTTCCGTGCGTGCCGGCGGCGAGGGACTGGCCGCCGCCGCTGGCGGCTGCGACGATGCCAGCGGAGGGGCAGGGCCAGGGGAAGGGGGAGGAGGAGTGGCGGTCGAGGGCGCGGAGAGGCCCGCCGGGCGCCGCGGCGGAAGGCGCGCAGGTGCCGGCCGCGTGGAAAGACCCTCGCGAGCAATCGCAGTCGTCATGGTGGGCAAAAGCAGCGTCACTGCAGCGGTCAGCGCCAGCAAGGCGCCGGCCCGCCGACCCGGCAGGCCTCTCACGCGCCGAGCACCGCGTAGAACAGCGATGCCAACGATACTGCCGCGATCAGCGCGGCAAGCAGGGCCATGACCATGCCGGTTCTCCTTCGCGTCGTCCGGACCCGGATAACGCGAAGCGGAGCGGGCTGGTTCCCCGCCCCGCGACCCGGAGCGGTCAAGCCGCCTTGCGGCCGGCCCGGCGATCGAAGAACAGCGCCTGGCTGATCGCCGCCTTGACCGCCTCGGGCTGGAACGGCTTGGTGATCAGGAAGGCCGGCTCGGGCCGGTCGCCGGTGAGGAGGCGCTCGGGATAGGCGGTGATGAAGATCACCGGCACATCGATCGAGCCGAGGATCTCATTGACCGCTTCGAGGCCGGAGCTGCCGTCGGCGAGCTGGATGTCGGCCAGAACCAGGCCAGGACGCTTCTTGGCGACGAGTGCGATCGCCTCGCGATGGGTCCGCGCCACGCCGGTGACACGGTGCCCGAGTTCCTCGACCATGGTCTCGATGTCGAGGGCGATGATCGGCTCGTCCTCGATGATCAGGACGTCGGTGGCGACCTGCTCGGCGATCTCCTGTCCGGCGGACTGGACCAGGGCTGCGGCTTCGGCCGTCGAAATCACCATGATCTCGCCGACCTCCTCGATCAGGAAGCCCTCGACCGTACGCAGGAGAAAAGCCTGGCGTGGACGCGGTGTCAGCGCATCGAGGTTGCGCTCGGCCGCCGAACGCTCGCCATCCTGCGGCATCGGCTTGTCGTTGAGGCCGATCGAGGACCAGAGCTGGAGAAATATGCGGTAGAGCCCGAGTCGCGGGCTGACGTCGCGCGGGAACGATGCGGGATCAGCGACGAGCGCTTCCAGCGTCGCGACCACATAGGCGTCGCCGCTCGCCTGGGTTCCGCTCAGAGCGCGGGCGAAACGGCGCAAATAAGGCAGATGCGGTGCGATTTCCGTGGCAATAGACATGGTTCGACCCCCGTAAGAAGTTGCCGGAAGAGAGCACCCAAGCTACTGTTCTGACAAGAAAATTATTTTTTTCGAGAGCCGGAACCTTTCGCATTCAGGATCGTTATTGGGCCGAATAAGTGTCTTGTCGGGGGGCTGCAGCGCGTGGACCGAAACGTCACGCGTGGAGCGTGTTGGTGCGGCTGCCTACGCGCCATAGGAGCGATGAAGTGATGCATATTATGAACTCCGATTTGCCGGAGAGAGACGAGGTCGACACCGAATTCGAGACGCTGCTCGACCCAAAGGTGCAGGAATCGATCGGGCGCTCGCTCAAGGCCCATTACGATGACCTGATCAACGCGCCGATCCCGGACAAATTCCTTGTGCTGCTGGCCCAGCTCGAAGCTTCCGAGCGTAGCCTGCCGGTCGAGGGTGAATCCGATGAGCGCCGATGACTTCAAGGACGGCCTGATTGCAGAGATCCCGAATTTGCGCGCCTTCGCGGCGTCGCTCTCGGGCTCGATGCAGCTTGCCGACGATCTGGTGCAGGACACGCTGCTCAAGGCCTGGGGCAACGCCGAGAAGTTCCAGCCCGGCACCAGCCTGCGCGCCTGGCTCTTCACCATCCTGCGCAACACCTATTACTCGCTGTATCGCAAGCGCGGCCGCGAAGTGCAGGACAGCGACGGCACCTATGCCGACCGGCTGGCGACGCATGGCAATCAGGAAAGCCATCTCGATCTCGCCGACTTCCGCAAGGCACTGGCCAAGCTCCCGGAGGAACAGCGCGAGGTGCTGATCATGGTGGGGGCCACCGGCCTTTCCTATGAGGAGACCGCGGCGATCTGCGGCGTCGCCATCGGCACGATCAAGAGCCGGGTCAATCGGGCGCGCTCCCGGCTGGCGGAGCTGCTCTCGATCGGCGGCATCGACGATCTCGGCCCGGATCGCCGGATCACTGCTGCGGTGCAGCGGGCGGGGCCGGAAAACGTCAGCGGGTAAATGGCTCTCTCGCTATTCAGGACGGTCCGGGGCCGCCTGCTGGCGCTGATGGTTGCGATCGCCCTGCCGATCGCCGCACTGACGGCGGCGGCGGCGGTTTCGACCTATCGGACAGTGGTGGAGGCGATCCAGATCTCGCAGGCGCGCGCGGCGGACGACTACGCCGTGCGGGCACGCATCTGGTATCGCGGCGCGCTGCGCGCCCTGATCTCGGCCAACGCCACCATCGCCGCGTTCGCGCCGGAGCAGGCGCCGGATTGCCGGCGCCTCGACGGCGTGTTGCGCAGCGCCTCCGGTTATCTCGCCTTGTATTTCGACGCGACCGGTAGGCCGCCCTGCTCGGTTTCGCTGGAGCCGCAGATCGACGTGGCCGACCTCGCCCGGATCGCGGCGCAGATGCTGACCCAGCCACCGGTACCGATCTGGGGCGGCGTCGAGCTGGCCGAGACGCGCTACGGCCAGGTCGAGTTGCACGGCAAGCGCTTCCTCGCCATCCATACCCGGCAATCGCCGAACGGCGCGGACGAGACAGCGCTGCTGCTCGCCGATCCCGAGCTGCTGAACAGCGTCTTCGATCTCGGCACGGCCGACCCCGGCCTCATCGTCGGCATGATCAGCCGCGAGGACGGCGTGGTGATCCAGCGCGGCGGCAACCGGGGCGACGATAGCTGGCTGCCGCGTGCCGAGATCGTCCCCGACCAGATCCAGCGCTGGCGCGGGACGAGCCGGGCCGGCGAGGCTCGCTCCTATGCGGCCCGCATGGTGGCGGCACCCGATCTCTACGTCATCGCCAGCTTCGACCAGCGCGCGGAGAAGGCCGCGGCGACGCAGTTCTATGCGCTGCTGCTGGCGCCGCTGCTGACCCTGGGGCTGCTCTGCATCGTCTACCTCAAGGCCGTCGACCAGCATTGCGTGCGCTGGCTGCGCAGCATCGAGGCGGCGGCCCGCGCCCGCGGTTCGCTTTCCAGCGCCCGTGCCGCCGTCTCCCCCGAGATGCCCGACGACATCCGCAGCGTTGCCGAAGCCTTCAACACCATGGTCGACGAGCAGCAGGTCCGGCAGCGCAAGCTCCAGGTGGCGCTCAACGATAACCGCTTCCTGGTCCGCGAGCTGCACCATCGCGTCAAGAACAGCCTGCAGGTGGTGCAAAGCTATATCGGCCTGACCAAGCGCGAGCACCAGGGCGAGGCGCGGATGGCGCTGTCCGACGCCGAGTGCCGCGTCCATGTGCTCTCTGCCGCTTATCGCTTCACGCTTGCCGATGGCGAGATGCAGCCGGTGCGCATCGATCTGTTCCTCGACGATGTCGTGGCGATGATCGCCAGTCTGGTTCGCAGCCGCTCGCAATGGGTGACCGGCAAGGTCGAGACCAAGGCCGCCCTTCCGATCGACCGCATCATTCCACTCGGCTTTCTGATCGTCGACGTGGTCTCGCGCACGCTGCGCGCCGTGCCCGGGATCGGGATCACCATCGCCGTCACCGATTTCGACGAGCACACGATCGAGGTGGCGATCACCGCCGATCGCGAGAACCCGCCGATCGCACCGCCCCGGCTGTTTGCCGGGCTGCTGACCCAGGTCGAGGCGATCGAGATCAGCCCGGCCAAGGGCACCAGCCTTGGCGTCTGGCGCATCCGCCACCGCAGCTGAAGCGGCGGCGCTTTGCGGCGATCAGCCCGCCACCGGCTCGGGCGCAGCGGTGGGCGTGATCGAGACCCCGACCGCCAGTCCGAGGAATGAGCCCGCCGGGCCGACATAGCTGCCGGCGACCGGCGAAGCGTCCTCCGGAACCCGCGCGACGGCGACGCGCAGCAATTGCCGGTCGGCAACGAGGTCGTTGGTCGGGTCGAACTCGATCCAGCCATCGCCGGGAATGAAGACGTCGGCCCAGGCATGGGTCAGCCCGACCAGCGAGGTCAGCGCCCCGTCGGCCGGCGAGCGTTCATGGATGTAGCCGGTGACGAAACGCGCGGCGAAGCCGAGGCGGCGGGCGAGCTCGATGAACAGCCAGGCATAGTCGCGGCAGGAGCCGGACTGCGCCTGCAGCGTATCGAGCGGATGCTGCGTACCTTCGTCGAAGCGCACGGAATAGCTCAGGCTGCGATTGATCGCGCCCGCCAGCTCGCGCAGCAGGTGGCCGCCATTGATGCCGGCGCGGAACGCCTCGAGCCAGCTGTCGAGTGCGCTGTCGGGATCGGCGGCGGCGAGGTCGAGATAAGGTTGCAGCACGGCGCGTTCGGCAGGGCTGTAGCTGATCGCCAGGCTATCGATGTCGGTCTCGACGGGAGCGAACGGCATGGCCGACCCGAAACGCTGCACCAGAAGTTCGCTGACGATGTCGAGCGTGTCGGCCTCGCCCGCGAAGGTCGCGGTCGCAACCGGGTTGCCATAGGCATCGTGCGTCCAGCGCAGGCTTGCGGCGGGCGAGAGCGTGATCGCGGTGTCGAGGACGCGCAGGTCGAAGGAATCGCGCGGGCGCAACATCAGCCGATGCGGCCCGAAGGAGACCGGGCAGGCATAGCGATAGGTCGTCGCGTGGCGAATGCGCAGATACATGTCATTCCCCCGCCGGCGCCTCTGCCATGGAGACGCCGGAGTCAGAGCAGCACGCCGCCATGGAAAAAGCCGCCTCGCGGCGGCTTCGTGCTTTCGGCGCTCCTGTCTTATACGCAGGAGCGGCGCTGCGGTTCCGTCGGCTCAGCGCAGGACGGTATCGCTCTTCAGCCGGGCTTCCTGCTGCGAAGTCGGAACCACGCGATGGGCGAGGTCGCGACGCGTCTCCGCCGGGTTCACGGCGGCGAGCTGGATGTCGGAGGGGATGCCGCGCTGGATCTTGGCCTGCGCCACCGCCTGCGAGCTCTCGCCGACGCCGTTCTGGAGGGCAGCGCCCGTGGTCAGCGCAGTCACGACCAGCGCCATCGCTCCGAAGAAGGTGGCAGCGCGCTTGAGGGGGGCAAGGCTGGCAGTGGTCATCTTCGCTCTCCCGATTCGCATGGACCGCTCGTTGCGGCTTCGGCTTGTCAACCTGTTCGGAGAGGTTTTGTTCCAAGGAGGGGCGGAATCGCTCGGACCTAAACTTTTTCTTGAGCGGCCGGATCATTGGCGGCCGAGCGCCCGCGAAACAGCCGCCAGAGCGATTTGCCGAGACGCTTCGAGGTCAACTGCGCGCCAGCCTGGCGCTGCTCCAGGGTGATCTTGCGGTCATGGAAGTCTTCCAGCCCGGGCCGATGGCCGACGCTGATCACGGTGGCCGCTGCGAGTTCCTCGTCGAGGAGGCCGAGCAGGGAGTTCTGGCTGTCCTCATCGAGCGCCGAGGTCGCCTCGTCCATGATGATGATGTCGGGCTTCTGGATCAGCAGGCGCGCAAAGGCGACGCGCTGACGCTCGCCGCCGGAGAGCGTCTGGTCCCAGCGCTCCTCCTCGTCGAGCCGCTTGGCGAGAGAGGACAGGCTGCAGCGCTTCAGCGCGGCGATGACGACATCATCCGCAACCCGGCTCTCGGCCTCGGGATAAAGCAGCACGTCGCGCAAGGTGCCCATCGGCATGTAGGGCTTCTGCGGCACGAAGGCGAGGCGCTTGCCCCGCGGCAACTCGATCGAGCCCGAGCCCCAGGGCCAGAGCCCGGCGAGCGCCCGGATCAGCGTGCTCTTGCCGGTGCCGCTCTCGCCGGTGATCAGCACCTTCTCGCCGAGCTCGATCACCACCGAGGCATCGGCGATGACGATGCGGCCATTGCTGTGGGCGAGCGAGAGATTCTCGATATGGATCGCGCCGTCGGCGCTCTCGCCCAGCGAGATCTGCGTCTCGCCCTCCATGATCGTGCCGATGTCGAGCGCCTCGAGCGACTCGGCGAGCTCGTCGACGCGGGTGACCGAGGCGAACCATTCGGCAAGCCGCACGAAATTGTCGACGAACCAGATCAGCGCCGCCTGCACCGCGCTGAAGGCCGCGACGACCTGCATCACCGCGCCCAGCGTGATTTCCCCGGAAAGATATTTCGGCGCGATGAGAAGCAGCGGCACGATCGGAAACAGCGCGCCATTGGTGTTGAGCACGATCGCGATGACGCCCTGCTGGCGGACGACCTTGAGCCAGGCGGCAACGACCCGCCCGTAATTCTCGCCGACGGAGTCGCGCTCGTCGGCGTCGCCCTTGATCAGGGCGATGCTCTCGGCATTCTCGCGCAAGCGCGTCATCTCGGCGCGGAACTGCGCCTCCGCCTCGTTCTTGGCGGCGATGCGCGGCACCAGGGGCCGGCCGGCGAAATAGGCGGCCAGCGAGGCGATGACCGCATAGAGCACGGCGGCGAGCGCCATGTAGCTCGGAATCACGAACTCGCTGCCGGCAAGCGTGAAACGGGCCGCGCCAGCGACATGCCAGAGGATCGCGGCGAAGGTCGCCGCCGTCACCGCGGCGCTGATCAGGCCGATGGCGAACTCGACCAGCGGTTCGATGGCAAGGCGGACATCATCGGCGATCCGGTATTCGGGGGCGGATCGCTCGCGCGCGACGAACTGCAGCCGGTAATAGCGCTGGTCGGCGATCCACCAGCCGGCGACATGGCGGGTGAGCCATTCACGCCAGCGTACCTGCAGCAGCATGCGGCTGATCACCAGGCAGGACAATGTCAGGGCGGAGGCGGCGACGAGCAGGGGCAGCCAGCCAACCGCCGACCAGACGGCGGCGAGATCGCGCTTCTCCAGCGCGTCGAAGAACAGCCGGTTCCAGGCGTTGACGCCGACCGCTGCCGCGAGCTGCGCAGCGACGAAGGCCAGCACCAGCACGGTCAGCACCCAGGCCCGCAGCCGGCTCTCGCCGGTCCAGAACCGCAGCGCCACGCGAAAGAACTGCCGCATGCGCGAGCGCCGCGGCACGGTGGAGGTCTCGGTCATGCAGGCGGGCTCCAGGTCGCCGCCGCCAGCGCCCGACATCATTGCTAAGCGAGAGCTTTCGCGGCACAGAAGAAAACGCGACGCCGCAACGAGAGTTCCCGGTGGCGCGCCAAAGATATTGCGTTGCACAAGCGCGCTGGCCGGACCCGGGCGAGGCGCGGCGATCGAGGATTGGACGGCAGAAAGCGAGCCGAATGGTAATGGTCTCGACGACCAATCGAAGCCGGGCGGGCGTGCCCTGCCTCGCCTGCCCCTTGCGTCTCAAGCCTGCCTTCAAGGACAAGCCGGACGAGGAGGTGCGCTTCATCCAGTCGATGAAGCTCGACCATCGCCAATTGCCGGCCGGGGCCGACATCATCCATCCCGGCCAGGAGGATGCCGAGCTCTACACGCTCTTCTCCGGCTGGGCCTTCCGCTACAAATCGCTGCCGGACGGGCGTCGCCAGATCCTCAATTTCCTGCTGCCGGGCGATCTCGTCGGACTGCAGGCCTCGCTGCTCAGCGCTGCCCAGCATGGCATCGAGGCGCTGACCGAGGTCGAGCTCTGCGTCTTTCCGCGCCGGCGCACCTATGAATTCTTCGGCCGCATGCCGGTGCTGGCCTATGAGCTCGCCTGGCTTGGCTCGCGCGAGGAATCCCTGATCGACGAGAACCTGACCTCGGTCGGGCAGCGCAACGCCCAGGAGCGGATCGCCGCGCTGCTGATCTCGCTCTACCGGCGGGCGGACGCGCTCGGCCTGGTCAGCGAGGACAGCTTCGTCTTTCCGCTGACCCAGCAGCACCTTGCCGATGCGCTCGGCTTGTCGTTGGTCCACACCAGCAAGACCTGGTCGCGGCTGCGCCGCGCTGGCCTGTTCGCGCTTTCGGGCGGCCGGCTGAAGCTGCTCAATCCGCGCCTGACCGAGCGCATGGCCTTGCTTTTCGACGGAGAGCGGAGGCCCCGGCCGCTGATCTGAAGCGTCCCGTGCCGAAAAACCGCTGGATTCGCAGGCCTCTTGACCCCATATGACAGCGGCGTAACGTCACAGCATTGTCGCACCATCCCGCAGCAACGGGGCGCGACGCGCCGCTCAGAGGTCTTATGGTCCAATCCGCTCCCGGCTCGCGGCCGCGCAACGCCTCCCTCGCCACGCGCCTCGGGCAATCGTCCGTCGCGGCGCGGCTTGAGGACGAGGTACGCCTGACCGCGGCCGAGCTGGTCGACAGCGTCGCCGAAGCCAGGCTGCGCGTGGCGGCGGCGCGCTACAAGGTCGAGGACGAAGTCCGCAACACCGCCGGCAAGCTGAGGACGCGGGTGCGCAAGGCTGCCGACGAGGCGCGCGCCAAATTCGGCGACGATGCCCGCTTCCTGAGATCCTGGATCGATTCGCCCGGCCGCACCGGCGCGGTCGCTCCTTCGAGCCCGTTCCTGGCCAAGCGCATGGCCTCCTATGTCGATCCGCAGGCCGAAGGCCCGGTCGTGGAGATCGGCCCCGGCACCGGGCCGGTCACCGAGGCGCTGATCGCCCGCGGCATCGACGAGTCCAGGCTCGTCCTGGTCGAGTTCAGCCCGGAATTCTGCGAATTGCTGCGCCGGCGCTTCCCCCGCGCCACCATCGTCGAAGGCGATGCCTATGCGCTGTCGCGCACGCTGCATGACCATCTCGGCGAGAAGGCGAGCGCGGTCGTCTCCAGCCTGCCGCTGTTCAACCGTCCGCCGGTCGAGCGCTCGGCGCTGGTCAACGACGCCTTCGACAATGTGCTCCAGCCCGGAGCGCCCTTCATCCAGTTCACCTATGCGATGGTCTCGCCGATCACCCGCAAGGGCTCGGGGCTGAAGTCCCAGGTCTCCGACTGGGTGCTGCGCAACATTCCGCCGGCCCGCGTCTGGGTCTATCGCCGCGCCAAGGCCTGACCCTTTCTTCCAGCGCATCACGAAGGCAAGCTGACGAGGACCGCGCGGTTGCGCGCCGTTTGCCCTGTCATATCTGCCGGAGCCCATCATGCCAAAGATCCTCGTCTTCGCCGGCTCCTGGCGGCCGGGCTCGATGAACACGCAGCTCGCAACCCTGGTGGCGAAGAAACTCGCTGCCGCCGGCGCCGAGGTGACGCAGATCTCGCTCGGCGACTATCCGCTGCCGCTGGTCGACGCCCGCGCCTTCGACAACGACCCGCCGCAGGAGGCGAAGGCGCTGGCGAAGCTCGTCGACGAGCATGACGGCCTCTTCATCGCCAGCCCGGAATACAATGCCGGCTACCCGCCGGCGCTGAAGAATGCGCTCGACTGGATCAGCATCGTCCGCTCCGGCGGGCCAGGCCTGCGCGGCAAGGTCGTCGCCCTCGGCGGCGCTTCAGCCGGCTCGCTCGGCACCTATCGCTGCCTGACGCAGCTGCGCACCGTGCTCGAGCTCGGCTTTGGCGCCCTGCTGGTGCCGGAGATGCTGGCGGTCGCCGGGGCGGACAAGGCCTATGGCGCCGATGGCGAGATCAGCGACAGGCGCACCGCCGGCTTCCTCGACAAGCTGGTGGCAAGGCTGGTCAAGGTCGCCGGGATGCACCCCTGAACCCAACCCGCCGCTCTATTCGAGCTGGCACGTCCCGCTTGCCGGCGACAGCCGCCAGACCCCGTCATCGGGTCTGGCCGGGATCTGCACCGCCCCGTCGGCAATCTCCTCGGCATCGTAGGGATTGGGATTGGCGATGATGCCGGCATTGCGGATGTCGAGCGCACCGTTCGGCCCGCGCTCGATCCGCCAGCTTCCCGCATCCCATTCCGGCACGCAACGCAGTCCCTGTCCGGCCGCGCGGCAGAAGCCGCCGAGCTGATAGTCGAAATTCTGCTCGGGTTTCAGGCGCTCGCGCAGGCTGATGTAGAGCATGATGTAGACGCTGCCGCCCTCGCCCGGCTGCCAGCTCTCCGGAGCATGCAGCAGCCGGATCCTGGCGACCTTCTGCCGCGGATGCTTTCCGAGATGGGCCGCGCCGTAGCTGCGCTCCCAGCAGGCGTTGGCCTTCGGCGGCAGCTCGCGCTCGAGCGGGCGGGCCTGCGCCGACCCAGCCAGCGCGAGCATCAGGACGATCAGGGGCAGGCGCATGAGCTTCTCCTTGCCGGTACGCGAGCGTGGGTGAGCGGCCACGGCCAAGCAACCCCAGCTTGCGGGAGACGGGGATGGAATCGCGCGGCGGCTGGCCTTCGCCTCGCGAATCCGGCACATCCGGAGCATGTCGTCGCCCAGCGAATCAAAAGCCCGCGCGATCCTGAAGTCGGTCTTCGGCTATGACGATTTCCGGCCCGGGCAGTGGGAGATCATCGAGGCCGCCTTGTCCGGCCGCGACGTCTTCGCGGTGATGCCGACCGGCTCCGGCAAGTCGATGTGCTACCAGCTGCCCGCACTGGTCGCCGGCGGGCTGACGCTGGTGGTCTCGCCGCTGATCGCGCTGATGCGCGACCAGGTCGGGCAACTGACCCGCGCCGGCGTCGCCGCCGCCTCGCTCAACTCGATGAACAGCGAGGCCGAGGCCAGCGAGGCGTGGACGAAGCTCAACGCCGGCGAGCTGCGCCTGCTCTTCGTCTCGCCGGAACGGCTCGCCGGCGAGGCGCTGGTCGGCCGCCTGCGACGGCTCGGCGTCACCCGCCTCGCCATCGACGAGGCCCACTGCGTCTCGCAATGGGGCCATGATTTCCGGCCCGAATACCGCCTGCTGTCCAAAGTTCGCGAGGCGCTCGGCAATGTCCCGGTGACGGCGCTGACCGCGACCGCCGACCGCCAGACCCAGGCCGACATCGCCCAGCAGCTCTTCCCGCAGCCGCCTCATCTGGTGCTGCACTCCTTCGACCGGCCGAACCTCAAGCTCGCCTTCGCGCCGAAGGACCAGCCGCGCCGGCAGATCGCCGATTTCCTGAAAGTCCATCGCGGCGGCTCGGGCATCGTCTACTGCTCGTCGCGCGGGCGCACCGAGCGCCTGGCCGAGGGGCTGCGCGAAAAGGGCTACAAGGCCTATGCCTATCATGCCGGGCTGGAACAGGCCGAGCGCAACCGCAACCAGGACATCTTCCTGCAGGAGGACGGCGTCGTCGTCTGCGCCACCATCGCCTTCGGCATGGGCATCAACAAGCCCGATGTCCGCTTCGTCGTGCATGCCGACATGCCGGGCTCGATCGAGGGCTATTACCAGGAGATCGGCCGCGCCGGGCGCGACGGGCTGCCGGCCGACACGCTGACGCTCTACGGCGTCGACGACATGGCCTTGCGCCGGCGCCAGATCGACGAGAAGGCGATCGATGACGAGCGCCGCCGGATCGAGCACAAGCGCCTCAACGCGATGATCGACCTGTGCGAATCGGCGCTCTGCCGGCGCAGTGCGCTGCTCTCCTATTTCGGCGAGGAGACGCCGCCCTGCCGGCATGGTAATGCGCCGTTCCGCTGCGATCTCTGCGGGCCCGAGGCCCCAGAGCTGGCCGATGCGACGCTCGATTCACGAAAGCTGCTCTCGGCGGTCGCACGCTCGGGCCAGCGCTTCGGTGCCGCCCATCTCGCCGACATCCTGACCGGCACGACCACCGAGACCATCCGCCGCCAGAACCATGACGGGCTGAAGACCTTCGGCGTCGGCAACGACAAACCGAAGAGCGCCTGGACGGCGCTGACGCGAAAGCTCTTCGCCGCCGGGGCGCTGGCCGAGGCCAGCGTCGAGCATGGCGGCTTCTGCCTGACCGAGAAGGGCGAGGACATCCTGTTCGGCCGCGAGCCGATCGCGCTGCGGGTCGACCCGCATGCCGAGCGCCGCTCGCGGCGCGGAGCGCGCGAGGCAGCGCGGGCCGATGGGCTCGACGAAGGCACGGCGGCGCTGTTCGAGCATCTGCGCCAGCTGCGGCTCTCGCTGGCCCGCGAGGAGGGCGTCGCCGCCTACATCATCTTCACCGACCGGACGCTGATCGCGATGGCGCGCGAACGGCCGCTGGGTCTCGAGGAGATGCGCGGCATCGAGGGCGTCGGCGAGCGCAAGCTCTCGCAATATGGCGAGGCCTTCCTGGAGGCGATCGCCACATTCGCTGGCTAAAACGGCGCCGCTCGCGTACGCACGCGCACACACGTGAAAAAGCCATCCTGAACGCCTATATTATCCTGACGAATCAAGATCATCGCGGGCGCGTGCTCGCCCGCCGAAGGACCTCACTATGAGCGATGCTGCCCGCGACCTCGAGGACGCCGCCTATGGCGCCGATTCCATCAAGGTTCTCAAGGGCCTGGACGCGGTGCGCAAACGTCCCGGCATGTATATCGGCGATACCGATGACGGCTCGGGCCTGCACCACATGGTCTATGAGGTCGTCGACAACGCCATCGACGAGGCGCTCGCCGGCCATGCCGACCTCGTCACGGTGACGCTGAACGCCGAAGGCTCGGTCACCGTCACCGACAATGGCCGTGGCATCCCGACCGACATCCACAGCGAGGAAGGCATCTCGGCGGCCGAGGTCATCATGACCCAGCTCCATGCCGGCGGTAAATTCGACCAGAACTCCTACAAGGTCTCCGGCGGCCTGCACGGCGTCGGCGTCTCGGTGGTGAACGCGCTCTCGATCTCGCTGAAGCTCAGGATCTGGCGCGGCGGCAACGAGCATTTCATCGAGTTCCATCACGGCGACGCGGTCGCGCCGCTCAAGATCGTCGGGCCGGCCGGCGACAAGCGTGGCACGGAGGTGACGTTCACGCCCTCCCAAGAAACCTTCACGATGATCGAGTTCGACTACAAGACGCTCGAGCACCGGCTGCGCGAGCTCGCCTTCCTGAACTCGGGCGTGCGCATCGTCCTGACCGATGCCCGCCATGCCGAGGTCGTGCGCGAAGAGCTGATGTATGACGGCGGCGTCGAAGCCTTCGTGCGCTATCTCGACCGCGCCAAGACGCCGATCATCAGCCAGCCCGTCATGCTCTCGAACGAGAAGGACGGCATCACCGTCGACGTCGCGCTGTGGTGGAACGACAGCTACCACGAGAACGTGCTCTGCTTCACCAACAACATCCCGCAGCGCGACGGCGGCACCCATCTCGCCGGCTTCCGCGCGGCGCTGACGCGCCAGGTCACCGGCTATGCCGAGAGCTCCGGCATCTCCAAGAAGGAGAAGGTCTCGCTCACCGGCGATGATTGCCGCGAGGGCCTGACCGCGATCGTCTCGGTCAAGGTGCCCGACCCGAAATTCTCCTCGCAGACCAAGGACAAGCTGGTCTCCTCGGAAGTCCGCCCGGTGGTCGAGAACGTCGTCAACCAGGCGCTCTCGACCTGGCTCGAGGAGCACCCGAACGAGGCCAAGACGATCGTCGGCAAGGTCGCCGAGGCCGCCGCGGCACGCGAGGCCGCCCGCAAGGCGCGCGACCTCACCCGCCGCAAGGGCGCGCTCGACATCGCCTCGCTCCCAGGCAAACTGGCTGATTGCCAAGAAAGAGATCCCGCCAAGTCCGAACTCTTCATCGTCGAGGGTGACTCGGCCGGCGGCTCGGCCAAGCAGGGCCGTGCCCGCGAATACCAGGCCGTCCTGCCGCTACGCGGCAAGATCCTGAACGTCGAGCGGGCGCGCTTCGACAAGATGCTCTCCTCCGAGCAGGTCGGCACGCTGATCACGGCGCTCGGCGCCGGCATCGGCCGCGAGGAGTTCAACATCGAGAAGCTGCGCTACCACAAGATCATCATCATGACGGACGCGGACGTCGACGGCGCCCATATCCGCACCCTGCTGCTGACCTTCTTCTACCGGCAGATGCCGGAGGTGATCGAGCGCGGCCATCTCTTCATCGCCCAGCCGCCGCTCTACAAGGCGGCGCGCGGCAAATCGCAGACCTATCTCAAGGACGAGCGCGCGCTCGAGGACTACCTCGTCGACTCGGCGCTCGACGGCGCCGTCTTCCGCATCGGCGACGGCAGCGAACGCGCCGGCCCGGATCTGCGCGCCCTGATCGAGGAAGCGCGCAGCGTCCGCAACACCCTGGCGCAGCTGCATTCGCGCTATGACCGGCGCGTCGTCGAGCAGATCGCGATCGCCGGGGCGCTACGCCCGCAGGATGGCCAGAGCGAGGAGCAACTGGCGGAAGCTGCTGCCTATGTCGCGCGCCGGCTCGACGCGGTCTCGGACGAGATCGAGCGCGGCTGGGAAGGCAAGGTGGCCGATGGCGGCTTCGTCTTCGCGCGGCTGGTGCGCGGCGTGAAGCAGGTGGCGACGCTCGATGCCGGCCTGCTCGCCAGCGCCGAGGCGCGCCGGCTCGACGCCTCTGCCGCCTCGCTGCGCGAAGCCTATTCCAAGCCGGGCGTGCTCAGCCGCAAGGGCGACGACCATAGCGTCAACGGCCCGAGCGACCTGTTCGACGCCATCAACGCCATCGGCAAGAAGGGCGTCTCGCTGCAGCGCTACAAGGGCCTCGGCGAGATGAACCCCGGCCAGCTCTGGGAAACGACGCTCGATCGCGACGTGCGCTCGCTGCTGCGGGTCAAGAACGATCAGAACGACGAGGCCGACGACCTCTTCGTCAAGCTGATGGGCGACGTCGTCGAGCCGCGCCGCGAGTTCATCCAGGCCAACGCCCTGAACGCAAACGTCGATACCTGAGCGGCGAGAGCGCTGGTCCGGCAACCAAAAAATGAGAATGGAACACCAAAAAAATGGCGAGACTGGTAAACCAAATCAAATCGTATGTTCCTGCGCCTGAGACGCGGGGTCGACTAGGCACGTGAACTGACGCGCTCGGTATCGCGATATAGTGAATTGTTGAGCTTTAACAAAGGCGTAGAGAGCCAAGGAGCGACGCTGGAGGTTTAAATGCGATTGCCAGTCCGCGTCTGCCCGGACCCGCGCGAAGGAGTGTGGGGCTGGGCGTTACGAGCTGCCGAGGCCAATCGTTATCTGAATGCAGCAGCTGTTCTCAGTATGGTCGGATATCTCGCCCCCATTCGGCCTCGAGCGGAGGTTGTAGCCAACCTGGAATGTCTCAAGCCCACTGGTACATGAGCCTGCCCGATGGCCGGGAGAGCGGAGGCCTGGCGAGAGAGCACAGTCGGCCACCGGCAAGCAGCCCGCCGTGACCGATGTACCCCTGGAAGTGGCCAACAGGCCGATCCAGCATCGGGGGCAGGTTCAGCAGCGGCATCGGCTAACCGCCGCCCGGATGAGAATTCAGGGGCAGTTCACACATGGTACGGCAAAACGCGGCGGCAAATCGGGACAACATCACATCAAGCCTACGATGCCAGCCTCGTTTGGCTTCAGGGCGCAGGGCGGAACTTTAGCAACCTCAATATGTCGGCTTCGCTGGACGCACCGGTTTTTGCGTAGAGGCTCTTCATCTGGACACGGATCGTCTCCCGCGAAAGCGACGCTTCCTGTGCAATCTGGTCAACGGATTTTCCAGCGACGATCCCGGACACGGCGCGTATTTCGGCCTTGGTGAGCCCATACACAAGGGAAACGAGCCGCGGATCAAACGCTGTAGCGCCACGGCCCAGTTGTTCCATCAGCACGATGACGGTTGGTCCCTCGAAATACAGCGAGACACGATCCTTGTTCACTTGAATCAAGGTCAGCTTCGTCCCGTGTGAGAAAAGGCTGACGACCTTTGGCCCTGCATATTTTCTTTCCAGCATCCCGTTCAGAGCGGCCTGCGGCTGCCCATCCCGGAAGCCAAATCGCCCCAAGGGAGAAATACGGACAGGCGAATTTTTGGCCAACATGGTCTGCCCGACAGCGGAGATGGTTTTGACGCATGCGCCATCGCCGATCACGATAAGGCCGATGTCGATCGCGTCGAACAACGCTGCCCCCATTTCTGCCGCGGCCCGATTGGAAGG
>JAKFDB010000025.1:0-22188 GCA_036676315.1 Bradyrhizobiaceae bacterium
ATTAGTGTGGTAGGTACCCGCAAGGCAACCGAATACGGCAGGGAACTTTGCCGTCAGCTCATTGATGACCTTCAAATACATAAGCCTTTAGTGGTAAGTGGTCTGGCTTATGGTATTGACAGCATGGTTCATAAGGAATGCATAAAACATTCAGTGAAAACCGTTGGAGTGCTTGGCCATGGTCTTGACCGCATTTATCCCGCTGTGCATCGTTCAATAGCGGAAAAAATGCTTGCTTGCGGCGGTTTGCTAACCGAATTTCCTTCAACCACCATACCTGATCGTGAGAATTTTCCAAAGCGTAACCGAATTATTGCTGGTATGGCGGATGCTACTATTGTTGTCGAAGCAACAATTAAAGGCGGCGCACTTATAACCGCAGAGCTGGCTAATTCTTATAACCGCGACGTATTTGCTTATCCCGGCCGCATAAATGATGAATTTAGCACCGGTTGCAATTTCTTAATCAAAACAAACCGGGCAAATCTGATCACCAAGGTAGCTGATTTGGAATATCTGCTGGGCTGGAGCGAGATTAAAGCAAAGCCGGAAAAACCTCAGCTGAGCTTAATGTTGAATCTTTCTGAAGACGAACAGAAAGTTGCTACTTTATTAAGTAATGGCGGGAGTTTGGCCGTCGACGAACTGGCGATTCAAACTCAAATGGCTCAGAGTAAACTTGCTGTAACCATCCTTGGAATGGAAATGCAGGGACTTATAATCTCTCTTCCGGGGAAGATCTATAAAATGGCTTAATTGAAAGCCTAATACTCTAAAGTGCTTTTCGGGAAATCGTACATCAATAACTTTCCTGTTCCCCGGCTCACCATACTCCATTTTTCAAAAGGGAATTCGATTAGGGCCATCCCACAAGTCGGTAAGTTTTCAAGGCCTGCGTTATCACTCAACTGGAAAGCTAAGTCTGATAAACCAGGATTATGACCAAAAATTGCAGTAATGTCCGAATCATCACTAAATCCGTTAATTACTTTAAGGAGAGTAGTTGCCGAGGCTTCATAAATATCTTTATTCTGTATGATCTCCGAACGATCAATACCCAGTTTGTCGGCAAAATAATTAGCAGTGGAAATTGCTCTTAATGCGGGGCTGCTAACTAATTGTCCTGGAATTATATCTTGTTTAACTAACCGCTTCGCCATTTCTACAGCATTTTTATGACCGCGATCATTGAGAGGTCTGTCGAAATCAGCTAGTTTAGGATCGTTTCTGTCAGATTTGGCGTGGCGAACGATTAATATTTGTTTCATTAGGCTGGTGATTAATAAAAGAAGGTAGAATAAATTAAGTCCATAACCTACTTGAAAATTAATTGATGTTCTTGTAAGTACTTTAATAACATTTCTGCTAATTTGTTTGCTATCAAACTACTGAATTGAACTCCTGTCAGTGATATCTAATTTATTAATAATAAAAGAAATGGGGATTTCATTCATACACTTGAAATGTCCAAGCGGGCATTTTTGATACCCGATCTTTGAACAGGGACGACAGGGTAAGGGGCTTACTTCCGCTATTACCGATCGGGATGTTTTATACGGATACATTCCAAATTCAGGGACGGTATTTCCCCATACTGATAGGATTGGCTTATTAAAAGCGGCTGCAATATGCATTAAGCCGGTGTCGTGTGTGATAATCTGCTTTGCCATTTTCACCAGGTAAGCCGACTGATCTAAACTAAACATTCCGCAACCGTTAAAGATATGATGTCCAGCCTCCTTACAGATCTCATCTCCCCGTAAGCTGTCCTCAGGTCCGCCCAATAAAACCACAGGACCTGTCAAGTTTCTACACAGTTCAATCAACTTGTGTTGCGGTAACCGTTTTGTAGCGTGTTGTGCACCAATAGCAATTCCGATGAATACCTGATGGGATGACGGCAGTAAAGTTGAGATATCATGCTCGGAATTCAAGAAATAGTCAAGTCCCTTATCGTCGTTTTTTACACCGAGAAACTTAACTGTATCCAGGTAGCGGTCAACAATATGAATCGCAGGAAGTCGGTTAATCTTGAAATTCACGAGTAGCCATTTCTGCCAGTTCAGTTTATCAAAAGAAGATGATTTTATTCCCAGTCTCGTTTTAATTATGAGTGTCCGCAGGTTATGATGCAGGTCGATCAGTACATCGAAGTGCTCCTGTTTAAGACCTGAAATCGTATCAGAAAGTTTATCATCCAGAAAATGCAGCTTATCTATGTAGGGATTCGAAGACAGAACCGCTTCAAACTTCTTCTTTGTGAGATAATGGATTTCAGCGCCTTTAGCCTGTTGTTTTAAACACCGTATGACAGGGGTAGTTAAAACAATATCACCGATTGAGCTGAACCGGATAACAAGGATCTTCAAGTTTTCTGTTTTCAAGATATGTTAACTGGTTTCTTATTCAAAAAGTAGGTGCTGATTTCTTCTAAATTTAATGCATTTAAACAATTAGCTGCCGCAACTCCGCCCTTTCTGGCCACTAAGATCCCGTAATGCATATCCATCAGTCCGGTGATTCGATGTGCATCTGGGTTCACAGACAGCATTACCCCCTTTTCAATCGCATATTGATGCCAGCGCCAGTCCAGATCTAGCCGTAATGGATTTGAATTAATCTCGATGACCACATTGTTTGCTGCGCACGCATCAATTATCTTTTTATGGTCAATGGGATAGCCGCTTCGGGCTAACAGCATTCTGCCGGTTGGATGACCCAGGATCGTAGTATATGGGTTCTCAATAGCGGTAATGAGTCGCTGCGTCGCTTTATCCTCAGTCATTTTTAAATTGGAATGCACGGAGGCGACTACAAAGTCGAAGGTTTTTAAAATATGCTCGTCGTAATCCAGGGAACCATTATTCAAAATATCAGATTCAATACCTTTAAAAATGTGGAAAGGGGCAAGCGCCTTATTCAGCTGGTCAATTTCCCGGTGTTGCGCTGCTACACGTATTTCATTAAGTCCCTTGGCGTAAAACGCCGATTTAGAATGCTCAGAGATACCAAGATATTGCATCTTTAGTTCATCTCGGCAAAAAAGAGCCATCTCTTCCAACGTATGGACCCCGTCACTCCAGTTACTATGATTATGAACACTTCCTTTCAGATCGTCAAATGTGATCAATCTGGGCAAGGAGTTAGTTTTGGCCTTTTCAAACTCGCTGCTGTTCTCCCGGAGTTCCGGCTCGATAAATGGAAGTCCGGCTAAGGCATATATTTCTGGCTCAGTCTTAGAAACAAGAGGAGCATCGCCAAGCAAACTCCGTAGGTTGTCTACATGCCCCGGGTTACCCGTTCTTTCAATTAGCTGCCAGCCAAACTCGTTCTCAGCACAAAAATAAAAGTAGACATTAATTCCTTCAGCATTTTTGGTTTCAAGCCTTTGATCTATACTTTTACCTACTATTAGCCCGGCTGATTCAATATGGCTGATTATTTCCTTGCTGACCTGGGTGCCGGAGAAGTCCAAGCGGTCGGGGCCGGTTTATTCCGTGTTCGACGTGCCCTCGGCGGTGCTGTGGCAGGAGCCCCTCTACGTCTACGTCGATCCGAGCTTCCATCATTACGAGGCGCGGTACATAGCGGAGCCGAAGGCGTTCTACGGGGAGGCGGCCGGCTGCCGCGAGCGCGCGGTCAACTGCCTCAAAAGCGCCGCCGTGGCCGGCTTGGTCGAGCGCCTGAGCCTTCGGGCCTGGGGGGCCTCGATGCTGCCGCACGACAAGAACTCCGAGCGCGCCCGCTACGCCGCCGCGGTCGCCAAGCGCCTGGAGGAATACGAGTCGGGCTCGGCGACGCTCTGGTCGTTCTCTCCGCGCCTGTTCGGCGTTTTCGGCGAATTGGCCCGCCCCTCGGCTCCCGCTCCGGCCTTGGGCGCTCCCGGTCTCCCCATACGCTCGACCTCGGACTTCTTCGATCGCCGGTGGCGGCGGGACTACGCGCAGGCTCGGTGAGCCCGGGGGCGGCCGCACGCCTCGCGCGCCTCGCGCGCGGTCATGGTGCCGGGGCCGAAGACGAGCTCGGGGGGCGTGGGCAGGCCCTTCCACCTCATCCAGTAGAGCAGCCGCGACTGCGGCGCGGGACGGCGGGGAACCGGGATGCCGGCCGCCCTCATCCAGGCGACGTTGAGGTGGGAATCCGCGCGCCGGCAGCCGCGCGCCGCGCGCAGGGCCGAGCGAAGCAAGGCCCCGAGGCGGGCGGGGCCGAGGACGAGGACGGCGCCGTCTTCGACAAGACCGGCATGGGCCAGGCCGAGAGCGACGATCCTTACGACCAGGCGGTGGCCGTGGTGCTGCGCGACAAGAAGGCCTCGACCTCCTACATCCAGCGCCGCCTGCAGATCGGCTACAACCGCGCCGCCTCGATCATGGAGCGGATGGAGCACGAGGGCATCGTCGGACCGGCAAACCACGCCGGCAAACGCGAAATCCTCGTGGAAAGCCTGCCCGAGCGCGAAGGCTAGGATGCGCTGTCCTGCGCCCGCAAGGCCTCGCCGAGGAAGGCGCTGAGCGCGCGCGCCGCGCCGCCGGGACGGCCGGGGGCGAGATGCAGGGCGATTTCCGAAGCCGGCAGTTCGGGCAGCCCATCGCCCCTGCCGAGCAGGCGCAGGCCAGGGCGGGCCGTCCCGGCCTTGACCACGGTCAGGGCGGCGCCGGCCGCCGCCATCGCCTCGACTGCACCGATGCTGGAACTCGAGAACAGGATGCGCCAGCCAAGCCCGGCCTCGTTGAGGGCTTCGAGCGCCCATTCGCGATACATGTTGGGCGCCTTCAGCAAGGCGAGCGGCAGCGGGCCGGCGAACGAAAGATCGTGCCGATCGGAGGCGGCCCAGGCGGTACGCTCGGTGCGCAGCACTTCGCCGCGGCCGTCGCCGGCGCGCTGGGTGGCGAGCACCAGGTCGAACTCCTCGCCGAGGGCGTTCATCAGGTCGCGGGTGAAGCCGGTGGTGACCTCGAGCTCGACCTCCGGATGCGAGCGGGCGAAACGCGCGAGCGTCTCCGGCAGGACGATGGTGGCGTAGTCGTCCATCACGGCGAGCCTGACCCGGCCGCTGACGCTCTGCGCCCGGACGATGTCAAGCGCCTCGTCATGCAGCGCGACGATCCGGCGGGCATAGAACAGGAAATCCTCGCCGGCGCGGGTCAGTTGCACCTCGTGCGGCGAGCGCAGCAGCAGGGCCTGGCCGGCGATCTCCTCGAGCCGGCGGACCTGCGTCGAGACGGTCGACTGGGTGCGATGGAGGGCTGTGGCGGCGCGGGTGAAGCTGCGCAGTTCGGCAATGGTGACGAAACAACGCAACAGGTCGATGTCGATATTCCGTAGAGCCGTCACGCCATTCCCCTCTCTAACCTCATCCTGAGGAGCAGCCGAAGGCTGCGTCTCGAAGGATGCTCCAGATGGTTCCGGAGCCTCCTGAAGCATCCTTCGAGACGCGATCTGCGATCGCTCCTCAGGATGAGGGCTGAGTTTCCTGTTGGGCTTCAACGCCTTCGCATCCGCACCATGGACGGCGCCGATGGTCAAAATCGAATAATTCAATTTTGGCTGGCCAGGTCCAGTCGCTAGCCTTAGTCCCAAATTCTCTGTTTGGACGTATGGGCGAAGAGGTCAAGCATGCCGAGGTTGAGATCCGACACCACGACCAAGGGCCGCAACATGGCGGGCGCCCGCGGCCTCTGGCGCGCCACCGGCATGAAGGACTCAGATTTCGGCAAGCCGATCATCGCGGTGGTCAACTCCTTCACCCAGTTCGTGCCGGGCCATGTCCATCTCAAGGATCTCGGCCAGCTGGTGGCGCGCGAGATCGAGAAGGCCGGCGGCGTCGCCAAGGAATTCAACACCATCGCGGTCGATGACGGCATCGCCATGGGCCATGACGGCATGCTCTACTCGCTGCCTTCGCGCGAGCTGATCGCCGACAGCGTCGAGTACATGGTCAACGCGCATTGCGCCGACGCCATGGTCTGCATCTCGAACTGCGACAAGATCACGCCCGGCATGCTGATGGCGGCGATGCGGCTGAATATCCCGGTCGTGTTCGTCTCCGGTGGGCCGATGGAGGCCGGCAAGTACATCGCCGAGGGCGTGCTGAAGAAGGTCGACCTCGTCGACGCCATGGTCGCTGCTGCCGACAGCAACCTCACCGACAGCGAAGTCGACGTGATCGAGCGCTCGGCCTGCCCGACCTGCGGCTCTTGCTCGGGCATGTTCACGGCGAATTCGATGAACTGCCTGACCGAGGCGCTCGGCCTAGCCTTGCCGGGCAACGGTTCGACGCTCGCCACCCATGCCGACCGCAAGCGCCTGTTCGTCGAGGCCGGTCACCTGATCGTCGACATCGCCAAGCGCTGGTACGAGCAGGACGACGCTTCCGTGCTGCCGCGCAATGTCGCGAGCTTCAAGGCGTTCGAGAACGCCATGACGCTCGACATCTCGATGGGCGGCTCGACCAACACCGTGCTGCATCTGCTTGCCGCCGCGCACGAGGCCGAGATCGACTTCACCATGGCCGATATCGACCGGCTGTCGCGGAATGTGCCAGTGCTGTGCAAGGTCGCGCCTGCGGTCGCCAACGTCCATATGGAGGACGTCCACCGCGCCGGCGGCATCCTGGCGATCCTCGGCGAGCTCGACCGCGCCGGATTGATCGACACCTCGCTGCCGACCGTCCACAGCGCCAGCATGGCCGAGGCGCTGGAGCGCTGGGACATCAAGCGCACCACGAGCGAGTCGGTGAAGAGCTTCTTCAGCGCCGCGCCGGGCGGCGTGCCGACGCAGGTCGCCTTCAGCCAGGACCGGCGCTATGCCGAGCTCGACACCGACCGCGAGACCGGCGTGATCCGCGACAAGGCGCATGCCTACTCGCAGGATGGTGGTCTCGCCGTGCTCTACGGCAACATCGCGCTCGATGGCTGCATCGTGAAGACGGCCGGCGTCGACGCCTCGATCCTGACCTTCTCCGGGAAGGCGGTGATCTTCGAGAGCCAGGACGCGGCGGTCGAGGGCATCCTCAACAACAAGGTCAAGCCCGGCGAGATCGTGCTGATCCGCTATGAGGGGCCGCGCGGCGGGCCCGGCATGCAGGAGATGCTCTATCCGACGAGCTATCTGAAGTCGAAGGGCCTCGGAAAGGCCTGCGCGCTGATCACCGACGGGCGCTTCTCGGGCGGCTCGTCCGGCCTCTCGATCGGCCACGTCTCGCCGGAAGCGGCGGAAGGCGGCGCGATCGGCCTCGTCGAGAGCGGCGACATCATCGCCATCGACATTCCCAACCGCAGCATCAACCTGCAGGTCTCCGAGGAGGAGCTGGCGCGTCGCCGCGCCGCCATGGAGGCCAAGGGCAAGGATGCCTGGAAGCCGGCGGCGCCGCGCAAGCGCAAGGTCACCACGGCGCTGAAGGCCTATGCGGCGCTGGCGACCAGCGCGGCCAAGGGGGCGGTGCGGGCGATCGACTGATAGCGCGTCGCCTCGGATTTGGGCCGGTCATCCCGGGTCGAGCGCAGCGCGACCCGGGATCCGTGCCGGAGCCTGTTCCGGCGAAGCTCAGGCATGGATCCCGGCGCTGCGCCGCTTCGCGGCTCCGGCCGGGATGACTCGGTCGAGAAGCGGTGCTGACATCGCCCGCTTGCCTTCCGTCGGACACTGATCCACCTAAGAGGGATGCACCGCCGGCTGGTCTTCGAGGAGCCCGTCTCGCGCGCCGCCATCTGGAGTCGGCGGCTGGCGCTGTTTGGGCTCACCGTCGTCGTCCTGGCGGTGATCATCTTCCGTTTCGGCCAGCCGTCGCTGGAACGGCTGGCGCCGATCGCGGGCGCCTATGTCTTCGTCCTGGTCGCTTTGCTCCTGGCACTCACCGCCTTCGTTCGGATCTGGCAGGACGGGCATCGCGGTATCGGCATCGCGGCACAGGCCTTCGTGCTCAGCCTGCTGCTGCTGTTGCCGGTGGGCTATGCCGGCTTCCAGCTTGCGACGCTGCCGCTGATCAACGACGTCTCGACCGACATCGAGGAGCCGCCGGCCTTCAGCCGCTCGCGCGTCGCGCTTGCTGCGCGCCAGGGGCGGGTGCCGCCCGACATCCCGGCCGAGCGGCGCAAGGCGCAGCGCCAGGGCTATCCGCGCGCCCTGCCGATCGTGCTCGAGCTACCAGCCGAGATCGCCTACGACATCGCCCGCAAGGCCTGCGTCAATCTCGGCTGGCAGGTGCTGGAAGGGGCGGCGCCGGGCGGGCGCAGCGGGGCAGGGCGGCTCGACGCGGTGGCGCGCTCGCGCGTGCTGCGCCTGGTCGACGACATCACCATCCGCATCCGCCCGCGAGCCGATGGCAGCCGGATCGACATCCGCTCGGCCTCGCGTCTCGGCGGCTTCGACTTCGGCGTCAATGCGCGCCGGATCGCCGCCTTTGAAGAAGAAGTGAAGCTGCTGGTCGAATTGCGCTGAGCTTTGCACCAGTACGCCCCCGTCACAGCAATGACGGCGAAGCGCTGGCTGTGGCTTCAGACCAGCCGATAGCGGCTGGCGAGGCCGGGCAGGGGCTCGTCGCCGCCGACGACGCCGCGGGCGACGAGATCCTCGAGCTGGGCCAGGACCGAGAGCGAAGCCGCGCCGTGCAGGGCCGGCGCCAGCTCCTGGTAGATCATCGGCACCATCGCGGAAATCGTCTCGTCGCCGGCGCGCAGGCGGTTGAGGATCGCCGCCTCGCGCTGGCGCCGATGCTGCACCAGACCGCGCAGGAAGCGCTGCGGCTCGCGCACCGGCCCGCCATGACCGGGCCAGTAGAGGCGGTGCTCCTGACCGCGCAGCTTCTCGATCGAGGCCATGTAGGCGACCATCGAGCCATCCGGCGGGGCGACGATCGAGGTCGACCAGGCCATGACATGGTCGCCGGAGAACAGTGTCTCCTCCTCGGGCAGCGCGAAGGCGAGGTGGTTGGCGGTATGCCCCGGCGTCTCCAGCGCCCGCAGGGTCCAGCCCGGGCCTAGGACGGCGTCGCCCTCGGCCATGATCTGGTCGGGCGCGTAATCCTTGTCGGCGGCGGCATCGAGCGGATTGATCTCGCCCAGTGCCAGCTCGCGGGCCGGCCGATGCGGGCCGCAGCCGACGATCGCGGCGCCGGTCGCGGCTTTGACCGCACGGCTTGCCGGCGAATGGTCGCGATGGGTGTGGGTGATGACGATGCGCTCGACGCTCTCGCCCGAGACCGCGGCGAGCACATTGGCGACATGGGCCGGATCGTCGGGGCCGGGATCGATGATCGCGACCTTGCCGCGGCCGACGATATAGGTGCAGGTGCCGGTGAAGGTCATCGGACCGCCATTGCCGGCGATGATCCGGCGGACCAGCGGCGAGAGCTGCACCACCTCTCCGGCCGGACCGAGCGCGTCGCGATCGAAGGCGAGCGGCTCGGCCGCCTCGTCCTGCTTTTCGCCGTCGCGCCTGTCTTCCTGGCCGCCCCTGCTCATCATCACATCCGGGTTCCTGCATTCTGGCCGGCTTGTGAGCCGGTGCCGGGTTTTCTATAGACGGATGAGCGGTGCGTCGACGGTGCGCGCCCCCGAAAGAGGATGACGCCGATGGCCGAGACGCTGCCCCTGCCCGCCAATACCATGGTCGCTTCCGCTCTTCCGGCGCTCGCCGATCCGCGCTCGCGGCTGCTGCGCAACGTCGTGCTCGCCGTTGCCGGCAGCCTGCTGCTGGTGCTTGCCGCCAAGGTCAAGGTGCCGCTCTGGCCGGTGCCGGTGACGCTGCAGACGCTGGCCGTGCTGGCGCTCGGCGCGGCCTATGGCCCGCGGCTCGGCCTTGCCACCGTCGCGCTTTATCTCGGCTATGGCCTCGCCGGCCTGCCGGTCTTCACCAACACCCCGCCGATGCTGGCCGGCCCGCTCTATTTCGCCGGCCCGACCGGCGGCTTCCTGATCGCCTGCCTGCCGGCGGTCGCCGTCGCCGGCTGGGCGGCCGCGCGCGGCGCCTCGCTGCTGCGCCTTGCCGCCGGGCTGGTTACCGCCGATCTCCTGATCCTCGGGCTGGGCTGCCTCTGGCTCGCCTTCGGCGCCCAGATGGCGAGCGGCGCGACCGGCATCGGCCTGACCAGCGCCTGGGCCGCCGGCGTGCAGCCCTTCCTGATCGGCGAGGTGCTCAAGGTCGCGCTCGCGATGAGCCTCGTCGGCGCTGGCTGGACGCTGCTGAAGCGCCGCGGCTGATCGCGACATCACTGCAGAATTGCGAGAGCCGGGGCCACAAGCCCCGGCTTTTTCTTTGGCAGAGCTAGGCGGCGGCCGGATGGCGGCCGAGCCCTCAACCGCTCGGCTTGCTGTCGGTGCAGACCTTCTTCACCGGCTGCAGGAACATGTCGAGTTCCAGCAGCTTGCCGCAGCGGTCACAGCCGGAGAGCACGGCGGCAAGGCCGATGATTCCAACGATTCGAAGAATGCGCGTCATGCCGGCCTGCTCCGCTTGCAGGAGCAAGTCTAGCGAAAGCCTGCACGCAGCGCCACGGGATACGGCGGCTCGTGCTCACGTCGCAGAGGAGCTCATGTCGCAGAGGACTTGGACCGGCGTCGGCAACGATGCCCGACGACACCGGGCCCTTCAGCGAGACGCTGATCCAGGTCGTGAACTCATCGGGGTGGCGCGTGCGCTCGGGGCGACCGGACCACCAGGCAGGCGAGGCACCAGGTCGCCAGCACCGTGTGAACCACGACCACCGGCCAGAAGGCGGTACCAGCAATCCCATGTCTCGTCCCTGCAAGGAGGAGAACGGTGATCGTCGAGAGATTATAGAGCAGCATCGACGCGACCAGCCCATTCGCGGTTGCGTTGGAGCGCGCACTCCAGCATGCAAGGCCAAGAGCCAGCAGCGCCCCGCCCGCCACGCGAGTGACAGTCACGCCGACGGGCATGTCCGGCGGCGCGCCCAGCAGGGCCTCGACCAGAAGCGATGGCGCCAGCAGGACGGCCAGCCCAGTCGTGGCCTCCACGACAGCCGTTATGGAGAGCAAGGCCCTCCGGTAAGGTACCTTGTTCTTACTCATGACCGCCGTCTGGTTTTGGCGCAGGCACATACACGATGACGAACAGGCCGGCCGAGACCGGATTTCCCTGAAGCCTGTCCCAAAGCTCTCGCATGAGAGGCCCTCGCCATAGGATGGATGGGACATGCAAAAGCGGCGTTCCAGACACGCAAGTCAATGCCCACGCCGCACCAAGGCCGCCCCTGATCAGAGGGCAGCCCCAGCTCCATAGGCAGGTAAAGCAGCGCCAGAACTGCCAGTCCGTCAGGAAGAAAAGAACGCGGGGAAGGCGAGGCCGACTGCGGATAGCTCCCAGCGCTCGCGCGGGGGGCGGCTATTTGCGGCGAGTGCTCTTCATGCGGGCGAAGCCCGCTGCGAAACTGTCGGGATTTCTGCGGGTCGCCGAAACTCGGGATCGGCTAACCCCTTGAAACCAATGGTCGGAGTGGCAGGATTTGAACCTGCGACCCCCTCGTCCCGAACGAGGTGCTCTACCAGGCTGAGCCACACTCCGACATCTGGTGGGCGGCTTATAGCCAGCCGGTTGATGGTGCGCAACAGGCAAGCGACAGGAAAGCGCAATCTTCCGCAGAAAGGCGAAGCGGCTCCCGGCCGGGGAGACATCTTGTGGTCGCTGCCGATCCGATATTGCGCGCTCCGGCGCGGCGCTCTAGAAGGCAACGCGCATTGGGGCGTCGCCAAGCGGTAAGGCAGCGGTTTTTGGTACCGCCATTCGGAGGTTCGAATCCTCCCGCCCCAGCCACCCAGCTCTATTTCCTTGATGTCTCGGTGATTGGCCTGCGCTTCGACCAGCCAGCTGCTCGTTGGCGTCGATCGGATGCTGCGCGGCGCGCTTGCCCGGCACCGGGCCTTCGGCGACTGGAACTACGCTACTTGCCGTATTGCCCCGAGTGGCCGCTCCCTGCGAAGCTGGCGCTGTTGGCCGGCCGCTGCGCTATCCGGCGGGAAGCCCGAGCCGGACGGCGAAGGCGGCCAGTTCCGCGGCACTATGGAGATCGAGCTTGCGCATGAGGTTTTCCCGATGCTTGCGGGCCGTGAGGGGGCTGATGCGGAGGACAGTGGCAGCATCGCGCGCGGTGGCGCCTCTGGCGATCAGCACGAGCAATTCACGCTCCCGGCGGGTGAGCGGGACGTGAGCGATTGCGTCGAACGGAACCTCGCTGGGCGTCGGGGCATGGACGTTGGATTGCAGGACGGCTCTGAGCGGGGGGCTGACATAGGTTTCTTTCCCCTGAAGAGCCGCAAGAGCCTCGAAGAACTCGCCGAGATCGCCGCCCTTGACGAGATATCCGGCGATGCCGGCCGCGAGGGCGCCTTCCACCGTCCGCGCCTCGCTATTGGCGGTCAGGATGAGGATCTTCAGCCGCGGAAAGCTCTCGCGCAGGCCGCGAATATAGGAAAGCCCGGTCAATCCCGGCATGCCGAGGTCAAGCACCAGCAGATCCGGCTTCGCCACCGGCAGCAATTGAAGCAGGCTTGCGCCATCGGCCGCCTCGCCGACGACGTCGTGCTCCCCCAGGGTCGAGATCAGGAGTTTCAGCCCTTCGCGGATCAGGGCATGGTCGTCAGCCAGAACGATGCGAAAGCCCGACTGGCCCGTTTCGGCAGGGCCTTCCGATGGCGGGGAGCGAATCATCCGGGTGATTGTCGCGCGATCGCCCCGCGCAGGGTAGCCGCTCTGCAGGACTGTGCCCCCGGAGCAAACGCATGATGGAAGGCCAGCGATCCACGGATCGCGATGGGCGCGTGCTGGCCGGGCTGGTCGATCTGCTCTTTCGCCAGTCCCGTGCGGTCCTGCTCGCGAACTTCATCATCCCCTGGCCGGTCGCCTATGTGCTGCGCGAGGCGGTGCCGGGCCAGCAGCTGCTGGTCTGGGTCGGTGCGATCTATGCGCTGACCTTGGCTCGGCTGGTGCTGTCCAGCCGCTATTTCAAGCGGGGCGCCGATGAGGCGAAGCCTCGGATCTGGGCCCTCCGCTTCGCGGTTCTCTCGATTCTCTCGAGCCTGCTCTGGGGGGCGGTCGGCTGGATCGGCTTCGTGCCCGAGCAGCCGCATCTCATCGCCTTCGTGTGCATCGTGCTGACCGGCATGTCGGGTGGGGCGGTGCCGTCGCTTTCGGCCTATCCACCGGCCTATGCCGGCTTGCTGGTCGCGATGCACCTGCCTTTCGCGCTGCGCTGCCTGCAGCAGAGCGAGGCGATCTATTCGGTCTATCTAATCTTCACCGCCTGCCTGGTCTGCGTCTATCTCTATTACAGCCTCGTCACCTATCGGGCCCTCCGGGAGACGGTGTCGCTGCGCTTCGAGAACCTGGCACTGGTCGAGAGCCTCGAGCGCGAGCGCGACCGCGCGACGGCGGCCGACCGGGCCAAGACGCGCTTCCTCGCCGCCGCCAGCCACGATCTGCGCCAGCCGATCCATGCGGCGGCCCTGTTCACGGCGAGCCTTGCCGCCTTCGCTCGCCGCGGCGACGTCAAGGCTGCGCAGGCGAGAGGCATCGCCGAGAAACTGGAAGCGGCGCTCGCCTCGCTCGGCGGGTTGCTGCACGGGCTGGTCGACGTGTCGCGGCTCGATGCCGGCCTCGTCCCGGTCAAGCGACGACCGATCGATCTGGCGCGGATGTTGAGCGGCCTGCGCGAGGAGTTCGTGCCGCAGGCAGAGCAGCGCGGCATCGATCTGCGCCTTGTTGCCGGCAGCGCCTGGGTCGAGAGCGACCCTGCCTTGCTCAAGCGCATTCTCGACAATTTCCTGTCGAACGCCCTGCGCTACGCACCCGGCGGCCGCGTGCTGATCGGCTGCCGGCGCCGCGGCCGGGCGGTGGAGATCCAGGTCGTCGATACCGGGCCGGGCATCCCGGCCGATCAGCACCAGGCCGTGTTCGACGAGTTCACCCAGCTCGATAACCCACAGCGCGACCGCGAGCAGGGATTGGGCCTCGGCCTCGCCATCGTGCGGCGCCTTGCGGACCTGCTCGGGCACCGGATCGGGCTGAGTTCCATGCCGGGCAAGGGCTCGACCTTTTCGGTGCGGGTGCCCGTCACCGCGCCCCTTGTCGCGACGCCGGCTGTGAGGCGCGATGGCGAGTCACCCGCCGGCTTCGGCATCATGGTGCTGGACGACGATGCCCAGGTGCTCGACGGCATCGCGACCCTGCTGGCGGCCTGGGGCTATGAGCCCCTTGCCGGGCGGGATGTCGAGGAACTCTGCCGCAGTCACGCCGCAGCCGGCGGGCGGCCGGTCCACCTGATCATTGCCGATTATCGGCTCGGGAGCGGTGTGGCCGGCAGCGAGGCGATCGCGCGGCTGATCGATCATCTCGGCTATCCCGTCCCGGCGCTGATCGTGACCGGCGACACTTCGCCGGAGCGGCTGCGCGAATTGACCGCGACCGGCCGTACCGTGCTCCACAAGCCGGTCGCGCCGGAGCGCCTGCAGGCCGCGATCGGCGATGCGATCCGCGATGAAGCGGGATTGGTGCATCCCGGCTGAGCCGGCTCGTGCTTCGGCAGCGCAGAATCCGAAAAGAGATGTGCAGCATCATGTCGAAATACGGCAGATGCCGTATTTCCGGACGGGAGGCTCAGCCCTACGCTTCCCGCGATCGGAGGCAGCCCTGCATGTCGGCAATGCTGCCGGCCTACAAAGGCCGAGCCGCCGTAATCGCGCATGAGGCGGCATGATGTTCGAACGGCTGGTGTCCCGGCCCGGCTTCGCCGGGGCCAAGCGTCGTGCTTGTGCGCCTTCACGAAGCAGGAACGGTGGCGCCTCCGCTCTGGCGCTGCTGTCGGCGATGGCCATGGCGATCACGGCGCCGGCTGGAGCCCAGATGATCGTTTCGGGCGGCGGAGAAGGCGGACGCTCCAGTTATGACGGCGCAGACAGCGGTGCCGGCGGAGGTGGCGGCGGGTTCGGCGGCGGCGGCGGAGGCAATCCTCCGGGCCAGCCGGGGACCGAGAGCGCAGGCGGCGCGGGCAGCGGAGCGGGTGCCGGCAGCGGGGGCGCAGGCGGAGGCATCGTGTTTGGGCCCAGCCTCTCCCAGTCCTATTTCGGCTCCGCTGGGGGGCCGCAAGGCGGAGCGCTTACGGGCGGCGGCGGCGGCGGTACGGGCCTGATATTGGGCGGGTCCGCCGACACGAACAATCAGACCATCCAGGGCGGCGGCGGCGGCCAGGCCGTTTGGAATATCGCGGGAGGCGGTGGCGGCGGAGGGGGCGGCCTGCTGGTCCGGGCCGACCTCACCGCAACCATCAGCGGCAGCCAGGTTTCAGGCGGGAACGGTGCCGACGGGGGCGGGATAGGCGGCGGCGGCGGGGCGGGCGCTTTCCTCATCTCGGGCGGCGCGATCAACAATGTCTCGGGCAGCATAAGCGGGGGGGGCGGTGGCGCCGGCCTGCAGGCCGGCGCAGGTGGCGCGGGCGTGCTGGCCAATCGTGGCCGCATCGACAACAGCGGCGCGATCAGTGGTGGTGCCGGTGGAGATGCTAACAGCTCTACTGGCAGTAGTGTGTCCAGACAGGGAGGGGGCGCGGGCGGCAATGGCGTGGAGGCCTGGGGCAGTGCCATCGCCAACGCCGCTAGCGGATCGATCACCGGAGGTCACGGTGGTCGCACTGGCTTCGGGTCCGGTTCCGCCGGCGGCAATGGCGGTCACGGTATTCTCTTCCGGTCCGGCGCTTCGGGAAACCTGATCAATCATGGCACGATCCGCGGTGGAAAAGGCGGATATTCGTTCGATTTTCCTGGAAGCGGCGGTGCCGGCGTCGCCGGTGCGGATCTCACCATCGTCAACAATGGCAGCATCACCGGCGGCATGAATGACGCCGGCACCGTGCAGGCCGATGCGATCACCTTCACTGGCGGCACCAACCGGCTGACCATCGGGCTCAACGGCACTTTCTCCGGCGACATCGCCATCAACGGCCAGGGTTCGCTGACGCTCGATCAATCGGACAACGATGCAACGATCGCGGTCGCCATCACAGGCGACGGCTCCTTGACCAAGACCGGCTCCGCAACCGTTACGCTGACCGGGACGAACACCTATACCGGCGGCACGATGATCTCGCAGGGCGTGCTGGCGATCGACGGCAATCAGCCGCTGGGAACCGGCACCGTGACCCTGGATGGCGGCAGCTTGCGGATGGCCGGTTGCGGCTGCACGACGCCGCTGGCGAACGGCTTCGTCGTCAACGCCAGCGGCGGCACCCTCGATGCCGGCAGTGGCGAGCTGGCGATCGCCGGCGACATCCGCGACGGCGATGGCCGCGGCAGGCTGACGATCACCGGCGATGGCGGCCCGACGGGCGGCTATGTCGTCTTCGCCGGCAACAGCAGCCATAGCGGGCCGACCCATATCACCGCCAATGGCATCCTGCTGGCGGGATCGGCGACCGGCCTGTCGCCGAACTCCGACTACATCGTCGACGGCATTCTCGATCCCGGCGGATTCGACGCCACCTTGGGCTCGCTGTCGGGAGCGGCCAGCGGCCGGATCGGCAGCTCCGGAGCGGGGCCCGTCACCCTGACGATCGCCATGTCCGGGACCGGCAGCTTCGACGGCGTCATCCTCGACGGCGGTCCGGGTTCGGTGTCGCTGACCAAGACCGGTACCGGGACGCTGACCCTCAACGGCAACAACACCTATACCGGCGCGACCCGCGTTCAGGCCGGCAAGCTGGTGGTGAACGGCTCGGTCGTCGGCTCGGTGGCGCTGGATGGCGGTTCGCTCGGCGGCTCGGGCACGGTCGGCGGGGTGAGCGTCGGCAGAGGGGCGACGGTCGCCCCCGGCAACTCGATCGGCACGCTCACCATCAACGGCAATGTCGCGTTCGCTGCAGGCTCGACCTATCAGGTCGAGGTCAACGCCGCCGGGCAGGGCGACAAGATCGTCGCCTCGGGCGTGGCGACGCTCTCGGGCGGCACCGTCCAGGTCCTGGCCGAGAACGGCAACTATGCCGAGGCCACCAGATACGTGATCCTGACGGCCAATGGCGGCGTGACGGGCCGCTTCGGCACTGTCACCTCGAGCCTGGTCTTCCTGGAGCCGTCATTGGCCTATGACAGCCAGAACGTCGTCCTGACCATGACCCGCACCGCCACGAGCTTCGGCCCGGATGGCGGCGGCTCGTCGGGCGGCCATGTCGCGGCAACGCGCAACCAGGGCTTCATCGCGGTGGCGGCCGAGCGGCTCGGCGTCGGCAACCCGGTCTATGACACGCTGCTGTCGAGCACGGCGAGCGAGGCTCGCGCCGGTTTCGACCTGCTCTCCGGCGAGGCGCATGCGCAGGCGGTCGCGGTGATGATCGACGAGAGCCGGCTGGTGCGCGAGACCATCCTCGGTCGCCTGCGCGGGCCGCTGCTGACGGCACCGAGCGGACAGGTCGCGGCGAGCTTCTCGGCCGATCTGCCTGGCCGCAAGGGGACGGTGCTGGTGAATGCGCCACTGCCGCAGCCGCGCTACGCGTTCTGGGGCGAGGCTTTCGGCGGCCAGGGCAACACCAGTGCCGATGGCAATGCCGCAGGGCTGTCGCGCCGCGGCGGCGGGGCGCTGCTCGGGGCCGATGTGCTGCTCTACGACAACCCCGGGTCGTCACTGCGGGTCGGCGTCGCCGGCGGCTACAGCCAGTCGCGCTTCGACCTCGATGCCCGCCTGTCCTCGGGCCGGCTCGAAAGCGGTCATGCCGCCCTCTATGCCGGGGCCCGCTTCGGCAGCCTCCGCTTCGATGTCGGCGCCGCCTATTCGTGGTCCGAGAGCGACATCCGCCGCCAGGTGCAGATCCGCGGCTTTGGCGACCTCCTGCACTCGCAGCGTCCGGGCGCGGTGGCGCAGGCCTTCGCCGAGTTCGGTTATGGCTTTGCCTTCCAGGGCTTTGCGCTCGAGCCTTTCGCGCAGCTGGCGCTGATCCGGGTCTCTACGGACGGCAGCAGCGAGCAGGGCGGCGCGGCGGCACTGCGGCTGTTCTCCTCCGAGCAGCTGCTCGGCTTCACCACGCTCGGCCTGCGCGCCGAGGCGCAGCTCGGCGCGATGCCGCTGTTCGCCCGCGCCATGCTCGGCTGGCGCCACGGTTTTGGCGAGCTCACGCCGCAGGCGACCACCGCCTTCGCCACCGGCACCAACCCGGCCCAGGTCTTCGCCGCAAAACTCGACCGCGAGGCGCTGGTCGCCGAGGCCGGCCTCGACTGGCGCCTCTCCTCCACCGCCAATCTCGGCCTGACCTACTCGGCCGCCATCGGCGAACGCTCACGCGACCACGCCCTCAAGGGAAGGGTCGAGATGCGGTTCTGAGGTTGGGCGTAGGGGGCGGGCGTGTGCTGCGCGCATCCGCCTGAGTGCGGCTCGGCGCCCTTCCTCCAGGACAAGTACGGTCTGACGGGGGATACGGATCGCAGAGGCGGTCCGGCGCAGGCGGGGGCGGCCGCCTGACCCGCCGGGCTCCGGCTGCGCTCAGCCCATCAGGCGGCCATGCGGCACGCGAATCTCGGCCGTCGCGGCGCCGCCCCAGAGCGAGCGCAGCTGGTCGACGACATGGCGCCCGAAATGCTCGTACGGGACCCGGATCGAGGTCAGCCAGGGCGCGATCCAGGCGTTGATCGCATTGCCGTCGACGCCGACCAGCAGGCAGTCCCGCGGGACCTGCACGCCGGATTCGCAGGCCAGCCGGTAGGCGCCATAGGCGATCATGTCGCTGACGCAGAACAGCCCGCGCGGCCAGCCGTCCTCGTCGACGAGGGCGCTCGCTGCGGCATAGCCGACCTCGACATGTGACAGCCCCGGCACGCTGGAGCGCCGGATCGCCTGCGCCGGCACGCCGCGTTCGACCAGCCGGGCGACGAAGCCCTCCGCGCGTTCCGCCGTGCTCGAGGCGTTCTGCGCCGCCATCAGGACTGCCGGGCGATCGATGCCTCGTGCCAGTAGGAAATCGGCGGCATCGGCGCCGGCGGCGCGGTTGTCGATCCCGACATAGGCGCCGCCGCCGAGCGGATTATGTCTGGCGACGAAGACCATCGGGTCGCCACGCGAGGTCGCCTCCTCCAGCCCGCGGCTGCGCAGGGCACCGACCATGACGTAGCCGGCAACGTACTGGCCGCGCATCGCCCGCAAATAATCGTCCTGCAGATCGGCGCGGTCATGCGTATCGCACAGGATCATCACATAGCCGGCGTCGCGCAGCGCGGCCTCGGTGGAAACCGCGATCGCCGCCATCGCCGGGTTGTCGAGATTGGGCGCCAGCATGGCCACGACGCGACTGGCGCGGCGCTTCAAGGCGCGGCCGACCGGGTTCGGCCGATAGCCAAGGCGAGCGATCACCGCCTCGACCCGCGCCACGGTCTCGGCGGAGGCGCGCCCGTTCTTGCCGTTGACGATGCGCGAGACGGTGGCGACCGAGACGCCGGCATCCGCTGCCACAGTGGCGAGCGAAGCCGTGGGCTCCATCGATTGTGCAGGCCTTGCCTTCATCTGCCTCCCCTGGCCGGCGCTCCCGTTGCCGGGCCCGGCTCATCGTCTCGCCGCTTCCAGCAATGACGCCGGCAAACCCGGTTGACAATCTAGGCAAACGTTTGCCTTACTGGTTGTCAAGACGCCCGGCGAGGCGTCGGTCCATGTGCAAGGGTGGAACGCAGATGCAAGGGAAACACTGGATTTCCGCGCTCGCTTTGACGGCCGGTCTCGTGCTGGGCGGCTTCGCCCAGGCCCAGACCACGGTGCGCATCGCCTGGTATTCCGACGGCAATGAGGGCGAGGTCGTCTCCGACCTGCTGAAACGCTTCGAGGCGCAGAACAAGGACATCAAGATCGTCCTCGATCAGGTGCCCTACAAGGCGATCACCGAGAACCTGCCGGTCCAGCTCGCCTCGGGCCAGGGCCCTGACATCGCCCGCGTCGTCGATCTCGGCGGTATCGCCCGCTATGCGCTCGACCTGCGGCCCCATCTGAAGGATGCGGCCTATTGGGAGAAGAATTTCGGGCCGTTCCTGCCCTGGATGCGCCCGGAGGGCGACAACAGCGCCATCACCGGCTTCATGACGCAGCTCACCGTCACCGGACCCTTCGTCAACAAGACGCTGTTCGAACAGGCCGGCATCGCCATGCCCGGCGCCAAGGCGAGCTGGCAGGACTGGGGCAAGGCGGCCAAGGAGGTCGCCGCCAAGGTGCAGGCGCCGTTCCCGCTGGCGATGGACCGTTCCGGCCATCGCTTCTTCTCGGTCGCCGTCTCCGAGGGCGCCAAGGTCTTCGACGCCAAGGGCGAGCCGGCGGTGGTCGACGACGGCTTCAAGCGCGCGGCGCAGCTGGTCTATGACTGGCACAAGGCCGGCGTGATGCCGAAGGAGTTCTGGGGCTCGGTTTCGGGCACCGCCTATCGCGGCGCCAATGACGAGTTCAAGAACGCCCAGGTCGTGATGTACCAGTCCGGCTCCTGGCAGATCGCGCAGTTCGAGAAGACGATCGGCGACGCCTTCGACTGGGTCGCGGTGCCGTCGCCCTGCGGCGCGGCAGGCTGCTCGGGCATGCCGGGCGGCGCCGGTCTCGTCGCGATCAAGACGACGAAGAGCCCCGAAGCCGTCGCCAAGGTGATGGAATACCTCGCCAGCGAGCCGGTGCTCAGCGAGTTCTATGCGCGCTCGCTGTTCGTGCCGGGCCATCTCGGCATCGCCGCCAAGGGCCTCGACTACAAGGATGCCAAGCCGCTGGCCAAGGCAGCGCTCAAGGTCTTCTCGGAGCAGGTCGCGTCGCTCTCGCCGGTCGCCTACAAGCTGCAGGGCTATACGAGCAACCGCGTCATCTTCAACGCGGTGATCAGCCGCCTCGGCCAGGCGATCGCCGGGGAGACCAGCCTCGACGAGGCCTATGGCCGGATCACCTCGGACATCGCCCAGCAGATCGCCGAGCGCAAGAAGTAAGCGGGATGACCGTGCCAGCGCGATCGACGGCATCGGGCGAGGCGGCGCCGGCGCGCCTCCTCGCCGCGCCGCTGTCCTTGCTCGTGCGCCTGCTCGACTGGCCGATGCGCGGTTTGCAGCGGCTGATCGGCGAGCGCGGCATGGCCTATGTCTTCCTGCTGCCGAACCTCGCCTTCTTCGCGCTCTTCGTCTTCCTGCCGCTGGCGATCAATTTCGTGTTCTCGGTCACCGGCGGGGCGGCGCTGTTTCCCTCCGAGCGCCCCTTCGTCGGCACGCAGCAATACGGCTATCTCCTCGACTGCCGCTCCTATCTCGACCCGTCGAGCTGCCGCGAGGACCATTTCTGGCGCGGGGTCTACAACACCGCGCGCTTCACCCTCTTCCAGGTCACGGCGATGGTGCTGTTCTCGCTGGTGACCGCCGTCGTGCTGAACAAGAAGATCAGGGCGCGTGGCTTCTTCCGTGCGGTCTACTTCTTCCCGGTGCTGCTCTCGCCCGTCGTCGTGGCGCTGACCTGGAAGTGGATCCTGCAGAGGGATGGTGTGCTCAACGCCGCGATCACCGGGCTCGGCGGCGAGCGCATCCTGTTCCTGGCCGATCCCGGCTGGGCGATGTTCTGGGCAGTCTTCGTCTCGATCTGGGCCCATATGGGCTTCTACACGCTGATCCTGCTCGCCGGACTGCAGGCGATCCCCGCCGATCTCTATGAGGCGGCCGAGATGGATGCGACGCCGCGCTGGCGGGTGTTCTGGCGGATCACCCTGCCGCTGCTCTGGCCAAATCTGATCGTGGTGATCGTGCTGGCGCTGATCCGCGGCGTGCAGACCTTCGACGAGGTCTTCGTGCTGACCGGGGGCGGGCCGGGCACCGCGACGCTGATGGTGGTGCACTACATCTACGAGACGGCCTTCGCCAACCAGGTCCAGAATTTCGGGCTCGCCGCGGCGGCATCGGTCGTGCTCGGCGTCGTGCTGTTCGCGCTGACGCTAGCCCAGCTCGCGGCGAGCCGCCGCAAGGGGGCGGCATGAGCAGGCTCGCCCGCATGGCAACGGCCCGCCGCAACCCCGGCCGCTGGCACTGGACCGACATCGCGGCTTACGCCTATCTCGGGCTCGGCGTCGTGCTGATGTTCGGTCCCGTCGCCTGGCTCGCGCTGTCCTCGTTCAAGACGCAGGCGAGCCTGCTCGAATTCCCGCCCTCGCTGCTGCCGATGTCGCAGAAGGGGGTCGCGGTTCCCGGTCATCCGCAGCCGCTGCCG
>JAKFDB010000026.1:0-1740 GCA_036676315.1 Bradyrhizobiaceae bacterium
GGCGGCGTGCTGCAGGTGACCGGGACGGCGCTGACCCAGCTTGCGCGCAGCATCGTCTTCGGCGCGGCCGGCGGCGGCTTCGACATCGCGGCGGCGAGCAATACCTTCACCGTGACGCAGTCCTTCTCGGGCACGGGCTCGCTCTCGAAGGCCGGGGCCGGCACGCTCCTCCTGACGGGCACGCACAGCTACGCCGGCACGACGACGGTCTCGGGCGGGACGCTGCGGGCCGGGCGGGCGGGCTCGTTCTCCTCAGCCTCCGCCTTCACGGTCGCAGCCGGCGCGACGCTCGACCTCGCCGGCTTCAACCAGAGCATCACCTCGCTTTCCGGCGCCGGCACGGTCGCGCTTGGCGCCGGCAGCCTGACCACCGGCTCCGACAACAGCTCGACGACCTTCTTAGGCTCGGTCACCGGCAGCGGCGGCTTGACCAAGACCGGCACCGGGACGTTCACCCTGACAGGGACGAGCAGCTATAGCGGCGCGACCACGGTCAACGCCGGCAAGCTCGTGGTCAACGGCTCCGCTGCGAACTCGGTGGTGACGGTCAATGGCGGCGCGGCGCTCGGCGGCACGGGCACGGTCGGCGGTGTCGTCGCGAACGCCGGCGGCACGGTCGCGCCGGGCAACTCGATCGGCACGCTGACGGTCAACGGCAATGTCTCGTTCGGCATCGGCTCGACCTATCAGGTCGAGGTCAACGCGGCCGGGCAGGGCGACCGGATCGTGGCGTCCGGCCTGGCAACGCTGTCCGGCGGCACGGTCGAGGTGCTGGCCGAGAACGGCAATTATGCGGCGGCGACCAGCTACACCATCCTGACCGCGAGCGGTGGCGTCAGCGGCCAGTTCGCCACGGTGACCTCGAACCTCGCCTTCCTGACGCCGTCGCTGGTCTATGACGCCCAGAACGTCACCCTGACGATGACGCGCAACCAGACACTGTTCCTCGGCGTGTCGCAGACCCGCAACCAGGGCGGGATCGCGGTCTCGGCCGAGCGGCTGGGTTTTGGCAACCCGGTCTACGACACGCTGATCTCGGCGACCGCGGCCGAGGCGCGGGCCGGCTTCGACCTGCTCTCGGGCGAGGGCCATGCCCAGGGCGTTGCGGTCGCGATCGGCGAGAGCCGGCTGGTGCGTGAGGCGGTGCTCGGCCGCCTGCGCGGCTCGCTGCTGACGCTGCCCGCCGGACAGGTCGCGGCGGGGTTCTCGGCCGATCTGCCAGCGGGCAAGGCGCCGACCCTGATGCCGGCGCCGCGTTTCGAGGAGCGCTTCGCGATCTGGGGCGAGGCGGTCGGCGCGCAGGCCAACACCAACGCCGACGGCAATGCGGCCGGGCTGTCGCGCCGCACCGGCGGGGCGATCCTCGGTGCCGACATGAAGCTCTACGACAGCGGGATAAGCTCGCTGCGGGTCGGCGTCGCCGGCGGCTATACCCAGTCGAACTTCGACGTCGATGCGAGGCTCTCCTCCGGCAAGCTCGAGAGCGGCCATGCCCTGCTCTATGCCGGCGCCCGCTATGGCAACTGGCGGCTCGATGGCGGTGTCGGCTATTCCTTCGGCGAGACCAGTCTCACCCGCCAGGTCCGGATCCGCGGCTTTGGCGACAGCTTGCGCTCGGATCGCGACACCGAATTGCTGCAGGGTTTCGCCGAGCTCGGCTATGCCTTCCGCTTCGAGCGCTTCGCACTCGAACCCTTCGCCCAGCTCGCCTTGCTGCGGGTCTCCTCCGGCTCGGCGATC
>JAKFDB010000027.1:0-22227 GCA_036676315.1 Bradyrhizobiaceae bacterium
TTGGCGTTCATGCGCTCGGTCGCGCCATTCGCGCCGGCCTTGAGCTTGTCCTGCGCGACCTTGGACATCTTCGCCCACATATAGCCGAGCGAGACCAGGCCGAGCAGGTGCATGTAGTCATGCGCGCCGGCGCCGGCATTGTCCGGTTTGGCGAGCGCGTTCTGCATGAACCACATCGTCGCCTGCTGGAGATGGCCGAGCGAGACCGCGAGCGGCGCGAGCAGGGCTTTGAGCGCCTCGTCGCCCTCATTCTCCTTCACGAAGCCGCCGACCTCGTTGAAGAAGGCCATGATGGCGCGGCCGCCGTCGCGGCCGAGCTTGCGGCCGACCAGGTCCATCGCCTGCACGCCGTTGGCACCCTCGTAGATCATGGCGATGCGGGCATCGCGGACGAACTGCTCCACGCCGGTCTCGGCGATGTAGCCATGGCCGCCATAGAGCTGCTGGGCTTTCACCGCGTTGTCGAAGCCGACATCGGTGAGCACGCCCTTGAGCACCGGCGTCATCAGGCCGAGCTGGTCGTCGGCGGCCTGGCGCTCGGCAGCGTCGGTCGAGCGGTGGGCGACGTCGGATTTGATCGCGTTCCAGAGCACGAAAGCGCGCGCCGCCTCATTGAAGGCCTTGATCGACATCAGCGTACGACGGACGTCCGGATGGACGAAAAGCGGGTCGGCCGGCTTGTCGGGGTTCTTGGCGCCGGTCAGGGCACGGCCCTGCAGGCGGTCCTTGGCGTAGGCGACGGCGTTCTGATAGGCGACCTCGGACTGCGCCAGGCCCTGGATCGCGACGCCGAGGCGGGCCTCGTTCATCATCACGAACATGGCGTTGAGGCCCTTGTTCTCGGTGCCGATCAGCCAGCCCTGCGCGCCGTCATAGTTCATGACGCAGGTCGAGTTGGCGTGGATGCCCATCTTGTGCTCGATCGAGCCGCAGGAGACCTGGTTGTTCGCGCCGACCTTGCCGTCCGCGCCGAGCGCATTGCGCGGCACGACGAAGAGCGAGATGCCCTTGACGCCGGCAGGCGCGCCCTCGATCCGGGCGAGCACCAGGTGGATGATGTTCTGCGTGATGTCCTGCTCGCCGGCCGAGATGAAGATCTTGGTGCCGGTGATGGCGTAGGAGCCGTCGCCGTTCGGCACAGCCTTGGTCTTGATCAGGCCGAGATCGGTGCCGCAATGCGGCTCGGTCAGGTTCATCGTGCCCGACCAGGTGCCCTCGATCATCTTCGGCAGATAGGTGCGTTTCACCTCGTCGGAGCCATGGACATAGAGCGCCGCGATCGCACCCATGGTCAGGCCCGGATACATCGCGAAGGCCATGTTGGCGGCCGAGGCATATTCGTTCATCACCGCGCCGAGCGTGTAGGGCAGGCCCTGGCCGCCATATTCCGGATCCATGGCGAGGCCGATCCAGCCACCCTCCGAATAGGCGCGATAGGCCTCCTTGAAGCCCTTCGGGGTCGTCACCGTGCCGTCGGCGTTGCGCTTGCAGCCTTCCTGATCGCCGGAATGGTTGAGCGGCTGGAGCACTTCCTCGCAGAGCTTGGCCCCCTCGCCCAGCACGGCCTCGACCAGATCGGGCGTCGCATCGGCGAAGCCCGGCAGGTTGTTGTAGCGCTCGAACTGGAAGACGTCGTTCAGGAGGAACAGCGTGTCCTCAACGGGGGCCTTGTAGACCGGCATCGCATCCTCCCTGCCAAGATTGTCGCGTTCTGGCGAAGCAGGCTGCCGGTTCGAGATGGCGGCAGCGCCTCAAGATAGTTCATATATAAACTATTCTGCCGTCCCTTGCCAAGGGGGAGCCTGGGATTTTTAGGTGGCGGGCCCCGTGCCTGGACCTCGGCTGCTCAGGCTACGCAAGTTTGCGCTGCCGACAAACGGAAAACGCCCCGAACCCGGCGGGGTTCGAGGCGTTTCGAAGATGGCTTGCGGCGGCGCGCGGCCGCCGGAAGCGCGTCAGGCGCCGAGGCGGGTGAGCGTGCCCTCGAGCTCCGCAATCGCGCTTTCGATCTCGGTGCGCTGGGTACGCAGCAATTCGAGCTGCTCGGCGATCTGGGTGCGGGTGAGCTGCAGACCGCCGACCGAAGCCGACTTCTCCTGGCCCTCAGCGCCCTTGCCTTCCTCATTGGCGAGCATGGCGCGGATCTCGACCAGGGTGAAGCCGAGCTGCTTGCCCTTGAGAATCAGGGCGAGGCGAGCCCGATCGCGGCCGGAGTAGATCCGGGTCATGCCGGAGCGGGCCGGCGAGAGGAGGCCGCGCGATTCATAGAAGCGCAGCGTACGCAGGGTCACCCCGAAATCGCGGGCGAGGTCGCTGATGGTGAAGCCGCCGGCAGCGTCGTTCGATGCTTCGGTGGCGGAAGGCGTGGTGCGGCCGTCATGAACTGAAGCGGCCGCCAGAGCAGAGCTTTGGCGCGACATGTGTGATCCTCGAAGGACGTGTGGGGCAACGGCGCTGGGCGGCTGCGATGGCTGAAGCGATCCGTATTGCGGCCGGAGATAAGGCGCAACACTCCCTTACGTCAGGTAATCTCCCCCTCTCCGTAGGTAAGTTACCGTTACGCCGGGCGGCCCGGGCCGCTTTCGCAGGGGTATTTCCAGAAAATTAACCTCTGGGGCCGGTTTCTTAACCGTCCGTTTACCCTGACTGCGAAAAGTCGGTAGCGCGACCATGACGAATGCCCGCTGCAACCGGACATTCACGTTTCATGGTTTCGCGAAGGGAAGCAGCGGCGCAGGGGGCTGCGGCATCCCGGAGAGACGACCGGCCCCGTAGGCGAGCGTGACAATGGCGACTAGCCTGCCCTGGAGCGTGAAGGGCGTCGATCCGCGCACCCGCGACGCGGCGAAGGCCGCTGCCCGGCGCGCGGGCATGACGCTTGGCGAATGGCTCGACAACAAGATCCGCGACGAGGCCGAGGACGCCACGGCGGCTCCCACCCAGACCGAGCAGCTCGACATCGCCGCGCTCTCGGAGCGCCTCGCCAGGCTCTCGCAGGGCGAGATGCAGACTGCCAGCCCGGCAGCCCCCGCCCCGCAGGCCGCGCCCGAGCTTTCGCGCGATCGGATCGACGCCTTCATCACCCAGGCGGCGATGGCCGAGCGCCTCACGCGCGACACCGGTGCCAAGACCGCCGGTGCTCTCGATTCGATCGCCAAATGGATCGAGAAGACCGAGAGCCGCCTGTCGATGGGCGAGCGCGCCACGGCCGAACGCCAGGAACGCGCCACCAACGTCATCGCCGACGCCATCAAGACGATGGGCGAGCGCATCGCCGACATCGAACGCAAGACCGCCGAGGCCAGCCGCAAGGCTGCGGCCCCGCCGCCGCCGGCCGCCCCGGGGCGCCCTTTCCTCAGCCGTGACGGACTGGCAGCCGCCGTCTCCGACATCCGCTCGCGCCAGCGCGCGCTCGACGGCGAACCGGCGGCCGCCGCGACCTTCGACCGCAGCAATCCGGCGCAGACGCTGGCCGGGCTGCGCGAGGACCTGCGACATCTCAGCGCCCGCATCGCACCGGCCCAGCCGGCGATCTCGACCGCCGCCCGCCTCGAGGAGCAGCGCATCGCCTTCCAGCCGCTCGAACGCGCGATCGGCGATCTCGGCTCGCGCCTGGAACGGCTCGACGGCCGCGACCGGCTCACCCCGGTCCTTCAGCCGCTGGCGCGGATTGAAGCGGAGATCGCGCGCCTTTCCGACAACCGCTCGCAGGACGGCCTAAGCCGTTTCGAGCTCGAGATCGCGCATCTTGCCGCCAAGGTCGACGCCCTCGTCGCGCGCGGCGGAGACCGCGCAACGATCGCGCCGGTGCTGCGCGAAATCGCCGAACTGCGCGACCTGATGTCCGCCGGCTCGGACAACCGACGCCTGGACGATCTTTCGCAGCAGCTCGGCTCGCTCTCCTCGGAGATCGGGCGCCTGCGCGATGCGCAGCCGGACGGGCGCGAACTGCGCAACCTCTCGCTCGCCATCGAGGACGTTCGCGACACGCTGATCAGCGACCGCTCGCGCGAGCGGTCGGGCGATAATGCCCCGCTGATGGCGCTCTCGCGCCAGGTCGAATCGCTGGGGCAGAAGCTCGAGTCGCTGCCCTCGATGAAGGCCTCGGTCATCGACGGCCAGGTCAACCAGCTCATTGCCCGCCTCGACGAGCTCGACGCCATTGGGCGTCCGGCCTCGAACGAGCTTTCGGGGCGCATCGAAGCGCTGGTGATCAGGCTCGAGAGCCTCGCAGACCGCTCGGCGAACCCGCTCGACGAGCGCATCGACGCGCTCCAGCAGCAGCTCGAGATCATTGCCCGCCAGGGCCCGTCCAATGTCGAGAAGCAGATCGAGGCCCTTACCGGCCGGATCGAGGCGCTCGCGGCCTCCAGCAGTCTCGCCCGCATCGTCGACGATGGCGGCAGCGTGCCGGTGGCCCAGGTCGACATGCGGCCGGTCGAGGAGATGCTGCGCACGCTCGCCAGCAAGATCGACGAAGCCGGGCGCCCCGGCGCCGGTGCCGATTCCTTCGACGCGCTCGAGCAGCAGATCGCCGGCCTGGCGCACCGGCTCGACGAAGCGGCTGCGACCCGCACGGCCGAGACCGGCATCGAGCGGACGCTGCAGGACCTCGTCGTCCACCTGCAAACCATGCGCGAGGACACCGCTGCTGCGGCTGAGCGCGCCGCCCGCGCGGCAATGGCGGACATGGCGCCGCCGCGTGGCGCGAGCTTCGCCGATCTCAGCAACCTGGTCACCGGCCTGCGCGATACCCATGCCTCCTCCGGGCGCGAGACCCAGGACGCGATCGGCGCCGTCCACCAGACGCTGGAGACGGTGATCGCGCGGCTGGCGAGCCTCGAGGCCGAACTCGGCGGCGAACGCGGCCAGAGCACGCGCAGCTTTCCGCCGCTGCCGCCGCGCGCCAGGACCACCCCGATCGAACCGGCGACCCTGCCGCCGACGACCCAGCTCGGCGCCAAGCCGGAAGAACGCCTCGTGGCCTCGCGCGCCTCGGCCGCCGGAGCCTTCGACCTGCCGCTCGAGCCGGGGTCCGGCCGTCCGCGTGTCGAGACGGCGCCGGTCGCGAGCGACCAGCAATCGGTGCGCCAGAGCCTGATCGCGGCAGCGCGGCGCTCCGCCAAGGCGGCTTCCGAGGCTGCCGCGGCTGCTCCCGCCGTCACGCCCGAGCCGGCCAAGCCCGGCAAGCCGGCCGCGACCGGCGGGCGCCTCAAGGAAATCATGGAGAAGCGGCGCCGGCCGCTGCTGCTCGGCCTGGCCGCGGTCATCCTCGCCATGGGTGCCGCCCATGTCCTGTCGGGGCCGCCGACAGGCGGCGCCAAGCAGCAGCTCGCGAACGAGACGAAGCAGGCCACGCCGCCGCGCCCGGCGGCCGAGAAAGACAGTGCCGAAACGACGGCCTCGGCCGCTCCGGTCAAGGAGCAGGGCACGGTGCTGGCGCCGATCCAGCTCGGCACCACGCCCGCTCTGGCCGCGCCGCAGCCGGGCTTCACTCCGCTGCCGGAAGCCAGTGCTGCACCCGCGCCGGTGGTTGCTTCGCTGCCGCCGACCACGGCCGCCGAGCCGCCTGAAAACGTGATCGGGCTCAACGACATTCCGGCGACGCTCGGCACCAGCGGCATGCGCAAGGCTGCGCTTGCGGGCGATGCGCGCGCCGTCTACGACCTCGCCGCCCGGGCCGCCGACACGCCCGGCGCCGGCCGCGACCCGAAGCTCGCGCTGCACCTGTTCGAGCGCGCCGCCGTCGCGGGCCTGGCCCCGGCCCAGTTCCGCCTCGGCAACATGTTCGAGAAGGGCATCGGCACGAGCCGCGACGTGGCGCTCGCGCGGCTCTGGTATTCGCGCGCCGCCGAGCGCGGCAATGCCAAGGCGATGCATAATCTCGCCGTGCTCTATGCCGAGGGCGCCGGCGGCAAGCCCGACTATGCGACCGCGACGGAATGGTTCCGCCGCGCCGCCGAGTTCGGGGTCCGCGACAGCCAGTACAATCTGGCGGTCCTGCTCGGCCGCGGCCTGGGGGCTCCGGCCGATCTCGGCCTGTCCTATCGCTGGTTCGCCATCGCGGCCAGCCAGGGCGACGAGGATGCCGGCCGCAAGCGCGACGAGGTCGCGAGCCGCCTTTCCGCCGCCGACCTCGCCACCGCCAAATCGGCGGTCGAGGCCTGGAAGCCGAAGCCGCTGGAGGCGCTCGCCAACGAGGTCGCCGCGCCCGCCAAGGGCTGGGACGAGGCCCCCACCGCAGCCAAGAAGCCGGCCAAGCCCACGCGCGGCTGACATGATCGCGGAGCGGGGCACCCCTCCGCAAATCGCGTCGACGAGCGAAACCTTCTCAGAGCAAAGCAATCTGAAAGGGATTTTACTCTAGTGTCACCGTTTCGACGCCTTCGCATGGGAAGTCGTCGCGCCGGCTGACAGGGTTGAGAAGGGTGCAGATTTATCTTCCGATCGCAGAATTGCCGATCAGTATCCTGCTCGTTCTGGGCCTGAGCGGCGCGGTTGGCTTCATCTCCGGGCTGTTCGGCGTCGGCGGTGGCTTCCTGCTGACACCGCTGCTGATCTTCCTCGACATCCCGCCGGCCGTGGCCGTCGCAACCGTCGCTGCACAGGTCGCGGGCTCGTCGATGACCGGCGTGCTGACCTACTGGCGACGAAACGCACTCGATCTGAAGCTCGGCAGCGTGCTCGTCGGCGGCGGTATCGTCGGCACGGTGATGGGCGTGCTGTTCTTCAACTCGATGCGCCGGCTCGGCCAGCTCGAGTTGGTCATCACCCTCGCCTATGTCACGCTTTTCACCTGCATTGGCGGGCTGATGCTGTTCGACGCGGTGCGCGCCGCGCTGCGCGACCGCAAGGGCAAGCCGACGCGCCTGCGTCGCCGTGCCGGCATGCACCCGTCCTGGATGGGCCTGCCCTGGCGCATGCGCTTCTACCGTTCGCAGCTCTATGCCAGCGTGCTGCCGATCGTGGCGCTGGCGGTCGTGATCGGCTTCATCGGCGCCGTGCTCGGCGTCGGCGGCGGCTTCATCCTGGTGCCGGCGCTGCTCTACTTCTTCCGCGTCCCGCCAGCGGTCGTGGTCGGCACCTCGCTGTTCCAGATCCTCGTCACCATGACCGGCGCGACCGTGCTGCACGCCGTCACCAACCAGTCCGTCGACATCGTGCTGGCCATCCTGCTGCTGATCGGCGGCGTCATTGGCGCGCAGTTCGGCGGGCGGGCGGCGCGCAATCTCAATGTCGGCTCGTTCCGGCTGCTGCTGGCGCTGCTGATCCTCTCGGTCGGCCTGCGCTTCGCCATCGAGCTTTTCCTGCCGCCGGCTGAACCCTATTCGGTGGTGGTGCCGGAGGGCGCGCGATGAACTGGCGCCGGCTTGCGATCCTCGCTGCAGTACTGGGAACCGCCGCATCCGCTCCGGCAAGGGCCGAGACGCTGATCGCGGCGTTGTCGACGCACCGCATCGCCATCACCTCGAACTATACCGGCGACCAGCTCACGGTCTTCGGCCTGGTCGAGCGCGAGGGCCGCACCGCCTCCCGCGCCGACCCCTACGACATCGTCGTCACCGTGCGCGGCCCGCCGCGCATGCTGATCGTGCGCGAGAAGGAACGGGTCGGGCCGCTCTGGATCAACCGCCAGCAGCGCCGCTTTCCCGAGCGCCCGATCTACCTGACGGTCTCGACCAACCGGCCGATCGAGGAGATCATGTCGGAGGATGCGGCACGCCGCGAGCGCATCGGCCTGGCGAATGCGCAAAGGACGCCGGGCGCGCGCGAATTCGAGTTCGGCATCGGTCCCTACCGCGACGCGCTGATCCGCATTCTCGAGGACAAGGGGCTCTATGCCGAGAACGATCGCGGCGTCACCTTCCTCTCGCCGAGCCTGTTCAGCGCCCCGATCAAGGTCCCGGCCACGGCGCCCACCGGCTCCTATGAGATCGAGATCGTGCTCTATGCCGGCGGGGCGGCGCTGGCGCGCCAGACCACCAGTTTCGAGGTGGTCAAGACCGGGATGGAGCAGAGCCTGGCCTCGGCGGCGCATGAGCGGCCGCTGCTCTACGGCCTCGCCACCGCGGCGCTCGCTTTGCTCTTCGGCTGGCTGGCGACGACCATCTTCCGCCGCGACTGAGACGGCCGATCACCTTTTTGCTGCGATTCAGGGTCGGCTTGGGAATTCGAGCCCTCATCCTGAGGAGCTGCGAAGCAGCGTCTCGAAGGATGTTTCACTGATCTCCGAAGCCTCCTGAAGCATCCTTCGAGACGCCATTCCTCACGGAATGGCGTCTCGAAGGATGAGGGCTTAGGGAAATCTCGACTTGGCTCTCAGCCGGTCAACAGGTCATAGGCGAAGAAGGGCGCGATCGCGCCCGGCGCCACCGAGGTCAGCTCCTCAGCCAGCTCCACCAGCCCGTCGGTCTCGGTCAGCGAGGTCAGGATACCGGCGCCGTCGCGCGGATGCTTGCTGGCGACCGCGATGCCGTCCGCCCCCGGCGCCAGCGAGACGCGGACATATTCGCGCCGGCCGGCCTTCTTGCGGTAGGGGAAGGCGAGCCTGACCGGCAGGGCCTGCGGGCGGGCCGGCGTCGTCCCGGCCAGCAGCGCGATCACCGCGCGCGCGACGAAGGCGAAGGTGACGAAGACGGCGACGGGATTGCCGGGCAGGCCGAGAAAGGGCTTGCCGTCGATCAGTCCCATCGCCACCGGGCGACCGGGCTTGATACCGATGCGCCAGAAAGCGAGCTCGCCGACCCGCGAGACCGCTGCCTTGACGTGGTCCTCCTCGCCGGTCGAGACGCCGCCCGAGGTCAGGATCAGGTCGCAATCGCGCGCCGCGGCGCGCAAGCGCTCGCCGAGGCTCTCCGGCTCGTCCCTGAGGATGCCGAGATCGACGACCTCGGCGCCGGCACGCGTCACCAGAGCGCGCAGCACGCTGCGATTGGCATCGTAGATGCCGGCGGGAGGCAGCGGGACACCGGGTTCGTTCAGTTCGTCGCCGGTGGAGAACACCGCGACCCTGACACGGCGGCGCACCGCGACCTCGGTGAGGCCGAGCGCGGCGAGCAAGGCAAGGTCCTGCGGGCGCAGGCAACGGCCCGCCGCCAGCACCGGAGCACCCTTCCCGACATCCTCTCCGGCGGGCCTGGCATTGGCGCCGCGCTTCAGCCCGGCGGGAAGGCGCACGAAACCATCATCGAGCGCGACATCCTCCTGCATGAAGACGGTGTCGGCGCCCGGCGGCATCGGCGCGCCGGTGAAGACGCGGACCGCGAAACCGGCGACAATGAGGCTCGCCGCATCCGCGCCCGCCGCGACCCGTCCCGAGAGCGACAACCTAGTCTCGCCCGCCGAGGCGAGATCGGCGAAGCGCACGGCATAGCCGTCGACGGCTGAATTGGCGAAGGGCGGCAGGTCGCGCGGCGCCGCGACATCGGCGGCCAGCACACGGCCATCGGCCTGCGCCAATGGGACGGTCTCGATCCCGGCGACGGGGCTGATGCGCTCGGCGGCGAGTGCCGCCGCCTCCTCGATCGTCATCAGTGGCCCGCCGAAGACCGCGGCATCCTCGCTGAGCTGCGCCATCTCAGGCCTCCCCTCTCGCACGCGCCAACACCTCGGCGAGGGGCTGGGCGCGTGCCAACAGAAGATCGGCGATCGCAGGCACGTCGTCGAGCCCGAGGACCAGCCGGCCGGCCTGCGGAAAAGCGATGTCGCTCGCCACGGCGACGATGCTGGGATCCTCCGGGTGCAGCGGCGGCTTGCCGTTGGCGGCGCGATAGACCTCGAGCTTGGCGTGAGGATCGCGCTTGAAGCCCTCGACGATGACGAGATCGACCGGCGACAGCCGCCTCAGCAGATCCGCCAGCGTGGCCTCCGGTTCGTCGCGCAATTCATGCAGCAGCGCCCAGCGCCGAGCCGAGGAAATCAGCACCTCGGAAGCGCCGGCCTGGCGATGCGCCCAGGAATCCTTGCCGGGCGTATCGAGGTCGAAAGCGTGATGGGCGTGCTTGATCGTCGAGACCGTCACGCCCCGGCCGGCGAATTCCGGGATCAACCGGGTGAGAAGGGTCGTCTTGCCGGCTCCACTCCAGCCCGCCAGCCCGATCACGCGCATCGAAAACGACATCTCCAAAAAGAAACCGGGCGCGAAGCGCGCCCGGTTGTCATCTTGCGGATCGCCCCCCGGGGTCAACCCTCGCGTCGGTCACTCCGCCGGCTGCAGGCCGGCGCCGGGCGCCCGGCCCTTCTGCATTTCCTCGGCGACCCAGAGCGAATGATGCGCGCGCGCCCAGTTGAGGTCGACCTCACCGGAGCCCATCGCGTCGAAGGCGCCCTCCATGCCGATGGTGCCGATATAGATGTGCGCCAGGATGACGGCGACCATCAGCACCGAGACGATGCCGTGGACCACGTTCCAGAACTGCAGGTCGAGCACCCCGCCGGCGAAGCTCGGGAACAGCAGGTAGACGCCGGAGACCGAGAGCGCCGCACCGCCGAGCACCACAGCCCAGAAGATCACCTTCTGGCCGCCATTGAAGCGCCTTGCCGGGGGATGGCCCTTGCCGATGATGCCGCCGCCCGCGGCGAACCAGCGCAGATCGACCATGCCGGGAATGTTGTCCTTGATCCAGACCAGGAACATCAGCGCGATGCCCAGCATGAACGGCCAGGCGAGATAGTTGTGCGACCACTTGGCCACCACGGAGATATTGGTGAAGGCCTGCGGCCCGACCAGCGGCAACAGCAGCGCCTTGCCGAAGGTGACGTTCAGCCCCGACAGCGCCAGCACGATGAAGCAGGCCGCGGTGAGCCAGTGCATGAAACGTTCGAAGGCGTTGAAGCGGGTGATCGTCTGGCCCGAAGGCCCGGCTTCGATCCGGACCCGGCCACGGAAGAGATAGAACGCCGTGAGCAGGATCAGCATGCCGAGCACGGCGATGGCGCCGACGCGCACCATCGTGCCCTGGTGGAAGGCGCGCCAGTCGCGTCCGGCCGGACGCTCCAGCGTCGCGGCCTTGGTGTCGGGAATCGTGATCCGGCCGCGCAGCTCGGCCGAGGGATTGCCCTTCAGCGCGTCGAGGAACTGCTGTTCCTTGACCGAGTTGGCGGTCGGATTGACCTGCTGCGCGCTGGCCGGCGCCGCAAAGGCGAGCGCCAGCGAAAGCAGGAGCCCGCTGAGCAGGAAGCGGAGATGAGCACCGAGCGGCATTGCGGCGTCCTTTCGCGAAGGCAAGGCGGAACTGTGGGAGGAACGCACCCGACCTTTCCGGCCGTGGCGCGCCCCTCCCCCCAGAAGTCAGATGGCGATGGTTTCCCGATAGGCGGTCTGCCATCCCCAGGCGCCGGAACCGTAGCCGCGCTTGACCACGCGCTCCTTGTAGATCTGCGCGATGATCTCGCCGTCGCCGGCGAGCAGCGCCTTGGTCGAGCACATCTCGGCGCAGAGCGGCAGCTTGCCCTCGGCGAGACGGTTCGAGCCGTATTTCTGGAACTCGGCCGGCGAGAGATCGGCTTCCGGGCCGCCGGCGCAATAGGTGCACTTGTCCATCTTGCCGCGCGAACCGAAATTGCTGACCTTCGGATATTGCGGTGCGCCGAAGGGGCAAGCGTAGAAGCAATAACCGCAGCCGATGCAAAGGTCCTTGTTGTGCAGCACCACGGCATCGGCCGTGGTGTAGAAGCAGTCGACGGGGCAGACCGCCGCGCAGGGCGCGTCGGTGCAATGCATGCAGGCCATCGAGACCGAACGCTCGCCGGGCTTGCCGTCATTGATGGTGACGACGCGCCGGCGGTTGATGCCCCAGGGCACGTCGTTCTCGTTCTTGCAGGCGGTGACGCAGGCGTTGCACTCGATGCAGCGGTCGGCGTCGCAGAGGAATTTCATCCGGGCCATGGTTCAGTTCCTCCTCACGCGGCCGCGATCTGGCAAAGCGTAACCTTGCCTTCGTGCATGCCCGTCACCGGGTCGTAGCCATAGGTCGTGATCGTGTTGACGGATTCGCCGAGCACGATCGGGTCCAGCCCCTTGGGATAGTTCCCGCGCTGGTCGACACCCTGGAAGACGCCGCCGAAATGGAAGGGCATGAAGGCCGCGCCCTTGCCGACACGGTCGGTGACCAGCGCCTTGACCCTGGCCTTGGAGCCGTTCTCCGGGCCGGAGACCCAGACGAAGGCGCCGTCGCGGATGCCGCGCTCGCTGGCATCAGCCGGATTGATCTCGACGAACATGTCCTGCTGCAGCTCGGCCAGCCACTTGTTCGAGCGCGTCTCCTCGCCGCCACCCTCGTATTCGACCAGGCGGCCCGAGGTCAGGACGATCGGGAAGGACTTGGCGATGCCCTTCTCGACTGCCGCCTTCTGGATCGAGGTGTGCAGGTTGGGGATGCGCAAGGTGCGCTCGTCCGGCCGCGCCGGCCATTTCGCCACCAGGTCGACGCGCGGCGAATAGATCGGCTCGCGATGGGTGGGCACCGGGTCCGGCAGGTTCCAGGCATTGGCCCTCGCCTTGCCGTTGCCATAGGGCACGCAGCCATGCTCCATTGAAACGCGCTGGATGCCGCCGGAAAGATCGATCGACCAGCTCACCGCGTCGATATTGTTGCCGCCGATGCCGGTGATGACCTCGAGCTCGGCCGGCGTCAGGTCCTTGTCCCAGCCGAGCTTCTTCAGCACGCCCATGGTGAACTCGGGATAACCGTCCTTGATCTCCGAGTTCAGCGAGAAGGAGCCGCCCTCGGCCAGCAGGGTGTCGTTGACCTTGCTGCCATCCGGCAGGGTGCGCTCGCGCGTCAGGCCGAAGCGCGGGCGGAAGGTGCCGCCGCCATCCCTGGCCTCGAGCGAGGTGTTGTAGAGGATGTGGGTGCCGGGATGCTTGAACTCCGGCGTGCCCCAGCACGGCCAGGGCAGGCCGTAGAAATCGTTCTCGACCGGCGAGCCCTTGGCGCCGCGCAGCGTCACCAGGTCGAACTTGTCCTGGTTGGCCATGTGCAGCTTGAGCCGCTCGGGCGACTGGCCGGTATAGCCGGTCGACCAGCCGCCGCGGTTGATCTCCTTGAGGATCGACTCGGCGGTCGGCTCGGGGCCGATCTTGCCCTGCACCATCTCGTAGGGCTTGAACATCGCCTCGGCGAAGCCGAGCTTCTGCGAGAGCTTGTAGATGACGGCATAGTCGCTGGCGGATTCGAAGATCGGCTCGACGATCTTCTCGCCCCATTGCAGCGAACGGTTCGAGCAGGTGCGCGAGCCCGAGGTCTCGAACTGGGTGCAGACCGGCAGCAGATAGGTGCCGTTCTTGCGGCCGCCGAGCGAGACGAAGTTGGTCGGATGCGGATCGCAGACCACCAGCAGGTCGAGCTTCTCCAGCCCCTTCACCGCGTCGGGCATGCGCGGGATGGTGTTGCCGCCATGGCCCATGACGAACATGGCCTTGAGGTTGTCCATCTGGTCGACCTGCTCGGCCGGCAGGTTGGCGGCGTCGAACCAGCGGGTCGAGGTATGGCCCGAGGTTTCCATATTGGCCTTGCGCGTGCGCGCCGGCCGCCCGCCCTTGGCCGGGACCTCATCGAAGCGTGAGACGAAATAGTCGTAGTCGACGTTCCAGACCCGGGCCCAATGGCGCCAGGCGCCCTCGACCAGGCCGTAGTAGCAAGGCAGGTTCGAGACATCGAGGCCGAAATCGGTCGCGCCCTGCACATTGCAATGGCCGCGGAAGATGTTGGCGCCGGTGCCACGAGAGCCGACATTGCCGGTCGCCAGCAGCAGGTTGCAGATGGCGCGGACGTTGGCCGTGCCGACCGAATGCTGGGTGACGCCCATGCACCAAACGAAGGTGGCGGGCTTGACGGTGGCGAATGTCTGGGCCGCCCGCTTCATCTGCTCGGCGGGGACGCCGGTGATGTCCTCGACGGTCTTGGGGTCGTATTTCGCGACCTCCTTGCGGACGTCGTCCATGCCGTGGACGCGGCTGGCGATGAAGGCCTTGTCCTCCCAGCCATTCTGGAAGATGTGCCACATCAGGCCCCAGATCACGGCAATGTCGGTGCCGGAGCGGAAGCGGACATAGTCCGTCGCATGCGCCGCCGTGCGGGTGAAGCGCGGGTCGAAGACGATGACGTTGGCGCGCTGGGTCTCCTTGCCGGCAAGGATGTGCTGCATCGAGACCGGATGCGCCTCGGCCGCATTCGAGCCCATGAAGAGCACGGTCTTCGAATTGCGGATGTCGTTGTAGGAGTTGGTCATGGCGCCGTAGCCCCAGGTGTTCGCAACGCCCGCGACCGTGGTCGAGTGGCAGATGCGCGCCTGGTGATCGACGTTGTTGGTGCCCCAGAAGGCCGCGAACTTGCGGAACAGATAGGAACCTTCATTGGAGAACTTGGCCGAGCCGAGCAGGTAGACGGAATCGGCGCCGGACTTGGCACGAATCTCCATCATCTTGTCGCCGATCTCGCCCACCGCCTGGTCCCAGGACAGGCGCTGCCACTGCCCGTCGACCAGCTTCATCGGATATTTGATGCGCCGGTCGCCATGCACGAGCTCGCGCACGGAGGCGCCCTTGGCGCAGTGGGTGCCGCGGTTGATCGGGCTCTCCCAGGCCGGCTCCTGGCCGACCCAGACGCCATTGGCGACCTCGGCCTTGACCGTGCAGCCGACCGAGCAATGGGTGCAGACGTTCTTGACGATCTTGGTACCGGTCGCCGGCCCGGGGCTCGCCGCTTCCGCCTTGCGGACAGCGCCGATCTGGAGGGCGCCGGCGGCCGCGATGCCGCCCGCGACGAGGCCCGAACGGCGCAGGAAGGAGCGGCGATCCATCACGCCGGTGGCGAGGCCACCGAGAGCGGACTGGAGCCGGCCGCGCTGGACATCGGCGGATTTGCGCTTGATCAGCATGACGCCAGCCTCCTCAGTAGCGGTTGGTGCGGTAGTAGTTCTTGACGTGATCAGTCTCGCGATAGCGCGACTTGGTCTCGTCCTGGCCCGGGTCGACGGCCGCGGCAGGCGTCACGGCGACGGGCGCGACAGCAGCGGTCGCGCCGGCGCCAAGCGCCTTGAAGAAATTGCGGCGGTCGAGCCCCGATTCCTTGCTCTTTTGCGACATCGTCGTCTCCTCCGCGCCGGGCTTCATCATGCGGGCAGGCTCGCGGCCTGCGTCTCGATCGAAAGGTAGAGGCTGCCGACCCGGCCGACGGCGCGATAGAAGCGAGCCGCCCTGGCAACCTCGAGATCGGCGAAGAAACGCTCGCCCCAGGGTCTGATGTGGCGCTCGAAGAACGAACGCTCGTCGACGCCCTCGCCGGAGACGGCACCGCGGATCAGCTGCGCCTGGATGTCCATCAGCACGGCGATATGGTCTTCCGGCTCGCCTACGCGCTCGGCCCGGGCAAGCCCGAGCCGGCCCATATCCTCGCGCACCAGCGCCAGCGGGCGCTCATGCAGGAAGCCAGTCAGGTAATAGGAGGCATAGGGCAGGAGCTCGCCGCGCCCGACGCCGATGAAGAGCTCGAAGAATTCGTTGCGAACGGCGTCCGGCGTCGTCTCGGCCGCGGCCTCGGCCAGCGCGAGATGGGCCATGCCGAGCGGCGAGGCATCGCCACGCAAACCCTGCAGTGCCGCAAGTGTCGCGGCCGTCGGAGCGCGCCAGAGCAGCGCCCCGATCAGCTCGCACTCCTCGGCGCGCGCGGCATCGACCTCGTCGAGGTCGGGCGCGGCCTGCGGCACGATGATCGGCTCCTGCGGATAGAGATCGGGCCGAAGCTCGCTGCGCGGTACGCCGGTGTTCGCCTCGACCGAAAGCACACGGTCGGCCGGGACACGCTTCCAGCTGGAGATCGCCGGTTGGGAAACCCCGACAGCGCGTGCCAGAGCCCTGACACCGCCAGCCGCTCCGATTGCCCTCTCGAGAGCCTGATCCCGCATGGACGATGCCACCTCCCCATTGTCGCCGCGCCTTCAGGCGCGCCAGAACAGCGGCGATAATGATCCCTTATCACCGTAGATTTCAATTGTTCTCAACTAAAAGTCAGAGCGGCGTCGCGCCGCCTCCGCGCCGCCGAGGGCGTCCTGCAGACGCCTGCGACCAAGGCTGATCTTGCACTGCAACAGCGTTGACCGCCGGCCCCGAGGCCTGTTCGGTGGCATTTTCCGTAGATTTCGACGGGCCGGGCACATCGCTGCGACGAACGGTTTGCGGCGCCGGTGCCGACTCCTCGGCCTCCTGTTGCGGCGCACCTAAAAATTCGGCACGCTCATCATTAGACGAAAGTCGATCATCTGCGGCATCATCACGCACCTCGGATTGATCGGGAGCGGCCGATTCGGCCGGTTTTTCCGGCTCCCTGCCGAAGATGTTGGCGATCATCTCCTCGACATTGTCGGATTCGGTGAGCGGGCCATAGCCCGGCGCGCCGCCCGGCGTGTTCCAGTCGAGCGCGTAGTCGCGCGCCGGGTCGAGATAGCCCGATATCGCCGGATCGCTTTCCCAGGCGCGGCGCAGCGCGGCGCGCTTCCAGCTCTCCGGGACGTTCTGCTTCAGCCAATGGGCGAGGTCGAAGTCCTTGTCGATCAGATCGAGCGAAGGTGGCTCGACCTCAGGTTCGGGCTCCGGCGGCGGTGCGACCTCCGGTTCGGCCATCGGCGCGGCGAGCGGCTCCGCCGGCGGGCCGGCCTGCTCGGCAGCGGCGCGCTTGCGGCGCGACCAGCGGCCGAGGAAGCCATCATCATCCTGGTCATCTGCGCCGGCGCCGGGCATCAGCTGTCCTCGCGTTCGAGGCCCGGCACCGGCCGCGCTCCACCCTTGCGCGGGTCGTGCTCGGAGCGCTTGCGCTTGACGAATTCGCGCTCGACATGGTGCTCCTCGAAGAAGGCCAGCACCAGCCGCGCCACGGCGGCGGGCATCGGCACCGCCTCGACGACATCGTCGACATTCTCGCAGAAGACCTCGCCCTCGAACGGGTCGGCCGTGACGCCGACCATCTCGAGCGCCGGCTCGATGCCGGTCGGTCGCACCGAGACCCAGAGCTTGGCGTGGCCGGTCTCGAAGTTCTCGCGGAAATGCGCGGTATCGACCGAGTGCAGCGTCAAGGTGGCCGGGCCGAGATAGAATTGCTGCCGCTCCGGCGTGCCGGTGAGCTTCGACCAGGGCGCGAGCTCCGGCGGCTCCGGCAGCACGGCAATCGGCGTCCAGGCATGGTCGGCCCAGGGCGAGTCGATGGCGCGGCGTTCCACGACGATGCCGACCTCATGATAAAGCTGGGTCATCGAGGCCTCCTCAATTCGCCATCTCGTGCTCGGCCAGGGGCAGGCCGACCACGAGGTTCTGCGGCTTCAGGCGCAGGACCTTGTCCTGCCCCATCGCCGCGAGCAGATAGACCGGCCGCCCCTTCGCCGCCGCCACGACCGGCACTTCCGCCGGCAGGTCGAGCCGGTAGAGCGCGATCAGCCGCGACGCCGCCTCCGGTTCCAGGCTCTCGCCGCGCCAGAGGGCGTTGCCGACCGCCGTCGCCTGCGCATCGAGACCGACGAACCAGCGCCAGTCGGCGTCCTTGACGTTCTCAACCGCCTCGATCGCGACATCGAAGCCGTGGATCTGGCGGATCCAGTGGCGCAGCGCCTGGCCGAGCGCGGCGCGTCCCGGCGGCTTGCCGCCGAGGTCGAGCACCATGTCGAAGGCGTCCGAGCGCTGCCAATACTGCGCGGAATTGGCGCTTTTGAGGAGATCGAGCGCGGTCGCTGCCGGCCCGCCGAGCATGGCGAGCAAGGGCGAGGCATGCCGGTCGGCCTCATGGCCCTCGATCATCTCGGCATCGGCGAGCAGGATGGTGTTCTCGTGGAAGGTGACGCGCTGCGGCCGGAACAGGCATTCGGCGGCGCGCACCACGAAGGGATCGTCCTCGTCGTCGAGCGCAGCGCGCAGGATGACGTGCACGAGCTGGTCGAGAAAGAGCGGCGGCACGCCCGAGACGCCCTGCCGGACGATGCCGGCGTAGGCAGCTTCCAGCGTCGGCGCCGCCAGCAACCGGTCACGCCAGCCGATCAGGAAGCGCCAGTTCTCGCGGGCGTCGGCATCGGCCAAGGCGGCGATCTCGCTCGCTGCGACCTCGGCCTGCGGCGCCGCCATCAATCTCGCGTGCAGCGCCCGCTCGGCATCGCAGGCTTCTTCCGGCGGCAGCACTTCCGGGCGCGCCAGATAGGCTTTCAGGAAATCATCGGTGACGACGAGGCCGCCACCGGGCTCGCGATCGAGCAGGAGATGGCCGGAGCTCGCCCAGAAATGCGTCATGGCGTGCTCCCCTTGCCGAGCTTCATGAGGTCGACATGCTCGGTAACTTCGTCCTCGCCTTCCACTTCGACGAACTCGAAGGCGCGGAAGGCGTCCTTGGGCCGGTCGCCGCGCGGCAGCAGGACCCGGAAGCGTTCGCGGATTTCGCCCTCCTCCAGCGTCCGATGCAGGGCGAGCAGCGTCTGAGCGGGATGGTCGCAGAGCGAGGCCGCGAAGGCGAGCTCCTCGGAGGCGGCAGCGCGAGCGGCGGCAAGATCGGGCGCGCCGAGTTTTTCGACGAAACGCTGCGCGAGCTGCGCCAGTGCCTGCTCGTATTCCTCCGGCGTCGCATCCGTCACGACTGCGAGCGTACTCCAGCCGAAGCTGTCGATCCCGAGGAAACCGGAGCGGAAGGCGGCTCGCCCTTTGGCGTCGAGCTCCGCGACGGCCTGCGGATCGAACAGGAAGGAGCCGCTGACCAGCCATTCGCCGGGCTCGGCCGCCCGGCGGAAGACGAAGCCGTCGGACGGGTCGAGGCGGATGGCGCGCGGCAGCCTGAGGGAGGTCACAGCTTCGGCCCGCCGCTCTCGCGATCGAGCCAGTCGACGCGTGCCAGGGCCTCGACCAGGCTCTTGCGCTCATCTCCGGCCTGCGAAGTCGCAACCAGATCGCCATCGGGCTCGATGCCATGGCGCACGCCGACGACCTTTTCGAGCCGGTCGAGCCAGCGCCTTGCCGCGGCCCTGGCGCCCTCCTCCTGCCAGCGGCTGACGCCGAGCATGAGATGGCGCGCGAAGGCCTCGATCAGATCGACCGCATCGACTTCCTCGAAGCCCTCCTCGGCCATGCCGACGCCGGTCTGGCCGGGCTGGAAGGGCGACATCGTGGTGGCCCGCACCATGGCGCCGAAGACGAGCCAGTCCGGCACCTGATTCTCGGCGCAATCCGCCGGCCAGGCGAGGCGGCCGCCGCCGATCAGTCCGAGATCATAGGTCAGCGCGTCCGGCCAGCGGAACAGCACCGGCCGCTCCGGCGGCGAGTAGACCGCAAGCGCGTCGGTGAGTGCGTTCATTGCGAGGTAGTGGGCAAGCCGCGCCTCGCCGAGAATCGCGTCGGGCTCCAGCACCACGGCGAATTCGATGATGTCGAAACGTCGCACCCAGACCAAGGTCGCAGCGCCCGCCTCGCCAGCAATCGCCTGCGCATGGGCGAAGGCGTCGCCGGATTCGCGCAGGGTTACGAGCGAAAAGCCCGGCGGCAGCACCGGTTCGCGCCGCAGCTCCCCTGATTGAAGCATGCCCGCCGTCATCGCTCCCGCTTTCCGCCATGCCCGCATGTCCGGGCTTGTTTCTTTTGAGTCATTCCAATTCCATATAAGCAATGCTGATCGCAAAGGCGACGCCAGTCGCCCGCGTGAATGAGAGCCGGGGACCGAGGCAAGATGACCGACATTGCCCGCACGCTGATGGTCTGCTCGTGCGAGGACACGATGCCGCTCGACGGCGCCGCCTTGCAGCGCGGCTGCAAGGGCAGTGCGATCAGCGAGCATCGCCATCTCTGCCGCAGCCAGATCGAGCGCTTCCAGGCCATGCTCGGCAAGAGCGACGCGATCACCGTCGCCTGTACCCAGGAAGCGCCGGTCTTCGAGGAAGTGGCGGCCGATCTCGACTATGCCGGCGATCTCCTCTTCGCCAACATCCGCGAGAATGCCGGCTGGTCAACCGAGGCGAAGTCGGCCGGCCCGAAGATGGCGGCGCTGCTCGCCGCCGCAAGCGAGCCGCTGCCGCCAGCCACCTTCACCACCCTCACCAGCAAAGGCGTGGCGCTGATCTATGGCCGAGATGAAAGGGCGATCGGCCTGGCGCAGCGCCTCGCCGAGCATCTCGACGTCACTGTCTTGCTGACGAAGCCGGGCGAGATCGCGCCGCCCCGCATCGACGAGTTCCCGGTACTGAAGGGCACGATCGCGCAGGCGGTCGGCTGGCTCGGCGCCTTCGAGCTCACCGTCAACGACTATGCGGCGCCTTCCCCCTCCTCGCGGGCGAAGCTCGTCTTTGAGGCCGCCCGCAACGGCGCCATCTCGCATTGCGACATCGTCATCGACATCAGCGGCGGCACGCCGCTCTTTCCCGCCGGCGACCTGCGCTCCGGTTATCTCCGGGCCGATCCGAACGATCCTGTAGCGGTCGAGCGCCTCGCCTTCGCCGCCAGCCAACTCGTCGGCGAGTTCGACAAGCCGGCCTATGTCCGGCTGAACGAGGGCCTCTGCGCCCATTCCCGCGCCAGTCGCACCGGCTGCACCCGCTGCCTCGAGCTCTGCCCGACCGGCGCGATCACCCCGGCCGGCGACCATGTCGCGATCTCCGCCGAGATCTGCGCCGGCTGCGGCGCCTGCGCGGCGGTCTGCCCGACCGGGGCAGTGACCTATGCCCTGCCCCCGACCGACGCGTTGCTGCGCAAATTGCGCACGCTGCTGGTGACCTATGCCGAGGCCGGCGGGCAGGAGCCGGTCGTGCTGCTGCATGACGCCGACCATGGCGAGCCGCTGATCGACGCTCTCGCCCGCCATGGCGACGGCCTGCCGGCGCGCGTGCTGCCGCTGCGCGTCAACGAGATCACCCAGGTCGGCATGGAGACCTTTGCGGCCGCGCTCGCCTTCGGGGCGGCGGCGGTGCGCGTGCTCGGGCGGGCCAAGCCGAAGCATGATCTCTCCGGCCTCACGCGCAATCTCGACTATGCCAATGCGCTGTCCGGCGCGCTCGGCTTCGGCGAGGCGCGCGCGGCTCTGATCGAGACCGATGATCCCGATGCGCTCGGAGCGGCTCTGTCGCGAATCGCAATCGGCAGGGTTTCGCCGCAGCCGGCGCGCTTCCGGCCGATGGGCGATGGACGCCCGCTACTGCGCCAGGTCGTCGAGGAACTGCATGCGGCGGCGCCGGCGCCGGTCGGCGCGGTCGCAATGCCACCGCGCGCGCCGTTCGGCACGCTCCATGTCGACAACGAAGGCTGCACGCTCTGCCTCGCCTGCGTCTCGGCCTGCCCGGTCAATGCGCTTGGCGACGATCCGCAGCGCCCGACGCTGAGCTTCCAGGAGGATCTTTGCGTGCAATGCGGGCTCTGCGCCGCGACCTGCCCGGAGAAGGTGATCACGCTCGAGCCGCGCATCGACTTCGACGCCTGGAAGGCCGGCCGCCGCATCGTCAAGCAGGAGGAACCGTTCCTCTGCATCGCCTGCGCCAAGCCGTTCGGCGTCAAGAGCACGATCGAGAAGATCGCCGCCAAGCTGGAGAACCGGCACTGGATGTTCGCCGGCGAAGGCGCCAAGCGCGCCTCGATCCTGCGGATGTGCGAGGATTGCCGCGTCGAGGTCGTGGTCAATGAGAGCTTCGACCCGCATCTGGCGCCGCCGCGTCCGCCGGTGCGCACCACCGACGATTATCTGCGCGAACGGGCCGAGCGCGGCGAGGATCCGCTGCAGTAGGAGAGCCCGTCAGGCGCGAGCAAAGCTCGGACGCGCCTGACAGAGCCGGTTTCGACGACCTGTGTCCCGTTGCCGGCTGTCATGGAGCCGCGCTCAAATGCTCGGCGACGCGCTTCACGAATGGGGACGTGGATGATCCGAGCACTGCATAGCCAAGTTCGCCGGTAAACCAGAAATAGGCAGCGACCTCACCGTCCTGCCGCGAAGCCAGCGCCGCCTTGCGGGCACTGGCGAGCGTTTTGACATAGAGCGCAATTTGCCCGCCCGCCGGCTCGTCGTAGACGAACATGCCGCCAGGGCCCTCGTCGCTCGCAAGCAGCCGGCCTCCGCGAAAGGCCAGGCCGAGCCCCGACAGGTCGGGTATCGCGATGTCCTGCCTGAGATGATCGGAGATCATCCGCTTCAGCGTGGCGGTTTGTGCCGCCGGAACCTCGATCGCATCGCCGGCGCGCCCCGCGAAGGCGCGAAACGCGACGACAGCATCGGTCATCTGGGGACG
>JAKFDB010000028.1:0-14359 GCA_036676315.1 Bradyrhizobiaceae bacterium
TCAGGCATGGGTCCCGGGTCTCCCTCCGGTCGCCCGGGACGACGACACTGATCCCGCAAGACAACGTGCGTCGCTGCCGGCTTACTCGCCCTTTTCGAGGGTGATGTCCGGAGCGCTCGGCACCTTCATGCCGACGACATGGTAGCCGGCGTCGACATGCATGATCTCGCCGGTGATGCCGCGCGACATGTCGGAGACCAGGAAGACCGCGGTCTCGCCGACCTCCTCGATCGTCACCGTCCGGCGCAGCGGCGAGTTGTACTCGTTCCACTTCAGGATATAGCGGAAATCGCCGATGCCGGAGGCCGCGAGCGTCTTGATCGGCCCGGCCGAGATGGCGTTGACGCGGATCTTCGAGGGGCCGAGATCGGCAGCGAGATACTGCACGCTCGCCTCCAGCGCCGCCTTGGCGACGCCCATGACGTTGTAGTGCGGCATCCACTTCTCGGCGCCGTAATAGGTCAGCGTCAGCATCGAGCCGCCGTCGGTCATCAGCTTTTCGGCGCGCTGGGTGACCGCGGTGAACGAATAGCAGGAGATCAGCAGCGACTTGGTGAAGTTCGCCTCGCTGGTCTCGACATAGCGGCCGGTCAGCTCGTCCTTGTCGGAGAACGCAATGCAGTGGACGACGAAATCGAGCTTGCCCCAGAGCTTCTCGATCTCGCCAAAAACGGCGTCGATCGTGGCCGGGTCAGTGACGTCGCAATGGCCGACGACATGGCCGCCGAGCTGCTTCGCCAGCGGCTCGACCCGCTTCTTCAGCGCGTCGCCCTGATAGGTGAAGGCGAGTTCGGCGCCGGCGTCGGCCGCCGCCTTGGCGATGCCCCAGGCGATCGAGCGATTATTGGCGACGCCCATGACGAGGCCGCGCTTGCCCTTGAGCAGGTTGGCGGTGGGAGCGACGCTGCTGGAATCAGGCATCTGAGACCTTCAAACTGGACGAACCGGAGGGTCTCTTAGAGCAGGCTGCGAACACTGGGAACCGGTTTTCGCAGCAGGCCCGTTCTAACGCTTTGGATAAGAGGCGGATTCGGACAGCAAGCGGGGCCCGCAGCGGCGGCGGCGGCTGCCGAAATCCGATCAGCCCGCCCGCGCCTTCATCAGCGCCGTCAGCTCGGCGTCCTCCGCCGGCATCTCGATGTCGAGGGCGACGAAGAGGTCGCCGAACTCGCCCTTCTTGCCGGTCGGCAGGCCCTTGCCGCGCAGGCGGAACTGCCGCGTCGTGCTGGTCAGCGGCGGCACCTTCATCTCGACCGCTCCGGACAGGGTCGGCACATGGACCGGCCCGCCGAGCACGGCCGTGGCCAGCGGCACGGCGACGCGGCTGCGCAGGTCATGCCCATCGATCACGAAGCGCGAATCGGGCTTGACCTTGATCGTCATCAGCACGTCGCCGCTCTCGCCGGTCAGCGGATGCGGCTGACCGAGCCCGCGCAGGCGCATCACCTTGCCTTCGGCGACCCCCTCGGGAATCGTCACCTCGACCTCGCGCCCGCCTGGCAACTTGACCCGGCGCGTCGCGCCGTTCACCGCATCGGCCAGCGCCACTTCGAGCGTGAAGCTCTGCTCCGGCGGCTTCGGCGGCGGGCTCGCACGGCCGCGCCCGCCGCGCCTGGCCGCATCGCCGAACAGCGAACCGAAGATGTCGGCGGGATCAAAGCCCGGATCGCCCTGGCCGAAGGGCGATCCGCCCTGACCGAAATGATGCTCGAAGCCGCCCTGGCGCGCGCCGCCGCGGCCGGCGCCCATGCCTTCGAAGCCGGAGAATTTCGGCTTGCCCTCGGCATCGATCTCGCCGCGGTCGAACTGCTTGCGCTTGGCCTCGTCACCGAGGATCTCATAGGCGCCGTTCAGCTCGGAGAAGCGGTCCTGCGCCTTCGGGTCGCCCTGATTGCGGTCGGGATGCAGGTCCTTGGCGCGGCGGCGATACGCCTTCTTGATCTCGGCATCGCTCGCCGATTTCGCCACGCCCAGGACCTGATACGGATCACGCATACATGCACCCCTAATGGATTTCGTTTCCCGGCGCCCCGGGAGCGCTTCCTAGATGGGGAGACTGTGGCGCGATGGCAACAGGGGCGAGCCGCTCAGGCCGCCCCCTTCCAGGTCTTGGCATCCTTGACCGCCCATTCGCCGCCGGAGGGGCGGCAGGCCGTGCCCTGCAGCCGGACGGCGCCGCTCTGCAGCGCCATCGAGGCGAGGAAGGCCCGGCAGATCTCGTCTTCCTTGAGGAAGGGGCCGCCCACCGGCGTGAAAGTGCCCTTCATGCCGCTCTGGGCATTGTCCCAGGAGACGGGCGCGCCATTGCCCTGCGGGTCGAGCGCCAGCGCCATCGCGCCTTCCGCCCGCCGCCAGTCCTCCGGACCGAGATCGGGCGCCAGCGTCACCAGCGGCCCGCCGCTCGGTGCGCCGCGTGCCGGCAGCACCGAAGAGGTCGTCAAGGCGACATCGTCTTCGGCCTTGCTCGACAGCCCCAGGATCGGAAAGGAGATCGAGCAGCCGGCGCAAACCAGCGCCAGCAGCAGCGCCCCGACGCAGGATGCCCGGCGCGCAACCGGGCCGCGCTCATACGGGCTCTGGCCCGCACGCCACGCCGGTCTATATATGTCTCGCAATTCAAACCGCATTACGGATCGCGCTCGCCCCAACGCTTCCTGAAACTATCGAGGACTAAGCACGTGAATCCGTTAAAGAGCGGTGACTTCACCGAGGCCAGCGAGCCCTTCGCCTTGTTCGAGAGCTGGCTCGAGGAGGCCAAGGTCTCCGAGCCGAACGACCCCAACGGCATGGCGCTCGCGACCGTCGATGCCGACGGCCTGCCGAATGTCCGCATGGTCCTGCTCAACGGCCGCGGCCCGGACGGCTTCGTCTTCTACACCAACACGCAAAGCCAGAAGGGCGAGGAACTGCTCGGCCAGGGCAAGGCCGCCGTGCTGTTCCACTGGAAGAGCCTGCGCCGCCAGATCCGCATCCGCGGCCCGGTCAGCATGGTCAGCGATGCCGAGGCCGACGCCTATTTCCAGTCGCGCCCGCGCGACAGCCGGATCGGCGCCTGGGCCTCGCAGCAGTCGCGGCCTCTGGAAAGCAGGTTCGCCCTGGAGAAATCGGTGGCGAGCTATGCCCTGAAGTTCGGCGTCGGCGAGATTCCGCGCCCGCCGCACTGGACCGGCTTTCGCATCGCGCCGGTGTATATGGAGTTCTGGCGCGATGGCGCCTTCCGCCTGCACGATCGCATCGTCTTCCGTCGCGCCTCGCCAAGCGAGGCCTGGACGAAGACCCGGCTCTATCCCTGAGGGAAGTCACAAGACATGGCCATGCCGAAATTCGACTTTCCGAAAACCGAACCGGGCAAGCGCCCGGTCATGCTCCTGACCGGTGCCAGCCGTGGCATCGGCCACGCGGCCGTCATGCAGTTCGCCATGGCGGGCTGGCGCATCCTGTCCTGCTCGCGCCAGACCTTCTCCGAGAAATGCCCCTGGCCGTCGGGTGCCGACGACCATGTCCAGATCGACCTCGGCGACCCCGAGGACACGATGCGCGGCATCGCCGAAATCAAGAAGCGCCTCGCTGCCGAAGGCGGCAAGCTCAACGCGCTGGTCAACAATGCCGGTATCTCGCCGAAGGGTCCGAAGGGCGGCCGGTTAGGGGCGGCGACGACCTCCTTCAACGACTGGCACCAGGTCTTCCAGGTCAATTTCTTCGCGCCGATCATGCTGGCGCGCGGGCTGCTCGACGAGCTGACCGTGGCCAAGGGCGCGATCGTCAACGTCACCTCGATCGCCGGCTCGCGCGTGCATCCCTTCGCGGGAGCGGCCTACGCCACCTCGAAGGCGGCGCTCGCCAGCCTGACCCGCGAAATGGCCGCCGATTTCGGCCCGCTCGGGATTCGCGTCAACGCGATCTCGCCCGGCGAGATCGACACCGCGATCCTCTCGCCCGGCACCGACAAGATCGTCGAGAAGCTGCCTTTGCAGCGCCTCGGCCGGACCGAGGAGGTCGCCAAGGCGATCTACTTCCTCTGCACCGACGCCTCGAGCTACGTCACCGGCGCCGAGCTGCACATCAATGGCGGGCAGCACGTTTGAGCGCGCAGGGCGGTCGCGTCATCCCCTTCCCCACAGCCGGCAAGCAACCGGTGCGGCCGGTGCTGGCGGCCTCGCTCGCCGTCTTCCGTGACGGCAAGGTGCTGCTGGCGACCCGCACCAAGCCGCCGGCCGACCAGCTCTGGTCGCTGCCCGGCGGCAAGGTCGAGCTCGGCGAGAGCCTCGAGGCGGCGGCCTTGCGCGAACTCGAGGAAGAAGTCGGCGTCAGCGCCCGCATCGTCGGCTTCAACCGCCATGTCGAGATCATCGGGCGCGGCCCGCAAGGCGTGGTCACCCATCATTTCGTCGTCGCCTCCTATGTCGGCGAGTGGCTCTCGGGCGAGCCGAAGCCCGGGCCGGAAGCCGGCGCGGTAATGTGGGCCGATCCGCTGCGCCTCGGCGGCATCCCGACGACGCGCGAACTCGGCGACGTGCTGCGCCGCGCCGCCGCGATCTTCGCGCGCGAAGCCGACGCGAGATGACGATGCGGCGGATCGGGGTCGCCCTGCTCTGCGCGCTTGTCACCACCGGGCCGGCGCTCGGCCAGGCCAACCCGCCGCGCCCGGCCCCGCCTTCGGCGCAGCGCCAGGCCGAACCGCCCGAGCCCGAGGCGCCGCCGCCACCCTACGAGCCGCAATTGCTGAAGCTCGCCGAGATCATGGGCTCGCTCGCCTATCTGCGGACCCTGTGCGGCGCCCGCGAGGCCCAGGACTGGCGCGAGCGCATGGCGGCGCTGCTCGAATCGGAAGGGCGCGGCCCGCAGCGACGCGAGCGGCTGGCAAGCGCCTATAATCGCGGCTTCCGGGCCTATTCGGCGACGCACCGAATCTGCGGCGAAGGCAGTCAGGAAGCGTCGAGCCGCCTCGCCAGCGAGGGCGAGAAGCTGGCGCGGGCGCTGGCTGGCCGGTTCGGTGGATAATTCCGCGCCGAAAAGTCGCAGTTCGTCAAAACTCTCCCCTGCAAATTAACCTTTCTTAAAGACCATGATGGCGCCGCCAGTCGGCTGCCCCTATAAACTTTGGGATCACCGCTCGAAATGGACACGCCCGAATCGCGTGCCCGATCGACACCGCGCCTCGTTGTCGCCTGCCGGGTTCTGAAGCCTTCATGTCCGTTCTCTCCGACGATCTGCCGCTCGATCCGCTGCTCGCCGAAGATGTGAGGGACGCTCGCCGCGTCGCTTACTGCTACATCGAGGACGCCTTCACCGAAGGCCAGCAGGACGGGCTCGACTCGGATGCGCTCGCCCACGCCGCGCTGTTTGCGGCGATGCGGACGCTGGTCGAGACCTATGGCGAGGAAGCGACCGCCGTCTTCGCCGAAGCCCTGCCCGAAAAGCTCCGCACCGGCACCTTCACCACCGGCACGCGGCACTGATCATTCGGCTGCGGCCGGAAGCCTGCCGCACGCGGCATGAGCGCGGCCCCATTCGGCCAGAACATGGGCCGCATCGTTGAGCGCAGCGCCGGCCGGCGTCAGCGAATACTCGACCCGCAGCACCGCCGCTTCGAAAACCTCGCGCCCGACAACGCCGTCGCGCTCCATCTCGCGCAACTGCTCGTAAAGGACCTTCTCGCTGATTCCCGGCAGGCGCCGCCGCAACTCGCCGAAGCGGAGCGGCCGCTCATGCAGCTCCCACAGGATCACCGACTTCCAGCGGCCACCGATCACCGTCAGCGCCAGGCCGAGGCCGCATGCATCCGGCAAATTTATCCTGACCGGCATCGCCGCCTCCAGATGACCACTTACATTCATGTAAGTAATTGAAATTGAATAGAAAAAGATCAAATTCTCGGACTGGACGGCGGTACTGACGCAAACCGGTGCCGCCCGATCGCAGCTCGCGCAGGCGAGCAACGGCTGAAACTTGCTTCTAGCCGGCCCGGTTGCGTACCTTGTCAGGAGACCCGTTTGAATCCCCTCACGACCGACTTGGCCCCCACCGGCCCGCGCCAACGCGCCGCGAACTGCGGCTGCCGGCGCCTCAGGCTCACCGTTTCGGGCGAACCGCGCCGGGTTTATCTCTGCGCCTGCAGTGAATGCCGGCGCGCCACCGGCTCGGCCTTCGCCTATCGCGCCATCTTCGCCGAAAGCGCGATCGTCGCGGTCGAAGGTGAAACCTCAGTCTGGCGACGCGCCAGCGATTCCGGCCGCTGGATCGAACAGATCTTCTGTCCACAGTGCGGTGGGCTGGTTTTCATGCGCGCGGAGGCGCTTCCCGGCGCGATCTCAGTCTCGGTCGGCAGCTTCGCCGATCCGGATTTCCCCGCGCCGCAGGCGGTTCATAACCTCAGCCACCAGCCAGGCTGGTATCGCTTCGCCGATGATCTGACGATCACCTGAGCCGCTCAGATCGGACTCGCCGCGCTCGCCTTGCGCGCCGTCTCGGCCCTGCCGAGCAGCAATTGTTGCTCGCGGCGGTTCCTGGTCATAGCGGCGGCGCGGGTGAACTCGGCTTCGGCTTCCTGATGGCGCCCGAGCTTGCCCAGCAGATCGGCCCGCACGCTCGGCAGCAGATGGTAGTTCCTCAGCGCCGGCGCCGTGGTCAGCGCGTCGACGAGCACGAGGCCGGCCGCCGGCCCTTCCGCCATCGAGACCGCCACCGCCCGGTTGAGCTCGATCACCGGCGAAGGCGTCAGCGCGCCGAGCGCGCCATAAAGTGCGGCGATCCTGCGCCAGTCGGTCTCCTCGGCGGTACGGGCGCGGGCATGGCAGGCCGCGAGTTCAGCCTGCAGCAGGTAAGGCCCTGGCCCGGCGGAAAGCGCGCGCGCGATCTCCAGCGCCTTGAGGCCATGATTGATGAGCAGGCGGTCCCAGCGCGCCCGGTTCTGGTCGAGCAGCAGGACCGGCTCGCCGTCGGGTCCGATCCGGGCACGTAGGCGCGAGGCCTGCATTTCCATCAGCGCGACGAGGCCGTGCACTTCCGGCTCCTGCGGCGCGAGGCCGGCGAGGATGCGGCCGAGCCGCATCGCCTCCTGGCATAAGCCCGGCCGAACCCAGTCCTCGCCTGCCGTCGCGGAATAGCCCTCGTTGAAGATCAGGTAGACGACCTCGAGCACCGAACCGAGGCGCTCGGCGAGTTCCGGCCCGTGCGGCACCTCATACGGCACCTTCGCCTCGGACAGCGCCTTCTTCGCCCGGACGATGCGTTGCGCCATGGTCGCCTCCGGCACCAGGAAGGCGCGGGCGATCTCTTCAGTGGTCAGCCCGCCGATCAGGCGCAGCGTCAACGCCAGCCGTGCCTCGACCGCTAGCACCGGGTGGCAGGCGGTGAAGACCAGGCGCAACAGGTCGTCGCCGACCTCGTCGTCCAGGGCATCCTCGAGCTGCGCAGTCGGGTCGGCCTCCTCGTCGAGATCGCGGCCGATCTCGTCATGCTTACGTTTCAGCATCTTGTCGCGACGGAGCGCGTCGAGCGCGCGATGCTTGGCAGCCTGCATCAGCCAGGCGCCGGGATTGCGCGGCACGCCTTCGCCCGGCCATTGCTGCAGCGCCGCGACGAGTGCGTCCTGCGCCAGCTCCTCGGCCCGGCCGACATCGCGCGTAACGCGCGCCAGCCCGGCGATCAGCTTGGGAGCCTCGATCCGCCAGACCGTCTCGATAGCGCGGTGTGTATCGCTCGCCGACATGCCGGGCGATACACACCATCTCGGATGATTGGGCGCAAGCCGGGGGCGCCGCCTCAGGCGGCGAGGAAGCGCTCCAGCTCCGGCGCGAGCACCGGCAGCGAGACGTTGTGCGTCTGCCCCTTCAGCACGGCATGGCTCGCTCCCGGAACGGCAGCCGCCGCCGCTTGGCTCGCCAGCCTGAGCGAGCGCGGGCTCTTCTCGCCGGCAAGCAGCAAGGTCGGAACCGCGACCTTGGCGAGCCGCTCCTCCGGCACCGTGAAATCGCCCATGATCGTGGTGTCGTAGACCAGGGTATGCGCCACCGCCTTGAGCTTGGACCATGCCGGCATCAGCCGCATCAGCCAGCCGACGATCCTCGGCATGCCGACGATGTCGACCATGAAGAAGCGCACGGCCGCGCTGCGCCGGTCCGCGGCGATCAGCGCCTTGAGCTGCGCCAGGCTGTCATGCGGCGGCTGGCGGCCCTCCTTGTCGGCCGCGATATAGGGCGGCTCGTAGAGGGCGAGCTTGCGGACCGGCACGCCGCTGACTGCGGCCTCCAGCGCCAATGCCGCTCCCGACGACAGCCCGACGAGGGCCGCCTCGCCGCCCGCTTCCGCGACGAGCGCAGCGATGTCCTCGATCTCGCGCTGCTTGTCATAGGTCGTGCCATCGCCGCTGTCGCCGCGACCGCGGCGGTCATAGACGAAAACGGTGAAGTTGCGCGCCAGCAGCGGCGCCAACTTCGGCATCGGCCCGAAGGCGCGGCTGCACAGGGCGCCGTCGACCAGGATGACGGCCGGGCCGGCGCCTGAGCGATCATAGGCAATAGAAGTGCCGTCCTTCGACACGACGGTATTCATGAAGATCTCCTTGTTGGCGGCGCTCGCCCGTGCGGCGAGCTGCCGGGGCACCGCTCAGCCCTTGTCGCCGATCTCGCTCTTCAGACGCTGCCAGGTCGCCTCGGTCTTGGGCGTCACCGCCTCGCCGAAATCGGCCAGGTCGTAGAGCAGGCGGATCTCGATCTCGGACGGACCGGGCATCGGATTGGGGCAGCGCTTGACCCAGGCGATCGCCTCGTCGAGCGACGCGCATTCCCAGAGCCAGTAGCCCGCCACGAGCTCCTTGGTCTCGGCGAAGGGCCCGTCGACCACCGCGCGCTTCTCGCCATCGAACTGCACGCGCGCGCCCTTCGAGCTCGGCTGCAGGCCATCGCCGCCCTTCATGATGCCGGCTTTCACCAGCTCCTCATTGTACGCCATCATCGCCTCGAGCAGCTCCTGGCTCGGCGGCGCGCCGGCTTCGCTCTCCTTGGTCGCCTTGACCATCACCATGAAACGCATCGGAATTCTCCTTGATGTGGAAGGGCGGAGGCGATGCCTCGCGCCGTCCGTTTCGATTGACCTGGGTTGAAATGTCAGCCGGTGTGCTTCGCCGTCTCGGCACGCAGGCGCTCTTCCTGCTCGCGCAGTTCCGGGGTCAGCGCCTCGCCGAAATCCTCCATCTCGAAGATCGGGCGCAGCTCGATCTCGGTGCCGCCGTCGAACGGGGCGCGCTTCAGCCATTCGACGGCCTCGTCGAAGGAGCGGACCTGCCAGATCCAGAAGCCGCAGAGCAGCTCCTTGGTCTCGGCGAAGGGGCCGTCCGTGATCGTCCGCTGCGAGCCGGAGAAGCGCATGCGCAAGCCCTTCGAGCTCGGATGGAGTCCATCGCCCGCCAGCATCACGCCGGCCTTCACCAGCTCCTCATTGTAGGCGCCCATCTGGGTGAGGAGGTCTTCGCTCGGCATCACGCCGGCTTCGCTGTCCTTGTCGGCCTTGACCAGAACCATCACACGCATCGGTCTTCTCCTGTTTCTACGGGTTGGTTTCGCTGCGATACGAGGCGGGAGAATTCCCGCCCTCTGTCATCACGTCGAACGAGGCACGCCCCGATCGACAGGCTCCGAAAACTTTTTCAGCCCTCGGCCGCAAATTTTTCGCGGCGTGCGATTTCGGCGGCGCTCGGCTCGTCCTGGGCGAAGGAGCCGGTGGTGACGGCGCCGCCCCGGCGATAGGTCGCCATGATCACGCCGGTGCTCGAGACGCTGTTCTCGACCAGCTTGAACGCGGCGGGAATGGCGCCCGCGCCGAACAGGCGCTTGCCCTTGCCGAGCACGACCGGAAAGGTCAGCAGCGTGATCTCGTCGATCAGGTCCTTCGTCAGCAGCGCCTGGATCAGCTCGCTCGAGCCCTGGAGCAGGAGCTTCGGCCCGTCCTGGCGCTTGAGGGCCGCCACTTCCGCGGCGACGTCGCCATGCAGCGCGACCGAATTCTGCCAGCTCAACGTCTGCGGCTGCGAGGTCGCGACATATTTGGTCACGGCGTTGAACTTGACCGCGATCGGGTCGTCGCCGGCATAGGGCCAGTGCGCCGCGAAGATGTCATAGGTCCTGCGCCCGAGCAGCAGCTCGAAATCCTCGGCGAAGGCCTTTTCGATGATCTTGCCCGCGGCCTCGTCCCAATAGGGCACGAGCCAGCCGCCATGGCTGAACCCGCCCCGCCTATCCTCCTGCGGACCGCCCGGCGCCTGCATGACGCCATCGAGGGACAGGAAGGTTGCCGCTACGACTTGTCTCATCTGCGTTCTCCCATTGGGCGGGAGTCGAGGCCCCGCGCGATTGCCAGGAGCGCCGGATGGACCGCGATCGCTTGCGAACCACCCACTCCTTGCCAACACGTCGAACGAGGAAATCCGAGATCGACAGAGTCGCGAAAAAAGACTCAGCCGCGGCAGGCACGCCAGGCCGAGAGGATTGCGGCAACCGCCGCGTCGGCGTCGTCGCCGCCTGTCGGCCAGGAGATCACCGACAGGCGCATGATCGCCCGGCCGCGCCATCTTGCTCCGCCGGCAAAGCAGGTGCCGTCGGCCTGCAGGCGAGCGATCACGGCCTGCGTCAGCGCATCGCCTTCCACGGCCGGCAGGTCGCTCCCGAAACGGACCGCGATCTGGTTCAAGCAGACCTCGTTGACGATCGCGATCCCCGGCTCGGCCCCGAGGCGCTCTGCCATCCGGCGCGCCAGAAAGCAGTGTCGCTCGATCATCGCCGCGATGCCGGCGCGGCCGAGATGGCGGATCATCGCCCAGCTGGCGAAGCCCCGTGCGCGCCGCGACAGCTCCGGCACGAAATGGCTGGGATCGCGCTCGCCATCCGCGACCTCGGGCAGATAGCTCGCCGCCGCCGTCATGGCGCGGCGATGGGCCTGGCTGTCGCGGATGATCGCATAGCCGCAATCATAGGGCGTCTGCAGCCATTTATGCCCGTCGGTCGCCCAGGAATCCGCCAGGTCGACGCCATCCACCTGGCCGGCCGTCGGCTCGCTGGCCCGCGCCCAGAGTCCGAAGGCACCGTCGACATGGACCCAGGCCCCGTGCCGGTGTGCGAACGGGATCAGCCGGCGGAAAGGATCGCTGGCGCCGGTATTGATCTGGCCGGCCTGCAGCACCGCGATCGCCGGCCCCTCGCCGGCCTTAAGCGCCACTGCGAAGGCTTCGGCCTCGATCCGCCCCTGCGCATCGGTCGCGACCCTGACGACGCGGTCATGGCCGAGCCCGAGCACTTGCAGCGCCGAGAACACGGTGGTGTGGGCGTCGTCGCCGATCACCACTCTGATCGGCGGCGCCCCGAACAGGCCATCGGCCTCGACATCCCAGCCGACGCGTCGCAGCACCTCGCCGCGCGCCGCTGCGAGGCAGACGAAATTCGCCACGGTCGCGCCGGTGACGAAGCCGACAGAGGCCTCCGCCGGCAGGCGCAGCAGGTCGAGCAGCCAGCCGGCGGCGACCGCTTCCGCCGCCGCGGCCGCCGGCGCCGCCTGGTGATTGCCGGCATTCTGGCCCCAGGCGCTGGTCAGCCAATCGGCCGCAACGCCGACCGGATGCGACGCGCCGATCACCCAGCCGAAGAAGCGCCCGCCCGCCATGGCATGAAGCCCGGGCTGCATGAGCGCATCGAGCGCGTCGATCACCTCGGCGGCGGGCAGGCCCTCCTCCGGCGTCGGCATCGCAAGACGGCGCAGCATCTCGCCATAATCGGCCAGCGGTCGCTGCGGCCGCTCCGGCAATTTCTCGCGGAACGCGGCGGCCCGGCGCGCCGCATCGCTGAACAGGCCGGCCTGATCGAAAGGCAGCTTCGACATGGCATTTCCTTCCATGGCGCTGGCGACACCCATTCTGGCAGGAACCGAGCCATTGTCAGCAGGGCGGCGGCAAAAGCGCATCCGCAACTCCGGCCGCGCTCGCACCGCTTTGCGGAGCACTCATCGGCCATTGCCATCAACGCCGGTTGAGGATGGCACCGAAGCGACCTAACTATCCCAACGAACGGCGTTCAGCCGCAGCCACCATCGAAGCACAGGTCCGACATGCCGGCGATTAGACTGGTCGACCGCGGCGTCATCCGCGTCAGCGGCGACGATGCCCGCGACTTCCTGCAGAACATCGTCACCAACGAGATGGACGAGGTGACGCTCGAACGCGCCGGCTATGGCGCGCTGCTGACACCGCAGGGCAAGATCATCGGCGATTTTCTGGTCGTCGCCGTGCCGGAGGAGGAAGGCGGCGGCTTCCTGCTCGATTGCCCGCTCCTCCAGACGCCGGACCTGATGAAACGCCTGAAGCTCTACAAGCTGCGCGCCAAGGTGACGCTCGACGACCTCAGCGAGACGACGGCCGTGATCGCGAGCGCGGACGGCGCCGCACTGCCGCCGGATGCCGGCCTGGTCTATGCCGACCCGCGCCTGCCGGCCCTGGGCGAGCGCGCGATCACCGACCGGGGCGGTGTCGAAGAGATCGCGAGCGGCAGCATGGAGGACTATCATGCCCGTCGCATCGCTCTCGGCATTCCCGATGGCGGCCGCGACTTCGCCTATGGCGACGCCTTTCCGCATGAGGCGCTGTTCGACCAGCTCGGCGGCGTCTCGTTCAAGAAGGGCTGCTATATCGGCCAGGAAGTGGTCTCCCGCATGCAGCATCGCGGCACTGCGCGCTCCCGCGTCGTGCCGGTCGTCTTCACCGAAGGCCTGAATCCGGAGGACGGCGTCGAGGCCAGCGCCGGCGGCAAGCTGCTCGGCCGCGTCGGCTCTTGCGCCGGCGGCCGCGGCCTCGCCCTGCTCCGGCTCGACCGGGTGGCGGACGCGCTCGCCGCCGGCCATGTGCTCGATGCCGGGGGCCTCGCCTTCACGCTGGAGAAGCCAGCCTTCATCCGCTTCCCCTTCCCGGGCGAGCCGGAATTTGGAGCCGCAGCATGAGCGGACGTGAAGCCGTCGAGGGAGCGGACGGGAAATTCCGCTGCGTCTGGCCGGGCAGCGACCCGCTCTACCTTGCCTATCACGACAGCGAATGGGGCGTGCCGGAATATGATTCCCGCGCCCTCTGGGAGAAGCTGATCCTCGACGGTTTCCAGGCCGGCCTGTCCTGGATCACCATCCTGAGAAAGCGCGACGCGTTCCGCGTGGGCTTTGCCGATTTCGAGCCGGAGAAGGTCGCCCGCTTCAGCGAAGCCGATGTCCAGCGCCTGCTGGCCGATGCCGGCATCATCCGCCATCGCGGCAAGATCGAGGGCACGATCAAGAGCGCCCAGGCCTATCTCAGGATCAGCGAGAAGCAGCCCTTCGCCGATTTCCTCTGGAAGCATCTCGATGGCCGCGTCACGCAGAACACCTTCCGCACCCATGAGGCGGTGCCGACGCAGACCAAGGTCTCCGAGGCCATGTCGAAGGAGCTGAAGGCGGCCGGCTTCACCTTCTGCGGACCGACCATCGTCTACGCCTTCATGGAAGCCTGCGGACTGGTCAACGACCACCTCACCGGCTGCTTCCGCTGGCAGGAATGCGCGGCGCTCGCGCGCGACGTCCGCCCCGCGGCGTAGCTGTGGCGCAGTATCTTCCAGCCCTCATCCTGAGGAGCCATTCCGACAGGAATGGCGTCTCGGAGGATGCTTCAGGAAGTTCCGGAACCGTCTGGAGCCTCCTTCGAGACGCAGCCTCGCGGCTGCTCCTCAGGATGAGGGCTTAGATGGGGCTGCACGCATGACCCGCTCCCCCGCCCCGCCACGCGCCTGGCAACGCATGCTGTCCGGCCGCCGACTCGACCTGCTCGACCCCTCGCCGCTCGATGTCGAGATCGAGGACATCGCCCATGGCCTCGCCCGCGTCGCCCGCTGGAACGGCCAGACGCGCGGCGCCCATTCCTTCTCGGTGGCGCAGCATTCCCTGCTGGTCGAGGCGATCGCCGGCCATCTCAATCCGGACTGGCCCAGAGACTGGCGCCTGATGGCGCTGCTGCACGATGCCCCGGAATACGTCATCGGCGACATGATCTCGCCGTTCAAAGCGGTGATGGGCGATGCCTATAAGGGCGTCGAATTGCGCCTGCTCGGCGCCATCCATCTGCGCTTTTCCTTGCCGGCCGCGACCCCGGCGACCGTGAAACGCAAGACCAAGGAGGCCGACAAGGTCGCCGCTTTCCTGGAGGCGACGGAGCTCGCCGGCTTCGAGCGGGGCGAGGCGCTGCGCTTCTTCGGCCGGCCGCAGCCCCTGCCGCGCGAGGTTCTGGCGCAGCTCACGCCGGAGCCGACGGAACTGGCGCAGGCGGCCTTTCTGAAGCGGTTCAATGAGCTAGCAAGATAAG
>JAKFDB010000029.1:0-41747 GCA_036676315.1 Bradyrhizobiaceae bacterium
GCCCCTATCGGAGATCAAGCAAATCAAGGGCGTCTCCGAGACCCACCCGGTGCTCTCGCCGAACGACGAGTTCGCCAATTTCGAGATCATGAGCTTTCTGCTGGGCGTCGATAACAGCGTGTCGAGACCGCACGGCAGCTACATCCGGGAGGCCTATCAGAACGGTTTGGCGATGCAGGAGGCGCGGGGCTACAACCCCTATAAATTTGGGGTCGTCGGAGCGAGCGACTCTCACAACACCGTCGTTTCCTACACCGCGTCGAATTTCTTCGGCCAGCATGGCGGGCTCGACGCTTCCCCCCAAATTCGCATGGCTGGCAAAGTCGAAGCCGGCATGTCGGTGCTCGAGACGAGTACCTCCGGTCTGGGCGGAGTTTGGGCCGAGGAAAACACCCGCGAGTCGATCTTCGCTGCGATGCAGCGCAAGGAGACCTTCGCCACGAGCGGGGTGCGCATGAAGGTCCGCATGTTCGGTGGGTGGGATTTCGGCACTGACGCACTCAAGCCAAGGGACTGGGCGAAGGTCGCCTACACCAAAGGCGTGCCCATGGGCGGCGACCTGCCTCCTCTGAAAGGTGATGCGCCGACCTTCATCGTTTCGGCCTTGAAGGACCCGGACGATGCCAATCTTGACCGTGTCCAGGTCATCAAGGGTTGGACGAAGAACGGCCAAATTTTCGAAAAGGTCTTTGACGTCGTCTGGGCCGGTAATCGCCAGGTCGACAAAGCCACTGGCAAGCTTCCCTCGATCGGAAGCACGGTCGACATCAAGCAAGCCACCTACACGAACACGATCGGGGCGGTCGAGCTGAAGACGGTCTGGAAGGACCCTGAATTCGATCCGAGCCAGCACGCCTTCTACTACGTCAGGGCATTGCAGATTCCGACGCCGCGCTGGAGCACGCTGGACGCCAAGAAAGTGGGCGTCGCGCCGCCGAGCGGGGTGCCGGCGTCAGTACAAGAACGCGCCTGGGGTTCGCCCATTTGGTACACGCCGACCGACGCTGCGCGCGCTAAGGCTCCTCCTGGCGTGACCGTTGCCGATCTCAAGCAGCGCGGCGCTACTGCATTGGACGATACGCAGCTCAAGGATCTGGTCAGCGGCAAGTCGTTGCAGGTCAAAAATACCGTGACCGGAGAGAGATTCGAAATCACGTATGGCTCGGGTGGCAAGCGCATGATCACCAGTGTTGCCGGCGCGCTGCCGACCGTGGGGGATATGTTCGGCGCGCTGCACGCGGGCGAGACCGGGTCGTCTGCCGAGTACCAAATCCGTGACGGTCGCATCACCACGAACATCGACGGGTCGGATTTCGACGTCACCGTCTACAAGCTCGGCGGCAAGCTTGTGGCCGCTCGAAGCAATGAGTTTGGGTACGCGAATTACGAAATGGAGGAGGCCAAACCGTAAGCGAGCCATTCGCTCAGTCGGATCGAGCGGTGAGGCACCATGGATATTCAGAGTAGTTCATCGGATAGCGGCCCGAAGCCATCGTGGGCGCGGCGGTTGTCGCGAGAGCCGTTTGTCCACTTCTTGATCGCCGGGGCGATGTTATTCGCGGGCTACCGCATGCTGAACCCGGAAGCTGATCGGCGAGAGTTGCCCAATCGGGTTGAGGTGTCTGACGACGACGTCGCTCAGATGACCATTGCGTGGGCGGCCCAGTGGCAGCGCGCGCCGACAGCCAGCGAAATTCGGGGCCTCGTCGAGGCCAAGGTCCGGGAGCAGGTGATGTACCGCGAGGCCGTGGCGCTTGGCATGGACAAGGGTGATGCGATCGTCATCCGGCGACTGGCGCAGAAAATGGACTTTCTCGCTGAGGATATGTCCAGCGTTCCCGACCCGCTGACCTCTGACCTCAGGACTTGGTTCGACAAGAATGGCGATCGCTTTGCGCTGCCTGCCCTAATATCATTCAGGCACCTCTATTTCTCTTTCGATCATCGGGCGGGCAACACGAAGGCCGACGCGGAACGTGTGTTGGTCACCCTCGCGGGAAAGACAGCCTCGGCGGCGGACAATGAGAGTCTCGCCGACGTTTTCATGCTCCAGGACTATTACGGGGATCGCTCAGCAGAGCAGGTCGCGAGCATGTTCGGCGGCACATTCGCCGCGAAGCTCTTCAAGCTTAGTCCCGGGACCTGGCTGGGACCGATCGAATCCGGGTTCGGATGGCACTTGGTCTGGATCGACTCCGTGACACCGGGCCGCGTGCCCCCCTTCGAGACGATCGAAGGCATGGTCAAGTCCGAGTGGACCAACGAGCAACGAATGGATGCGAAGCGAAAGGTGATCGACACGATCAAGGCGCGCTACGAGATCGTCCTGCCCCGATCGCTCAGGCAGTAACGACATGGTCTGGCAGGCGCACATCACTCGCTTCCGGTTCTCCGTATTGCTCGCGATAGCTCTATCCGTTGCGTCCGTGGCAGGCGCGTTTGCGCATGAGGCGCGGCCCGCCTTTCTCTCGATCACGGAGACGGCCGCCAACAAGTTCGACGTGCTTTGGCGGACGCCTTTGCTTTCCGGAATGCGGCTGCCGGTCGCGCTTAAGTTCCCTGACAGCACGCGAAATGTCACGGAGCCCAGTTCGCGCGAATTCGCGGACTCCCTGGTCGAGCGACGGTTGATCGAGGTGCCCGAGGGGCTCGCTGGCCAGCGAATTCAGTTTCTCGGGTTGCAAGCGACGATAACGGACGTCCTGGTTCGCGTGCAGACGCTCGACGGCGCACTGTCGACCACCCTCGTGCGCCCATCGCAGCCTTGGGTGGAGATTGCCGTCTCGCGAGGGCCGATGGCCATTGCGGGCGCCTATCTCGCACATGGCGTTGAACATATCCTGCTTGGGTTCGACCACCTGCTCTTCGTGCTGGCGCTTGTCCTCATTGTCCGTAGCACCCGCGTCCTCCTGATCACGGTGACGGCGTTCACGCTGGCACATTCGATCACGCTAAGCCTCGCGACACTCGGCCTGGTAAAGTTACCAGGGCCCCCGGTTGAAGCGGTGATCGCGCTCAGCATTCTCCTGCTCGCATGCGAAATCATCCGGAGCCAAAGGGGCCAGGAGAGCCTGACGGCCAGATGGCCGTGGGTCGTCGCCTTTACGTTCGGACTGCTTCATGGGTTTGGCTTCGCGGGCGCTCTAACCGAGATCGGCTTACCGCCGGGTGATGTTCCGCTCGCGCTGTTCGCTTTCAACCTCGGCGTGGAGCTGGGGCAGCTCGCGTTTATCGGCGCGGTTCTGGGCGTGTTGGCGCTGGCGCGGTGGCTTAAGCTTCCGGCCATCTTGGAACGGCGGGCACTTTCGGCTGCGACCTACGCTATTGGAGCTCTGGCGGCGTTCTGGTTCATCGAGCGACTGGCAGGTCTCATCGCATGAGGGTTGCGGTCACCTCAGTTTGACGTCTGCTGACGGGGGCCATCCGGACCATTCCTAGTGGGCCCGGCGAGGTTCGGCTCCCCACCCCATCTCGGACATTCGCTCCATCGGGCGCCCTGACACCTGCGCCCAATAGAAAAGCCCCGCCTGTTGCCGGGCGGGTCTCTTCACTTCATCTAATGGCTACGAAGCCGCCGTCAGGCCCACTCGTCGTCGCCGAACCCGCTCGAGCCGTCGTCATAGGACTCGTTGCTGGCATCCTGATAACTTGGCGCCGGCTCCTGATAATTGTTGGCCGGGTCCTCATAGGGCTGGTTCGACGCAGTCTGGGCGTTGTCCGTCGCGCTCTCGTTCGGCTGCGTCGTGCTGGCCTCGGCCGGCTTGGCTTCGCCCGGCTTCGCCTCGCTCGCCGACTTGCCGCCTCCGAAGGCGTTCATCAGCATGTTGCCGGCGACCATGCCGCCGGCGACGCCGGCCGCCGTGGTCAGCGCGCTTGCCATGAAGCCGCCACCCCGTGCCGGGGCTTGAGCCTGCTGGTTCTGCCAGGGGCCGGGAGCGGGTGCTGCCGCCATGCCCTGCTGGCCTGGATTGCCCGGCTGGGCGCCCCAGGGCGGCGAGGCAGGTTGCGGCGAGGCAGGTTGCGGCGAGGCCGGCTGCGGCGCGCCGCGCTGCGGGAAGGACGGCACCGAGCCGCTGCGGGCCGGCTGGCTCGCGCCGCCGCCGAAGATCCCGGACAGGAAGCCGCCCGACTGGGCCGGCGCAGGCGCTGCGGCCGGCTGGCTGCGAAGCTGCTCGACCTCGGCCTGAAGCTGCTCGGCCTGGGCCTGCATATTGGCGAGTGCCTGCTCCTGGACATAGATCGACTGGGCCATCGCATAGACGGCATAGGGCTGCTCGCGCAGCCGGTCGGCAATGAAACGTTCAGCCTCGGGGTCGCGGGGCTGATTGGCCGCCTGGCGAAGGCGGTCGAAAATCCCGGCGATCACGTCGCGTTCCTGCGGCGTCATCGTCAACTCCTCTCCTTTAGGCAGGGCGGTCGCCCTGCCATGCGAGAGGTGGGGGAGGCCTATGACGTTATCAAGGCGATTCCCGGGAATTTTTGGGCTCAGGCGTTGCCGATATTGACGTAGTCGAAGCCGCGCTCGCGCATCTCGCTGGAGCGGTAGATGTTGCGCAGATCGACCACTACCGGCCGCCGTAGCGCCGCCTTGACCCGCTCGAGATCGAGCGCGCGGAAAGCGTCCCATTCGGTCACGATGACCAGCGCGTCGGCGCCCTCCAGGCAGGCATAGGCATCAGGTGCGTAAGTGATCTCGGGCAGCAGTGCCTTGGCGCTTTCCATGCTCTCGGGGTCAAAGGCGACGACCTGCGCGCCGGCATCGGTCAGGGCGGTGACGACGGCGAGCGAGGGCGCTTCGCGCATGTCGTCGGTGTTCGGCTTGAAGGCGAGGCCGAGCACCGCGATGCGCTTGCCCCTGACCGAGCCGCCGCAGGCCGCGATCACCTTGCGGGCCATGGCGCGCTTGCGCTGGTCGTTGACCGCGACGACGGTCTCGACGATGCGCAGCGGGCTTGCCATGTCCTGCGCCGTCTTGATCAGCGCCAGCGTGTCCTTCGGGAAGCAGGAGCCGCCATAGCCCGGCCCGGCATGCAGGAACTTGCCGCCGATGCGGTTGTCGAGCCCGATGCCGCGCGCCACCTCCTGGACATTGGCGCCGACCTGCTCGCAGAGGTCGGCGATCTCGTTGATGAAGGTGATCTTGGTCGCAAGATAGGCGTTGGCGGCGTATTTGATCAGTTCGGAGGTCCGCCTGGCGGTGAACAGGAACGGCGCGGCATTGAGATAGAGCGGCCGGTAGAGGTCCTCCATCACCTTGCGGGCGCGCTGGTCCTCGGTGCCGATGACGATGCGGTCCGGGCGCTTGAAGTCGCTGATCGCCGCGCCCTCGCGCAGGAACTCGGGATTCGACACCACCGCGAAATCGGCATCCGGCCGTGCCTCGCGCATGATCCGCTCGACCTCGTCGCCGGTCCCGACCGGCACCGTCGACTTGGTGACGACGACGGTGAAGCCTTCGATCGCGGCGACGACGTCGCGCGCAGCCTGATAGACATAGGACAGGTCGGCATGGCCGTCGCCGCGGCGCGAGGGAGTTCCGACGGCGATGAAGACCGTATCCGCATCGCGCACGGATGCCGTCAGCTCGGTGGTGAAGGAGAGCCGGCCGGCGCGCACATTGCTCGCCACGAGGTCGTCCAGGCCCGGCTCGAAGATCGGGATCTCGCCGCGGTTGAGCGCAGCGATCTTGCCGGCGTCGGTGTCGACGCAGATCACCTCATGGCCGAAATCGGCGAAGCAGGCACCCGAAACCAGGCCGACATAGCCCGAACCGATCATCGTCACGCGCATGCGGCGCACTCTCACCCTGTTGCCCGGCAGGCCCGCCGGCTGGCGCAGCCCCTATAACAAATCCATGGCCCGGCAAATCGCGAGGCTTGCTAAATTCAGGCCGGGGGCGTTTCCGAGGCGGTCGGATAGATCGAGGCGATCAGCCCGCGTCCGGCTTCGCCGCGCAGCTTCAGGGGGCGCGTCGCGTCGATCCGCAGGGCCTGGTCGTGTGCAAGCGGCGTCGCCGTGCCGTCGACCTCGAAGGCGACCGGTCCGGCCGCGGCATAGACGATATGCGTGCCCGGCTGGAGGAAGAGCGCCGAGCCTTCCTGCAGCACGGCGAGCCCGATCCTGGCGAGGTTCCGGTCGGCGATCAGGTTGACGACCTCGACCGGGCCTTCCTCGAGCCGGCTGACGATGCTGAGCCCGCCATCATAGCCTGTCGGCCGGAACGGCTCGCGCAGGTCGATCTCGCCTTCGGGCGTGTCGAGCACGAGGCCGCGGCCGGTGACGACCACCTGCTGGCGATCATGGCCCGACAGGTCGGAGAAGGGCGCCGGCGTCACGATGGCCGTGCGCCCGAGCCGCCAGACCAGCCCCGTCCAGGAGCCTGCCGCGGCGTCGTCGCGGTACAGCGCGGCGATGTCGATGGTGACACCGCCGCCGTTCTTCCACGGCGCACGTCCGTAATCGGCCGGATCGAGCCGCGTCAGCGCGAGACCTTCCGTCGGCGGTCGGTCAGATGGTGTCGTCGTCGGGTGCTGGTGCATCCGTCTCCAGGAGCGGCTCGTTCGATGGGTTGCGGTTGAGCACCACCACCGTAGCGCCGGTCGGCACCCGGCTGTGAAGGTCGATGATGTCCTGATTGAACAGGCGGATGCAACCCGAGGAGACGGCCTTGCCGATCGACCAGGGCTCGCTGGTGCCGTGGATGCGGTAGAGCGTGTCGCGGCTGCCCTGGTAGAGATAGAGCGCGCGCGCGCCGAGCGGGTTCTCGAGCCCTGCCGGCATGCCGGCAGCCCACGGACGATTCCTTTCCGGCTCGCGGGCGATCATCGCCGGGGTCGGCGTCCAGCGCGGCCAGGCCGCCTTGCGCCCGACCGTCGCACGGCCGCGCCAGGACATGCCCTGCTTGCCGACGCCGATGCCGTAGCGGATAGCGCGGCCGTTCTCGCGCACGAGATAGAGATAGCGGTTCGAGGTATCGACCACGATCGTGCCGGGCGCCTCGGAGGTCCGATAAGCCACTTCATGGCGCAGGAAGCGGGAATCCACCTCGGAGATGTCGGTCGCCGGCAGCGGGAAGGTCTCGTCCGGCTTCTCTTCATACATCGACAGGAAAGCCGCGTTCTGATGGAGCGCCGCCTGAGCCTCGTAGGGCTGCTGCGCCGTGCTGATGCAGCCGGTCAGCGCGACCGGCGCAAATGCGGAAGCGAGGGTGACGAACCGACGGCGGGAGATCAGGGCGGTGGCGGCAGGTTGGCGGGGGGGCATGAACTCGGCTCTTGGATGGTAACTGGCGGCGACAACATTCGAATTGCCGGGAAGTTCCACTGAACCGCGGCCGGCGAACGGCTTCCACTTCACGGTCTTGCATGGCGCTCGGGTGAAGACGAGGTGGCGAAATCAAGGCGCTCGCAATGCGTGTCTTCATTGCAACAGTCACTCATGCGTGCAGTGCATGGCGGTGCGGGATGGTGGTGGGCGCTGACGATGACCGAGGCGAGAAGATTGGAGCGTATTGCCAGGAAAAGCGGCTGATCAACGTACATCTGCACAAGAACTGATCGATTTTAAGCCGGCTTTAAGTGTTTGCGGCAAGGGTTTCTTCGGCCCTTTGGGCATTCGGCGCGCATTGGCTGCCGGAAAATGCAGTTGAATCTCGGGTGGAGCGGGCCCGGGCTGGGGACGACAGACGCCATGAAATCAATCCGGTTCAAGATTCTGGCCATGCTCGGCATTATCGCTTTGGGCTCTATGCTTTCGGCTGGACTCAGCCTTTTTGCGCTGTCGCGTTCCCAGGATCTCAATCTGCGTTCCGATGTGCAGGGTGAGATCACCTTGCTCACCGAGCGAATCAACGCGCAGGTCTTTGCTGTGGTGATGGATTCGCGTGGGATCTACATGTCGAAGACCACCAAGGAGGCCGAAGCCTTCGCCAAGCCGAAGGAAGCGCGCTTCCCGGTCATGCGCAAGCTTGCCGCTGACCTGGTCGCGCTGGTGCCGGCGGCCGAGCGCGAGCCGGCGCTGAAGGTCCAGAAATCGGTCGACGAATTCGTCGCCTTCCGCGCCGAGACGATCAGGCTCGGCCGCGAGGTTTCGCCGGCTGCGGCGAATGAGCAGGGCAATAACGATCTCAACCGTGCCAATCGCCGGGCCCTGAACGATAACCTCGTCGCTTTCGCCAAGCGCAACGAGGCGGTCGGCGAGGCGCTGGCTGCGGAAGCCGCAAGCTTCACGCGGCAGGTCCAGTGGATCCTGCCGGTCGTGCTGCTCTCGACGCTGCTCGCCTCGCTCGCAGCCGCCGTGCTCTTCGCCCAGCGCTCGATCACGCGGCCGCTCCTCGATCTTGGCGGAGCCATGGACCGCGTCACCGCGGGCGATACGAAGCTCGAGGTTCCGCACACCGAGCGTGCCGACGAGATCGGCGCCATGGCGCGTGCGCTCGCCGTGCTGCGCCAGAGCACCGAGCAGGTCGCGCTGTTGCAGGCGCAGGAGAGGGCGGCGGCCGAAGAGCGCCTTGCGCGCGCCGAATCGATGGCCCTCGTGGTTTCCGATGTCGGGGCGGTGGTGGCCGCCGCTGCGGCCGGCGACTTCTCCGCCCGCCTTGCGCTTGACGATGCCGATGCCGAGATGGCGCAGCTGGTTGCCGGCATCAACGAGATCAACCGCGTCGTCGATGCGGCGACGACCGAGTTCGCCGAGGCACTGCAGGCGATCGCCGCCGGCGATCTGACGCACCGCGTCGACAGCGCCTATCGCGGTCGCTTCGCCGATCTGAAGGATGCAATCAACCAGACCGGCGAAAAGCTCTCGCTGACGCTGCGGACGATCCAGGCGACGGCCGGCGATGTCGGGCTTTCGGCCCGCGAGATCGCGACCGGGGCGGATGATCTCTCGAAGCGCACTGAGGAGCAGGCCTCCTCGCTGGAGGAGAGCGCGGCGACGACCGAAGAGCTCGCGGCCTCGGTCAAGGCTTCGGCGCAGGCTTCCCAGCAGGGCGTCGTCCTCGCCGGTGAAGCCATGGCCGTGGCGCAGGCCGGCGGCGGCATCGTCACTGAGGCGGTCTCGGCGATGGCACGCATCGAGGATGCCTCGAAGAAGATCTCCGACATCATCCGGGTGATCGACGATATCGCTTTCCAGACCAATCTGCTGGCGCTGAACGCGGCGGTCGAAGCGGCGCGGGCGGGCGATGCCGGCAAGGGTTTCGCGGTGGTGGCGAGCGAGGTGCGCACGCTGGCGCAGCGTTCGAGCGAGGCCGCCAAGGATATTTCCGGGCTGATCTCGTCGTCGAATGCCGAGGTCGGCCAGGGCGTCAAGCTGGTGCGCCAGGCCGGCGACGCGCTGACACGCATCGTCGAGGCCTCGCGCAAGGTCCAGACCACGGTCTCGGAGGTGGCGACCGCCTCGGCCGAGCAGGCCAACGGCATCGAGGAGATGAGCCAGACCGTGGCGCATATGGACGAGATGACCCAGCAGAACGCGGCGCTGGCCGAGCAGAGCGCCGCCTCGGCGGGCTCGCTCTCGGGCAAGATCGGTGAACTCAACGCGCTGGTGGCAAGCTTCCGCACCGGTGGGCCCAGCCAGATTGTAGCGCTGGCGCCGGTTGCATCGCCGCCGCGCGCCGCGTCGCCTGGACGGGCCGAGAGCAGCAGCGAGCCGCAACGCCTGCGCCAGCTTGCCGAAGCCGCCTTCGCCCAGCAGCAGAAGGCCGCTCCGCGCCGCGAGTCCCGTCCGGCCGCGCCGATGCGGAAAACCGCCAATTCCCGGCAGGGCGATGCGGGCTGGGAAGAGTTCTGAAAGCGCGGCGGCCGCGGGCGGGCGATTCAGCCGGCCTGGCGCAACGTCGAATGGTACGAAGGGGCTGCTTCGAGCGAAGCGGCCCCTTTTTCGTCGGCGCGCGCCGCGGCCGCCAGCATGATTGCCGCCATCTGGTCGTAGAGCGCTGTCCAGGCGATCCTGATGTCGGCGGTGAAGCTCGGCCCGAGCGTCTGCTCCACCGTCCAGAGCAGGGCGGCGCGCACGGCGTCGTAATGCTCGGGTCGCACGCCGTAGCCGCGATGCCGGGAGCCGAGGCGTTCGAGCAGGATCGTCAGGCCCGCAGGGTCGCTGAGGGTCGCGAGCGCGACCATCAGCGTTTCCATCAGCTTGGCGCCCTGAGCCTTGATGTCGCCCTTGAACAAGGGGCGCGTGGCGGGGGCGATCGCAAATAGTCGCCCATAGAACAGCTGGGCGGTCTCGGCCTTGCGGCGGTGGAGCTGCGCGAAGCTGGAGCGGATCAGTTCGACATCCTGCGGCGTCACGACGTCCTCCCGGCTGCAAGCCTCGCCGGGATGCTCCGCCCGGTGACGTTAAGGCGCGCCTAACAGGTGGCGGAGGTTTGTCGCGTCTGTCCTATTTTCCGGCCGGGGCATGGCTCGGAGCCGCGGCAGGCACGAGCCCGAGCCGCTCACGCGCCCGCCAGCGGCCGAGCATCAGCACCGCGACCACGCCGAGGCCGACCGCAAGGCCAATCCAGATGCCGACGCCGGCGAGCGGCGTCAGGAAGCCGAGCGCGGCCGAGAGCGGCAGGCCGATTCCCCAATAGCCGAGGCCGGCGAAGAGCATCGGCACGCGCGTGTCGCGCAGCCCGCGCAGGATCGAGACGCCGACCACCTGCACGCCGTCGACGATCTGGAAGATCGCCGCATAGAACAGGAACACCATGGCGAGTTGCGCCACCTCGGCGGCGCGCGGCTTGCTGGCGTCGAGGAACGGCACGACCAGCCAATGCGGGATCAGAAGCATCAACAGGGCGGTGAAGCACATGAAGGCGGTGGCGAGCACGAGCGCCGTCGCTCCGGCCCGGGCGATGCCCTCACGGTCGCCGGCCCCGAAGGCGCGCCCGACCCTGACGGTTCCGGCCTGCCCAATGCCCATCGGCACCATGAAGCAAAGCGAGGCGATCTGGATCGCGATCGCATGGGCGGCGAGCGAGGTCGGGCCGATCAGTCCCATCAGGAAGGCGGCACCGTTGAAGATCCAGACCTCGAAGCCGACCGTCGTGCCGATCGGCAGGCCCATCCGCCAGAAGGCGCGGTAGCGGCTCCAGTCCGGCCGCCAGAAGCGGCCGAACAGGTGATAGCGCCGGAAGCGCCGATCGAGCGAGACCACCAGCACGAGGCCGGCGAACATCAGGGTCGACGCCAGCGCCGTCGCCATCCCCGAGCCGGGCAGGCCGAGCGCCGGGAAGCCGAGCCGCCCGAACATCAGCACCCAGTTGGCGAAGGCATTGAAGGCGACCGCGAAGAGCACGGTCACGAAGACCCAGAACGGGCGCTGCAGTGCGGCGAGGAAGCCGCGCAGGACGAGATAGCAATAGAAGGGCAGGAGCCCCCATTGCAGCGTGTGCAGATAGGAGGCGGCAGCTTCCGCCAGCGCCGGATTCTGGCCCATCGCCTTGAGGATCGTCTCGGCCTGCCAGAGGAAGAGCCACATCGGCCCCGCCAGGGTCGCCGCCACCCAGAATCCCTGGCGCACGGTGCGGCGCACGTCGCGAACCGAATGCCGGTTCCGCCCGAGCTCGATCGAGACCATCGGCGCGACCGCCGCCATCACGCCGATGCCGAAGATCAGGACGGCCATGTAGAGATTGGAGGCGAGCGCGCCGGCCGCCAGAGCATCGGCGCTGAGATGGCCCATCATCAGGACGTCTGTCGCCGTCATCGCCGTCTGCGCGACATTGGTCAGGACCATCGGCCAGCTCAGCGCCAGCATGGCCTTGACCTCGGTGAGCCAGGGGCTCGCCGGGCGCATGGGGAGCGCGATCTGCGACATGTCTGCCTCTTATCGCGCCAGACGGCCGCTTCACAGCCCCCGCGGCGCCGGGGCGGGCCGCGCCTTGCGCGTGGCGCGCTGCCGGTCCGCGCCGCTTCGTTTATTCTGCCTCTTGCGCGCGCGGTCCGGTTCCTGCCTGCTGCGTACAAAGACCGATCCCATGCCTGCCACGGAGCGCCGACGAGATGAGCACCAACCTGCGGATCGATGGCGAGCGGCTGGTGTCGCGGCTGACGGAACTCTCGCGGATCGGCGCGACGCCGGAGGGCGGCTGCCGGCGCCTCGCCCTGAGCGACGAGGACAAGCAGGGGCGCGACTGGCTGGTCGGCCAGATGCAGGCGCTCGGGCTCAGCGTGAAGGTCGACGCCATCGGCAACATCGTCGGCATCCTGAAAGGGCAGGAGGACGGGCCGGCCGTCGTGCTGGGCTCGCATATCGACACGGTCGGGACGGGTGGGCGCTTCGACGGCGCGCTCGGCGTGATCGCCGGCGTCGAGGTGCTCGCGGCGCTGCGCGATGCCGGCCTGCAGCCGAAGCGCGACATGGCGGTGATCGCCTTCACCAATGAGGAGGGCGCGCGCTTCCACCCCGACATGCTCGGCTCCTATGTCTGGGCCGGCGGCATGAGCGTGGCCGCGGCCCATGCCGAGAAGGATTCGGACGGGGCGGTGCTCGGCACCGAGCTGGCGCGCATCGGCTATCATGGCGAGGAGCAGCCCGGCTTCCTGAAGGCCCATTGCTATCTCGAGCTGCACATCGAGCAGGGGCCGGTGCTGGAGAGCGAGGGCGGCGGACTTGGCGCCGTCACCGGCATCCAGGCGATCACCTGGCTCGAACTGACCCTGACCGGGCGGCCGAGCCATGCCGGCACAACGCCGATGCGCTACCGCAAGGATCCGGGTCTCGCCGCCGCCAGGATCAACATCTTCGCCAATGAGCTGACCAGGACGATCCCCGGCCAGCTCGCCAATTCCGGCGTCATTCGCGTCCAGCCGGGCAACGTCAACGTCGTGCCGGAGACGGTGGTGATGACGCTCGACCTGCGCAACCCGCTGGATGCGCCGCTGGCCGAGGCGGAGGCCGCCGTCCGAAAGTTCTGCGCCGAGCTTTCGGAGCGCGACGGCATCGCCATCGCCTTTCGCGACCTCGCCCGCTTCCCGGCGACGCCCTTCGCCGAGGAGTTGATCGCCAGCGTCGAGGCGAGCGCCGCCGAGTTCGGGCTGCCGATCCGGCGGATGATCTCGGGCGCCGGGCACGACGCCCAGATGATGTCGCGCCTCTGCCCGACGGCGATGGTCTTCATCCCCTCGATCGGCGGGCTCTCGCACAATCCGGCCGAGCTCAGCACCGACGAGGACATGGTCGCTGGCGCCAATGTCCTGCTCAGCGCCGCCTGGCGCGCCGCCAACGCCTGAACGGAGCCGTCATGTCTGCGATCGCCTCGCTTTCCGCCGCCGAACTCGGCCCGCTCTACGCTTCGCGCGAGCTCTCGCCCGTCGAGGTTGCCAAGGATGCGCTCGCCCGCATCGAGCGCTTCGAGCCGCAGGTCAACGCCTTCGTCGTCCGCGACGACAAGACCGCCCTCGCCATGGCAGAAGCCGCCCAGGCGCGCTGGCTCAAGGGCGAGGCGCTCGGGCCGCTCGACGGCGTGCCGGTGACGATCAAGGATAATCTCGGCGTCGCCGGCTGGCCGATGCGGCGCGGCTCGGCCGTGGCGTCGGGTGCCCCCTTCGCTGCCGACTCGCCGGCGGTGGCGCGGCTGCGGGAGGCCGGCTGCGTCTTCCTCGGCAAGACCAGCATGCCCGAATATGGCTGGAAGGGCGTCGGCGATTCGCCGCTGTCGGGCATCACCCGCAACCCCTGGGACGTCGCGACCGGGCCGGGCGGCTCCTCGGCCGGCGCGGCCGTCGCCGCCGCGCTCAATCTCGGCTGCATCCATCTCGGCACCGACGGTGCCGGTTCCGTGCGCATCCCTGCCGCCTTCTGCGGCGTCTTCGGCCTGAAGCCGACCTATGGCCGCGTGCCGGCCTGGCCGGTCTCGACCATGGGCTTTCTCGCCCATCTCGGCCCGCTGACGCGCACGGTGCGCGACGCCGCATTGGCGATGAACGCGATCGGTCAACCGGACGAGCGCGACATGACCGCCTTCAAGGACGCGCCGCCCGATTTTACTGCGGACCTCGACGCCGGGGTGCGGGGTCTGCGCATCGCCTGGTCGCCGAAGCTCGGCGGGGACGTGCCGGTCGATCCCGAGATCGCGGCGCTCACGCACAGCGCGGCCCTGGCCTTCCGCGAGCTCGGTGCCAGCGTCGAAGAGGTCGATCCCGGCTTCGCCGACCCGCTCGACACGCTGATGACGCTCTGGTCGGCCGGCGCTGCCCTGGCGCTCCGCAGTGCCGGGCCCGAAGCGCGCGCGCAGATGGACCCAGGTCTCGTCGCCGTCGCCGAAGCCGGGGAACGCATCGACGGAGCGACCTATGTCGACGTGCTGCTGAACCGGCGCAATGCGCTGGCGCTGCACATGGCGCAATTTCATGCACGGTTCGACCTGCTGCTGACGCCGACTTTGCCGCTGCCGGCCTTCGCGGTCGGGCGCAACACGCCGGCCGATGGCGGCTATGGCGAGGATTGGACGCGCTGGACGCCCTTCACCTACCCGTTCAACATCACCCAGGCGCCGGCGGCCTCGGTCCCTTGCGGCCTGACCGCGGCCGGATTGCCAGCCGGTCTGCAGATCGTCGGGCCTTATGGAAGCGATTTTCTGGTGATGAAGGCGGCCGCTGCTTTCGAAGCGTTGCGGCCGTTTCCTCGGGTCGATGCGCCGATTGAAACGATTTAGTCGCGGTCTGTGCAATTTCTTGCCGGGGGCGGCCCGGTTTGCGCATCATTCCGCGATGTCGGCCGCCGGCGGTGCCATTTCTCTCCCTCTGGCACGAACCCTGCAAGCTCCATTGCCGTCGCGGGCGGTTCGCGGAGCGTGTTGTCAGAGCGGATTTTTCCGCCCACACTCGCCTCCAAGGTTGCCCGCAAGAGGTGGCCGCTTCAGGGGAGAGATCGATGGACCGCAGAAGTTTTCTGAAGTCGGCCGTAGGCACAGGGGTGCTCGCAGCCTCCGGGGGGCTGGCGATGCCAGCGCTCTCCCAGGGCGCCGCCGCCAAGACCTTGCGCTTCGTGCCGCAGGCCAACCTCGCCAATTTTGATCCGATCTGGGGTACGCAATACGTTGTCCGCAACGCCGCGGCGCTGGTCTGGGATACGCTTTACGGCATTGATTCGAAGTTCCAGCCGCAGCGCCAGATGGTCGAGGGCGAGGAGGTCTCCGCCGACGGCCTGACCTGGACCTTCAAGCTGCGCCCCGGCCTCAAATTCCACGACGGCACCCCGGTGCTCGCCAAGGATGTGGTGCAGAGCCTGAAGCGCTGGCAGGCCCGCGACCCGATGGGCCTGATGATCAGGGCCATCGAGAACGAACTGACCGCCGTCGACGACCGCACCTGGAAATGGGTGCTGAAGCAGCCCTATCCGAAGATGCTGCTGGCGCTGGCCAAGAACAATGCGCCGTGCTCCTTCATCATGCCCGAGCGCATCGCCAAGACCGATCCGTTCACGCAGATCACCGAGTATGTCGGCTCCGGCCCGATGAAGTTCGCCCGCAGCGAATGGGTGCCCGGGGCCAAGGCGGTGTTCGAGAAATTCGCCGACTACGTGCCGCGCTCTGAACCGGCCGACTGGCTCGCCGGCGGCAAGAAGATGCTGGTCGACCGCATCGAATGGGTGATCATGCCGGACGCCGCGACCGCTGCAGCCGCGCTGCAGAACGGCGAGGTCGACTGGTGGGAGACCCCGCTCTCCGACCTCGTGCCGGTGCTGAAGGCCAACGCCAACATCAATGTCGATATCGGCGACCCGCTCGGCAATATCGGCGCCTTCCGCATGAACCATCTGCACCCGCCCTTCAACAATGTGAAGGTGCGCCAGGCGGTGCTGACGGCGATGAACCAGGAAGACTACATGCGCTCGATCGTCGGCGACGACGACAAGCTCTGGAAGCCGCTGCCCGGCTTCTTCACCCCCGGCACGCCGCTCTACACCGAAGCCGGCGGCGACATGCTGAAGATGAAGAACATCGAGGCCGCCAAGAAGCTGCTGGCCGAGGCCGGCTACAAGGGCGAGCCGGTGATCTGCGTTGTCGCGCAGGACATGTCGGCGACCAAATCGATGGGCGACGTCACGGCCGAGCTCTTGAAGAGCATCGGGATGAAGGTCGAGTTCGTTGCCACCGACTGGGGCACGGTCGGGGCGCGCCGCGCCCAGAAGACCCCGCCGGGGCAGGGCGGCTGGAGCATGTTCCACACCTGGCATGCCGGGGCGGACTGCCTCAACCCGTCCTCCTACACCGCGATCCGCGCCAATGGCGACAAGGCCTGGTTCGGCTGGCCGGATGTCCCGGCGGTCGAGACCGAAGTCACCAACTGGTTCAACGCCAAGGATATCGCCGAGGAAAAGGCCGCGATGGGGCGCCTGAACAAGGCCGCCGTCGAGAACGTCGTCTACGCACCGACCGGCTTCTATCTCGGCTACCAGGCCTGGCGGAAGAACGTCACCGGCGTGGTCAGCGGCCCGCTGCCGTTCTTCTGGAACGTCGCGAAGGCCTGATTACGAGCAAAGCCAACACTCGGGTGGTTGCCCGGGCGTTGGCTTTGAAGCACGTCCGCCGGGCCGTTTCGGATTGTTCCAGTCCAAAGCCGCCCGGCGCCCGCCCTCCAGTAAAAGGCAGCGGATGCTCGCTTTTATCGTCAGACGCATCATCACGACGATACCCGTCATGGCCTTCGTGGCGTTGTTCGTCTTCTCCTTGCTCTACATCGCTCCCGGCGACCCCGCCGCCATCATCGCGGGCGACCAGGCTTCACCAGCCGATGTCGAGCGCATCCGCGCCAGCCTCGGGCTCGATCGGCCCTATCTCGTCCGCTTCGGCGAATGGTTCTTCCGGGTGCTCCAGGGCGATCTCGGCACCTCGATCTTCACCTCGCTGCCGGTGACGCAGCTTATCGCCCAGCGCATCGAACCGACGCTCTCGCTGATGGTGCTGACGCTGATCATGGCGGTCTCGATCGCCGTGCCGCTCGGCGTCGTTGCTGCCTGGAAAGCCGGTACCTGGGTCGACCGGGCGGTGGTCGGCTTCGCCGTCCTCGGCTTTTCGGTACCGGTCTTCGTCATCGGATACCTGCTCGCCTACACCTTCGCGCTGAAGCTCGACTGGGTGCCGGTGCAGGGCTACACGCCGATTTCGCAGGGGCTCTGGCCCTGGTTCAAGAACCTGATCCTGCCCGCGATCACGCTCGGCACCGTCTATATCGCGCTGATCGCCCGTATCACGCGCGCCACCATGCTTGACGTGCTGCAGCAGGACTACATCCGAACCGCCCGCTCCAAGGGCGTCGCCCAGAACAGCATCCTCTTCATGCACGCGCTGAAGAATGCGGCAGTGCCGATCATCACCATCATCGGCATCGGCGTCGCGCTGCTGATCGGCGGGGCGGTGGTGACCGAGAGCGTCTTCGCCATTCCCGGCCTGGGGCGGCTGACGCTCGATGCCATCCTGCGCCGCGACTATCCGGTGATCCAGGGTGTCGTGCTGATCTTCTCCTTCGTCTACGTGCTGGTGAACCTGGCTATCGACCTGATCTACACCCTCGTCGACCCGAGGATACGCTATTGACCGTGCAGCATCCCGTTCCGGTTCCGGCCGACCTCGTCGTCGCCCCCGAACTGCCCGATGTGCTGAAGGCGAGGAAGCCGCTGACCGGCTTCACCGGCTTCCTGCGCAAGAATCCCTCGATCGCGTTCGGCGGCATCCTGCTCCTGCTGATGCTGTTCATCGCCGTCTTCGCGCCGCTGCTCTGGACGGTCGACCCGACCGCGATCTCGACGGCCAGGCGCACCCGCGTGCCTTCCGAGCTCTATTGGTTCGGCACCGACATGCTGGGTCGCGACATCTATTCGCGCGTCATCTATGGCGCACGGGTCTCGCTGCTGGTCGGGTTCAGCGTCGCGACGCTGGCCTCGATAGCCGGGCTTATCATCGGCATGTTCTCCGGCTTCGTGCGCTGGGCCGACGGGATCATCATGCGTGTCATCGACGGCATGATGTCGATCCCGCCGATCCTGCTCGCCATCGCCCTGATGGCGCTGACTCGCGGTTCGGTCCAGAACGTCATCATCGCCATCACCATCGCCGAGATTCCCCGTGTCGCGCGTCTCGTGCGTGGCGTGGTGCTGTCGCTGCGCGAGCAGCCCTATGTCGACGCCGCGATCGCGGCCGGCACGCGCACGCCGATGATCGTCTTCCGCCATATCCTGCCCAACACCATGGCGCCGATGAGCGTGCAGGCGACCTATATCTGCGCCAGCGCGATGATCGTCGAGGCGATCCTGTCCTTCATCGGCGCCGGCGTGCCGCCGGCGACTCCGTCCTGGGGCAACATCATGGCGGAGGGGCGTGCGCTCTGGCAGGTCCGCCCGCACATCATCCTGTTCCCCGCCATCTTCCTGTCGCTGACCGTGCTCGCCGTGAACATGCTGGGCGACGGCCTGCGGGACGCGCTCGATCCGCGCATGGCGAAGAACATGTGATGGCGCTGATCCTGCTCACCCTCTCTCTTTCAGCCCTCATCCTGTGGAGCCGCGAAGCGGCGTCTCTGGGGATGACCGCCTGTGTGCTGGAGCATCCTTCGAGACGCAGGGCTCGCGCCCTGCTGCTCAGGATGAGGGCTCACAGCTTGGAGCGACCCTGAATGGCATTACTCGAGATCGACAAGCTCCAGACCCATTTCCGCACGCCCGACGGCATCAACCGCGCCGTCGACGGCGTCTCCTTCTCCATCGAGGCCGGGCAGACGCTCGCCGTGGTCGGCGAGTCCGGCTGCGGCAAGTCGGTCACCGCCATGTCGATCCTGCGGCTGATCCCGGAGCCGCCCGGCAAGATGGCGGGCGCCATCCGTTTCCAGGGCCGGAACCTGCTGGAGTGCTCCGACGCCGAGATGCGCCAGATCCGCGGCAACGAGATCTCGATGATCTTCCAGGAGCCGATGACCAGCCTGAACCCGGTGCTGACCGTCGGCCGGCAGATCGGCGAGACGCTGCGGCTGCACCAGAACATGTCGAAGTCGCAGGCGACCGAGCGCGCCGTCGAGATGCTCCAGCTCGTCGGCATTCCCGAGCCGCGCCGGCGCGTCGCGGAATATCCGCACCAGCTTTCCGGCGGCATGCGCCAGCGCGTGATGATCGCGATCGCGCTCGCCTGTTCGCCGAAGCTGCTGATCGCCGACGAGCCGACGACGGCGCTCGACGTCACCATCCAGGCCCAGATCCTCGACCTGATGCGCGATCTCAAGGCCCGCGTCGGCGCTGCGATCATGCTGATCACCCATGACCTCGGCGTCGTCGCCGAGGTCGCCGACCAGGTCGTGGTGATGTATGCCGGCCGCAAGGTCGAGGAGGCGCCGGTCGGCGAGCTCTTCGCCAATCCGCGCCATCCTTACACGCAAGGGTTGCTCGGGGCGGTGCCGAAGCTCGGCTCCTCGCTGTCCGGCCATGTCGAGCGCCTCGCCGAAATCCCCGGGCTGGTGCCGAGCCTGAAGCAGCGCATCGATGGCTGCGTCTTCGCCGGTCGCTGCCCGAAGGCGACGGACCTCTGCCGCCAGGTCGCGCCCGGCCTCGAACTCAAGGCCGCCGGCCATGTCGCCGCCTGCCATTATTCGCCGAAGGAGGCGGTCGCGGCATGAGCACGACGCACCCCATCCTCCAGGTCAACGACCTGAAGAAGCACTACCCGATCCGCGGCGGCCTGTTTTCGGGCATCACCGCCAATGTCTACGCAGTGGACGGCGTCTCCTTCGAGATCGCCAAGGGCGAGACGCTGTCGCTGGTTGGCGAGTCCGGTTGCGGCAAGTCGACCGTCGGCAAGGCGATCCTGCGGCTGTTCGAGATCACCTCCGGCGAGGTCGTGCTCGACGGTCAGCGCATCGACCAGCTCTCCACCGGCAAGCTCCGGCCGCTGCGCCAGCGCGTTCAGGTCGTCTTCCAGGACCCGTTCTCCAGCCTCAACCCGCGAATGCGCGTCCGCGACATCCTGGCCGAGCCGATCACCAATTTCGGTCTCGCCTCCGGCAAGGAGGCGGTCACCGAGCGCACGATGAAGCTGATGGACAAGGTCGGTCTGCCGCGGGACGCCGTGCACCGCTGGCCGCATGAATTCTCCGGCGGCCAGCGCCAGCGCATCGGCATCGCCCGCGCGCTGGCGGCGGAGCCGGAGCTGATCATCTGCGACGAGGCGGTCTCGGCGCTCGACGTCTCGGTCAAGGCGCAGATCGTCAACCTGCTCTGCGACCTCCAGAAGGAGCTCGGCCTCGCCCTGCTCTTCATCAGCCACGACCTCGCCATCGTCGAGCACATGACCCATCGCGTCGCGGTCATGTATCTCGGCAAGATCGTCGAAATGGGCACCAAGGAGCAGATTTTCGGTGCGCCGCGCCACCCCTATACGGTGGCGCTGCTCTCGGCCGTGCCGGTGCCCGATCCGAAGGTCAGGCGCGAGCGCATCCTGCTCAAGGGCGACGTGCCGAGCCCGATCAACCCGCCCAAGGGCTGCCGCTTCAATACGCGCTGTCCCTACGTCTTCGATCGCTGCCGCTCCGAGGAGCCGGCGCTGCGGCCGATGGCGCAGGGCCATGTTGCCGCCTGCCATCTGCACGATCTTCCTGACGCCGATAACCCGCTTCTGAAGCAGGCCGCGCCTGCGCTTGCCGACGCTTGACCGGGAGGCCATGCGAGGCCGACGATCCACCCATGCTAGACGCCAGTTCAGACCTCTCCGCTCCCGACTTTCTGCTCAATCCGGGACTCGACCGCAGCGCCCCCTATGGCGATGATCTTCACGCCATCCTCTCGCGCGATGGCGGGCGCACCGCCCATGCGGCGATCTCTGCCTGGGAAGGCTATGCGCCGACGCCGCTGCGCGATCTTTCGGCCATCGCCGACGCGCTTGATCTCGGGCAGGTGCTCTACAAGGACGAGGGCGGCCGTTTCGGTTTGAGGAGTTTCAAGGCGCTCGGCGGCGCCTATGCGGTCGACCGGCTGGTTGCGGCCGGGGGGCGGAGGGGCTTGACCGTCGCCTGCGCCACCGACGGCAATCACGGCCGCTCCGTCGCCTGGGGTGCCCGGCGCGCCGGCGTCAAGGCGGTGATCTATGTCCACGAGACGGTCAGCGAGGGCAGGGCGGAGGCGATCCGCTCCTATGGCGCCACGGTCGTGCGCGAGGGCCGCAATTACGACGACAGCGTCCGTGCCTGTGCGCAGGCCGCTGCCGCCAATGGCTGGCAGATCGTCTCCGACACTTCCTGGCCGGGCTATGAGGACGTGCCCAGGGATGTGATGCAGGGCTACTCCGTCCTGGCGATCGAGATCGCGGCGCAGGCGCCGACCCCGACCCATGTCTTCGTCCAGGGCGGCGTCGGCGGTGTCGCGGCTGCCGTGCTCTCCGACAGTTGGGAGCGTCACGGTGCCGCGCGGCCGATCTTCGTGGTGGTCGAGCCGGAGAACGCTGCCTGCCTGTTCGAATCGGCGAAGGCCGGCGCGGTCACCGCGGTTGGTGGCGATCTCGATACGATCATGGCGGGCCTCGCCTGCGGCGAGCCTTCCATCCTGGCCTGGCGCATCCTCCAGCCCGGCGCCGACGCCTTCATGACCGTGCGCGATGCGGCCGCGGCCGATGCGATGCGCCAGCTCGCGACGCTCGGCGTTGTCGGCGGCGAATCCGGGGTCGCCGGGCTCGCCGGCCTGATCAAGGCGGCGCGCGATCCCGCCTTGCGCAGTGCGCTTGGGCTCGACACGACCTCCCGCGTGCTCTGCTACGGCACCGAGGGCGCGACCGATCCGGAAGTCTATCGCGCCATCGTCGGCCGCTCCGCCGAGGAGGTCGGCCGTGGTGAGTGAAGGCGCTGCGCCGATATGCCGTCGCGCCTTTCGGTCAACGGACGAGATCGACCACGGTCTCGCCGGACGCTGCGTCCGTGACGCCGCGCCCCTCGCCCAAATCCTCCAGCGTGTCGCGGAAACTGTCGAGCGTGGCGATCATCTGCGGGCGCGCGGACTTCAGCGCGTCCGCGTCGCTCCATCGGCCTATCAGGCAATAGGACCGCTCGCCCGTCCGGATCATGTGCCCTTCGACGAGGCCGGGCCAACCTGCCTTGCCGTCGCGATGAGCTGCGAGGAATTCCTCCTCGCGGCCGGGCTTGATGCGGAACCGCACGACATTGAACGTGGCCATCGCTGTGCCCCCGACGTCGCGGTCGTCCGGAGACCGAGAGGCGACCATTCGCGGCGGTGCCGGCGAGCGACCGGGCGATGCTACGCCCGCGCCGATGGCCCGGCAATGCGCGCAGCTGCGGCGGCGAAGCGGCCGCCTGTCTCCTCCGAAGTAGCCCTAAGGAGGGGCGTGGCATGAGCCGGATCCTGACCGTAGCCGCCGCCCAGCTCGGGCCGATCGAGCGCGAGGAGAGCCGCGCTTCGGCGGTCGCCCGCATGATCGAGCTGATGCGCCAGGCCAAGGCCAATGGCTGCGATCTCGTCGTCTTCCCGGAAGCGGCGCTGACCGCCTTCTTCCCGCATTGGTGGATGGAGGACGAGGCCGAGATCGACAGCTATTTCGAGAGCGCCATGCCTTCGAACGAGACCGCGCCGCTGTTTGCGGAAGCGGCGAGGCTCGGCATCGGCTTCCATCTCGGCTATCCCGAGCTCGCCCAGGAGGACGGCCGCAAACGCCGTTTCAACACCGCGATCCTCGTCGACAAGTCGGGCGCGATCGTCGGCAAGTACCGCAAGATCCACTTGCCCGGTCATCCCGAGCATCGGCCGGACGCCGTCTTCCAGAACCTCGAGAAACGCTATTTCGAGACCGGCAATCTCGGCTGGCCGGTCTGGGAAACCATGGGCGGCCGGCTCGGCATGATGATCTGCAATGACCGGCGCTGGCCCGAGAGCTATCGCGTCATGGGCCTTCAGGACGTCGAGATGATCGTGCTCGGCTACAATACGCCCAAGCACAACCCGCCGGCGCCGGCGCATGACCGGCTCGGCAACTTCCACAACCAGCTCGTGATGCAGGCCGGCGCCTACCAGAACGCCACCTGGGTCGTCGGCGTCGCCAAGGCGGGGCTCGAAGCCGGCGTCGACCAGATCGGCGGCTCCTGCATCATCGCGCCGACCGGCGAGGTCGTGGCGCAGGCGGTGACCGAGGGCGACGAACTCGTCATCGCCCGCTGCGATCTCGACCTCGGCAAGAGCTACAAGAACTCGACCTTCAACTTCGCCAGGCACCGCGAGCCGCAGACCTACGGCATGATCGTCGAGCGCAAGGGCGCGGTGGTGGAGTGACTTTGAGCCTTTCCCTGTCGTCATTCCGGGTCGCCCTTCGGTCGCCCGGAACGACGGCGTTCTGTCCAGATACCAAGAAGACCTTCCGGGAGACGACATGACCCACGATCTCATCCTCAAGGGCGGCAGGGTCATCGACCCCTCGCAGAAGCATGACGGCGTGATCGACGTCGCCTTCACCGACGGCAAGGTCTCCGGCTTCGGCAAGGACCTGAAGGGCGCCAAGGAGATCCGCGACGTCTCCGGCTACATCGTCACGCCGGGGCTGATCGACCTGCACACCCATGTCTACTGGGGCGGCACCTCGCTCGGCATCGATGCCGACGAGTTCTGCCGCGCCTCGGGCGTCACCACCTCGGTCGACACCGGCAGCGCCGGGCCCGGCAATTGGCCGGGCTTCCGCAAGCATGTCATCGAGAAGAGCCAGGCCCGCATCCTCGCCTATCTCCACGTCTCCCATGCCGGCATCTACGGTTTCGACCACCGCGTCATGGTCGGCGAGAGCGGTGATCTTCGGTTGATGAACCCGATCGACTGCGTCGAGGTCGCCGACAAGAACCGCGACCTGATCGTCGGCATCAAGGTTCGCGTCGGCCTGCACGCCTCGGGCAATTCGGGCACGGTGCCGCTCAACATCGCGCTGCAGGTCGCCAACGAGGTCGGCATGCCGCTGATGTGCCATATCGACCATCCGCCGCCATCCTATGAGGAGGTGATCGGCATGCTGCGGCCGGGCGACGTGCTGACCCACGCCTTCCGCCCGTTCCCGAACGCGCCCGCAACGGCGCAGGGCACGGTGAAGCCCGAGGTGCTGGCCGCCCGCAAGCGCGGCGTCATCTTCGACATCGGCCATGGCAAGGGCTCGTTCTCGTTCAAGACGACGCGCTCCATGCTCGCCAACGGCTTCGAGCCGGACGTGATCTCCTCGGACGTGCATAAGCTCTGCATCGACGGCCCGGCCTACGATCAGGTCACCACCATGTCGAAGTTCCTCTGCATGGGCATGAGCCTGAACAATGTCGTCGCCGCCTCGACCGTGAACGCCGCCATGGCGCTGAAGCGGATGGAGTACGGCTCGCTCAAGGTCGGCTCGCTCGGCGATGCGACCGTGCTCACGATCAAGGAAGGCAAGTTCGACTATGTCGACGTCGTCGGCGAGCACCTGATCGGCGACAAGAAGATCGTCTCCGAGGGCGTGGTGCTGAAGGGCGCCTGGTGGCACCCCAAGCGCAGCAACAAGTTCAGGAAGGTCGAGGCGGCGTAGCAGACAGGCGTCATTCTCGGGCGAAGCGAAGCGCAGACCCGAGAATCGCATGACCAGAAGGCGCTGGTCGGCGCCTCTTCCGGCCCGAGATGCTCGGGTCAAGCCCGAGCATGACGCGTAATCGCTCCGATGACGACACCCACCCCCCTTTGGCGCGCCATGACGCCAGCCGACCTGCCGGGCGTCGTGGCCGTCGCGGCGGAGGTCCATCCCGGCTATCCCGAGGACGAGGCGGTCTTCGCCGAGCGGCTGGCGCTGTTTCCGGCCGGTTGCCTCTCGCTTGCCGATCCGGCGGGGCTGGCCGGCTATGTGGTGAGCCATCCCTGGCCGCTCTTCCAGGCGCCGGAGCTGAACAGCCGCCTCGGAACGATCCCGGCGACGGCGGACGCCTACTACATCCATGATCTCGCCTTGCTGGCGCGTGCTCAGGGCAGTGGGGCTGCTTCCCGCGTGGTCGCGCTGCTGGAGGGGGAGGCGCGCAAGGCCGGCCTTCGCCGGATGGCGCTGATCGCGGTCAATCGTTCGGCCGGCTTCTGGCAACGCCATGGCTTTCGCCTGACGCATGACGCATCGCTTGATCGCAAGCTGGCGAGCTACGACGATGACGCCCGCTACATGACGCGCGAACTTTGATTGCCGGCGCCGAGACGGCGCCGGAAACAGGCTGGAGGAAATGCGAATGAGTGCCGAACAGAAGCTCAAGGAACTCGGGCTGAGCCTGCCGGAAGTGCCGAGCCCGGTCGCGACCTATGTCAGCTTCAAGCGGGTCGGCGACATGGTCTACCTTTCGGGGCAGGGGCCCAAGCGCGCCGACGGCACCTATCCGACCGGCAAGGTCGGCGCCGGTGTCTCGATCGAGGAGGCCTATGAGCACGCCAAGCAGACCGGTCTCGGCCTGCTCGCCGCGATGAAGAAGGCAGTCGGCTCGCTCGACAAGGTCGAGGTCGTCAAGCTCCTCGGCATGGTCAATGCCGCGCCTGATTTCGCCGACCATCCCAAGGTCATCAATGGCTGCTCCGACCTGTTCGTCGCCGTGCTCGGCGATAATGGCCGCCATGCCCGCTCGGCCGTCGGCATGGGTTCGCTGCCGAACAACATGACCGTCGAGATCGAAGTCATCATCAAGGTGCTGCCATGACGACCGCGCTCGCTGAGGAAATCGCCCGCGTCTACGGCACGCCGGCCGTCGTCATCGACCTCGATAAGGTCGAGGCCAACATCGCCAAGCTCCAGGCGGCCTGCGATGCTGCCGGCATCGCCAACCGCCCGCACATCAAGACGCATAAATCGCCCGAGTTGGCGCGGCTCCAGGTCGCGGCCGGGGCCCGCGGCATCACCTGCCAGAAGCTCGGCGAGGCCGAGGTCATGGCCGATGGTGGCATCGACGATATCCTGATCAGCTACAACATCCTCGGCGAGGAGAAGCTGGGGCGCCTCGGCGCGCTGCAGCGCCGCGTCCGCATGATCGTCGCCGCCGACAATCCCGTCACCATCGCCGGCCTGCCGACGGCGGCCGAGATCGCCGGGCGCAATCTTGAGGTCGTGGTCGAATGCGACACCGGCCGCCAGCGCGCCGGCGTCGAGACGCCCGGCGAGGCTGTCGAACTCGCCAGGATGATCGCCGGTTCCAAGGGGCTGACCTTCGCCGGCTTCCTGATGTACCCGCCGGAAGATGGCTGGGAGCGCACCCAGATCTTCCTCGATACGGCCAATGCCGGCCTGCGCGATGCCGGCCTGGAGGCCGGTATCGTCTCGACCGGCGGCTCGCCCAACATTCCCAATATCGGCAAGCTCAAGGGCTCGACCGAGCACCGCGCCGGCACCTCGATCTTCAACGACCGCATGCAGGTCGCCGCCGGCGTCGCCTCGCTCGAGGATTGCGCCCTGACGGTCTACGCTACCGTGGTCAGCCGGGCGGGGCCGGAGCGAGGCATCCTCGATTCCGGCTCGAAGACCCTGACCAGCGACACCGGCGGCCTCGAGGGGCACGGGCTGATCCTCGAATACCCTTCGGCGAAGATCGCGAAATTCGCCGAGGAGCATGGTTTCCTCGACCTCTCCGGCAGCAATGAGCGGCCGAAGGTCGGCGAGGTCGTGCGCATCGTGCCGAACCATGTCTGCGTCGTCGTCAACATGGTCGACCGGCTGGTGACGGTGCGCGGCGACAAGCTGATCGGCGAATTGCCGGTTGCGGCGCGTGGCAAGCTGACCTGAAGATCAAGCGTCATGCTCGGGCTTGACCCGAGCATCTCAGCCCGGAGGAGGCGCTGGTCGGCGCCTCATCGTCCAGAGATTCTCGGGTCTGCGCTTCGCTCCGCCCGAGAATGACGCCTGTCCTTGCCTATCCCTTCCCAGCAGCCTCCAGAAACTCGACGAGATCGCGCCTGACCAGCTCGATATGGTCGACGAGGAGCCGCCCCGCATCTTTCATGCGGCCTTCGCGGCAGAGCCTGATCAATTCGTTGTGCTCGGCCTGCGCCCGTTCGATCGAGGAACCGCGCTGCAGCTGCAGCCGCGTATAGCGGTCGCTGGTCTGCAGCAGCCCGGCGACGATCGAAAGCGTGCGCGGCTGGGTGGCGCGGGCATAGAGCGCGAGATGGAAATCCGCGTTGAGCAGGCCCCAGCGGCTGATGTCGCCCGCCGACATCGCGTGCTCGAAGGCGGCCTCCATGCCCGCCACCGCTTCGAAATCAACCGCTGTCATCGCCGGGATCGAGCTTGCGAGCAGCCGAGGCTCGAGCAGCTTGCGTAGCTCGAAGACGTCGTCGATCTCGTCCAGCGACAGGCCGGAGACGATCGCCCCCTTGTGCGGCACGATCTTCACGAAGCCTTCCGCCTCGAGCTGGAAGAGCGCCTCGCGTACCGGGATTCGGCTGACGGCATAGGCCTGTGCCAGCGCGTCCTGCCGCAATTGCGAGCCGGCTGGATGGCTGCCGTCGAGGATGGCCTGGCGGAGCTGATCGACGATCGCCGAGGACAGGGTGCGGTGTTTCAGAGTGGTTGACATGGCGCTGCATCCTAGCGGGCCGCGTGCAGGAAAGCCATTGACATGTAGATTTTATACAATCTACAAAGACCGCAAGGGGACATAAAAATGATCAACCAAGCGGTAGCGGCGCGTAGCCGTGCGATGGCTGTTCCGGAGGTGGTGGTGGCGCTTTCAGGGCGCTGGCTGCGGCTCGAGCATGTGGCGATTCAGGGGCTGATGTTCCTGCTCTCGGCCCTCATCCTGCTCAATGTCGCGACACGCTATGCCGGGCACCCGATCTATTGGATCGACGAATCGGCGGTCTACAGCGTCGTCTGGCTGACCTTCATCGGCGCCTCGGCGATGACCCGGATGCGGCTCGATTTCGCCGTGACCATGCTGACCGAGCGCTTCTCGGAACGCGGCGCCGCGATCTTCCGCGCGGTCGCGACCCTCGGCGTGCTGCTGTTCGGCATCGGGCTTTCGGTGATGTGCTGGCTCTGGCTCGATCCGGTCGGCATCGCGCAGGCGGGCTTCGACGCCAGGGAATACGCCGGCCAGTCCTTCAACTTCATCTACACCGAGCGCACCCAGACACTGAACTGGCCGACCTGGGTGATCTACCTGATCATGCCGCTCTTCGCGCTCTCGATGAGCCTGCACGCGCTCGCCAATCTCTTCGAGGATCTCGGCCTCGTCGCGAAGCAGGAACTGCCCGGCTTCGCCGCCAATGCCGATGGGGTGGTGAACTGATGGCACTCACGGTCGGAGCCTTCTTCGCGATCATGCTGGCGGGCGTGCCGATCGCGCTCTGCCTCTGCCTCGGCGCGCTGGTCTTCATTGCCGCCACCGGCAACATGCAACTCCTGCCGAACTACCCGCTGCAGATGTTCGGCGGCGTCGACAGCTACGGGCTGATCGCGATCCCGCTCTTCATCCTGATCGGCGAGATCATGAACGGCGGTGGCATCACGCGGCGCATCGTCGATCTCGCCATGGCCTTCGTCGGCTCGCTCAAGGGCGGGCTGGCCTATGTCAACATCCTCGCCAACATGTTCGTCGCCTCGATCCTCGGCTCGGCCACAGCCCAGGTCGCGATCATGGCGCAGGTCATGGTCCCCGAGATGGAGCGCAAGGGCTACGACAAGGACTTCGCCGCCGGTCTCACCGCCTATGGCGGCATGCTCGGGCCGATCATCCCGCCCTCGGTGATGTTCGTCGTCTATGCCGTGCTGGCCCAGGTCTCGGTCAGCGACATGCTGATGTCAGGCATTGTGCCGGGCGTACTGCTGACGCTGCTGTTCTTTCTCGTCATCGCGGCGATGGGCTTCGTCTACAACTATCCGGCCGGCGACAAGCTCTCCCTGCGCGAGCGGGTCAAGATCGTGCTGGGCGCCGCGCCGACGCTGCTGATCCCGATCGTCATCGTCGGCTCGATCCTCGGCGGTCTCGCCAATGCGACCGAGGCCGCAGCCGTCGGCTCGGTCGCCGCGGCGTTGATTGGCTGCTACTGGACCAAGGAGCTCAAGTTCAAGCAGATGCCGCAGATGATGCTGCGCGCCGGTGTCTATTCGGCGATCGTGCTCTTCCTGGTCGCCGCTGCCGCCGTGTTCTCCTGGGTGCTGGTCTACGGCAAGGTGCCGCAGAGCGTCGCCGCCTCGATCCAGGCGATCGCCAAGGATCCGGTGACCTTCATGCTGCTGGTCAACGTCATCCTGCTGGTCATTGGCACGGTGATCGACGGCATTCCCGGCCTGATCATGACCGTGCCGATCCTGCTGCCGATCGCGACCGAGGTCTATGCCATCGACCCCCGCCATTTCGGCGTGGTCGTGGTGATCAACCTCGTGCTCGGCCTGCTCTCGCCGCCGGTGGGGCTGTGCTTCTTCGTCGCCGCTGCGGTGACCGGGGCCAAGCCCGGCAAGATGTTCCTGGTGACGCTGCCCTTTTTCATCATCTCCTGCGTCCTCCTGGTCCTGCTCTCGATCTACCCATGGCTCTCGCTGGCCCTGGTGAAGTGAAACCGCCTGCCCATCCATAAGGGGAGTACCTCATGACCATCTCACGCCGTCATCTTCTCGCCGCCGCCGCCGTCCTGCCGGTTGCCAAGCCCGCGCTGCTGCTCGCGCAGAGCAAGGAGCTGCGGCTTGGCATCCTGACCCCGAACGGCCACCCCTGGAACCGCGCCGCGGTGAAGGTCGGCGAGGTGCTCAAGGCCGAGACCAATGGCCGGCTGAACCTCACGGTCTTCCACTCCGGCCAGCTCGGCAACGAGGCGGCGATGCTGCAGCAGATGCAGTCCGGCGCGCTCGACATGGGCTGGATCATGGCGGCCGAGCTCGGCTCGCGCGTCCCGGCGATCGGTGCCATCACCGCTCCCTATATCGTCGATTCCACCGCCAAGATCGCCAAGCTCGTCCGCCACCCGGTGGCGATGAAGCTGTTCGACGTGCTGCCGCGCGAGACCGGCTGCGTCGGCCTCGCCTGGGGCATCACCGGCATGCGCGCCGTCTTCGCCGCCAAGGAGATCGACGGCGTCGCCGGCATCAAGGGCATGAAGCTGCGCATCAACCCGACGCCGGTCTACCGCGACTTCTACCAGCTGCTCGGCGCGGCCCCGACCCCGATCCCAACGCCGCAGGTCTTCGACGCGATGACCAATGGCCAGGTCGACGGGCTCGAGGCCGACCTCGAATTCTCCTGGAACCAGCGTTTCGACAAGGTCTCGAAGACGATCCTGCAGATGAACGCGATCTTCATGCCGGTGATCGCGCTCGCCTCGGGCCGCGTCTGGCAGGGCATGCCGGCGGCCGATCGCGAGCTGATTCAGAAGACGGTGCGCGCCGCGCTCGACGAGCAGATCGACGCGCTCGCCGGCAACGAGCCCAAGCTCGTCGAGCAGTTCAAGGCGGCCGGCGCCAATTTCAAGGTCGCCAATCCCCGGGATGCCGAGGCCGTCATCGCCGAGTTCGACAAGATCTGGCTGCCCAAGGCGCCGGTCCTGGCCGAGCTGCGCAAGGCCGGCCAGTCGATCACGGCCTGATCCCGAGCTATCATCTCGGCCGCCGCCAGCTCGGCGGCCGTCTGCCCCCTCCAAGCGGACCTTTTGTCATGACCCAGAATATCTTCAGCGGGACGATCCCCGCTTTGATGACCCCCTGCACCGCCTCGCGCGACGTCGACTATGACGAGCTCGTCCGCACCGGCCGCAAGCTGATCGGCGCCGGCATGTCGGCCGTCGTCTATTGCGGCTCGATGGGTGATTGGCCGCTGCTCACCGACGAGCAGCGCATGGAAGGCGTGCGGCGTCTCGTCGAGGCCGGCATCCCGCTGATCGTCGGCACCGGCGCGCAGAACCCGAAGCGCGCAGCGGCTCTCGCCGCCCATGCCAAGCAGGTCGGCGCGCAGGGTCTGATGATCATCCCGCGCGTGCTCTCGCGCGGCTCCTCGGTGCCGGCGCAGCGCGCCCATTTCGAGGCCGTGCTGGAAGCGGCCGTCGATCTTCCGTCGGTGATCTACAACAGCCCGCATTACGGCTACGAGACCCGCGCCGACCTGTTCTTCGCCCTGCGCGAGCGCTATCCGCATCTGCTCGGCTTCAAGGAGTTCGGCGGCGGCGAGGCGCTCTCCTATGCGGCCGAGCACATCACCAGCAAGGACCGCGCCCTGACGCTGATGGTCGGGGTCGACACGCAGGTGACCCACGGCTTCATCCGCTGCGGCGCGACGGGATCGATCACCGGCATCGGCAATGCCCTGCCGAAGGAAGTGCTCCATCTGGTCGCGCTCAGCGAGAAGGCCGCAGCCGGCGATCCGGAGGCCGAGCGCCGGGCGCTCGAACTGGAGCGCGCCCTCTATGTGCTCTCCAAATTCGACGAAGGCGTCGACCTGGTGCTGTTCTACAAGCACCTGATGGTGCTCGAAGGCCATCCGGCCTATGCGCTGCACTTCAACGAGAGCGATCAGCTTTCGGACGCCCAGCGCAATTTCGTCGAAGCCGAGTGGCGCCGCTTCAAGGGCTGGTATGCGAACTGGGCCGGCGAGGGCAGGGCTGCGAAGGCGGCGTGAGCTCAGCCGTCATTCCCGGGCGAAATGCCGGATGAAGGGCGCGGGGAACCCTTCTCCCGTGTGGGAGAAGGGCAGGGATGAGGGCCTGCCCTAACCACAGAGGGCGCAGCGGCGCCCGGCTCGCCCCAGCAATCAGCGGCGGTCCCTCACCCCTGCCCCTCTCCCATCCGGGAGAGGGGTTCTGCAGCGCGCTACTCCGGATGCCGCTCGTTCCAGCCAGCGGCATACTCGCTGCACAACCGGTCGAGCTCTGCCCGGTCGGTGACTCCCGCGGGCCTCGCCCGCGACGGCGAGGCTCGCTGAAACGGCACATAGCGTTGATGGGCGACGCGCCAGATCCGGCGCAATTCGCCGAGCGGGTCGGCATGGTCGTCGATGCGGATGTCGAAGCTCGGCACCGGATCGTCGGCCCAGATCCTGATGGCGCAGGATTGCCGCCCGCGCTTGTCGCCGCCGGCCTTCTGGCCGGCTTCGAGCGAAACCAGCAGACGCTCGTCGAAATCCAGCGCCGAACCCTTGATATAGGCCTTCAGCGTTTCCTCGATCACCTGCGGCCCGGCCAGCATGTTGCCGGCGACGGAGACCTGCGGTCCGTCTACGGCGCCGCACCAGTCGATGCAGGCATTGCCGGTATAGGCGGCGATCTTGCCATTGCGGTCGATCAGGTGGAGCTGGCGATGGGCACGGCCCTCGTCGGCGGCAGTGAGATTGGCGATGATCTCGACTGCCGAGCGTCCTTCCTGCAGCAGCCGCAGGCCGTCGACGCCATAGAGCGGATTGACGAAGGCCTGGCTGGCAACGGCGCCGGTGCGCCCGGCGCCATAGGGCACGCGCGCGCCGACCGCGAAGGCGCAGGTCGAGACGGCGACGCCATAGGCGCCGGTCGCGGCGTCGCGCGCGACGATGGACCATGTCATGCGTGCAATCCCCTCAGCGGCCGGCGGCGTAGGCCTGCATCAGACGCGGCGTCGCCGCCGCGCGCAAGAGCCCGTTGGCGCTGCGTTCGGCCGCAGTCAGCCGCCCGACCGTCCAGGCCGGGGCGCGTTCGAGCGCATGGCCGCGCCGGACGAGCTCGGCCAGTTCCGCTTCGCCGATGCTCTCCTCCACGGTGAGCTGGCCCGGTCGCGCCTCGCGCGGATAGAAGCTCGAAGGGAAATGCTGGGTGTGGAACAGCGGCAGGTCGATCGCCTCCTGCAGGTTGAGGCCGTGATGCACCCGGCGCAGGAACATGCCGAGCTGCCATTGCTCCTGCTGGTCGCCGCCGGGCGTGCCGAAGGCGAGGCGCGGCTCGCCGTTCTCGAAGGCGAGGCTCGGCGTCAGCGTGGTGCGCGGGCGCTTTCCGGGCGCCAGCGAGGAGGGCAGGCCTTCGTCGAGATAGAAGGACTGGGCCCGCGAGTTCAGCGGGAAGCCGAGCTCGGGGATGACGGGCGAGGATTGCAGCCAGCCGCCTGACGGCGTCGCCGCGATCATGTTGCCCCAGCGGTCGATCACGTCGATATGGACGGTGTCGCCGCGGCGCGAGGCCGCGACCATCGAGGCCAATGTCGGCTCGCCGACGGTCGCGCTGGCGGCGCTGCCGCTCTGGCCGGCGATGCGCAGATTGCCGAGCATCCTTTCGACCTGGCCCTCATAGCCCGCAACCATGCCGGGGCGCAGCTCATGCGAGGCCTTTTCGCCGATCAGCGCGCGCCGGCCACGGGCGTAATCCTCTGAGAGCAGCGTCGCCAGCGGCACCTTCACGAAATCGGGGTCGCCGTAATAGGCCTCGCGATCGGCGAAGGCGAGCTTCATCGCCTCGACGACATGGTGGACATAGTCGGCACTGGCCGGCCCCATGCCGGCAAGGTCGACGCCTTCCAGGATCTTGAGCGTCTGGAGGAAGACCGGCCCCTGGCCCCAGGGGCCGGTCTTGAACACTTCCCAGCCATGATAGGTCACGCTCGCCGGCGCCTCAAAGCTCGGCTGCCAGCGCGCCATGTCGTCGGCGCTGAGCAGGCCCTTGTGGCGGCGTCCGGAGGAATCCAGCACTGGCGCCTTGCGACAGAAGGCGTCCATCGCCTCGGCGACGAAGCCCTTGTACCAGGCGTCATAGGCGGCCTGGATCTGCCTTTCGCGGTCGCCACCGGCAGCTTCCGCCTCGGCGAGGATGCGCTTGTAGGTGTCGGCCGCAGCCTGGTTGCGGAAGAGCTCGCGGCCCTTGGGGACGTCGCCGCCCGGCAGGTAGACGGCGCCCGATGTCGGCCATTCCCCGCCGAACAGCTCGGTCAGCCCGGCGATCGTGTCCGAGACGCGCGGCAGCATCGGGTGGCCGTTCTCGAAATAGCCGATCGCCGGCTCCAGCACCTCGCGCAGCGGCAGGAGGCCGTGGTCGCGCAGCAGCGTCATCCAGCCGCCGAAGGCGCCGGGCACCACGGTCGCGAGCAGGCCGTCGCCGGGGATCATCTCGAGGCCGAGCGCCTTGTAGGCTTCGATCGTCGCCGCCTGCGGCGCCGTTCCTTGCGCGCACAGCACCTCGACCTTCTTCGTCCTGGCCGAATAGAACACCGCCGGCATGTCGCCGCCTGGGCCGACCAGATGCGGCTCGACCACCTGCAGCACGAAGGCCGCGGCGGTACAGGCGTCGAAGGCGTTGCCGCCCTTCTCCAGCATCGCCATGCCGGAGGCGGTGGCGAGCCAATGCGTCGAGGTGACGACGCCGAAGGTGCCGAGAATCTCGGGGCGGGTGGTGAACATGGGACTACCCAATGGTTGTGGGGAAGATCGATTGAGGGTGGAAATTGATCGCGTTCCTAACCTCAGCCCTCATCCTGAGGAGCGCCATAGGCGCGTCTCGAAGGATGCTTCAGGAGGTTCCAGAACCGCGCGGTGCGGCTCACGTCTTGCGCCTTGCCAGTTCAGGCAAGAGGTCCCAGCAGCCCTCGATCATTGCTTGCTTCTTTCCACGTGACCAACCTTTGACCCGGCGCTCCATGGCGATTGCGTCCGTGATGCTTTGAAAATGTTCTGCGAACACGAGCACCACCGGGCGTCGCTTATAGGTGTAGCTTTGTGGAAAGACGCCGGCATTGTGTTGCCCAACTCGCGTCTCGACGCTGGCCCTCGTCGTCCCGGTATAGAGGCTGCCGTCACTGCAGCGGACGATGTAGAGCCAGCATCCATCGTGCTCTCGCATCGCAGCAGCGACGCTCCCTTTTGTGTTGAATGCAATTGAACTTGTTTCGACTGCACTACAGCCCTCATCCTGAGGAGCCATTCCGCTAGGAATGGCGTCTCGAAGGATGCTCCAGATGTTTCCGGAGCCTCCTGGAGCATCCTTCGAGACGCCGCTTCGCGGCTCCTCAGGATGAGGGCTGAGGGAGAGTGGCGCAATCAGCTCTCCTTCGGATCGAGCGCGTCGCGCAGCCCGTCGCCGAGGAGGTTGAAGCCGAGCACGGCGAGGAAGATCGCGACCCCGGGCGCCACCGACATCCAGGGCGCCTGCTCCATGAAGTTCTTGGCGACGTTGAGCATCTGGCCCCAGGACGGCGAGGGCGGCTGCTGGCCGAGCCCAAGGAAGGAGAGGGCGGCTTCGAGGATGATCGCCTGCGCCATGAACAGGGTCGACTGCACTACGATGGGGGGCAGCGTGTTCGGCGCGACATGGCGGAACAGGATCACGGAATCGCGCACGCCAACGGCCCGCGCGCCCTCGACAAAATCCTCGGTCTTGACGCTGATCACCTGGCCGCGCACCAGCCGGATGAAGATCGGTACCGCCGACAGGCCGATCGCGATCATCGCATTGGTCAGCGACGGGCCGAGGACCGCAGCAAAGGCGATGGCGAGGATCAGGAAGGGGCAGGCCAGCAGCGCCTCGGTGATCCGCGAGATCACCGCGTCGATCCAGCCGCCATACCAGCCGGCTGCGAGCCCGACCGGCACGCCGACGCCGAGCGCGATCAGGACCGAGACGATGCCGGCGAGCAGGGAGGCCTGCGCGCCGAAGAACAGGCGCGAGACCTGGTCGCGGCCAAGTTCGTCAGTGCCGAACCAGTGCAGCGCCGAGGGCGGCTTGCGGATGGCGAGGAAGTTCGACTTCAAGGGATCGGCGAGCGGCAGCAGCGGCGCCAGCAGCGCCATCAGCACGAAGGTCAGCACGATGGTCCCGCCGATCAGCGCGGCGCGATTGCGCACGAGCTTGCGCCAGGCCCGGCGCAAAGGGCCGCCGGTGCTTTCGGCTCGCCTGGCGATGCCGGGGGCGGCGTTGAGCGCAGCGTCCGCCATCAGGCCGTCCTCAGGCGTGGGTTGACCAGGACATAGAGCACGTCGGCGATGAGGTTCATGAAGATGAAGCCGATGGCGGTGCACAGCACCACGCCCTGCACGACGCCGTAATCGCGGTTGAAGACCGCATCGACGATCAGCTTGCCGAAGCCGGGAATGGTGAAGATCTGCTCGGTCAGCACCGCGCCGGCCAGGAGCTCGCCGAACAGCAGGGTCGAGAGCGTGATGATCGGCACCAGCGCGTTCGCCAGCGCATGCTTGTTGACGACCTTGCGCTCGTCGAGCCCCTTGGCGCGGGCGGTACGGATATAGTCGGAGCGCAGCACCTCCAGCATCGCCGAGCGGGTGTGGCGCATGATGAAGGCGGCGAGCCCGCCGCCGAGCACGAAGGCCGGCATGATCAGCCGCTCGATCGCCGCCCAGGGATTGCTGAAGATCGATTCGTAGCCCGAGGGCGGCAGCAGCTTGAGCTCGACCGAGAACAGCAGGATCATCATGATTCCGAGCCAGAAATTCGGGATCGAAAGCCCCGACAGCGCCAGGGCGCTGGTCGAATAGTCGATCATCGTGCCCTTGCGCCTGGCGGCGAGGATGCCGGCCGGGATGCCGATGCCGATCGCGATGATGATCGAGGCGGTGGCGAGCTGGATCGTCACCGGCAGCTTCTGCAGGATCAGGTTCAGCACCGGCTCGCCGGTACGCAGCGAGCGGCCGAAATCGCCCTGCACGACTTGCCCGAGCCAGGCGAAGAACTGCACGACGATCGGATCGTCCATCCGGTAGATCTCGCGCAGGCGCGCAATCACTTCCGGATCGCGCTCCTCACCGGCGATGACCAGGAAAGGGTCGCCGGGCAGCGCCCTTTGCAGGGCGAAGACGAACAGCGACACCAGGAACAGCGTCGGGATCGCGATCAGGATGCGCCGGCCGATCAGGGCGAGCATGGCGGGGCTCGGCGCAGTCCCCCTCCCCCTGGCGGGGAGGGGCTAGGGGTGGGGGGCGGAAAGCTCGAGCGAAAGGCTGGGAAGGAACGCGCTCTGGCTGATGCAGCGGAGGCGGACCTGATATCGCTCGCCGAGCGGATCGCCCCCCATCCCTCTCCCTTCCCCACGAGGGGGAAGGGAAGTGCCTCAGTTGGCAACGATGCTGCCGTCACGACCGCTTCAGCCCGGAAAGCCGGATCATCCCGTCGGGGTTGATCACGAAGCCCTCGATGTTCGAACGCAGCGCGAAGAATACCGTCTGGTTGTAGAGATAGACGATCGGCAGTTCGTCCTGGAGGATCTTCTGCGCCGCGTCGTAGCGCTTCTTGCGCTCGGCGACGTCGTAGATCGTGCGGGCTTCGTCGAGCAGCTTGTCGACCTCGGCGTTGGAATATCGCCCGTCGTTCTGGTTGCCCTTGGTCGTGACGAACTGGTGGATGTTGCCGTCCGGATCGATGCGGCCGGACCAGCCGATGCGGCTCATCTGGAACTTGCCCTGCTGCTGGTCGCGCAGCTGGCTGGCGAATTCGGTCGAGCGGATCTGGATGTCGATGCCCGCCTCCTGCGCCATCGCCTGGACGACCTGGCCGAGCTGCGCGTCGACGGGGTTGTTGGTGACGAAGAGCTCGACTGTGACCTTGCTCAGGCCGGCTTCCTTGAGCAGCGCCTTGGCCTTGGCGACGTCGCGCTCGGGCACGGGAAGGTTGGCATCGACATAGGTGCTGGTCGGCGGGAAGGGCTGGACGATCGGCGCATAGAGCCCCTCGAACACCACCTGGCTCAGCACCTTCCGATCAATCGACAGCGACAGCGCCTGGCGCACACGCTTGTCCTTGGCCATCGGCTGGTTGGCGGCATCGCCATGGTTGGTGTTGATGGTGATGCCCTGGTAGCCGAGATTGGGCATGCTCGCGATCTTCAGCGCCTTGTCGGCTTTCGCCGAGGTCACGTCGGTCGGCGCCAGCCGCTCCAGCATGTCGAGTTCGCCGGCGCGCAAGTTCGCGAGCCTGACCGTGGTGTCGGGAATGGCGCGGTAGATCACCCGGTCGAAATGGTAGTTCGCCGCTTCCCAGTGGCCCTTGAACTTGTCGAGCACGATGCGGTCGTTTTGGACGCGCTCGACGAATTGGTAGGGGCCGGAGCAGACCGGCTTGGCGCCGAGATCGGGCCCGAGGTTCTTGGGCGAGAGCATCATGCCGGCGCGGTCGGTCAGCTGCGCCAGCAGGGTCGCGTCCGGCCGCTTCAGCTTGAGTACTATCGTGGACGGATCGGCGACGCTGACGCTCTCGATCGAAGCGAGCTCGGATTTGCGCAGCGAGTCGGGCAGCGTCATCGCGCGCTCGAGATTGGCCTTGGCGGCGGCGGCGTCGAAGATCTCGCCATCATGGAACTTGGCGTCGGTGCGCAGCTTCATCCTCAGCGTCAGGCCGTCGTCCGAGAACGTCCATTCGGTAGCGAGCCGAGGGACGATCTTCAGCTCCGGGGTGATGTCGAGCAGCTTGTCGCACAGGCCCTTGAAGACAATGCGGCCGACAAAGGTGCGCGCCTTGTGCGGATCGAGGACGTCGGGATCCTCCTGCAGCCCGATGCGCAAGGTCGAGGGCGATTGCGCCTGGGCCGGCAGCACGGCGAGGCCAAGAAGGGCGGCGGAAGCGAGCAATGCGAGACGTTTCATCGGATTTCCCCTTTTTTCGTTGGCGTTATTGTGGTTGCAGCTCCTCGGCGCCCGCCTGGGCGGCGGCAAAGAGCGCGATACGGCGGCGGCGGTTCGGGCTTTCCGGCGGCAGCGCCAGGGCGGCCGGCTGATCCGCGGCGATCTCCTCGGCGAAATGGCAGGCGACGGCATGGCCGGCGGCGCTTTCCCGCAGCGTGGGATGCTCCTGCCGGCAGCGCGCCTGCGCATGCGGGCAGCGCGGATGGAAGCGGCAGCCGGGGGGCGGGCTGGTCGGGCTCGGCAGGTCGCCTTCCGCCACCGGCCCGGCGCTGCGAGCGCGCGGATCGGGCACCGGGATCGCCGCCATCAGCATGCGGGTGTAGGGGTGCAGCGGGCGCGAGAACAGCGCTTGCGCCGGCGCGAGCTCGACGATCTCGCCGAGATACATCACCGCGACCCGGTCGCTGGTATGGCGGATCACGGCGAGGTCATGCGCGACCAGGATGATCGTCAGCCCGAACTCGGCCTTCAAATCCTCGAGCAGATTGATCACCTGCGCGCGGATCGAGACGTCGAGGGCCGAGACCGGTTCGTCGCCGATCAGCAGGCTCGGGCCGCAGGCCAGTGCCCGGGCGATGCCGATGCGCTGGCGCTGGCCGCCGGAGAATTCGTGCGGATAGCGGTTGGCATAGTCCGGCAGCAATCCGACCTTGCGCAGCAGCTCGGCGACGCGCGCCGCCTTCTCCTTGCCGCTGGCAATGCCGTGGACGGAAAGCGGTTCGCCAATCAGTTCGCCGACGCTCATGCGCGGGTTGAGCGAGGCATAAGGGTCCTGGAAGATCATCTGCATGTGCCGTCGCAAGCGACGCAGCTCTTCGGCGGGAAGCGCCGTGATCTTCCTGCCCTCGAACAGGATCTCGCCCGCGGTCGGCTCGATCAATCGCAGCAGCAGGCGCGACAGGGTGGATTTGCCGCAGCCGGATTCGCCGACGATGGCGAAGGTCTCGCCGCGCCGGACCTGGAACGAGACGTTCTCGACCGCCCGTACCAGCGGCGCCTTGGCGAAGAGCGAGGGCTTCTTGGCCTTGAAATGGCGGGTGAGGCCGACCGCCTCGACGATGATGTCGTCGGTCTGACCGCTCATGCCGCCACCATGGCGATATCCTCGATCGGCGCCCGGAAGCACGCGACCTTGTGCCCATGTCCGAATTCGCGCAGCGGCGGCCGGCCTTCGGTGCAGCCCGGTGCGACGAAGGGACAGCGCGAGGCGAAGCGGCAGCTCTGCGGCCAGCGCGCCGGCGGCGGCACCGCGCCGGGAATGGCTGCGAGCTTGCCCTGGCGTGGTCCTAGCGACGGCAGCGAGCCCATCAGGCCCAGCGTATAGGGATGCTGCGGGTCCTCGAAGATGCGTTGGACCGGGCCCTGCTCGACGATCCGCCCGGCATACATGACGGCGACCTCGTCGGCGACTTCCGCCACGACGCCAAGATCATGCGTGACGAGGATCATCGCCGTGCCGGCCTCCTTCTGGAGATCGCGGATCAGCTTCAGGATCTGCGCCTGGATGGTGACGTCGAGAGCGGTGGTCGGCTCGTCGGCGATCAGCAGCTTGGGGCTGTTGGCGAGCGCCATGGCGATCATCGCCCGCTGGCGCATCCCGCCCGACATCTGGTGCGGATAGGCGGCCATCCGCGCTTCCGGCGCCGGGATCCGGACCTTGCGCAGCATCTCGATGGCGCGCCGGCGCGCTTCCTCGGATGAGACCTGCTGATGGCAGAGCACGGCTTCGGTGAGCTGGTCGCCGATGGTGAAGGCCGGGTTCAGCGACGTCATCGGCTCCTGGAAGATCATCGCCATCCGGTTGCCGCGCAGCTGCATCATCCGCTGCGCCGGGGCACCGAGGATCGCTTCGCCCTCCAGCGTCACCGAGCCCGAGGTGATGCGCGCGGGCGGGGAGGCGAGCAGGCCCATGATCGCCAGCGAGACCAGGCTCTTGCCGCAGCCGGATTCGCCGACCAGGCAGAGCGTGCGTCCGGCCCGTACCGAAAAGCTGAGCCCGTCGACCAGGGAAAACCCTGCCGGCAGCCCGTCGAAGCGGATCGAAAGGTCCTCCACCGCCAGCACAGGGGCTCCGGCGGGCGCCTGCCGGCTCACCGCTTCCTGCTCAGCTTCGCTCCGGTCAGCCATGCGGATTGGTCCCAATCGGGACCAAGGTGGCGCATTCCGCGACCCTCGTCGATAGCACCGGCATCGCCCCTCGTGTTTTTCTTAGGAAGCATTCCATCCTGCCTCGCCCCACGCCGCCGATGCAACCGGGCGCTGGCGCCGCCGGTTTCCGCCCGGTGCATGGCCGCGGCGCGACAGGCGCTGTCGCGCACTTGCCGATCTCTGGTATTGAGGCGCGCGCCCGGTGATCGGCCGGGTGCGGTTGTGACCTGCCGAGCCGACGAGGATACGGAAAAAGACCATGCTGCTGGGTGTGATCGCCGACGACATGACCGGGGCGACCGATGTCGCGCTGATGCTGAACCGCGCCGGCATGCGCACGCTCCAGGTCATCGGTGCGCCGGCCAAGGGCGCCGTGCTGCCCGAGGCTGATGCGGTCGTCGTCGCCCTGAAGTCGCGCACCAACCCGGTCGCCGAGGCGGTCGCCGATTCGCTCGCCGCCTGCGAAGCGCTGCTCGCCGCCGGCGCCAGGCAGATCCTGTTCAAGTACTGCTCGACCTTCGATTCGACGGCACAGGGCAATATCGGCCCGGTGGCCGACGCGCTGATGCAGCGTCTCGGCGCCAGCCAGGCGATCATCTGCCCGGCCTTTCCGGCCAATGGCCGCTCGATCTTCCAGGGCTGGCTCTTCGTCGGCGCGGTGCCGCTGCATGAAAGCTCGATGAAGGACCATCCGCTGACGCCGATGCGCGATTCCAATCTGATGCGCCTGATGGGCGCGCAGACGAAGCATCCCGTAGGGCTCGTCGCCTATTCTGCCGTCTCCCAGGGCGCCAGCGCCGTCCGCAAGCGCTTCGCCGAGCTCGCTGCCGAGGGCGTGCGCTATGTCGTCACCGACGCGCTCGACAACGGCCATCTGATGGTGCTCGGCGAGGCCATCTCCGACCATGTCCTGCTGACCGGCGGTTCCGGCATCGCCATGGGCCTGCCCGAGAATTTCCGGAAGGCGGGGCTGCTGCCCTGGCGCGAGACCGCGACCCATCTTTCCGCCCCGGCAGGGCGCGCCGGCATCATCTCCGGCAGCTGCTCGACCGCGACGCGCGGCCAGATCGCGGCGGCGCTCGCCGCCGGCATCCC
>JAKFDB010000030.1:0-37476 GCA_036676315.1 Bradyrhizobiaceae bacterium
GGGCTGGCGCAACATGACGACGCTCGACCGCGCCGTGAAGAAGCCCGAGGACATGCACGGGCTCAAGATCCGCGTGCCGGAGAGCCCGGTCTGGGTCGAGATGATCAAGGCCTATGGCGCTGCACCGACACCGGTACCCTTCGGCGAAGTTTATACCGCGCTCCAGCAGAAGACGGTCGACGGCCAGGAGAACCCGATCCCGACGATCTTCTCGCGCAAGTTCTACGAGGTGCAGGGCTATGTCGCGATGACCCGGCACATGCTCCAGAACAACATGATCGTCATCAACAAGGACAGTCTCGCCCGGCTTAAGCCAGAGCATCGCGAGGTCCTGTTCGCCGAAGCCGCCCGCGCCTCGGCGATGAACACCTATCTCCAGCAGAAGCGCGAAGCCTCGATGCTGGAGGAGATCCGCAAGTCCGGCCGCTCGAAGATCATCGAGGACGTCGACCGCGACGCCTTTGCCGCCAAGTCCAAGGTCGTGGCGACTGCGATGGAAGGCCGCTGGGGCAAGGCCCATCTCGACCGCGTCGTCGCGGCGATCGACACCCAGCGCAAGCGCTAGTCCTAGCGATGACTGGCCTCACCCTGATCCGGCGGCTCGACGACTGGTCGAGCCGCGTGGAGAACGTCTTTCTCGCCGCGCTGCATGGCACGATCGCCACGCTGGTCTGCGCCGCCGTGATCTTCCGCTACGTGCTGAGCGATCCGCTGACCTGGTCCGAGGAGCTCATCCTGATCCTCTTCGGCTGGATGATCTTCCTCGGCATCGCCAACGCCTTTCACGCCCGCACCCATATCATCATCGATGTCGTGGTGCTGTTCGCGCCGCGCTGGCTCGCTTTCGCCTTCGGCCTGCTCGCCTTCACCGCCACGGCGGTGGTGCTGGGAACGCTGACCTTCTTCTCCTGGCGCTACCTTCAGCGCGAGATTCCGAACCTGACGCCGATGCTCGGCATCTCGGCAGGCTGGGCGATCGCGCCGCTCTTCATCGGCAGCGTGCTCTCGCTGCTGCACCTCCTGCGCAACCTGATCGATGAGGGCGTCACTGGCGTGCTCTGGTCCGACATCACGACGCGCGAGTAACGGCCATGGTGACAATCCTCCTGGTCTCCTTCGCTGTCATGCTCGTGGTCGGCACGCCGATCTGGATCGCCATGGCCGGCTCGGCCCTGCTCGCGATCTCGATGGAAGGCATTCCACTCACCGTCGCGGCGCAGCGCATCGTTGCCGGCGTGCAGTCCTTCCCGCTGCTGGCGATCCCGCTGTTCACGCTGGCCGGCTCGCTGATGAATGCGTCCGGCATCTCGGAGCGGCTGTTCAGCTTCACCAAGGCGCTGGTCGGCCATATCCGCGGCGGTCCGGCCCATACGCTCGTCGTCGGCGAGGTCTTCCTCTCCGGCATCTCGGGCTCATCTGTCGCCGACACGGCCGCCGCAGCCCGGGTCTTCGTGCCGCAGCTCGAGAAGATGGGTTACCCGCGCGCCTTCGGCGCGGCGCTCTCGGCCGTCGCCGGTACGCTCGGGCCGATCATCCCGCCCTCGATCCTGATGGTGGTCTATGCCTGGCAGGCCAATATCTCGCTCGGCAAGCTCTTCGTCGCCGGCATCATTCCCGGCCTGGTGATGGCCGGCTGCATCATGGCGACCATCGCCCTCCTGGCGCTGCGCCGCGACTTCAAGGCGGCCGGCGCCTTCTCGCTCGGCAATCTCTGGAAGGAGTTCAAATACGCCTCGCTGGCGCTGCTGATGCCGGTGCTGATCATCGTCGGCTTCCGGGCGGGTCTCTTCACCGCGACCGAGATCGCCGGCGTCGCTGCCGCCTATTCGCTGGCCGTCGGCATGTTCGTCTACCGCTCGATCCGCCTTGCCGACCTGCCGTCGATCCTGATCGGCACGGCGCGCGAGACGGCTGTCATCCTTGCCATCGTCGCGGCGGCCTCGCCCTTCAGCTGGATCCTCGCGGTCGGCCAGACGCCGCAGCTTGTCACCGCCTATATGAGCTCGATCTCGACCGATCCGCTGGTCGTGCTGCTGATCCTGAACATCGCCTTGCTGATCGCCGGCATGTTCATGGAGACGATCGCCATCATGATCATCCTGGTGCCGATCCTGCTGCCGCTGCTGATGTCGCTGCAGATCGATCTCGTCCATTTCGGCATCGTGCTGCTGGTTAATCTCGTCATCGGCCAGGTCCACCCGCCGGTCGGGGTGCTCTGCTTCGTCGCCATGGCAATCACGAAAGTGAGGCTCGGTCCGCTCTTCCGCGAGCTCTGGCCCTTCCTGATCGCGCTCGTCATCGCGCTCGCCATCATCACCTATGTGCCCGCCCTGAGCCTCTGGCTCCCCAAGGTCGCCGGCTTCTGAGAGGACATTGCATGCCCAGGATTGCAGAGGTCGAGATCGTCGAATTCTCGTTCAAGGCCAGAAATCTCGGCCCGTCAGCTGAGAACGCGCGCGCCGTCTACAACATCGGCTACAAACCCAACTCCGAGCTCGAGCTGACCAAGTTCGCCGTGGTCATCCGCAGCGACGACGGCGCGCAGGGAGAATACGTCATGCACTGGGGTGGCACGCGCGCCACCATGGCGCAGACGCTCTCGCTCGCGCCCAATATCCTCGGGCGCAATCCGGATCACCGCGAGGAGATCTGGAACGACATGAAGCGGGAACTCCGCCAGCATGACGGCATGGGAATCGGGCCGATCGACATCGCGCTCTGGGATCTCGCCGGCAAGCGCTTCGGCGCCTCGGTCTCGCAATTGCTCGGCGGCTACCGCACCAGGCTCAAGACCTACGCCTCGACCTATCACGGCGACCGCAATGGCGGGCTCGACAGCAAGGAGGCCTTCGTCGACTTCGCCGAGGCCTGCCATGCGCTGGGCTACCGTGCCTTCAAGGTCCACGGCTGGCACGAAGGTGACGCCCGCGAGGAGGCGGCCAACGTGCTGCACGTGGCCAGGGCGGTCGGCGACCGCATGACCCTGATGCTCGACCCGGCCAATGAACTGCGCACCTTCGCCGACGCGCTCTATGTCGGGCGCGCCTGCGACGAGGGCAATTACTTCTGGTACGAGGACCCAATGCGCGACTGCGGCGTCTCGGCCTTCGCCCACAAGAAACTGCGCGAAATGCTGAAGACGCCGATCCTGCAGACCGAATATCTGCGCGGCTTCGAGCCCAAGGCCGATTTCCTGATCAATGGCGGCACCGACATGCTGCGCTCCGACCCGGAATATGATCTCGGCATCACCGGCGCGATGAAGATCGCCCATCTCGCCGAAGCCTTCGGCGTCGATGTCGAGATCCACGCCTGCGGTCCGGCGCATCGCCACTGCATGGCCGCGACCCGCAACACCAATTTCTACGAGCTGGCCCTGGTCGGCCCTGATTGCCCGAATGCCGTGCCGCCGGTCTATGCCTGCGGCTACAGCGACCAGCTCGACGGCGTCGACAAGGACGGCTGCTTCCCCGTGCCGACCGGCCCCGGCCTCGGCGTGACCTATGATTGGGACTATATTCGCGCCCATGAGACGGCGCGGCAGGTCTTCAGATTGTAGCGCCCGATAGTCTTTAGGCTGCGACACCGGCGGCGGCGCGGCGCCATCCACTTAAAAACGTGCATGAGCTCGAGCGCGGCCGGCGCTGGCCTCGCGCACCAGGAGCCGCCTGCGCTATTTGCGCCGGTTCAGCCTCTCTACGGCATCGCGGTGATCCGGCGTGTCGTGAGCCAGCGCCTGCATGGGCGCGGCCATGTCCAGCACGGTGTCGAGCCGCGCAGCGCAGGACGATCTGAGCAGGCGCTTGGTCATGCGCACGGCCTGGCGCGGATTTGCGGCGATGCGGCGCGCGAGGGCCTTGGCCGCGGGCAGCAATTCGTCCGGCTCGACGACAGCTGAGACCAGGCCGATGGCGAGCGCCTCCGCGGCCTCGACCGGGTCGCCGGTCAGGGCCATTTCGCAGGCCTTCGAGAAGCCGACGATGCGGGGCAGCAGCCAGCTGCCGCCATCGCCCGCGATCAGGCCGAGCTTGACGAAATTCTCGGCGAAGCGGGCATTGTGCGAGCCGATCCTGAGATCGCACATCAGGGTCAGGTCGCAGCCGGCACCCATGGCCGGTCCGTTCACCGCCGCGATGACCGGAACGTCCAGCGCCTCGAAGGCGAGCGGCAGCCTCTGGATGCCGTTGCGATAGTTGAGCCGAGTGCGCAGCGGGTCCGCATCGCGCAGGCCGCTACCGGATCCCATCGCCCGCAGATTGCCGCCGGAGGAGAAGGCGCTGCCGGCGCCGGTGAGAATCGCGACGCGCACCGCTTCGTCGCGCTCGAGCCGATGGAGTGCCGCCAGGAGGGCATCGACGACATCCGCATCCGAGATCGCATTGCGCGTCTCCGGCCGGTTGAGCGTCAAGAGGCAGATGCCGTCGGGGTCGACGTCGTAGAGGACCGGCTGGGTCATCGAAAGCTCCAGGTTCGGGGGATCGAAAGGACAGGCTTGCGCCGCTGTCGCGGGTGCGAAGCCGAAGGGAGGCAGTCTACCAGGCGAAGGAGGCGACCTCCGACAGCGCCGCCCGCTCGGTCCGTGCCGCGATGCAGGGATGGGAGGCATCGCGATAGCCGAGCGACATGCCGCAAAAGAGCGTCCGCCCGTCCGGCACGGCGAGGAAAGCCTTGAGCGTCGCGTTCCAGCTACCCCAGACCTGCTGCGGGCAGGTGTCGAGCCCCTCCTCGACCGCCAGCAGCATGACCGACTGCAGGAACATGCCGAGATCCGCCCATTGCGGCGGCCCGACCCGGGCGTCGAGATAGAAGAACAGCCCGACCGGCGCACCGAAGAAGTCGAAGTTCCGGCGGGAGAGCTCGGCGAGGCCCCTGCCGTCCTTATCGGCGAAGCCGAAAGCGTCGTAGCGCAGGCGCCCGGCTGCGGCGCGCCGCGCCCGCAGCGGCTCCCAGAGCGGCGAGGGATAGGAGGGAAATTCGAGCGCCTCGCCCTTGGGGTCGCATGCGAACTTGCCGGCGACCAGCCGTTTCAGCGCGACGAGGCGTTCACCACCGACGACATGGACATGCCAGGGCTGGAGGTTGCCGGCCGAGGGCGACCAGCGGGCGCTATCAAGGATGCCGCGAACCATGGCTTCCGCGACGGGCCGGTCGGTGAAGGCTCGCACCGACATGCGGCGCTCAACCGCCTCCGATACCGTCATGCAGGTCGCCGGCTCAGGCATGGCCGGGTTTCCCCGCACCGCCCTCAGCCGCCGATTGCCTATCGGCGACTAGGGCCCGCAGCTCGGTCTTGAGGATCTTGCCGTAGGAGTTCTTCGGCAGAGCTTCGAAGAAGAGGTAGTCCTTCGGCCGTTTGAAGCGGGCGATGTGCTCGTCGCAGAGCCGGTCGAGTTCCGCTCGATCGAGCGTGACGCCATCGCGTGCGCTCACGGCGGCCACGACCTCCTCGCCCCAGTCGGAATGCCGGCGGCCGAGCACGGCGACCTCAGCGACCCCCGGATGGCGCAGCAGCACCTCCTCGACCTCGCGCGGGTAGATGTTGACGCCGCCGGAGATGATGACGTCCTTCGAGCGATCCTTGAGCGTCAGCAGGCCGCCCGCGTCGAGCGAGCCGAGATCGCCGGTATGAAGCCAGCCGCCGCGCAGTGCCGCCGCCGTCGCCTGCGGATTGTTCCAGTAGCCGCTCATCACGCTGTCGCCGCGCACCAGCACCTCCCCGACCGCGCCGGCCGGAAGCGGCTGGCCGTCCTCGCCGGCGATCCGCAGTGACACGATCGCCTGCGCATAGCCGACCGATCCGAGCCGGTGGTCGAGCCGCCCGTCGCCGAGATCGCCGTGCAGGCTGCGCGGCAGGACGGTGATCGTCATCGGGCTCTCGCCTTGCCCATAGATCTGGACGAGGCGCTGGCCGAAGACTTCCAGCGCCCGCCGGCTGTCCTCGACATACATTGGGCCGCCGCCATAGATGATCGTCTTCAGGCCCCTGCGCTCGGCCTCGCCGATCACGCCGGCGTTCATCAACCGCGTCACGATGGTCGGCGCCGCGAAGAAGGCGCAGCCGCGATGGGTCCGCAGCAGCCCGGCGAGTTCCGCCGGGTCGAAGCGCCCGCTTTCCGGCACGACCTGCGCCGCCATCGCCGCGACATGCGGAATGGCGTAGATGCCCGAGCCGTGCGAGAGCGGCGCCGGATGCAGGATGCAGTCCTCCGGCGTGACATGGTCGACCTCGGCGAGATAGCCGCTGGTCATCGCCATCAGATTGCGATGGGAGAGCACCGCTCCCTTCGAGCGTCCGGTCGTGCCGCTGGTATAGAACAGCCAGGCGGGGTCGCCGGCCTCGACCTTGTGCTGCGACGCCTCGTCGAAGCGGGCAAGTTCGCTTGTCTCGATCTCGCCGGCCGGCAGCACCAGCGGCGCCCGCTGCTGCATGAAGCCGAGCGCGTCCGCGACCGTCGCCGCCAGATCGGGCGTGACGAAGACGAGGCTGGCGCCGGAATCCTCGAGGATATGGGCGATCTCGCGGGCATGCAGCTTGGCATTGACCGGCACGGTGACCAGCCCGGCGCGCCAGCAGGCGAAGAGCAAGGCGAGATAAGCCGGGCAGTTGCGCATCACCAGCGCGACGCGGTCTCCTGGCGCGAGGCCATGGCGCGCGACCAGGCCGGCGGCGATCCGCGCCGAGAGCAAGGCCAGCTCGCGATAGCGCCAGACCGGCCGCTCTCCCTCGAAGACGGCGACCCGGTCTGGCCTGACCTTCGCGGCGCGGGCGAGGAGCGAGGCGATGTTCATCGGCTATTGTCCGAGATAGGCGGCCCGGACCTGCGGGTCGTCGAGCAGCGCCGCCGCCGGGCCGCGCAGGACGATCTCGCCCTGGCGCAGCACATAGGCCTCGTCGACCGAGCGCAGGCTGAGCTGCACGTTCTGTTCGACCAGGAGCAGGCTCAAACCCTCCCGGGTCAGGGCGCTCAGCACCTCGAAGATCTCCGCGACGACCTTGGGCGCGAGGCCGATTGAGGGCTCGTCGAGGACGAGCAGGCGCGGGCGCGTCATCAAGGCCCGGCCGATGGCGACCATCTGCTGCTCGCCGCCCGAGAGCGTGCCGGCGCGCTGGCCGGCGCGCTCGCGCAGCCGCGGGAAAAGCTCGTAGACGCGGGCGAGCCCTTCCTCGCGATGCTCCCGTGCCGCACCGAAAGTGCTCGCCGCGACCAGGTTCTCGCTCACCGTGCATTCGGGGAACAGCATGCGCCCTTCCGGCACGGTGCCGATGCCGGCGCGCGTGCGATCCGAGGCCTTCATCGCCCCGAGCGTCGCTCCATCCCAGACTATCGTGCCGGTCCGGGTCGGCAGCAGGCCGTTGATCGTCTTGACGATCGTGCTCTTGCCGGCGCCGTTGGAGCCGACCAGCGCAACCCGCCGGCCGCGCTCGATGGTGAGATCGATGCCGCGGATGACATTGGCCTTGCCGTAACCGGCGGCGACGCCTTGCAGGACGAGGCGGCTCACGACAGGGCACTCCCGAGATAGGCTTCCTGCACCCGGGCATCGGCCAGCACCGCGCGGGTGGTACCGCTCGCCAGCAACTCGCCGAAATTGAGCACGATCGCGTTGCCGCAGAGCTGGCTGATGATCGGCACGGAATGCTCGACCATGACGATGGTGATGCCCTCCGCATTGATCCGCTGGATCTGCTCGCAGAGTGCCGCGGCCTCCGTCGCCGTCAGGCCGGCCAGCATCTCGTCGAGCAGCAGCAGCCGCGGCTCCGTCGCAATGGCGCGCGCGATCTCGAGGCGGCGCATCTCGGCGACGCTGAGCCGCTCGGCGTCGAGATCGGCGAGGTGTTCCATGCCGATCCGCCCCAGCGCCAGCCGTGCGTGGTGCTCGGCCGCGGCGGAGGAAGGGTGGCGGCTGAAGGAGGCGACCTTGACGTTCTCCAGCACGCTCATGCCGTGGAAGGGCCGCACGATCTGGAAGGTGCGGGCGAGGCCGAGCCGGCAGATGTCGTGTGGGCGCATGCCGTCGATCCGCCGGCCATCGAGATGCACGGCGCCGGCCGAGAGCGGCAGCAGGCCGGACAGGCAGTTGAACAAGGTGGTCTTGCCGGCCCCGTTCGGCCCGATGATGCCGAAGATCTCGCCCGGCATCACGCCGAAGCTGACATCCGACACCGCCTTGAGCCCGCCGAACGACTTGCCGAGCCCGGCGACGGTGAGCAATGGCTGCTGCGTGCTCACGGCGCAGCCTCCACGGCGAGAGCCTTGCCGGCCGCAGCCTGCTTCTGCGGCGCCCGCCGCCGAAGCCGCGCCGCCAGTACGCCGCCCAGCCCCTGCGGCAGCAGCAGCGCGAGCACGATCATCAGCAGCGCATAGGCGACGATGTTGACCCCGTGGAAGCCCGCCCCGAGATAGGTCCGCAACAGCTCGCCGGCCGGGATCAGCAAGGCGGCACCGAGCAGCGGTCCCCAGAGCAGTCCGAGGCCGCCGATGATGCCGAAGACGAGCAGCTGGATCGAGAGCTCCACACCCAGCGTCGAGCGCGGGTCGACGAAGGCGAAGGTGTTGGCGAAGATCGCCCCGCCGATCGCGGTCACCACGGCGCTGAGGCCGAAGGCCAGCAGCTTGTAGCGCATGGCCGGCACGCCGAGCGCTTCGGCCGCGCCCTCATTGTCGCGGATGGCGCGCCAGTAGAAGCCCGGCCGCGTTGCGAGAAAGGCCTGGGAGAGGAAGAGCGTCAGCGCCAGGAAGCCGACGATGATCAGGCCATAGGGCCATTTGTGGTCGAATTGCAGGTAGCGCAGTGTCTCCGGCGACGAGGGCAGCATCATGCCGTCGGAGCGGCCGAGCCAGAGCGTCGCCGAGACGAGCAGGAAGGCGACCTCGCTGAAGGCGAGCGTCGCGATCGAGAAGAAATAGCCGCGCAGGCCGTAGCGGAAGCAGAGCAGGCCGATGAGGAGCGCGCTCGCCAGCGCCAGCAGGGCGGCGATCGGCCAGGTCACGAGCGGACCGAGCCCGAAGCCGACCTGCCCGTAGGCGACGGTGTAGGCGCCGATGCCGAAGAACAGCGAATGGCCGAGCGAGACCAGGCCGGTAAAGCCCGCCATCAGGTTCCAGGCCACGGCAACGGTGCCGATCAGCCCGACCATGATGAAGATCTCCATGAAGTACGGGTCGCTGAGGCTGAAGCAGAACCCTGCGATCGCGAGCAGGGTCGGCACCAGGGCGGGAAGGAAGCGGCGGAGCATCAGCGCGATCCTCCGGCCGGGACGAGGCCTTCCGGCCGCAGCAGCATGACCAGGATCAGCAGTGCGAACGGCACCGCGGCGGCGACCGAGGCGGTGAGCCAGGAGGCGGCGATGCTCTCGGCGACGCCGACCAGCAGCGCTCCGATCAGCACCCCGCCGAAGGAACCCATGCCGCCGACGATGACGATGACGAAGGCCTTCAGCGTGAAGAGTTGGCCGACATGCGGGTTGACGTAGAGCGCCGAGACCATGAGCGGGCCGGCGATGCCGAGCGTGCCAAGGCCGATCGCCATCGCCCAGCGATAAGTGCCGCTGATGTCGATGCCCGATAGCGCCGCCCCGTCGCGCGACTGCGAGACGACGCGCATGATCAGGCCGAGATCGGTCTTGCGCAGGGTCAGGTAGAAGAGGCCGAGCAGGATGATCGAGGCAAGCGCGGCGATTGCTTGCGGCATCTGGATCAGCACGGGGCCGAGCCAGATGCTCGCGGTGGAACGCTCCTGCGTCACCAGCAGGTTGTCGGCCTTGAAGACGACGAGCGCGAGATACTGCAGCAGCAGCGACAGGCCGAGCGTAACCGCCATCTGGTTGATTTCCGGCACTTTGAGCGCCGGGCGGATCAACCCGTCGAAGAGCAGATAACCCATCAGCATGAGCACCGGAGCGACCAGGAAGACCGCGAGGATCGGATCGATGCCCAGGAAGGTGAAGGCGAGATAGCCGCCATACATGGCGAGCATCAGGAACTCGCCATGGGCGAAGTTGACGATGCGCATGACGCCGAAGACCAGCGTCAGCCCCACCGCGACAAGCGCGTAGATCGCCCCGTTGGTGAGCCCGCTGAGCAGGGCCTGGAGAAAGATTGTGGTCGACATGCGGCTCCTCGCGCAGCGCGCCTCCGCCTGTTTCGGCGAAGGCGCGGCGGAAAGTGACGGTCAGCCCTGGACGGGCGCTGGCGGGCGGACGGCGACGGCCTCCGGCCAGACGGTGACGAACTTGCCGTCGATCGCCTGGACGATGACGCAGGTCGAGGGCGACTGACCCTGCTCGTCGAAGGAGAGCACGGGGGCCGGCAGCACCGCGGCCGGGCCGCCCGTGATCTTCAGCGAGGTCAGCGCCTCGCGGATCGCGTTGCGGTCGGTCGACTTGGCGGCGTCCGCTGCGAGCGCCAGCGCATAGGTCGCGACGAAGGCCTGGGCCTGGTTGCTGAGTGGCGTCTCGCCGGGATGCGCTTCCGCGAAGGCCTTGACGAAGGCCAGGCTCGCCGGCTTGTTCAGGTCCGGCGACCATTCGACGACGCCGAAGGTTCGGTCGCTCGGCTTGCCGGCGGCGAGCACCGTCTGGTTCACATGCGCTCCGCCAAAGCCGACATAGAGCGGCCGGAAGTTCTGCGCCGCGAGCGCGCGCAGCAGCACCGTCGAATCCTCGGCATAGGCGCAGGTCAGCACCCCGTCGGCGCCGCTGGTGCGCAGCTTGGTGACGATGGTGCTGAAGTCGGGCGTACCGGTCCGGAAGGTCTCGTCGGTCAGGATCGGATAGCCGCGCCCCGGCATGACCGAGGTGTAGTTGCTGCGGACCGCCTGACCGGCCGGACCGTCCTCCGTGGCGAGCGCGATCTTGCCGACAGCGATGCCTTTGGTCTTCTGGTAGTCGAGGAAATCGGCAATGTAGCCGCCGAACCACTTCGCCTTCACCGCGGTGCGGAAGACGTATTTCATGCCCTGCTCGGTCAGCGCGTCGTTGACGGCGCTGGTGATCATGAAGGGCGTGCGGTTGCGATCGGCGATCTGTGCGGCGGGAATGGTGGTCGCCGACGCCCAGGCGCCCGCGAGCGCGCTCACCCGTTCCCGGCTGATCAGCCGCTCCGCCTCGGCGCGCGAGACTTCCGGCTTCGACTGGATGTCGGTGACGACGAGTTCGAGCTTGGCCCCGCCGAGCGATTTGATGCCGCCCGACGCATTGATCATCTTGGCCGCGAGTTGATGCGCCTTGAGCATGCGGATGCCGTCCGAGGCGTGGACGCCGGTCATCGGCACCAGGACGCCGATCTTCAGGGCCTCCGTCGCGGCGCGCCCGCGCGAGGGGATGATGGCGGGCATCGCGACCGCTGCCCCCATCAGAAGCGTCTGCCGGCGATCGATCGTGAACTTCGTCATGGTTGCGTTCCCTCTCTGTTGAATGCGACGGCGGATTCTGCTGCCCGCCGCTCGGTTCGGATTCTCAGCTCATGGGCACAGCACCGCGCGGCCGACGAAGCGGCCCGCGCGCAGTCCGGCCAGCGCGTCATTGGCGGCTTCGAGCGGCAGCCGGGTCACCGGGATCGGCGCGATCTTGCCGTCGCGGGCGAGCACGACGAGCTCGCGCAATTCGGCGAGGTTGCCGACGAGGCTGCCCTGGATGCGGGCGGCCTTCATCGGGATGAGCGGCAGCGACCACGGCGCCGTGCCGCCGAAGAGCCCGACGATGACGAGCGTTCCGCCCTTGGCCAGGGCATCGAAGCCGAGCGCGCTCGATTTCTCGTTGCCGACGAGATCCACCACCGACTGGGCGAGGCCGCCGATCGCCTCGGCGATCTGCGCCAGCGCGTCGGGTGCCGCTCCGTCGATCGCGGCGAGAGCTCCGGCCTCCATGGCCGAGGACCGCTTGGCCGGGTCGAGATCGACGACCACCGCGCCGACGCCGCCGAGCGCACGCAGGATCTGGATGCACATCAGCCCCAGGCCGCCGGCGCCGATGACGAGCACCGGCTGCCGCTCGATCTGGTTGCCGAGCTTCTTCAGCGCGCTGTAGGTCGTGACGCCCGAACAGGCGAGCGGCGCCACCTGCGCCGGATCGAGATCGCCGATCGGCAGCAGATAGCGCGCATCCGGCACGCGTAGATATTCGGCATAGCCGCCGTCGCGATGCACGCCGAGATAGCCGGCCTTGGCGCAATAGTTCTCGAACCCGTCCCGGCAGGTCTGGCACTGGCCGCAGCCGATCCAGGGATAGGCGAGGCAGCGCTCGCCCAGTTCAACCCCCTCGGCCCCCGGCCCGAGCGCGACGACCTCGCCGACCGTCTCGTGGCCCATGGTGATCGGCAGCGCCACGCCGCGATCTTTCAAGGAGAGCTTGCGGCCGGCACCGAGGTCGTAGCCGCCCTCCCAGAGATGGATGTCGCTGTGGCAGACGCCGGCGGCCTTGACCTTGATGACGACCTCGCGGCCGACCGGCACCGGCTGCGGCTTCTCGGCAGCCGCGAGCGGTGCGCCGAATTCCTCGATGCAGAAGAACCGCATGCTTGCCCCCTCGCGCTCAGCGTGCCGTGAAACCGCCATCGACCGGCAGCGCGACGCCGGTGACGAAGGAGGCGTCGTCCGAGGCGAGCCAAAGCGCCGCATGGGCGATCTCGTCGGGGCGGCAGAGCCGCCCGAGTGGCACGGCGGCGAGCAGCTTCTTCTCGTTCGCGGCCGCCTCGGCCGGATCGCCGGAACGGCTGGTGAAGTTGAATGCCATCGGCGTGTCGGTCAGGCCGGGGCAGATCACGTTCACGCGGACCTTGTCGGGCGCGAAGGTCTGCGCCAGCGACTTGGTGAGCCCGACCACTGCGAACTTGGCGGCCGAATAGACCGGGCTGAACATCGAGCCGACCAGGCCGGAAACCGAGGCGGTGAAGATCAGAGAGCCGCCGCCACGCTTGCGCAGATGCTTGATGACCTCGCCGGCGGCCAGAGTGGCCGAATCGACATTGAGCGCCATCGCCCGGTTATAGGCCGCGAGGTCGAGATCCTCGATGCCGGCGGGGCCGGGAATGCCGGCGTGGGCCCACATCACGTCGATCCCGCCGAGCCGCGCCGCAGCCTCGTGGACCGAGCTGCGCATGACATCCTGCTGCGACAGGTCCGCCTGCAGCGTCTCGACGCTCTGGCCGCGCGCCTTGGCTTCGTCGCTTAGCTGCCTCAGCGCGTCGGCGTTGACGTCGACAGCGACGACCTTCGCTCCCTCGCGCAGGAAGAGCTCGACACCCGCCTTGCCCATCCCCGATGCGGCCGCCGTGATGACGGCGAGTTTGCCCGCAAGTCGCATGCCCGCTTCCTCCCAGATCGTTATTGCGCGTAGGCGTCCGGAAACTGACCGGTCGTGCTGACGACCGTGGTCCGCGTCTCCAGATAGCTGTCGAGGGCTTCGAGCCCGTTCTCGCGGCCCCAGCCGCTGGACTTGAAGCCGCCATAAGGCGTCGACCAGCGGATGTAGCGATAGGTGTTCACCCAGACGATGCCGGCCTCGATCCGCGAGGAAACCCGGTGCGCGCGGCCGATATCCCGCGTCCACAGCCCGGCCGTCAGTCCGTAGGTCGTGTCGTTGGCGATCGCGATCGCCTCCTCCTCGCCGGAGAACGGGATCAGCGAGGCGACCGGGCCGAAGATCTCCTCGCGTGCGATGCGCATGTCGTTGGCGACATTGGCGAAGACCGTCGGCTCCACATAGAAGCCTTCGGCCAGCGCGCCCTCCTGCAGCCTGCGTCCGCCGGCGACCAGCTCGGCCCCTTCGGAGCGGCCGATGTCGATATAGGACAGCGTCTTGGCGAGCTGCTCGGCATGCGCTTGGGGCCCCATATGCGTCGCCTCGTCGAGCGGGCGGCCGACGCGGACCTTGCCCGCCCGTTCGGTGAAGGCTTCGACGACGCGGTCGTAGATCGGCCGCTCGACCAGCACGCGCGAGCCGAGCGCGCAGCTCTGGCCGCAGACCGACCAGGCCGAGGAGGTCGCGGCGTTGATCGCCTGGTCGATATCGGCGTCGGCGAAGATGATGTGCGGTGCCTTGCCGCCGAGCTCGAAGGAGAAGCGCTTCAGATTGTCGGCACCGGCGCGCAGGATCGCCTTGGCGGTGCGGCCCTCGCCGGTGAAGGCGATCTTGTCGACGCCGGGATGGGCGACGAGATGGGCGCCGGTGTCGTGGCCGTAGCCGGGGACGACGTTGAACACGCCGGGCGGAAAGCCCGCCCTCTCGATCAGGCGGGCGAGCTCGAGTGCCGTCACCGGCGTCTGCTCCGCCGGCTTGAGCACGACGGTGCAGCCGGCGGCCAGCGCCGGAGCGACTTTCCAGACCGTCGTCAGCATCGGCGCGTTCCACGGCGTGATCGCGCCGACGACGCCGACCGGCAGGCGCGTCGTGAAGCAATGGACGGACTCGTCGATCGGGATCGTCCGCCCGGAGATCTTGTCCGCCAGCGATGCGAACCACTGGAACCAGTGGTGATGCGCGCCGAGATCGTTGCGCGCCTCACGAATGGCCCGGCCGGAATCGCGCGTCTCGAGGATCGCCATCTCGGGCGCCGCCTCGCGATAGAGCTCCGCCAGGCGCCGGAGCAGGGCAGCGCGCTCCCAGCCCGGCATTCGCCGCCACGGCCCTTCGAAGGCGGCCCGCGCCGCGGCGACCGCCCGGTCGACGTCCCGCGGCCCGCCGAAGGCGACGCGCGCCCAGGGCTTTCCGTCGGATGGGTCGATACTGTCGACGAGGCCGCCATCGAGCGGGGCGACCCACTCGCCACCGATGAAGAGACGCTCGTACTGGCGCAGTTCCCGCCCGGATGCCGGAGGAGTCTCACTGAACGCTGTCGCCGTCATCCGCCCCGCCTCGGTTCGTCTCTGGACAATTTGTACACGTACATGAATTTTTTCGTCAAGCCTGAAACGATCAAGTGTCGTCAATTTCTCGATTCTGGAAGCTGTTGAAAAACCGCACTTTATTCGCTTCTTGAAGCTGCCGGGGAACTTTTGCAGCGCACAAAATTCTTGCTGCGACGCCGCATCGAATTGTCTTCCTTTGGCGAGATTGTCTCTTTCACGAACAAATTATCCATGTATATGAATTCATCACGACGCCGTTGGTGGGAGAGGAATGCCGGATGGGGCCGCTCGAGGGCATCAAGATCATCGACCTGACCTCGGTCATCATGGGGCCGTACGCGACTCAGATTCTGGGCGACATGGGCGCCGACGTGATCAAGGTGGAGGCGCCCGAGGGAGACGTGACGCGGCAGATCGCGCCGTCGCGCAGCCCCGGCATGGGCGCGATGTATCTCAACGCCAACCGCAACAAGCGCAGCATCTGCCTGGACCTGAAGAAGCCTGCCGGCCGGCAGTGCCTGCTCGATCTCGCCGCCGATGCCGATGTGCTGGTCTACAACATCCGTCCGCAGGCGATGCGCCGGCTCGGGCTCGATTACGCCACGCTGGCGGCGATCAATCCGCGGCTGGTTTATGCTGGCGTCTTCGGCTTCGGGCAGGACGGGCCCTATGCAGCCAAGCCGGCCTATGACGACCTGATCCAGGGCGGCTCGGTCATGTCGGCCCTCTTCGCCAGGACGGGCGACGGCACGCCGCGCTATGTCCCTTCGGCAATCGCCGACCGGGTGGTGGCGCTCGCCGCAGTCGGGGCGATCAGCGCCGCGCTCGTCAACCGCGAGCGGACAGGGCTCGGCCAGCAGGTCGACATCCCGATGTTCGAGACCATGGTCGGCTTCGTGCTGGGCGACCATCTCGGTGGGCTGACCTTCGAGCCCGCCCTCGACGGCGGTGGCTATGCCCGCCAGCTCTCGCCGGGACGGCGGCCCCTGCGAACCAGCGACGGCTATGTCTGCGCGCTGATCTACACCGACAAGCAGTGGGCGAGTTTCCTGCAGGCGATCGACCAGCAGGACCTGCCGGAGCGCGATCGGCGCTTCGCGGGCTTCGCCGCCCGTCTGGCGAACATCGACTTCGTCTATGCCGAGCTTGAGCGCATCTTCTCCGGGCGCAGCACGGCGGAATGGCTCGCGCTGCTGGAGGCGGCCGATATCCCCTCGATGCCGATGCATGATTTCGAGAGCGTGCTTTCCGACCCCCATCTGGTCGAGACCGGCTTCTTCGCCCCCGCGGACCACCCCACCGAAGGCCGTTTGCGGATGATGCGTCTCGCCAGCACCTGGTCGCGCACGCCCGCCGAGATCACGCGCCTGCCGCCCCATAAGGGCCAGGACGGGCTCGAGGTTCTGCGCGAGGCCGGCTTCCCGGCGGACCGGATCGAACAACTCGTCGCCGAGGGGGCGTTACTGGCGCCGGAACAGCCGATCAGGGCGGCGAGCTGAGGAGCGTGATTTCATGGATTTCAGGTTGAGTGACGAGCAGGAAGCAATTCGCGAGGCGATCGCCGGCATTTGCCGACGCTTCGGTGACGATTATTGGCTGAAGCGCGACCGCGAGGGCGGCTTTCCCGAGGATTTCTACGCCGCTTTCGCCGAGGCCGGCTGGCTCGGCATTTGCGTCCCGGAGGAGTATGGCGGCTCGGGCCTCGGCGTCACCGAGGCGGCGATCATGATGCGCGCCATCGCCGAGTCGGGCGCCGGCATGTCCGGCGCATCCTGCCTGCACATCAATATCTTCGGGCTCAACCCGGTGCTCGTCCACGGCACCGAGGAACAGCGTCGGCGCATGCTGCCGCCGATGGTCGCCGGCCGCGAGAAGGCCTGCTTTGCCGTCACCGAGCCAAATACCGGCCTCAACACGACGCAACTCAAGACCCGCGCCATCCGCAAGGGCGACCGCTATGTCGTCGATGGCCAGAAGGTCTGGATCTCCACCGCGCAGGTCGCCGACAAGATCCTGCTGCTGGCCCGCACCACACCGCTCGACGCAGTGCAGAAGCCCACCCAGGGACTGAGCCTGTTCTATACCGATTTCGACCGCAGCCGGATCAAGGTGCACGAGATCGAGAAGATGGGCCGCAAGGTCGTCGATTCGAACGAGCTCTTCATCGAGGGCTTCGAGATTCCGGTCGAGGACCGGATCGGCGAGGAGGGTCGCGGCTTCGAATACATCCTGCACGGGATGAACCCCGAGCGCGTGCTGATCGCCGCCGAGGCGATCGGTCTCGGCCAGCTCGCCCTGGCGAAGGCGACTGCCTATGCCAAGGAGCGTGTCGTCTTCAACCGGCCGATCGGCCAGAACCAGGCAATCCAGCACCCGCTCGCGCGCAACTGGATGGAGCTCGAGGCGGCCTGGTTGATGGTGATGCGGGCGGCCTCCGAATACGATGCCGGTCTGCCCTGCGGCGCCAGCGCCAATGCCGCGAAATATCTCGCCGGCGAGGCGGGCTTCGACGCCTGCCAGCAAGCGGTGATGACGCATGGCGGCTTCGGCTACGCCAAGGAGTTCCATGTCGAGCGCTATCTGCGTGAGGTGCTGATCCCGCGCATTGCGCCGATCAGTCCGCAGCTCGTCCTCTGCTTCATCGCCGAGAGGGTGCTCGGCCTGCCGAAATCCTACTGAATGGCCATGCATAGGCTCGATCCAGCGGCGCCCGACCTTTCGGCTTTCATCCGGCCGGGAGACCGGGTGCTGTGCGCCCAGACCTGCGCCGAACCATCCTTGCTGGCGGCGGCGCTACCGGCCGCCCATGCCACGGTCGGCCCGTTCGAGACCTTCCTCGGCACGCTCGTCTCGACCAGCTTCGACCATATGCCGGAGGCGATGGCGTTCGCCGGCTATGGCGCCATGGGTCGCGCGGCGCGGCTGGCGCGTCAGGGCCGGCTCGATATCTGGCCGCTGCATTACAGCGCGCTGGAAGCGGGCTTCGCCTCCGGTGCGATCCGCGCCGATGTCGTGCTGCTCCAGTTGGCCGAGGGGCCTGGCGGCTACTGCGCGACTCTCGCCAACGACTATGTGCTGGCGGCGGCGCGCCATGCGCGCTGCGTGATCGCGCAGGTCAATGCGCGGGCGCCCTGGTGCGCCGGCGCCGAACTGGATCCGGACCTGCGCATCGACGCCGTAGTGGAAGCGGAAACCGATCTGGTCGAGGCTCCCTCGGCGCCCTCGGGCGAGACCGAGGCGGTTATCGCCCGGCACGTCGCCGGGCTCGTCCCGGACTGCGCCACGATCCAAATCGGCGTCGGCACGCTTCCCGATGCGGTGCTCGACGCGCTCGAAGGCCATCGCGATCTCGGCGTCCACTCCGGCGTTCTCGCAGGCCGGATGGGCGGACTGATCGCACGCGGCGTCGTCACCAACGCCCGCAAATCGCTGGAGCCGGGCGTCAGCGTCGGCAATCTCGTGATCGGCAGGCGGGAGTTCTTCGATCTGATCGACGGCAGTCCTGCCTTCGCACTGCGGCCAGCGGCGCACACCCACGCCATCGGCACGCTCGCGCGCCAGGAGCGGCTCGTCACGATCAATTCGGCGATCGAAGTGGATCTGCTCGGACAGGTCAATGCCGAGCGCGCCGACGGCCAGCCTGTCGGCGGCACCGGTGGCCTCGTCGATTTCACCCGCGGCGCGCGGCTTGCACCGAAGGGGCGCGCGATCCTCGCCTTGCGCGCCACCGACCGCAGCGGCGGGCGCTCGCGCATCGTGCCGCGGGTCGAGGCGGTGACCATCGGCCGGGCCGATGTCGACACGGTCGTCACCGAGTTCGGCGTGGCCGAGCTCGCCCATCTTGGCGCAGCGGACCGGGCACGGGCGCTGATCGCGATCGCCGCGCCGCAGCACCGCGAGCTGCTCGAGCGCAGCCTGCATGAGGGAGGCGCGCCGTGACGCACGTCGCCAGCTCCCGCGGGCCGCTCGCCGGCATCAGGATCGTCGAGTTCGCCGGCATCGGTCCCACCCCGATGACGGGCATGCTGCTCGCCGATCTCGGCGCCGAGATCGTGATCCTCGACCGGCTGGAGCCAAGCGGCCTCGGCATCGCCCGCGCGCCGCGCTTCGACGTGACGCGCCGCGGCCGGCGTTCGCTCGCGCTCGATCTCAAGCATCCCGAGGGCGTGGCGCTGGCCCTCGGGCTCGTCTCACGTGCCGATGCCCTGATCGAGGGCTTCCGCCCGGGCACGATGGAGCGCCTCGGGCTTGGCCCGGAGACCTGCCTCGCCAGCAATCCCAGGCTGATCTATGGCCGCGTCACCGGCTGGGGACAGGACGGCCCGCTGGCGAAGGCGGCCGGACATGACCTCAACTACATCGCGCTCGCCGGGGCACTCGCAGCCATCGGCCGCGAGGGCGAGGCGCCCGCGATCCCGCTCAACCTGATCGGCGACTATGGCGGCGGGGCGATGCTTCTCGCCTTCGGCCTGGTCTGTGCGCTTCTCGAGGCGCGCGGCTCCGGCCGGGGCCAGGTCGTCGACGCGGCCATGGTCGAGGGCACGGCGACGCTGATGGCGAGCCTCTACGGCCTCGCCGCTGCTGGTCTGCACCGGCCCGGGCGCGGCACCAACCTGCTCGACTCCGGCGCGCCGCATTACGAGACCTATCGTTGCGCCGATGGCGAATGGATCACCATCGCTCCGATCGAGCCAAAATTCCGCGAGCTGCTTCTCAGGCGGATCGGTTTCGAGCCGGGCGAGTTCCCGGACATGGCCGACCGGGCCGCCTGGCCGGCAGGCCGGGCCCTGCTCACCGAACGCTTCGCCGAGCGCAGCCGGGACGAATGGTGTGCCCTGCTGGAAGGCAGCGACGCCTGCTTCGCGCCGGTGCTGTCATTGGCGGAGGCGCCGCTTCATCCGCATGCGCAGGCGCGCGGCATGTTCGTCACGCTCGCCGGCGTGGTGCAGCCGGCGCCGGCGCCGCGCTTCAGCCGCACGCCGGCGGCGACGCCCACCCCAGCCGAGGAACCCGGCGCGAGCGGCCGTGCCGCGCTCGCCGAATGGGGCGTCAGCCCCGACACGGTCGTCCGGCTGGAAGGCGCAGGCGTCATCCGCACCGCCTCCGATACCCCGACACCCGCTCACTGAACCCAAAGGGAACACGCCCATGGCCGGACGCTATTATGAGGAATTCGAGGAGGGGCAGCTCTTCGAGCACGCCTTCTCGCGCACCGTTACCGAGCAGGACAATATCAGCTTCAGCCTGATGACGCTGAACCCGCAGCCGCTCCATGTCGATGCGGATTTCTCCGCCAGGACCGAATGGGGCCAGCCGCTGTTCAACAGCCTCTACACGCTCGGGATCATGATCGGCATGAGCGTCTATGACACCACGCTCGGCACCACCGTCGGCAATCTCGGCATGAGCGACGTGCGCTTCCCCAAGCCCGTCTTCCATGGCGACACCCTGCGCTCGCGCACCAAGGTCGTCGGCAAGCGCATCAGCAAGTCGCGCCCCTCGGTCGGGCTCGTCGAGTTCGAGCACGAATGTCTCAATCAGCGCGGCGAGGTCGTCGCGATCTGCCGGCGCATGGCAATGATCCACCGCCACAAGCAGGCCGCCTGATGCGCAGTCTCCTCTTCGTCCCCGGCGACAGCGCGCGCAAATTCGCCCGGGCTCGCGAAGGCGCCGCCGACGCGCTGATCCTGGACCTCGAGGATTCCGTCGCCGCCGAGGCCAAGGAGGCGGCGCGCCGCGAGACCGCCGACATGCTGCAGGCGCCGCGCGGGACCCAGCGGCTCTTTGTCCGGGTTAACGCCTTCGACACCGGGCTGGCCGCTTCCGACCTCGCCGCCGTGATGCCGCACGCGCCGGACGGCATCGCCCTGCCGAAATGCGACGGTCCCGATCAGGTCCGGCGGCTCGGGCATATGCTCGACGCCTTTGAAGCTGCCCACGGTCTGGAGGCCGGACGGACGCAGATCCTCGCCATCGTCACCGAAACCGCCGGCTCGCTGTTCGGGCTCGGTACCTATCGCGGCTGCAGCCCGCGGCTCTGGGGCATGATGTGGGGAGCGGAGGATCTCGCCGCCTCCTTCGGCGCCACGGCAAATCGCGAGGGCGGGACATTGCTGTCGCCCTACCGCCTGGCCCGTGATCTCTGTCTTGCCGGGGCTGCCGCCGCCGGCGTGGTTGCGGTCGACACGGTGGCGACCGCGATCGACGACCTCGATGCCGTGGCGCAGGAGGCGCGCGCCGCACGTCGCGACGGCTTCCTGGCCAAGGGGATCATCCATCCCAAGCACGCCGAGGTGGTCAACGCCGCTTTCCGGCCGAGCGAGGACGAGATCGCCTGGGCACGGCGCATCGCCGAGGCGTTTGGCAGTCGGACCGATCTCGGCGTAATGAAAATCGATGGCCAGATGATCGATAAGCCGCATCTCAGGGCGGCCGAGCGCATTCTGGCCTCGCTGGGCACCGGCTGATCGGCACAGGGATTCGACAAGGAAACGCATGCAGGTCAAGCAGGCCGCCAACGTCCTCGAACTGCTCGAGTTCTTCGCCCGCCGGCAGAAGCCGGCAACCCTGGCCGAGCTCTCGGACGAGCTCGGCTGGCCGCGCTCCAGCACCTTCAACCTGATCGGCACCCTGGCGGACAAGGGCTATCTCTACGAACCGCGCGCGCGCGGTGGCTATTATCCGAGCCCGCGCTGGCTCACCATGGCGCAGACCGTTGCGAGCGCCGAACCGCTGCCCGAGGCTGCGCTGCAGCTCGTCGCCGAGGTCGCGCGCGAAACCGGAGAGACGACGGCGATCGGTGCGCCGGCTGGCACGCATGCCATCTTCATCTATGTCATCGAATCCGAAGCGCCGATCCGGTACTTCGCGAAGGAAGGGCATCGCCTGCCGATCCAGGCAAGTTCGACCGGGCGCGCGATCCTGGCGCAATACTCGGTTGCAGAACGCGATGCGCTCTATCGCAAGATCACCTTCGAGCGCTATTCGCCGACGACGCCTGTCAATATCGACGCTGTCGAAGCCGAACTGCGCCGCTCGGCGGCGCGCGGCTATCACTACAGCGATGGCGACTACAGCCGCGACCTGGTTGGCATTGCCTGCCCCCTGCCTCTCCCCGAGAGACGCCTGTCCATCGTCGTTGCCGGGCCGCAGTTCCGTTGCCTCCCACGGGCGGAGGACATCGCTACGACGCTCAAATCTGCAATCGAGCGCTTCCGGGGAGAGATCGGTCTTACGCTACAGGACGAAAGCCAGCCGCGGCAGGTCTAGCAGCCTGCTCTGCGCCTGCCGTGGAGCGTGCATGCGGCGCTGATTGCCCATCGCTTCGTCGCAGAGGGCGTCAGCCATCGACCCACGTGACGACCTGCGACAACGGCGCTCGCTCCGTGATGAAGCCGTTCGCCGGGTGGCTCTCATCCGGCCATCCGAACGAAATGCCGCAGACCACCCTTCGGCTGTCGGGCAGGCGAAAATGGTCGCGGATGTCGCCGGCATATTCGGCAAGGGCACCCTGGGCGATGCTGCCGACCCCTAGCGACTGCGCAGCCAGCATGAAATGCGAGACATAGCCGCCGCAATCGACGGCGCCATAGACGCCGAGCGCCTCGTCGCTGGTCACGATCGCGACATGGGGAGCGTCGAAGAAGGCGAAGTTGCGCATCGTCTGGCACGCATAGGCCTCCTTGTCGCCGCGCTGGATCCCGACGGCGCCGTAGAGCTGGAAGCCGCAGGAACGCCGCCGCTGCAGGTAGTCGCCGGCATATTCGCGGGGGAAGGGAAAATCGCGCCGGGCGGGATCGGCAGAGCCGGCCTTGGCCAGCATCATCCGGCGAAAGCGCTCGGTGCCCTCGCCGCGGGTGATGATCAGCTGCCAGGGTTGGACATTGTTCCATGAAGGCGCGCGCTGCGCCGTGCTCAGGATGCGCCCGATCAATTCCTCGGGGAGAGCTTCCGGCAGGAAGGCGCGGCAACTGCGCCGCGCTGCGGCAAGCCGCTCGAACGCAGGATCCTCTTCCGTCTCGAAACCGGACGTCTTCAGGCAGAGCTGTTCCATATGCGCCGTTCCGATTTGAGGTGAGGGATACGTGTTCCGTGCACGGACCTGCGCAAGTCTCGCCCGCGAGACTCCATGATAAGCCGGCTAATACGACTTGCCCGCCTCCGACGCCGGCCTGACTGGCAAGTGCCCGGGAATCATGCCGCTCCGTTCGAGTCCTTCGCGCCGGGATTGGCACCCAGCACCATGGTCAGCAGGCAGACAGCGAAGGAGAGAAGCGTCAGCATGGTCGATACGGCGGCGATCACCGGCGTGTTCTCCCACATGATGCTGCTGTACATCTTGACCGGCAGCGTGATCGTCGTCGGCCCGTTCAGGAACCAGGCAATGACGACCTCGTCGAAGGAGGCCAGGAAGGCGAAGAGGAAGCCGGCGAAGATCGAGATCTTCAGCTGCGGCAGGACAACCTGAGCGAAGACGCGGAGCGGCGAAGCGCCCATCAGCATCGCCGCCTTTTCCAGCGCCGGATCGACCTGCGTCATGCCGCTGAGGATCAGCATGACGACGAAGGGCAGGCCGTACATGGCGTGCGCCAGGACCAGCGTCGCGAACCGCCCCTGCAAGCCCGCCGCCGCTGCGAGGAAATAGAGCCCGAGCGCGATCACGATGACCGGCACGAACATCGGCGAGATCACCAGCATCTGGACGGTCGAGCGGCCATAGAAGCGCCCCCGCGCAAAGGCGTAGGCCGCGGGGATCCCGATCAGGGTGGCCAGCATCGATGCCGCCGTCGCGACCTGGAGGCTGTTCCAGAGCGCCGCGATCCAGGCCTCGGAAGCGAAGAACTGCCGGAACAGGTTCAGCGACAATCTTGCCCGGTCGAGAGTGAACTCACCCGCTTCCGACAGCGAGATCGGCATCACGACCAGGCTGGGTATGACCAGATAGGCGTAGACGAGGCATGCCAGCACGGTCGAGGCGCGCGGCAGGCGGCCAACGATCCGAAGCGGCCGTTTCGCAGTTGTTCCGCTCATCGCTCAGCGCCCCACCCGCAATTGCAGTTTCAGGATCACGCCAGCGAGCAGGCCGCAGAAGAGCAGCAGCAGGAGCGCGATGATTGAGGCGCTCTGCCAGTCCAGGACCTCGCGCGTGTAGAGGTCGATGACATTGGCCATCATCATGTCCTGGCGCCCGCCGAGCAGGGCCGGAGTGACGAAGAAGCCCATGGAAAGGACGAGGCAGAGCAGGAAGGCGGCAAGGACGCCCGGCAGGCTCTGCGGAAAGGTGATCGACCAGAAGACCTGCATCGGCGAAGCGCCCATGACCTCCCCGGCCGCCTGGATCGACTGGTTCTGCGCTGAAAGACTGGCGAGGATCGGAAAGATGGCGAAGGGAATGAGCGCGTTGCTCATCCCGACGATCACCGCGAAGCGGTTGAACATCATGTCGAAGCCGTCGAACCCCCAGGCTCGCAGGGCCGTATTGATCACCCCGCGCTCACCAAGGATCATGATGAAGGCGTAGCTCTTGACCAGGATGCTGGTCCAGAAGGGCACGAGGACGAGCGTCAGGCAGACCGCTTTCCAGAGCCGCTTCTGCCGCATCACATGCAGCGCCACGGGGTAGGCCAGCAGCACGCTGACGAAGGCCGTGGTGACGCTGATGTGGACCGTGTTCAGGAAGACCCGGAAAACCAGGTTCGACCCTGCTACCTCGCGGACACCGTCCAGCAGGCCTCGCTCGTCGCCGACCGTATAGGAGGCGACGAAGATCATCGGAATCACGAAGAGGCCGAGCGAGACGAGCGCCGCCGGCGTTGCAAAGAGCGCGAGCGAGGGCAGCAGCTCGGGGCGTCGGGTGGCGATCATTCCAGCCTCAGGCAATGTCCAAGATTATATCACTATGTGCCATCTCTTATCAATTTACAATATCGATCACCGACAATATGCTCTGCCCTGGATGCGGCGATAGGGAGCCGCACAAAGGGGTCGAGCATGAGCACGGTGGCACTGAGCGGCATTGCGAAGAGCTACGCGAACTTCGTCGCGCTTAACGGAGTCGACCTGACCGTTCCCGAGGGCGAGTTCCTGACGCTCCTCGGCGCCAGCGGCTCAGGCAAGACGACGCTGCTGAACGTCGTTGCCGGGATGATCTCCCCCGATCGCGGCATCGTCTCGATCGGCGGCCGCGACGTGACCCATGTGCCGCCGCGCCAGCGCGGGCTCGGCATGGTGTTCCAGAGCTATGCGCTCGTCCCGCACATGTCGGTGTTCGACAACATCGCCTTTCCGCTGCGCATCCGGCGGATGGCATCGGCCGAGGTCAAGAGCCGGGTCGAGAAGATCCTCGACATCGTGCAGCTCGGACATATCGCGCATCGCAAGCCGCGCGAGCTCTCGGGCGGACAGCAGCAGCGTGTCGCGATCGCCCGGTGCCTGGTCTACCAGCCGCCGGTGATCCTGATGGATGAGCCGCTCGGCGCCCTCGACAAGAAGCTGCGCGAACAGCTGCAGCAGGAGATCCGGCGCATCCACAAGGAGATGGGCATCACGATCCTCTACGTGACCCACGATCAGGAGGAGGCTCTCTATCTCTCGGATCGGATCTGCCTGATGAATGCCGGCGAGATCGAACAGCTCGGCACGCCGCAGGAACTCTACTTCAAGCCGGCGAACGCCTTCGTCGCCGATTTCATCGGTGAATCCAACCTGCTCGCCTGCGATATCGTCGCGCCGGGGCGCGTGCGCCTCGACGCGTCGGGGCAGGACATCCGCATCGCCCAGGACGCGAGCGGCACGGCCAACCGCCTGATGATCCGCCCCGACAAGATCGCCGTGCTCGCCGATGGCGAGAGCCGCGCCAACGAGGTCTGCGGCCAGATCGAGGAGATCGCCTTCGTCGGGGAAACGATGCGCCTGACGGTTCGCAGCGGCAGCCAGGCTTTTACGGTAAAGGCCCCGACGAGCCGCTCGGCGGATCGCAAGCTCGGCTCCACCGCCCGCATCGGCTGGGAGCCGCAGGACGCGCTGCTGCTCGAGGCCAAGTCCTAAGGCCCCGAGAACCCGCGGGAGGCGAGGCTGTCTGCCGACGCCGCCCTGCCTCCACCGCAGCCCGGCAAACATGTTGCCGGAGAGCCCCGACGAAAATGAAACGGGCCGGCGTATCAGCGCCGGCCCGTTCGTCCATCTGGTGATTTGCTCGGGGCCGACCGCCTTCAATCAACCCGCCCGGCAGGCCCGCGCGCCCTGGACGGGGAGCACCCTACCGGTCGGCCTGCGATTGCGGCCGCCCGATAGGTGCCCTCGCCACTGCGATCAGAGCAGCAGCCATTCCTTGAAGCGCTTGTCGAGCGTGTCGTAGTTCTTGCCCCAGTACTCGTCGTCGATGAACGCGTTGGTCGGGCTCGCCAGGTTCGGCAGCCATTTGCGGGCATCCTCCGACATCAGCTTCGTCGCCTCGGTGAGCACCGGGGCGAGGCTGAGCTTCTCGGCGAGCTTCGCCTGCGTCTCGGGCTGCAGGGCGAAGGCGAGATACTCCATCGCCGCCTTCTTGCGCTTCGAGCCCTTCAGGACCGCCATGTAGTTGAACGCATTGACGTTCTGCTCGAAGGAAAAGGCCAGCGGCACACCAGTCTGCACAGCCGCCCGGATCCGGTTCGGATAGGCGTAGATGAAGTCGATCTCGTTGCTCTGGATCAGCGTGACCATCTGCGGGGTCTGCTCGAACCATTTACGGACATGCGGCTTGATCCGCTCCAGGGCCTTGAAGCCGCGCTCGACATCGAGCGGGTAGAGGTCCTTCGGGGCGACGCCGTCGGCAAGCAGCGCGACCTCGAGCGTCTCCGAGACACGGTTGCGGAAGCCGCGACGCCCCGGAAAGGCGCCGGTGTCCCAGAGCTGCGCGAAGGTCTGCGGCCGCTTGGTCGCGTTGCCCGTGGTGTTCCAGGCGATGCCACCGCAGAAGATGTAGTTCGGCACCCGGTCACGCCCGACGCCGCCGACGATCCCGGCGGTCTTGACGATCGAGGTGTCGATGTCTTCCCAGTAGTTGTTGTTGGAACCGGCCATGATCAGTGGGCCGGAGGCGTCGAAGATGTCCCATTCGACATTCTTCGAGGTGACCTGTGCCTTGACCTTCGCGAGGTCCGGCGTGTTCAGGATCTGGACGGGGATGCCGCTCGCCTTGGTGAAGGGATCGGCGATCACCTCCTTCAACGCCTCGGCATAGGAACCGCCATAGCTGACCATCACCAGAGGCTGCGCCTGGGCGCGGGCTCCGATGATCGCGGGAGCATAGGCGGTGAAGGCGGCGGTCGCCGCGAGGCCGCCCAGGAAGCGGCGGCGATTGCTCGCAAGGAGCAGCTCAGGCTTGTTAGTCATATCCCCTCCTTATCGTATATTGATAACTTATATCTAATATCGTTGCACAAAGCTCGGCAATGTCAACGGTCAACTGCACCCGCTGACGTTGGGACGGCCGCCGAGCACAGGCTCAGCGGACCGAAACCTGCTTCTCCGCATCCCAGCAATCGTCGAGCGCCTGGCTCAGCTCGTGCTTGCGGATGCGCTGGGTCGGCGTTCGCGGGAAATCCTCGGTGAAGGCGACAAAGCGCGGGACCTGGAACCGCGCCATGCGCTCGCTGCACCAGGCGAGGAACGCTTCAGCCTCGAACGGAGCCCCGACCGGCTTGATGAAGATCTTGAGATCCTCGTCGCCGAACTCGTTGACCACCATGATCGCGGCGCTTTCCTCGACCTGCGGATGCTGGTTGACCACGCGCTCGACCTCCCAGGCCGAGACGTTCTCGCCGCGCCGGCGGATGCTGTCCTTCTGCCGGGCGAAGAACCAGAACACGCCATTCTCGTCCTGCCGCACCAGGTCGCCGGTATGCAGCCAGCCGTCCCTCAGGGTCGACGCCGTCGCATCGGGATTGCGGTAGTAGCCGGGCGTGACGATGTCGGGCTGCTTGCCGCGGATCAGCAATTGGCCGACCTCGCCGGCGCCGGCCGGCTCGCCCGCCTCGTCGATCACGCGAGCCTCGAAATAGGGCAAGGGAACGCCGAGCGCGCCGGGGATGCCGCGGGTGTTGACGATGTTGAGGGCGGCGGTCTCGGTCATGCCGAAACTGTCGCGCATCTCGATGCCGAAGCGCTCCTCGAAGGCGTGCCAGGTCTGGGTCGGACAGCCTCCGCCCCAGGCGACGCGGATGCCGTGCCGGCGGTCATCCGGCCCGGGCGGCTGGCGCAGGAGAAGCTGCAGCACGCCGCCGACATAGTGGATATGGGTCGCCTTGCTCTCGCGCGCCCAGCGCCAGAAATTCGAGGCGCTGAAACGCTCCACCATGGCGAGCGTGACCGGCTTGTGCAGGGCGAGGACCACCACCTCGATGCCGAAGAGATGGTACATCGGCTCCCAGAACAGCGGCGTATCGCCCTCCTCGATGCCGGAGAGCAGCAGGGAGCTGGTCGCCGCGGCGCGGTACATCGCATCCGTCATCAGCACGCCCTTCGGCGCGCCGGTGGTTCCCGAGGTATAGCAGATGGCGACAATGTCGCCGGGCCTGCTGCGATGCGCCGGTCGGCCGGCCGGGCCGTTCGCGACCTCGGCGAAGTCGATCACTTGCCCCGCAGACTTCGAAGGCGGCGGGTTCGGGCCGCGCCAGATCAGCGTCACCGGCCTGCCGCCGGCCTCGAGCGCCGGCAGCAGCTGCTCCGCGAACTCCTCGTCGGCGATGATCGCCTGCGGCTCGCTGTGCGCGAGCTGATATTGCAGTCCCTCGCCACGCAGATGCGTGTTGATCGGGACCTCGACCGCCCCGATGCGCAGCAAGGCGAGCAGCGCCAGGATATGGTCGGGGTGGTGGGAGAGCATGACGGCGACGCGGCTGCCCGCCGCGAGGCCCGCCGCCAGCAGGCCATTGGCGAGCCGGTCGACCCTGGCGCCGAGCTCGGCATAGGTGATCTGCTCCTGTTGCCAGGTGCAGAAGACCCTGTCGCCGTGCTCGCGGACGCGCGCGTCGAGGAGATCGCTGACCGAATGGTCAGTGTCGATATACTGCATGATCTGCAAAGCCTTGGTCTTGGCGAGCGTTAGTAGAGCCAGCGGCCCGCATTCGAGATTTCCCAGGTCTCGCCCGTCGGGTTGCGCGCATCCGGCGTCGGCAGCCGGGAAACCGCGACGCGGCCGTTCAGCGTCCAGGCCGCGACGCTCTGGAAGGCGAAGCTGGCATGGCGCAGGGCTTCCGGCGCGTCCGCTGCGAAGGGCAGGAACGAGCCGAGCGTGATGGCGAAACGGTCGTCGCTCAGGCGCTGCAGCTCGAAGGCCTGGCCCTGCGCCTTCAGCATGCGGGCGAAGAAGCTGGCGATCGCCTCGGCGCTGTTTCCGTCGATGCCGGCATCGGCCTTGAGTTCCCTGGCATATTGCACGGCCATGCCGCGCATCGTCTGCTCCCAGAGATAATTGGTCGTGTGGGGGCCATACATCTGCAGCAGGCAATCGAGCGTCGTGGCGACATATTCGCGCGACCAGTTGCGCCGCGCCTTCAGCATGCGCGCCTCGGGCCAGAGGTTCTCGTCGAGGCGAGGCGCCTTGGCCGGGTCGAATTCCGGGGTATGCGCGACCTGCTCGAAGCGGAGTTCCTCGCCGGGAGCGAGATCCCGGTCGTATTCGTAGAAGTAACCCTCGTCATAGGGGTCGCCTTCCATGACGAATTTGGTGGCGACCCAGCCGAGGCGCTTATTGCCCATCATCCGGCCATTGGCCGGGTGCCAGATCGAGAAGATGGTGCGCCTGAGCGAGGCCGGCATCGCCAGCATCGATGTGCCAGGATAGGTCCACATCGGCGCCGTGTAGCGAATCCAGACCTTCTTCGGCGTCTCCTCGACATACTCCATCGTCAGGCCGCCGATCAGGTTGGTGTACCAGTGGTACTTCCCGGCAGCGACCGCCGGCGGTTCGTCCGGCGAGATGCCGAGCTTGCGCAGCCCCTGATGGTAGAAGCCCTGCTGGTGCTGGTGGAGCATCAGCTGCCAGAGCCGCTTGATCGCGTCCTCGCCCTTCTCGCGGAAGACGATCGCGCCCATGGCGCCGAACGCCCTGCCCCAAAACTTGGCGGCAAGCCCGCAATCTGCCCGGAGTTCCTCAAGTTCGTTCTGGGCCATGCCGCGACTCCGCCTTTGCTGATATCTAATAATGAGTAGAGATATCAAATAATGATTGTCAATGTCCTTTTTCGCTACCGCCGCCAGTGGGAATGTGCCCGATCTCATAGGGCCTGCCTTCAGTGCACGGCGCATTTCCGGCTTGCTCGTCTCGCGAATGTCGTCATATTATGATACTCATTATCAATATCCGATAGCGATCAGCTGAGACAGCACGGTCGCGCAATCAGCGAGGCCTGAGATGACCGAAGCCGAACTCGTTCTGCGCCATGAGGATGGCGTCGCGATTGTCACGCTGAACAAGCCCGAAAAGCTGAACGCCTGGACGAGTGCGATGCGGGAAGCGCTCGGCCGGATGCTGGCGCAGCTCGGCGAGGACGCTTCCGTCAAGGCGATCGTCGTGACCGGTGCCGGCGAGCGGGCCTTCTGCTCGGGGCAGGACTTCTCGGAGTCGCAGAACTTCGAGGGCGGCGGCGACGCCGATGTCTGGCTGGCCGCAGTCAAGAGCTTCTACGAGATCATCCGCGGCATCGAGAAGCCGACCGTCGCCGCCCTCAACGGGCTGGCGGCGGGCTCCGGCTTCCAGGTCGCGCTGCTGATGGATTACCGGGTCGGCCATGCCGGCGTGAAGATGGGACAGCCCGAGCTCAACAACGGCATCCCGAGCGTCGTCGGCCCCTGGGGGATCTTCGCCGAGCGGATCGGCGTCGCCCGCAGCATGGACCTCATCCTGACCGGCCGGATGATCGACGCGGAAGAGGCAAAGCAGTTCGGCCTGCTCAACGAGATCGTCCCGGCTGCCGAGGTCCTGGCCCGAAGCATCGCGCTGGCGCGGGAACTGGGCGGGAAGCCGCCGGTCGCCTTACGCCTGACGAAGCGCGCCTATCGCGAAGCGACGCAGCCGGCGTTCGACCGCGCCTTCCAGATCGCCGAGGAGGCGCAGCGACAGGCCTTCGCATCCGGCGAGCCGCAGCGCTGCATGCAGGAGTTCTTCCGCATCCGCGCCGCCCGGAAATCGGCCTGATCCATACGCTCGCCAGCGCTGGCCCAAGGAGACGCTTATGAACGAGACGCTGAGGCAGTTGGTCGAACGGCGGGCTGCTACCAACGGGGCAGATGTTTTCCTGATGTTCGGCGAGGAGGTGATCACCTTCGGCGAGCTCAAGGCTCACATCGATACGAGGGCAGCCGCCCTCCTCCGCCACGGCGTCCGCCCGGGTGACCGCGTCGGCCTGATGCTACCGACCGTGCCGGAGCACATCTACCTGTTCTTCGCCCTGGTCTGGATCGGCGCGCTCGCCGTGCCGATCAGCATCCACCTCAAGGCCCTGGGCATCCGCACGCAGCTCGCCAGCGCCCGGCCGCGCTTCGTCATCGCCGACGGCGCATTCTCGGAGCTGGCGACGGCGCTGTCCGACGACGGCAGTGTCGAAGGCGTGCTCTGGCGGGGTGAAGCGCCGACCGACGACGCGCGTTTCGCGGCGCTCGCCGAGGCGATGGCGACGACCGGGCCGGTTCCCGCAGAGGCCGCAGGCGGGCTCGATCGCCCCTGCATGATCTCCTACACCTCGGGCACGACGGGCGAGCCGAAAGGTGCCGTGCTCTGCGAGCGCTGGTTCCAGATCGGCGCCAAGAATGCCGGCCTCCTCGCCGAGGTCCGGCCCGGCGACGTCCTGTTCCTCTGGGAGCCGTTCTTCCATGTCGCCGGCTGGATGACGGTGTTGATGAGCCTGCAGCATGGCGTGCGCATCGGCATGGTCGAGCGCTTCAGCGCCTCGCAATGCTGGGAGCAGATGCGGCGCTACGGCGCGACGCAGTTCCACTATCTCGGCGGCGCCATGAACCTGCTGCTCAAGCAGCCGGAGCGACCTGAGGATGCCGATAATCCGGTTCGCATCGCCTGGGGAGCGGCTGCGCCGACGCAGAGCTGGAAAGCCTTCGAGTCGCGGTTCGGCGTGTCGATCCGCGAGGGCTACGGCATCACCGAAGCCGGCAACTTCACCATGCTCAACCATGACGGGCCGATCGGCTCGATCGGCAAGCCGGTCGCGGAGTTCGACGCCTTCATCGCCGACGATGCCGGCAAGCCCGTCCCGGACGGCACCGTCGGCGAGATCGTGCTGCGGCCGAAGGGACCGGGCATCACCATGCTCGAATATCTCGGCAACCCCGAGAAGACCGCCGAAGTCCTGCGCGATGGCTGCGTGTTCTCTGGCGATCTCGGCTATCGCGACGGCACCGGCAACTTCTATTTCTCCGGACGCAAGAAGGACGCCCTGCGCCGCCGCGGCGAGAACGTCTCGGCCTGGGAAGTGGAGCGCGTCATCAATGCGCATCCCACCGTCGAGGAATCGGCCGTGATCGGCGTGCCCTCCGAGATGGGCGAGCAGGACATCAAGGCCTTCGTCCGCGCGGCGCCGGGCGGGGCGGTGTCGCCAGCCGACATCCTCGCCTGGTGCAAGCAGCATCTCGCCTATTATCAGGTCCCGCGCTTCATCGAGGTCGTGACGGATTTCCCGCGCGGGCCGACGCAGCGCATTCGCAAGACGGAGCTGCCGCTCTCGACTGCCGGCAGCTGGGACGCCGAACAGCAACACGCCGGCGGAGGTGGAGCCCGCTAATTCCGAGAGATCACCGCACTTACCGATAACAATGGTCGGATATTGCTATTCCCTGGCCGGCCGGCCATAGGAGGATGCGTCTGATTTCCAAGGTAAGGGCTCGGCATGAACAGTGGCAAACCCGCCGAGAAAAGGGGACGTCCTGCCGGCGAGTCCGGCCTCTTCAACTCTTCCCTGGAAAAGGGGTTGAGCGTCCTGCAGGCCTTCGACGACGGCCGCCCGAGCCTGACGCTGACGCAGGTCGCGGCCGTGACCGGGCTGGAGAAGAGCGCCGCCCAACGCTTCACCGCGACGCTCGTGGCGCTGGGCTATCTGCAGAAGGACCAGGCGACGCGGCAATATAGCCTGACCTCCCGCGTGCTGCAGCTCAGTGCCAATTACCTGCGCTGCCACGCCCTGCTGGAGCGGGCGACGCCCTATATGCTGGAGTGGAGCGGCCGGCACGGCGAGGCGGTCAATCTGGCGGAGATGGACGGGCCGGACGTGATTTTCATCGTCCGCTATAGAAGCCGCCACGTCGTCAGCCCGACCATCGTCGCCGGCTCGAAATTCCCCTGGTATATCAGCTCCCTGGGCCAGGCCATGGTCGCCTACAAGCCGGCGGAGGAGCGCGCCCGCATCCTGGCTGCGACGAACCCCGTCGCCTATGCCAGCCAGACCCTCGTGACGCGCGAAGCGCTCGAGAAGCGGATCGAGACGATCAGGACCGATCGCTTTGCGATGACGCATCGCGAATCCTTCGAAACCGAGATCTCGCTGGCCGCTCCCGTCTTCGGACCGACCGGCGCCGTGATCGCGGCAGTCGGTACGGCCGTCGTGACGACGCAATGCACGGTAGAGGAAGCGCGCGCGCGTCTCGCACCAGCCCTGCTCGATCTGGCGCAGGCCATATCGAGCCCGTCTCAGGTCAGCCGGCCCGACACAGGCCTTTAGGGCCCGCCGCATTCACGATGACCGAGGCCAAGCGCCGCCGCCATACGGCTACGGCCGGCGCCACGATCGCTTGTAGCCCGATTGCAATCGCGAACCGCGCGCCAAGCCAACGCCCGGCTGTGGCGCAGCAATGCCGCGCCAGGCTGTGCTGGCCGGCGTTTCTGGGAGCCTTCTGTCGTTCACTGATGCGATCGGCGTGCAAGCTGCACCATGGCAAGAGCGAACACTCCAAAAATGATCAACTGACCAGCGACAAGAACGAAGGGCCAGGTAAAGCTTCCGGTCTTGCTGGCGATCATCGCGAACGCCAACGGTCCGCAAATCGACCCGATGAAGCCGAACAGGCTGGCGCTGGACGTAACATCGCCGATGATCGCAGGCGGCGAAGCCCTGGCGAGCTCGGCCATGTGAACACCGTTCCATCCCATCGATGTCGCCCCGACCAGAGCCATGCACCCGTAGACCAGCCAGTGGCTTGCGGCCGCGGACCACACCAGCAGCAGAATTGCGCTGCCCGCGGCCAGCGCCAGAACGGATAAAAGCAGAAGGCCCGACCCCAACCGATCCGCCAGCCATCCAAAGAAAATGCGTGCGACCGTGCTCGTCGCCAGCAGCACCGACATATAGAGCCCGGCCTGGGCCAGGCTCTGGCCGTGCTGGATGACCATGTAGGTTGCGGTGAATGCCGTGATGCAGGCTTGCGTGATCGAGAATGAAACGCCCATCGCAGTGAGCATCGGCAAGCCCGGATGGGCGTTGATGATCCGGGCCGACCTCGTCAGCGACGATGGCGAAAGAAAAAGGCGGGGCCAGCCCCTGTTCCGTGGGCCCCTTTCCGCATCGAGCCTCGGCTGAAAGGCCTGGACCAGCACGGCGCAGACAAGCACGATGGCGACAAGCGCCGAAACGGCGCCGACGAAGCCGAATGCCAGGACCAGCGGGGCGACGGCAATGCCGGCAATGGCTCCTCCAAGCGGCACGCCTGCTTGCTTGATGGAGAAGATCAGCGTGCGATGTCCGGTCGGCGCGGTGCGCATCAAGACCTGGCTGCCGGCAGGCGTGTTGGGCGCCAGTCCCAAGCCGACGAGCAGGGCTCCGGCGAGCCCGAGCGAAACGATCGGCTGCGACAGGAGCGCCAGGCCCGCGGCGACGAAGACCAGGCCAAACTGCAGGGTGCGAATGGGGCCGTGATGATCGAGCATCGGGCCGCCGCATGCCAGAAACCAGCATATCCCGACCGAGACGACAGCTGAAACATAGCCGATGTCTTCGGGCGCCAGGCCCCAACGCAGCGTCAGGATCGGCCCCAGCAGCGGGATCGCGGCAGCGGCGAATGAACTGACGACTTGCACAAGGAGAGTCGCGCTCAAGGCGCTCCCCCACAATGGCAGCTTCAAACCAGGGCCCCCCAGCCTCGTCGACGCAAGCTTATGCTCTCTGACGTCCGAACAGGCGGAGCTCGAGGATTGCGGCGTTGGACTGGTCTTCCGGCAATGCAGGACGGCCGTCGAGGCCCTTGATGGGCTGACGGGCCTGCATCGGACGCATGCGGCGGCTGATATTGGCTGCCGTACGATCCTGTTCGCTTTCACGCGCACGGCGCAAAACCGGTTCCCCCTTGGAGCAGGCGTCCGCTTTCGGGACAGCATGCCATGTCGGCCGAAGGTGCGAGAGCGGCGCGCCTTCGGGATCGCGGACTGCCACGGCAGAACGCAATCTCAGTTCCAGATCACAAGCCATCCTGCGATCGCCCTGGCTCACCGTCACCATTGCGGCCTCGGCCGGGGCCTGCGCGCTCGGTTTCGGCTGGGAGATCCTGAGGCGTTCCGGCGGTCCTGCGACGCGGTACGCCGTTCGCTTCCTGATCGACGCGATCCGTTCGACGCCGATCCTCGCGCAGCTCTATTTCCTGTATTTCGTGCTGCCGTTCTACGGCGTCACGCTGCCGGCGATGCATATGTCATCCAGCCAGGGCGGCTGGGTGACATGCCGGGTTCGACATCCAAACGTAGTTCAACTTTAAACGGAAACGGCGGCCGGAGAGGGGAGGACTGGGCACCGCTATGTCATTGCGGAGCCCTTACAATTTATGAAACGCCGTCCGCTTTGCGCCCATGGCGGAGGTTCAGTTGACAGACGTCCATAGAGGCGCACCTTGCACGAGACGCGGCATCTTAGTCATTGCCTCGCGAAGTGCTGCCGCCTTCGATTTTATCATACGCGAGAGCAACGCCGTACTGTAAAGCGAACAATTTACTGGTTTCACAAAGTACAATAGGGCGACGATCAAGGGGGAGCGTAATGACGAGCGGAACGGATATTCTTGATGCCGTCGTCATCGGTGCCGGTTGGGCGGGGCTAGGCGTCAGTCATGCGCTGACGCAGCGCGGCTTACGCCATAGAGTGTTGGAGCGAGGTCGCATCGGTGAGACCTGGCGGACCCAGCGCTGGGACTCCTTTCGGGTAAACACACCTAACAGCCAAACGGTCATGCCCGGGGATACCTATGACGGCCCCGATCCCGACGGTGCAATGACAAGCGGCGAGTTTGTCGCGCTGCTGGAGGACTATGCCGGCCGGCATGGCCTGCCGGTGGAAACCGGCACGCCGGTGACCGACCTTGTTGCGAGCGATGGCCTGTTCCGGCTGGCCGTTCCGAGCGGCCCCCTGTGGGCGAGGAATGTGGTGATCGCTAGCAGCAACCAGAATTGCCCGGCGCGCCCGCCGCTCTCTGCTTTGTTCCCGCCCAACGTCCAACAGATTGATGCATCTGCCTACCGCAACGCATCTGGTCTCGACAGTGGAGCCGTGCTGGTGGTCGGTAGCGCCCAGTCGGGCGGCCAAATCGCCGAGGACTTGGTCCAGGCGGGGCGAACCGTGCTTCTTGCGACGGGCCGAGTCGGCCGGCTGCCCCGAATGTACCGAGGTACTCACATCAGTGTCTGGATGGTTCTTACCGGACTGATCGATGTGACGCGCAGGGAAATTCTTCAACAGGGGCCCATCCCTGGAAGGGCGCTGACAGGAGCGCTCCATACGATCAGCCTGCAGTCCCTCAGTGCGCAAGGCGTTGTCTTGCTGGGTCGGCTCACGGGCGTCGACGACGGCCGCCTCTCGTTCAGCGACGATGCAGAAGCGCATGTTCGCCATGCAGACGAAGGCTCCGCCAAAATTCGAAGCCAGATCGACGAGTACATCGCGCGCAACGGGATCGATGCCCCGAGGGCTGAGCCGGACCCGGCGGAGGTGATTGCCGCGCTTCTGCCGAATCCACCAGTCCGATCAATTGATCTCGCCGCGCGGGGGATCACAACGGTGATCTGGTGCACCGGGTTCAGAGGGGATTTCGGGTGGGTGCGCGTTCCCGATGTGCTCGATGCACAAGGACAACCACTGCATGAGGACGGGCTCGCGAGCGTCCCTGGCGTGTATTTTGCCGGCCTGCCTTTCGCGATCTCGCGACGGTCGGGCACAATATTGGCAATCGCGGAGGAAGCAGCCCTGTTGGTCGAAGATATCCAGCGTCGTTTAGACACCCGCCTCTGACCTCCCGATTCAGGGAGTCTACTCCGAACGAATATCATCCGGCAGGCGGCTTCCGCCGCGGGGTCTCGATAGCGGACCCCGAGTGCCCGGCATTGTTCTGGAGTGGTGGTGAAATGGCGCGCCCGAAAGGATTCGAACCTCTGACCCTCAGATTCGTAGTCTGATGCTCTATCCAGCTGAGCTACGGGCGCGTGGCAACGGAACGGCGGAAGCCGCGTTCGGCTGACGGCTGTCGAATTAGCGACTCGGGCCTCGCTTGGCAACCCCGTTCTCGCGACTTTCTTTACGGACCGGTTTGCGACAGCGCCCGGGCCCTCTCCAGCCGACTGCATCGGAAGCGGTCGCGACAGCGCCAGCCCTTGCCGGGGCGAGG
>JAKFDB010000031.1:0-41514 GCA_036676315.1 Bradyrhizobiaceae bacterium
CGGAAGGAGCGCTCGGACATGCGGGCATTGACCAGGACCAGGGGCACGCCGCGCTTGCCGGCTTCGATCATCAGGTTCGGCCAGATCTCGGACTCGCAGAGCAGGCCGAGATCCGGGCGCCAATAATCGAGGAAGCGGCGCATATAGCGCGGCACGTCGAGCGGCAGGTACTGATGGATAGCGCCCGCGGGCAGGCGCTGCTCCAGCAGGCGCGCCGAGGTGACGGTGCCGGAGGTGACGAGCACGGCAAGGCCCCGGCGCTGCAGGCGCTCGACCAGCGGCAGCAGCGTCACGGTCTCGCCGACGCTGGCGCCATGCAGCCAGACCAAGGTCTTGTCGGGGCGGTCGACGCCGGGATAGCCGCGCCGTTCGGCGATACGCGCCGGGTCTTCCTTGCCGCGCCGTCGGCGCCAGAGCAGGAGCGCTGCAGCCGCCGGCTCGAGCAGTGCCGAAAGCGTGCGATAGGCGCTGACGATCAGGCTGCGGCCGATCATGGGGTCGCTGCCTTCGCGGCTGCCTTGGCGACGTCCCTGGCGATGGCCGCCTCGCGCAGTCCGGCGCCGGGATCGCGCGCGCCGATCAGCGCATAGGCCCGCTCATGCGCGGCATCGAGCCCGGCCTGGACGGCGAGCCTGGCCGCCTCGCAAGTCGCCTCGTCGGCATCGCGCGCCACGCTCACCGCTTCGCCTACGACGATGGCGCCACGGCCGAAGGGCAGGCCGATCGAGGCCCGGTCCCAACTCTTGAAATCGATCCGTCGGCTGGTCACCACGGCGATCGGGTGGATCGGCCGGCCGGAGGCGCGTGCCAGAGCGACGATACCGGCGCCGCAGACGCGGGCGCGCTTGGGAATGTCGGCGGTCAGCACCATCGTCTCGCCGGCGGCCAGGCGTCGCATCATCGCAAGGAAGGCGGGTGCGCCGCCCTTTTCGCGGACCTTCTTGCCCATCGCCCCGGAACCCCGGATCGCGCCGATGCCGAGCTCGCGCAGCGCGATCGCGTTGAAGCCGCCGTCGCCATGGCGCGAGACCAGCGAGCAGGCCGGCATCCAGTCCGGCCGGGCGAACGGGATCATGATGTGCTGGCCGTGCCACATCGCGATGATCAGCGGCAGTTCCGGGCGCACGCGCTCATAGATGTCGGCCGGCTCGGTGACGAAGCGGTTCGTCCTGCGCACCAGGCGCAGATACCAGGCCAGGCTGCGCCCCAGCGCCTCCTGTGCAAATCGCGTCTTGAGCAGTGAGAAACCCATCGAACGGTGCGGAAGCCGCCTCTGCTCAGCGCTGCGCGGTCGAAGGATCGAGCAGGCGGTGCAGGTGCACGACGAAATACCGGGTCTGCGCCTGATCGACCGTCGCCTGCGCCTTGGCCTTCCAGGCGGCATGGGCAGCGGCATAGTTCGGGTAGACGCCGACGATGTCGAGCTTGGAGAGGTCCTTGAACTCGACGCCGTCGAGCGAGCTCAGCTCGCCGCCGATCACCAGATGCAGAAGCTGCTTGTTTTCCTGGCTCTCGCTCATCAACTCCCTCCGGTTCCGGGTCGCGGGCTCTCCATCGAGAGCAGGCCCATGGCGTCGTCCGGAAACCGCTCCGGACGACCGCGCGCCATGCGCTGCCGCGCGTTCAGTTAAGCCATTAGCGTGCCGCGCGCGAGCGCCGATTTCGGGCATTTTTTTACGTAATGAAGCGCTCATGGTCGCATTGCGCTGCCGAGGGGCACTCAGCTTCGCTGCGGCTGGCTCTCGCGCATGCGGCGCAGCGCCTTGTCGAGCGGGGCAAGCAACTCCACGCCGGAAGCGACCAGCATGCCGTGGATCGGACTCTCGCGGTTATACTGCACCGGCCCGCCCTCGGCAGTGGTCAGCCTGCCGCCGGCCTCGCTCAGCACCAGGTCGGCGGCGGCGAGGTCCCAGTCGCGCGAATCCGGCGAGACCAGCCCGGCATCGATGCTGGCATCGGCGATCCGCGTCAGCCTGAGCGCGAGCGAGGGGATCTTGTCGACGGCGACGAAGCTCTCCTGCCGGGCGAGTGCATCCAGCATCGGCTTGGGCCCGGCGATGCGCGCCTGCGCGAGATCGCTGACGCCGCTGGTGCGGATCGGCTCGCCATTGCGCAGCGCGCCGCCGCCACGCAGCGCCGAATAGCTGGCGGCGCTAGCGGGTGCATGAACGACGCCGGCGATCGGAACGCCGTCCTCCAGCAGGGCGACGCATACCGCCCAGTCCGGCGAGCCGGCCATGAAGGCGCGGGTACCGTCGATCGGATCGACGACCCAGACGTAGCGCCGCGACAATCTGAGCGCGTCATCGACCGTCTCTTCCGAGAGCCAGCCTGCTTCGGGCAGCAGCGCCGCCAGCCGGATATGCAGGAAGGTGTCGACGCCGATATCGGCTTCCGTCACCGGCGAGCCGCCGGCCTTCGACCAGGTTCGCGCCACGGTCTTCTCGCCCGGGCGGAACAGCTCGAGCGCGAGCTCCCCGGCCTCGAGGCAGGCGGCACGAATGACGGGCAGGAGATCCCGGGCGAGGGGGAGCGAACTCGGATGCATCATGCCCCGTTATGACCTTCGGTGATGGCGGGACAAGGGAAAAAGCCGCTTCCCGCTGAAAGATTTCGTCAAGCATCAGGCGGGAAACCGGCCGGATTAGCCTCGAAAAGGCGGCCGATACCTTTGTTTAACCGAAGCTCTTAAGCGGTCGGACAGACCCGTGACGCAATCTCACTCGGCAAGCACGAGAATCCCGCATCGACAGAGGGTTCCGGGCAGCAGGGAATGAAGAGAGGCGTTAAATCAATGGCAAGCGTCACGCCGGCCGCCGGGGAGATTGGCTTCCAGCCAGCCTGCCCCGGCGGCACCAACAACTACAATGGACAGCCCTTCAGGACGCAAGGGGCCCCGTCGAAGCAGGCGGAGGCGCCGCGGATCGAGCGGCTCGGATCGGTCCGCATCCTGCGCGGCGGGACAGGCTGGCGTGGCATCGCCTTGCGCCTGGTCGGCGGCGAGGGCGACGATGCCCGCTTTCAGCTCGCGCTGACAGCCGGCGATGGCCGCTCGGTCACCGTCGCGGTCCTCGACCAGGACGAGGCCGTCGCCGCTTGGCGCAGTTTCGGCCGTTCCAGCGGGCTGCCGCTGCTGCTCGAGACCAGCGATGGTGTCGTCAGCGAACCCTATCCGCAGCTCGGCCGGCTTGCGCTCGGGCCGGTCCGTATCCGCCGCCGTCACGCCTTGCTGGCCGGCCGGCGGCCGCGCTTCCTGACGCGCCGCAAGACCGGCTGCTTCTCGGAGCGCCCCGTCATCTTCCAGGGCGAGATCCTGTCGGGCTGAGGGTCCCGCGGCGCGGTCTCCGGCCGGGTCGCCGTGCCTTCGCCGCCAAGAGTACATTTCGATCAGGCCGCACGTCATTCCGGCTGGAGCAAAGCGGAGCGCCGGAATCCATCGTAGGGCTCCGGTGCTCTACGATGGATTTCGGAGCGGCGCCGCTTTGCGGCTTGTCCGGAATGACGCCGGTCAGATCGCAATTTTCGTTAGAAGAGGCTCTTCGCCAGAGCGTCGAGTGCGAAGCCGGCGGCGAGGATCAGGCCGGCATTGCGGTTGGCGCGGAACAGCATCAGCGCGGTGGGACCATCGGCGCCGCCGATCAGGCGCACCTGCCAGCCAAGATGCAGCGCGAACAGGCCGAGCCCGGCGAAGGCGACGATGCCGCCGCCGACGAGCCAGGTGGCAAGGCCGGCCAGCACGATCGCGGCCGCATAGCACAGCCCGACGGCCTGCTGCGTGTAGCGACCGAAATAGCGCGCGCTTGATTTGATGCCGGCGATGACGTCGTCCTCGATGTCCTGCATCGCGTAGATCGTGTCGTAGCCGATCGTCCAGAACACGGCGGCGAAGTAGATCAGGAAGGCAGGCGCATCGAGCCGGCCGAACACCGCGCTCCAGCCAACCAGCCCGCCCCATGAGAAGGCGAGGCCGAGCACGAACTGCGGCAGGTTGGTGATGCGCTTCATGAACGGATAGATCGCGACGATGCCCAGCGAGGCGATGCCCGCCGCGATCGTGAAGGCGTTGAACTGCAGCAGCACGATGAGTCCGACCAGCGAGAGGCCGAGCATGAAGGCGGCGGCAGCGCGCGGGCTGACCTGGCCCGAGGGCAGGGGGCGGCCACGCGTGCGAGCCACCTGCGCGTCGAGCTTGCGGTCGACGATGTCGTTGAAGGTCGAGCCGGCGGCCCGCATCACGATCGCGCCGATGAGGAAGAGCAGGCAGTGCCAGAGATTCGGGAAGGGCAGGCCGGCGGCGATGGCGGCAAGGCCGGCGGCCCACCAGCACGGCAGCAGCAGCAGCCACCAGCCGATCGGGCGTTCGATCCTGGCGAGCTTCAGATAGGGACGCAGCAGGCGTGGCGCGCGCGTATCGACCCAGTGGCCGCGCAGTGCGTCAGGCAGTGGCGCGTCGGCGAGCTCAGGCGAAGGCGCCATCGCTGTCGGGCTTTCGGGTTAGAGTGCCCCTTGCGGCACCCGCATCGGGCCGCCGGTGACGGAATCCGAGCCGCCGAACGGGTTGGCGCCCTTTTGTTGTTGCTGCGCCTGCTGCTGGGCTCGGCGCTGCATCACCTCATGCTGCTTCACGGCATTGCAGGCCTGGTTGCGGATCGTCGCGGCCTTCTCGTTGTCCGCCTTCATGCCCTCGATGAAGGTCGGCGGAATCTGGCACCAATCCTGGTTGGCCGTCGCGAATTTGAGCGTGGCATTGCCATTGTTGACGAGGCGGCCGAGCGTGCTGCAGGCCTGCTGCGGGGTCAGCTTGCGCTTCGCCTTGCTGGCGGCGCCGAGGCTCTGCACGATCGTCTGGCGCTCCAGCAGATACTTCTGCATGTTTTCGCAACCGGAGGGCGTCTGTGCCAGCACCGGCTGGGCCAGGCCTGCGCCTGCCAGGGCCGCAGCCAGCTTCAGGGTTGCGTATCGCCGCATCGTCCCGCTCCGCATTCTTCACCACCCACGCCGTCCCGGCGCCGTCGTTTCCATAACAGCCGCGGCCGTGCACCGCAAAGTGCCAGCTCGTATTTGTCCAGGCTTGCTTGTCCGTAGCCGCTGATTGTGGCGACTTTCGCGCCCGAAAGGGCATTGTCCGATAACGACGCAGGCCGGTTTTGCGATCGAGAGCAGGCTCGACTATTTGATCCGGCGCGAATTCGCCCGACCCGGCCTATTCCGGCCGACGGACGGCGCGCCACAAAGGCGGACTGACGGCGCATGCGCGACTTCTCCAAGCACAGGCTCTACTGCGATGCGGTGCTCGCAGCGGGCGCGACGATCGAACTCGCTCGCGAACAGGCGAATTACCTGTTGAACGTCCTGCGCCTGCGCAGCGACGACACGATCCTCGCCTTCAATGGGCGCGATGGCGAATGGAGCTGTGCCGTTCGCTCCGAGGGCCGCAAGCAGGCCCGGCTCGAGGCGCTGCGGCAGATGCGGGCGCAGCCGCCCGCGCCCGATCTGGTCTATCTCTTCGCCCCGCTGAAGCATGCGCGGCTCGACTACATGGCGCAGAAGGCGGTCGAGATGGGAGCCGGGGTGCTCCAGCCGGTGCTGACCCGCCATACCCAGGTTTCGCGTCTCAATCTCGAGCGGCTGGCGGCCAATGCGGTAGAGGCCGCCGAGCAATGCGGGATTCTCTCGCTGCCGCAGATCCGGCCGGAATTGCCGCTGGCGGCTGCGCTGGCCGGGCTCGAGCCTGAACGTCTGCTCGTCTTCTGCGACGAGGCCCTCGCGCCCGAGGGACCTGTCGCGGCGCTTCAGGCCGCGCCACGCGGGAAGGTGGCGCTGCTGATCGGGCCGGAAGGCGGCTTCGACGAATCGGAGCGCGCCTTGGTGCTCGGGCGCGAGCGCACGCTGCGGCTCTCCCTCGGCCCGCGCATCCTGCGCGCCGACACGGCCGCGGTCGCCGCATTGGCCCTCGTTCAGGCGACACTCGGAGACTGGATAAGCCAATAGCTTCGGGGCCTTGCCAGGATGTCACCGCTCGTCGGGCCGGGCGGAACGCGGCAGCCGCCACCGCGTTGAGCACAGGGAATACCGCCCACGGCCGCAGTTCCGACTCAATGACGGGCAGTCTGGCGCCGCGCCAGAATGGCGCCGGCCAGGGGGAGGGTGAATATGCAGAGCAAGGCCTATCGCTTCGGCATCGAGGAAGAGTACTTCCTGTCGGAATCCGAGAGCCGCGGCATCGCGCGCAAGATCTCGCCGCGTTTCATCGAGGCAGCCCAGGCGGCGTTCCCGAACGAGCTGCAGCGCGAGATGCTGCAATCCCAGATCGAGGTCGCGACGCCGGTCTGCGAGAGCATGGCGCAGGCGCGGCTGTCGCTGTCGCGGCTGCGAAGCGGACTCGCTGCGATCGCGCTCGATCACGACATGCTGCTGCTCGCCTGTGGCACCCATCCCAGCGCCGCCTGGGCGCGCCAGCGCGCCACCGAGGCGAGGCGCTATGACGGCATCATGCGCGACCTGCAGATGCTCGGCAGCCGCAACCAGCTCTGCGGACTGCACGTCCATGTCGAGGTGCCTGACGAGGACCAGCGCATCGGCATCATGGTGCGGATGCTTCCCTATCTGCCGCTTTTGCTGGCGCTCTCGACCTCCTCGCCCTTCTGGCAGGGGCGGCGGACCGGCCTCATGGGCTATCGGCTGTGCGCCTATGCAGAATTGCCGCGTACCGGACTGCCGGAGCTCTTCACCGACGCGGCCGACTATCACGCCTATGTCGAGACCATGGTCGCCTCCGGCGCGATCCGCGATTCGAGCTTCATCTGGTGGTCGATCCGCCCGTCGGAAAAGCACCCGACGCTGGAGTTGCGGGTCGCCGACAGCTGCACGAAGCTCGACGATACCCTCGCCATCGCCGCGCTCTATCGCTGCCTGGTGCGGCATCTCGCCCGCAAGCCGGCCCTCAACGGCAAGCTGACCGCGGCTTCGCGCGCCATCGCCGCCGAGAACATCTGGCGGGCGCAACGCTATGGCCTGCACGGCGGCTTCGTCTGCGAGTCCAGGCGCGCCATGCGGCCGGTCGGCGAAGTTCTCGACGAGGTGCTGGCGATGCTGACCGAGGATGCGGCCGCGCTCGGCTGCGGCGCCGATCTGGCGGCCTGCCGCGGCATTGTTGCCGGCGGCACCAGCGCCGACATGCAGCTCGCCATCTTCGAGGAGGCGCGCGCCGGCAGCGGCGGCCAGGAGACCGGCCTGCGCGCCGTGGTCGACTGGCTCGCCGCGCAGACGCGCGCCGGCGGCAGCGGGCAGGCCGGAACGACCCTGCTCGGCGCCGCCTGAACCGGATCATGCATTTCGGCAAGATTGTGACCACACCCCGGCATCCGTGATCGTTGTGGTCGCGGCGGCGCTCGCCTATGTCTGGCGCTCCGAAGCCTTCCCAGCCGGAGCGCCTGATGGCCCGCGACGTATCCGATTCGACTCCGATCAGCTCGAAGGCCGAACTGATCGGCTGGATCGCCGAAGGCGAGAAGCCCGCTTCGAACTTCAGGCTCGGCACCGAGCATGAGAAATTCCCGTTCTATGCCGATGATCTGAGTCCCGTTCCCTATGAGGGGGCAGCCGGGCGCGGCGGCATCCGGCATTTGCTCGAGGGCATGCAGGAACGGCTCGGCTGGGAGCCGATCCTCGACGACGGTCATGTCATCGGCCTTGCCGGTCCCGATGGCGGTGGCGCGATCTCGCTGGAGCCGGGCGGCCAGTTCGAGCTTTCTGGCGCGCCGGTCGCGACCATTCACGAGACCGCTGCCGAGCTCGACGCCCACCTCGCCGATCTCCACGCGGTCGCGGAGCCGCATGGCATCCGCTTCCTCGGCCTTGGGCACTCGCCGCTCTGGACGCGCGAGCAGACGCCGGTGATGCCGAAGCGGCGCTACAAGATCATGGCGAACTACATGCCTAAGGTCGGCACGCGCGGCCTCGACATGATGTTCCGCACCTCGACCGTGCAGGTGAACCTCGACTTCGGCAGCGAGGCCGACATGGTCGCGAAGCTGCGTGTCTCGCTCGCCTTGCAGCCGCTCGCAACCGCGCTCTTTGCCGCCTCCCCCTTCAGCGAGGGCAAGCTCAACGGCCTGCAGTCGATGCGCTCGGAGATCTGGCGCGACACCGACAAAGCGCGCTCCGGCATGCTGCCCTTCGCTTTCGACGAGGGCATGTCCTACGAGGCCTATGTCGACTGGGCGCTCGACGTGCCGATGTATTTCGTCAAGCGCGGCGACGTCTATCACGACGTCGCCGGCGCCTCCTTCCGCGACCTGCTCGCCGGCCGCCTGGCGCTCCTGCCGGGCGAATGCGCGACCATGTCGGACTGGGCCAACCACCTCTCCACCCTGTTCCCGGAAGTGAGGCTGAAGCGTTATCTCGAGATGCGCGGCGCCGATGCCGGGCCGGTCGAGATGCTGAATGCGCTGCCGGCCTTCTGGGTCGGGCTGCTCTATGACGATGCCTCGCTCGCGGCGGCCTGGGACATCGTCCGGCCCTGGAGTGCCGAGGAGCGCCAGCGGCTGCGCGACGACGTGCCCAAGGCTGGGCTCAATGCCAGGATCGGCGGCCGGGCACTGCGCGATGTCGCGCGCGAGGTGGTCGAGCTGTCGCGTGCCGGGCTGGCCCGCCGCGCCCGCCGCGATGCGGAGGGGCGCGACGAGACCCGCTATCTCGAGCCTGTCATGGCGATCGCCGACAGCGGCCGCAGCCTGGCCGAACGGCTCGCCGTGCGCCAGCAGGGCGCCTGGGGCGGGCGGATCGAGCCGGTGTTCGCCGAACTGGTGCTGTGAGGGGATGGCGGAAAGGCGTGCGCGGCGGGCTGCGGCGCAGCTGTGCTTCCACCCGATTTTAGCGGTTCGGATTAACGAATTATCCGGAGCTTCCCGCTAGAAAAGGCGCCATGAAGCCGATTTTCGCCCTTGCTCGCGACTTTCTGCACGATAGCCGTGGTGCCACGGCTATCGAATACTGCATGATCGGCTTCATGATCTCGCTGGCGGTAATTACGGGCGCCACGTTGATCGGGCCGATCGTGAGCGGCACTTTTCAGCAAGTCGCGGCTGGCTTGAACTGACGGCCGCCAATCCGCCGCAGCCGCCGCTTCAGTCAGCTCGCGGGAGAAGTATTGCGGGGCAGGCGGGGTCGTCTCCACACACAACACTTTAATCAAATTTTACCGTGATTCAGCCTTCGCGGCGCCGATCACCCGCTTCGCGACGGATACCTCCGGAATTCGCGAACCGGCGCAAGGTTTTGTCAATCGGCGGCTGCAATACCGTAACGGCACCGTCGCACCCTATTTGCGGCGCCTTTTCCGCGAGGCTTTGACGATGGCCCTGTTTCGCTCGTTCCTGAAGGATGCCCGCGGCTCGACCGCGCTGATCTTCGGGCTTGCCGTTCCGGCGTTGGTACTCGCCGTCGGCGGAGGGATCGATCTCAGCCGTGCCGTGGCGCAGCGTCAGCGCATCGCCAGCGCTGTCGAACTCGGTTGCCAGCAGTCGACGCACGAGATCAAGTATCGGCAGAATCAGGCCAACGCCAATCCGAAGGAAGACTACGCGCCGGTCGTGACGCAGATCACCAACGGCAAGATGACCAGCAGCGGGCTTACCGGCGTGTCCGTGAGCACGAGCATCGTCAACAACCTGATCACCGTCAACGCTACTGGCAACAGCGCCAACGTCTTTGGCGGGGTGCTCGGCTTCGAGAACGTTTCGCTCGCTGTGATGCGCAATTGCACCAAGCCCCCGTTCCCAAGCACTCCCGGCTCAGGCACGCCTGGAACGGTGCTCCTGGTAGAGTCCTTCGAGACCAACCACAACGTCGCCTCGAACAGCTGGGCCGTGCTGAACAACTGGAACGGTTGGTCGACCCAAAATGGCAAGGGCGGCATCGAGATCAACGGAATTCCGCAGCTCTCCGGTAACGAAATCCGCTTCGGCAACTTCTTCGCCGAGTTGGATTCGCATTGCTACACGTCGAACTGCAAGACCAATTCGGCGATGTGGCGCGACATCAAGGTTCCCGAAAACGGAAACTACGAGTTGCGCTACTGGTACATCTCCCGTGTTCGCAATCCGGCCTACGGCAATCAGGTTATCTGCGCCAACAAGTATGTCGACGAGAAAAATGGAAATGTTGCTCGCAACACGACTCCACAAAACCAGAAAGCGAACTGGTACGAAGATGTGAAATGGGCCGATTGGGAGATTCAAACTAATCGGATAGAAGTATATTTTGACAAAAATAATGCCACAATACCGGGTTCGAATTTTTCGAACATGGTCGATGTCTGCGTCCACACCGCGCAGTGGTCCGAGCGCATCATCAAGCTGACCAACCTCGTCAAGGACACGACCTATCGGTTCTACTTTAGGGCCGCTGGCCGCGAGGATACCTATGGCGGGCTGATCGACTACATCCGCTTCTGCACCAAGACCTGTCCGTGACGGAGTTGCGGCAGTGAAGCAGACGCCTCGATCATTCCCTGTCCCTGCCGCCATGTCGCGGCTGGGGAGCAGGCTCGGCGCCTTCGCCCGCGACGCCAGGGGCGCAGCCGCGGTCGAGTTCGCCTTCGTCGGAGTGGTCTTCATTTCACTGCTGCTGGCCGTGCTGCAGTTCGCCCTCGTCTTCCTGACGCAGATGAACCTGCACGATGCGGTTTCCGACGCCGCCACCGGCAACAATGCCCAGACACTGGCCGGCAACCGCTCCGCGGTCGTCACCCAGATCTGCGGCAGAATGGTCATTGCTGACAACTGCGTCACAAATATCAGCCTGGAGGCGCAGCCCCTCTCAGCCTATGGCGGCGCGGCGCAGCCGATCGGGGCGACCTTCTCCAGCGCCACGGTCGGAACGCCGATGGTCATCCGCGCGCGGGTGCCGGTCGTGACCTTCGTGCCGGGCCTGCCGGACCTGAGCGTTTCGGGGTCGGCCCTCTATGCGAGGCGGACATGACGAGGCTCGACAGGTTCCGCCGCCGCCGGGCGCGGCAGATGTTGCGCGACGAAAGCGGTATGGCCGCCGTCGAGTTCGGCCTGATCAGCATCGTGCTGTTCACCATGCTCGCGGCTGCGGTCGATCTCGGACAGGCGCTCGTCATCCGGCGCGACATCACCCGGTTCACTACAGAGGCCGCCATGGTGCTCGCAGCCGCCAGCGATGAAACGCAAGCTGCCATAACCGGTCAGCAGATCAATGCCAAAGCCGCAAACATCCTGCCCGGCAAGACCGGTATCGAGATCGGCTCGACGACGATCACCCGCAAGAACAACGTGATCCTGGTACGCGCCGGCACGATGACTTACCTGCCCGCCGATGTGAACGCGTCGGCCATGGCGACGCTCGCCAATAACGACGATGGCGTTGTCGTTCGTGCCTCCTATAGGCATGAGCCGATCATCCTCGGCTTCGCCGAGCGCTTCGGCCTGAGCACGCGGACCTTCACTGCAGCGACCGTGGCGCTGCGCCTGCGCAACGGGCAGTATTAAAGCGGCGCGCCCGGTCCGGTCGCCGTTCCAGGGCGTGCGCAGCGACCTACCCCGAAAGCTATGAACATCGCGCTTAGACAGGAGAGTGCAGGTCGTTCCGCCGCCCTCCGAGCCGAAGCCTACTCCGCCGCCGTCTTGAAGCTCTGCAGGTTGTCGAGGCTCTGGATGATGTGCTCGGCGAGCGCGTTCGAGAGGATCGACGGATCGTGCCGGGTTCGCAGCAGCCCGATCTTGCAGGAGGGCAGGCTGGCATAGCCTTCGGTCGCGCCGAGGATGCGCATGCCGGGCCTGACCGCGCTCTCCGGCAGCACTGAGACGGCGAGGCCGGCGACCACCGCCGCGCCGACTGCGGTCGAGTTCCAGCTCGCATAGAGCACGCGGAAGCGCCGGCCCTTGTTCTCGAGCGCCTCGACAGCTGCCTGCCGCCAATTGCAGGTCGGTCGCCCCAGCGCCAGCGGCAGCGGGTCCTCCTCATGCACGCAATGGCGCGCCGAGGTTACCCAGAGCAGGGGCTCGATGCGGATGATCTCGCCCTGGCCGCGGCCTTCGACATGGGTGATGATCGCAAGATCGATGTCGCCGGTGGCAATCCGCTCGGCCAGCATCGGCGTCGGCTCGCAGACCACGGTGACTTCGGTGCGCGGGTTCGAGCGGGCGAAGCGCGCCAGGATCTCCGGCAAATAGCGGTCGGCATAGTCGTCGGGCACGCCGAGCCTGATGCGGCCCTTGAGGTCGGCCTCGGTGAAGCTTGCGACGCATTCGAGATTGAGGCGGACGATCCGGCGGGCATAGTCGAGCAGGCGCTCGCCATCCTCGGTCAGCTTGGCGTGGCGCCCGTCACGGCCGAAGAGCGGCCGCCCGACCCTTTCCTCGAGCCGCTTCATCTGCATCGAGACGGCCGATTGCGTCTTGAAGACGATCTCGGCGGCACGGGTGAAGGAGCCGGTATCGGCGATGGCGACGAAGGTCTTGAGCTGGTCGGCGTCGAGCACATGGGCCATGCCGGCATCCCCCCGAAAGTCTATCAAAATTGGTTGTGCTAAACATCATAACCATTCGTTTGGCTGATGGCCAGCGGGGAGTTAGCGTTGCGTCATTCTCCGGTTCTTGTCATGGCGCGTCCAGCTGGCCCGGGAGATTCGTTCCGCCGTTCAACCCGAGGAGGCCGTCATGCTGATCATGACCTATGTCACGAAGTCCCTGTCTGCCCTGTCGGGCGGTGCGACGCGTGCTGCCACCCAGACGGTCACCGGCTTCAAAAATCTGATCCGCGCCTGGATGCATCGCCGCGACGTATTGCGCCTCGGCGAGCTCGACGAGCGCGGCCTGAAGGATATCGGCCTCGTCCGTTCCGATGTCGAAGGCGCGCTCGCCACCTCCTGGCTGCGCGATCCGTCCGCCGTTCTTTCCGCCCGTTCGGCGCAGCAGCAGTCGGCTGCCGCGGGCCGGCGAGAGGCCGGGCTTCGACATGCGGTAGCCCAGCCCGCCGCGCCGGCCACGAGGAATATCGAGATCGCGTGCAACGCCTGACCCCTTGGCGTGACGCGTTCCTGCGGGCGGTGGCTTCGGCCGCCGCCCTTTTTTATGCGCGATGCTGCCCGCGCTGACTTGGCAAGCTGGTGCTGAATGGGGCCGGGCTCGAGGCTTCAAGCCCGGCGCTGGCCACCGCCGAGCATCGCCTCGAAGATCGATTTCAGCGCGTCCTGATGGCCGTCCTGCACCTTGCGGCCGTGCTCGAACATCTGGTTGAGCGCGTCGAGGCCGATCGAGCCCGGTCCGGTCTCGCTCGACGGCGGCAACTGCTCCGGCTCCGGCTCAGGCTGACGAGGCTGAGGCGCCGGCGCCGGCTTCGGGCCAGCTTGCGGTGGCTGGCCGCCGCCGAACATGCCGGTCAGGATCTGGCCGAAGACATTGCCCATATCGGCCGGGTTGCCCGGCATCGGCGCGCCGCCGAAGGGGCCGCCTCCGGGCGCCTGGCCAGTCGCCGGCGGCTGTCCGCCGAACAGACCGCCGAGAATGGCCTCGAGCGGATTGGCGGGATTGGCCTGCATGCCCGGCTTCGGCTGGCCCGGCGTCTGCCCGCGCATCATCTCGGCGAACTGGCCGAGAATGCCGCCGAGTCCCTGGTTGTTGGCTGATTTGGACAGCCCGCCCATTACCATCGCGGCGATCACCGGCAGCATCTGCTTCAGGATCGCCTGGCCAACGCCGCTGGTCGCCGCCGCCTGGGCGGTGATGGCGTTGCTGACCTCCTTGGAGCCGAAGAGCTGGCTCATCACGTCCTGGCCGAGCGGCACGGCGCTGTCGGGAATGCCGTCGCCATCGGTGTCGTACATCTGGCCGAACGGTGTCGCCGTCATCATCTGCGCCAGGTTGCCGAAGGCGTAGGGGTTCTGCGTCTGCCGTTGCAGGCCCATCGAGAAGGCCGGCAGCAAGGCGTCGAGCGCGGCTTGTGTCTGCTGCGGGGAGAGGCCGTATTGCCGCGCCAGATTCTGCATGGCCTGGCCGTTCTGGGCCGACTGCATCATCTCGAACAGGTTCGTCATGGCGTGCTCCCTTGCGGGCTCGGTCCCGCCATCAGCGCGCTTTTCGTTCGACCGGGATCGGTCGAACGAACAGAATTCGCGCCAGCCATATTCCGGACGATATCAGCCGGGCAGCATCAGGCAAGCGATGCCGTCTGCGCCGCCGCTCGCCGCTCCAGCTGACCGATGGCGCGATAGGCGAAGGCCAGTGCCACGACGCCGAACAGCACGGCGCCGAGCGCCGCTCCAGCCAATGCGCCCTTCGGCCCGGCATATTGCGCGCCGAGCCAGGCCATCGGCACCGTGCCGAGCGTTGCCCGGCCCCAGCTGAACACTGTCGAATACAGCGGCATGCCGAGGTTGTTGAAGGCGGCGTTGGCGACGAAAAGGGCGCCGACGAACAGCCACATCGCCCCCGAGATCAGGCAGAAGAACACGACGAGCTCCGCCGTCTCGCCACTCGCGTCGAACAGGGCGGTGAGCTGGTGGCGCAGCAGCACGAGCAGGAGCCAGGCGACGGCGACGCAGCCTGCGGCGAAGCAGACCGAGTCGGTCAGCGCCCGGCGCATCCGGTCGAAGCGCAGCGCCCCCCAGTTCTGGCCGAGGATCGGCCCGATCGCTCCCGAAAGCGCGAACAGCGCGCCGAATGCCACCGGTACCAGCCGGTCGATGATCGCGCTGGCGGCGATCACCTGGTCGCCGAAGCGGGCGATGATGCTGGCGAAGAAGGCATTGGCGATCGGCGCCGAGAGGTTGGTCAGGATCGCCGGCGCCGCGATGGCGAAGGACCGGCCCGCATCGGCGCGCACCGCGGCGAATGTCGGGCGCGCCACGATGCCGTGAACCTTGACCGCGCCATGATAGCCGACCGCGACCAGGATCAGCCGCGAGATCACGGTGGCCATGGCGGCGCCGTCCGGCCCGAGCCCGAGGCCGAAGATCAGCAGCGGGTCGAGGCCGGCGAGGACGACGCCGCCGGAGAGCGTGACATACATGGCCCGCTTGGCGTCGCCGACGGCGCGCAATATGCCGGAAAAGCCCATGCCGAGCGCCATCAGCAGGTTCGATGGCAGCGTGATCCACAGGAAGGAATGGGCCACCGCATAGGCCTCGCCCCGCGCCCCGAGCTTCGTCAGGAGCCAGGGCAGCAGCGGCAGGATCAGGGCGCTCAGCACGAAGGCGGCGACGGCCATCAGGGCAAGCGAAGAGGCAGCCAGCCGGCGCGCACCGGCGCGGTCGCCGGCGCCGAGGGCGCGCGCCGTCAGGGCGGTCACTGCGATCATCAGCCCGACATTGAAGGAGACGACGAGGTACAGAACGATCGTGGCGTAGCCGACGCCGGCCGTCGCTGCCGGCCGGCCCAGCCGCGAGACATAGAGCAGCGACAAAAGGTCGACGACGAACACCGCCATCAGGCCGATGGAGGCGGTCGCGGTCATCACCGCGACATGGCGCAGGGTCGAGCCGGTGACGAAGACGGCCGGGTTTTGGCTGGGGGCGTTCACTCGGCCGGCTCTCCGACACCGCCGACGGCGACTTCGGCGCCGCCATCCTCGATGACCTCGCGGGTTTCCTCGGAGAGCGCCTTCGGCTTGGCCTTCGGCTTGACCAGCGGCTCCGGCGAGACGCGCGGCACCTTCTGCAGGCCGGCCGCGATGCCTTCGCTGAACTGGATCTCCATGCGCTGGGCGTCGCGTTCGCGCACATTCTCGACCACCAGGCTGGCTTCCTCGTAGTCGAGGCCGAGTCCCTCCAGCGTCACCCGGCTGAAGCCGAGCGCCGATTCGAAGGTTTCGCGCATCTGGTAGTCGACATCGGCGCGCATCAGGTCGATGGCATGGACGCGGTCATAGGCCCGCGCATGCAGGCGCACGGTCGGGAACTCGGCCTTGGCCATCTCGACGATGCGCAGCGCAGCTTCCCGGTTATCGACGCAGATGCAGACGATCCTGGCCTTGCCGGCCCCGGCGGCGCGCAGCACGTCGAGGCGCGTGCCGTCGCCATAATAGATCTTGAAGCCGAACTTGGCCGCGGAACGAATGCGTTCGACATCGGAATCGATGACGGTGACGTCGATGTGCTGCAGCAGCAGGGCCTGCGTCACCACCTGGCCGAAACGGCCGAAGCCGATCACCAGGACGGAAGGGGTGACACCGTCGAAATCCTCTTCGATCGTCTCGGGCGGCGCGGCGCGCGCCAGAAGCCAGGCGTCGATCAGCTTGGCGAGGATCGGGCCGATCAGCATGCTGAGCGCGGCGAGAGCGGTCGCGAGCGCGCCCTGATGCTCGTTCAGCAGGCCGAGCGAAGCGGCAAGCGGCAGGAGCACGAAAGCGAACTCGCCGGCGGGCGAGAGCAGTGCGCCGGCCCGGACCGCTTCCGTCATCGAGGAGCAGGAAGCACGCAGGATCGCGGCGGCGACGGCGATCTTGAACAGCACCAGGGCCGGGGCGGCGATCGCCAGCAGCAGCGCATTGTCGAGCACCAGCTTCAGGTCGATCGACATGCCCACGGCCATGAAGAACAGGCCGAGCAGCACGCCGCGGAACGGCTCGATATCGGCTTCGAGCTCATGGCGGAAATGCGAATCCGCCAGCAGCACGCCGGCGAGAAAGGCGCCCATCGCCATCGACAGGCCGACCTTCTCCATCAGCAGCGCAGCCCCGAGCACGACGAGCAGTGCAGCCGCCGTCATCACCTCCTTGGCGCCGGACTTGGCCAGCAGCCGGAAGAACGGGTTCAGCGCATAGCGGCCGGCGAGCACGAGCGCGGCGACGGCGAGCAGCGCGATGCCGAGGCCCGCCAGCGCCTTCATCGCCCCGTCATTGCCGGCAGCGCCGGTCGTCGCGAGCAGCGGCAGGACGGCCAGTGCCGGCGCGATCGAAATGTCCTGGAACAGCAGGATCGAGAAGGTACGCCGGCCGTAAGGCTCGGCGCCATCGCCACGCTCCTCCAGCAATTGCAGCGCGATTGAGGTCGCCGATAGCGCCAGGGCAAGACCGATCGCAACCGCGCCGGCCGCGCCGATGCCGAACTGCATGGCGACGAAGCCGATCGCCGCGGCGCTCAGCGCCATCTGCGTGAGGCCGGCGCCGAGGATATCCTTGCGCATCGAATAGAGGCGGGCCGGCTGCAGCTCGAGCCCGACCAGGAAGAGCAGCAGCACGACGCCGATCTCTGCCGTGCTCCGGATCGCATCCGGATCCTTGATCACCGCCAGGGCGGACGGGCCGATCGCGATGCCGGCGGCGAGATAGCCGAGCACGGCCGAGAGCCCGAAGCGGCGGAACAGCGGAACCGCGACCACCGCCCCTGCACAGAACGTCAGGATCGGCGGCAGATAGCTGGCATGCGAGGCATCGGCCATGAACGACTCGTGCTGGAGGGGGCGATCTGCGCGTGGGCAGGCCGACCGGGGCTATTTAGGCGTTGTCCGGCGCGCCTGCGAGAGGCGGCAGGCGCGGGGCGCTCCTGCGGCCTGCGGCGAGCCGCTTCCTTGACATCATTCGCGTGAGACCGAAAGAAGGCGCATCCCTCGCCGGAGCCTCTGAGCCTTCGTGACTGCCGCGCCGAAACCGCCGCTCGACATTCTGCTCTGCGCCCCGCGCGGCTTCTGCGCCGGCGTGGTCAGGGCGATCGACGCCGTCGAGAAGGCGCTCGCGCTGCATGGCGCGCCGGTCTATGTCCGCCACGAGATCGTGCACAACAAATACGTGGTGGAATCGCTGAAGCGGAAGGGCGCGGTCTTCGTCGCCGAGCTCGCCGAGGTTCCCGATGCCAGCCGGCCGGTGATCTTCTCCGCTCATGGCGTGCCGAAATCCGTGCCGGCCGAGGCGCAGGCGCGCGCGTTCTTCGCCATCGACGCGACCTGCCCGCTGGTCACCAAGGTGCATCGCGAGGCCGAGGTCCACCATAAGCGTGGACGCCATATCCTGCTCGTCGGCCATGCCGGCCACCCCGAGGTGATCGGCACCATGGGGCAGTTGCCGCCGGGCGCCATCACCCTGATCGAGACGCTGGAGGACGTCGCGACGCTGACCCCTTCTGAGGGGCGGCCGCTGGCCTATGTCACGCAGACCACGCTGTCGGTCGACGACACCCGTGGCATCGTCGAGGCCCTGCAGGCGCGCTTTCCCCAGCTGATCGCGCCGCACAAGGAAGACATCTGCTACGCCACCACCAACCGGCAGGAAGCGGTGAAGCGCGTCGCCCCGCTGGTCGACGGGCTGATCGTCGTCGGCTCGCCCAACTCCTCGAACTCGCAGCGCCTGCGCGAGGTCGCCGAACGGGCCGGCTGCCCGGTTTCGCGCCTGGTGCTGCGCACCGACGAGATCGACTGGTCGCTGTTCGGCGCGATCCGCCGGCTCGGGCTGACGGCGGGCGCCAGTGCGCCGGAAGTGCTGGTCGAGGAGATCATCGACGCTTTCGCCGAGCGCTACGAAGTCACGGTCGAGACCGTCTCGACCGCCGATGAGAGCGTCTTCTTCCCCCTGCCGCGCGAACTGCGCGGCGAGCCGGCCCCGACCGCGGCCGAGTGAGTACAAAGTGGCCGTCTACACCGAAGTACCTGACGACGAGATGGCCGCTTTCGTGGCGCGCTATGGCATCGGCGAGCTGTTGTCCGCCAAGGGCATTGCCGAGGGCGTCGAGAATTCCAACTACCTGCTGCACACCACGCAGGGCTTCTACATCCTGACCCTCTACGAGAAGCGGGTGAACCCGGCCGAGCTGCCGTTCTTCCTCGGCCTGATGCAGCATCTGTCCGGGCGCGGCCTGAACTGCCCGGTGCCGATCGTCGACAGCCAGGGCGAGGCGCTGGGCCGGCTCGCCGGGCGCCCGGCGGCGCTCGTCAGCTTCCTCGACGGGCTTTCGGTGCGCAGGCCCACCGTCGCCCATTGCGCCGAGGTCGGGCGGGGGCTGGCCCTGCTGCACCAGGCGGGTGAGGGCTTCGCCATGAGCCGCGTCAACGCGCTCTCCGTGCCCGGCTGGCGGCCGCTGGCCGAACAAGCCGGCAGCGATGCCGACAAGGTCCAGCCCGGCCTCGCAGCCCGCGTCATCGCCGAGATCGAGCGGCATGAGCGCGACTGGCCGCAGGGCCTGCCGAGCGGGGTCATCCATGCCGATCTGTTCCCGAACAATGTCTTCTTCATCAAGAGCAAGCTCTCGGGCCTGATCGACTTCTATTTCGCCTGCACCGACGCCTTTGCCTACGATCTGGCGATCTGCCTGAATTCCTGGTGCTTCGAGGCCGATTCCTCGTTCAACCTGACCAAGGGCCAGGCCATGCTCGCCGGCTATGAGAGCGTGCGGCGGTTGGAGGAGGCGGAGGTCGCGGCGCTGCCGGCGCTCTGCCGCGGCTCGGCCCTGCGCTTCCTGCTGACCAGGCTGGTCGACTGGCTGAACGTGCCCCCCGGCGCGCTGGTCAAGCCGCACGACCCGCTCGAATACGACCGGAAGCTCGCCTTCCATCAGAGGGTCGCGGATGCCCGCGATTACGGGCTGCGGCGATGAGAACACGATGTTCGAGGGGAGGGCGCGGGAAACCCCTCTCCTGGAAGGAGAGGGGCAGGGGTGAGGTGTTCGGAGCGGATTCGTTGGCCTTGACGCGGGTGCGCGGTGAGCACCCACGCCGCTGGTCTGATGACCTACCCCTCACCCTGCCCTCTCCCTCCGGGAGAGGGTTCCCCGCGGTTCATACGCTCCTCGCCGGAGCTGGGCGCAGATCATGAGCGAACCTGTCGAGATCTGGACCGACGGCGCCTGCTCGGGCAATCCCGGCCCCGGCGGCTGGGGCGCGATCCTCAGCTTCAAGGGCAAGGAGCGCGAGCTCTCCGGCGGCGAGGCCATGACCACCAACAACCGCATGGAATTGATGGGGGCGATCTCGGCGCTGGAGACGCTGACCCGGCCCTGCACCGTGGCGCTGCATACCGACAGCCAGTATCTGCGCCAGGGCATCACCAGCTGGATCCATGGCTGGAAGAAGAACGGCTGGAAGACCGCCGACCGCAAGCCGGTGAAGAACGAGGAGCTGTGGAAGCGCCTCGAAGCGGCGCTGAAGCAGCACAAGATCGACTGGAAATGGGTCAAGGGCCATGCCGGCGACGAGATGAACGAGCGCGCCGACGCGCTGGCGCGCGCCGGCATGGCGCCGTTCAAGCCGGGGCGGTGAGGGGCGGGGACAGGAGCTGCGGGCGCGATGCGCAAAGCTTCGTCGAACGCGACGCTACACCAATAACTGGCCCGAGTTGACCGACGTACGCCAGGAGGTTTGACGCGCGATACCAAGGCTCCAAAACGTCCCGCACCTGCCCACGCCGAGCGCGCACCAACCACATAAAGGTTCTCTTTCGCGCGCCTGGTCGCGACGTTGAGCAGATTCGGCGCCGCCGCTCAGGGCGGCGCCTGCGCCTGCCGGGTCGCGCGTAGCACCTCGCGCGGCAGCGCTCCGGTCTGACGCTCGACCATGCGGCGCACGACCGGCGGTTCAGGCCCGATATGCAGATCCCTGACCCGGTCGCCGATTTCGGCGTCAGCCTGGGTGACGCGCTGGGCCTGGCGGACATATTCGACCCAGGTCGGGCTGTCGTAGCGCTCGATCCAGAGCTCGGCATCGGTCAGATCGCGCAGCAGCGACCAGTGGCGGGCACCGTCGCGGCGGCGGATGCGCCGGCGTTCCTCCATCGCCTTCAGGAACTCGACCACATCCTCCTGCCTGATCCGCCATTCGATGGTGACGAAGACCGGGCCGCTGCGCGGCTCGATATCGACCGCGACCTCGGGCTTTCGCCAGCGGCCGAGCGGATCGAGATTGAGCGCCTCGAGCGGGGGCAGTTGATAGCGCAGCCCGACGGCCGCGCCGAAAACGAGTGCGACCGCCGCCGCGCTGAGGCCGCCGGCCGGGCCGGAATGGAGGGTGACCCAGCCCCAGGCCCAGCTGCCCGCGGCCATGCCGCCGAAGGCCGCCATCTGGTAGAGCGCAAGCGCGCGCCCCACCACCCAACGCGGCGCCGACAGCTGCACCGTCGAATTGAAGGTCGAGAGCGCCAGCACCCAGCAGGCGCCGCCGACGGCAAGCGCCGGCATGGTGAGCCATAGGGTCGGGCTCAGCCCCACCACCAGGGCCGCGGCCGCATAGGCGAGGAAGGTCAGGCGCACGAGGGTCTCGGTGCTGAAGCGACGGCGCAGCCGGGCGCTGACAAAGGCTCCGGCGACCGCGCCGGCGCCGAAGGCTCCCAGCAGGATGCCGAATGTCAGCGGGCCGCCGCGCACGAGATCGCGGGCGACCAGCGGCATCAAAGCGAGACCGACGATGCCGCCGAAGCCGAAGAGGAAGGCGCGCAGAATGACGGCGCGGATATTGGGCGACATCGCGACATAGCGGAGACCGGCGCCCATCGCGAGCCAGAACGTCTCGCGCGGCAGCACGCGCTCGACGCGCGGCGGCTGCCAGCGGGCCAGCACGACGAGCAGGCCGATATAGCTGAAGGCATTGACGATGAAGGCCGCGACCGCGCCGAAGGCGGCGACGATGGCGCCACCGATCGCCGGGCCGACGCTGCGAGCGATGTTGAAGGCGACGCTGTTCAGCGTCACCGCCGCCGGCACCTCGGGTCGCGGCACCATGTCGCCGACCGAGGACTGCCAGGCCGGGTTGTTGAGCGCGTTGCCGCAACCGAGCAGGAAGGTGAAGACGAGCAGCAACCAGGGCGAGAGCAGCCCATACCAGGCGAAGACCGCCAGCATGGTCGAGACAGCGAGCATGAAGCCCTGCGCCGTCAGCAGGATACGGCGGCGGTCGTAATTGTCCGCGATCGCCCCGGCGGCAAGCGAAAACATCATCACCGGCAGTGCGGTCGAGGCCTGGACGAGCGCGACCATGTCCGGCGAATCGGAAAGCGAGGTCATCAGCCAGGCGGCGCCGACCATCTGGACGAGGCCACCGAAGTTCGAGGCAAGGCTTGCGATCCAGACCGCACGGAAGATCGGCTGGCGCAATGGCGCAAAAGCTGAATAGCGCCTGTCATCAGGCTTTAGGCCCGCGGCGGCCAGGTCGTCTTCGGCGGTCTCGGCGGTGGTCTGCGTGGCGGGCTCGTGCGGCATGCCACAGTTAGAGCATGCCGGCGGGCGAAGGGAAGCCGTGCTTCGCCATTGTCCGTCATCAGATAATTTGAGGCTGTTTTTGGGGTTTCAGTGGGTTTGTGGGGCGGCGTCGAGCCGATGATGCGCCCTGTATTCCAGGCTGGGCGCTGATGGGGCGGTCGAGCTTCGACAAGCATGGGAGTGTGCCGCATCCGAAGTCGACCAAAAGCGGAACCGTCCGCCGGCACGACGCGCTCCGCGCCGTTGAAGCCGCGAGCCAGAGGTGACTTTCCCGGCGCCGAAGCGCCGCGCCCTCAGCGCCAGCCAAGCCCCGGCGCGACATGCTTCAGGATCGCCTCGATGACATGGGCGTTGTAGTCGACGCCGAGCTGGTTGGGCACCGTCAGCAACAGCGTGTCAGCCTCGGCTATCGCCTCGTCTCTGGCCAGCTCCTCGATGAGCTTGTCGGGCTCGGCCGCATAGCTGCGCCCGAAGATCGCGCGCGTGCTGTCGTCGATGTAGCCGATCGAATCGTCGCCCTGATTGCCATGGCCGAAATAGGCGCGGTCGCGGTCGTCGACCAAGGCGAAGATGCTGCGGCTGACGGAGACGCGTGGTTCGCGCTCATGGCCGGCATCCTTCCAGGCCTGCCTGTAGAGGCGGATCTGCTTGGCCTGCTGGATGTGGAAGGGCTCGCCGCTCTCGTCGGTCTTCAGCGTCGAGCTCTGCAGGTTCATGCCGGCCTTCGCCGCCCAGACGGCGGTGGCGTCCGAGGCAGCACCCCACCAGATGCGCTCGCGCAGGCCCTCCGAATGCGGCTCGAGCCGCAGCAGGCCGGGCGGGTTGGGAAACATCGGGCGCGGATTGGGACGCGCGAAGCCCTCGCCGCGCAGCACGTCGAGGAAGACCTCGGTGTGGCGGCGAGCCATGTCGGCATCGCTCTGCCCGTCGGCCGGCTGGTAGCCGAAATGGCGCCAGCCATCGATCACCTGCTCGGGCGAGCCGCGGCTGATGCCGAGTTGCAGCCGCCCGCCGGCGATGAGATCGGCCGAGCCTGCGTCTTCTGCCATGTAGAGCGGGTTCTCGTAGCGCATGTCGATGACGGCGGTGCCGATCTCGATGCGGCTGGTCCTGGCACCGATCGCAGCCAGCAACGGGAACGGCGAGGCAAGCTGGCGGGCGAAGTGATGCACTCTGAAATAGGCGCCGTCAGCGCCCAGTTCCTCGGCGGCAACGGCAAGCTCGATCGACTGCAGCAGCGTATCGCCCGCCGAGCGCGTCTGCGACTGCGGCGAGGGGGTCCAGTGCCCGAAGGAAAGGAAGCCGATCTTTTTCATCGTGCAGCGCCTGTGAACGACCGTGAGCGCGGAGCTGTTCCGCGAAAGGAAAACGCCCGAGCGGCCGGCGCCGTCGGGCGTGCGTGTCCTTTCATATAGGCGCGATCCACGGCCTCGCTTTGGCGTTCATGCACGGACGCCAATGTCCGGATGCAATCTCGGTCAGCGTAGTGTGGCGGCCCGCCAGTTCACCCCAAAGGCTGCCGGTAGACGATGAAGCCTGACTTTTCCGCCACCTTGTCGTAGAGTTCCTGCGCCTGCAGATTGGTCTCGTGGGTGTGCCAGTAGACGCGGAAGCAGTCCTTGGCCTCCGCCTTCTGGCGCACTGCCTCGATCAGCTTGCGGCCGACGCCGGCGCCGCGCGCCGCCTCGCTGGTGAACAGGTCCTGCAGATAGCAGATGTCCTTGCCGCTCCAGGTGGTGCGATGCATCACCCAGTGGACGATGCCGACCGCCTGTCCGTCGCGTTCGGCAATGAAGGCGCCCATCGGCTCGGCGCCGCCGGTCAGGCGCGCGAAGGTCAGCGCGTAGATGTCCTCGGGAAGCGTGCTCTTGTAGAAGGTGAGATAGTCACGCCAGAGCGGTGTCCAGGCCTCGCGATCCTGGGCCGTGAGCGGGCGGATGGTGATCTCGGACATGGGCGGCTCCCTGCGATTTTGCCGCAGGCTAGCCGCCGACTTTCGCGCTGTCTCATGACAAGCGCAGATCGGATCGATCGGCTTTGCTGCTGGAATATCGCTGCCGTCATGCTCAGGCTTGACCCGGGCATCTCTGGAAAGAGATTCCCGGGTCTACGCGGAGGTTATCCTTGGGCCGACCGAAGGTTGGACCCGAGGGCTTCGCCCGGGAATGACGGGCCCGATATCTGGAAAAAGGCGCAGCTCAGAGCTGGTTGAGCAGCGCCTCGGCGCCGGAGACGTCAGCCTTGCCGGGTGCGTCCTCGACATTGAGCGCGGTCACCACACCGTCGTCGACGATCATCGAGTAGCGCTGCGAGCGGGTCCCGAGGCCAAAGCCCGAGCCGTCGAGCGAGAGCCCGATTTCCTTGGCAAAGTCGCCATTGCCGTCGGAGAGAAAGCCGATCACGCCGGCGCCGCCGGTCGCCTTCGACCAGGCATCCATCACGAAGACGTCGTTGACGCCGGTGACGAAGATCTCCTCGACGCCCTTGGCCTTGATCTCGGTGGCCTTGGCCAGATAGCCGGGCAGGTGGTTCTTGTGGCAGGTCGGGGTGAAGGCGCCGGGCACTGCGAACAGCACGACCTTGCGGCCCTTGAACAGGTCCTCGGTCGTCTTCGCGGCCGGTCCCTCGGCCGTCATCACCCGAAACGTCGCCTGCGGAAGCTTGTCACCGACCTTGATCGCCATCGTGCCGTTCTCCATCGCCGCGCTTTCCGTTCGGCCGGATATGGCCGAACGACCAGAATTCGCGCCAGATTACATGGTGGAGCATGTTCTCATCACAAAAGTGCTGACCACTTTCGTGGAACATGCCCGCGGCCGACGGCCGCCCAGCGAGAGGGTTACGGCTTGCCGGCGCCGATGTCGAGTTCCAGCCGCGTCTCGACCGCTGCCGGCTTGCCGTTCAGCGTTACGATGAAGGGGGTGGGCCCGCTTGCACCCTTCGGGCGGTCGACGATCTTCAGCTTCGCCGCGATGGTCCCGTCGGGCAGGGGGGTGAGCTGCGGCCGGCCGAACGACCATTGCCCGGCCCCCTCGACGAAGACGTCGTCGACCGAGCCACCTTCGGGCGCCTTGAGGATCAGCTTCAGCGCATGCTCGCTTTCCTTTTCCCCGCGCGTGACTTCGAGGATCGAAAGGCGGTCGCGGCCGGCGCCGAGCTTGACCGGAACCGGCACGCGCGCCTCGAACTCCTCGAGCCTGGGCGAGGTCACGGAGGTTACGCCGGGCTCCAGCCAAAGCCGCGCCTCGCCCCTGGCGGGCACGCAGATCTTGTCGCAGACGGCATAGTCGAGCTTCAGCGCCACGGTTACCGGCCGCGTCGGGTCGACGGGCTGGACCGAGACGGGCACGACGATCTCGCCGACATAGCCGATGCCGAAACCATTCGCGTCCTCGAAGCGTTCGGGCGCCGGCCAGCGCACGTCAAGCCCGCCGACATTCTCCGAGCCGCTCCAGTCGAAGACCGGCGGGATGCCGGCATCGCCGGGGCTGCGCCAATAGGTCTTGTAGCCGGGCGCCATCACGATCTCGACGCCGACACGTTGCTTGCCCGAAGCCGCCGTCGCCCCGGCGATCAACCGCATCGAGGAATGGGTGCTCTTCGACCAGAGCGAGACAGCCGCTTCCTGCGCCTTGGCAGGGTTGCCGAGCGCCATCGCGGCGAGGACGAGGGTGGTGAGCAGTTTCACGACAGCTGATTTAGGCGATCCGGGAGGGAATAGCGAGAAACACGCGGTCGCGACCTCAAACATTTGCGTTACGATAGGGAGCAGGCGCAGGCCTTTCACCCTGACAAGGGAATGCGGCGCGACCGGGTCCCGATTATTTAGCGGCGCCACCCCGTTCCCAGCACGCCCGCAAAGGCTTACCATGGGGCCATGAAAATCGGATCGAACCAGCGGGTCATCGGTCGCAGCTATCTCGACGGGCAGTGCCTGATCGCGATGCCGGGCATGAGCGATGCGCGTTTCGCCCGGACCGTCGTCTATCTCTGCGCCCATTCCGAGGATGGGGCGATGGGCATCATCGTCAACAAGCCGGCGGCCGACACCCGTTTCCCCGAACTGCTGGTGCAGCTCGACGTGATCCCGCCCGATCAGGCGATCCGCCTGCCGAGCCAGGTCGAGCGCGTCCAGGTGCTGCGCGGCGGCCCGGTCGAGACCAAGCGCGGCTTCGTGCTGCACAGCGCCGACTTCTTCCTGGAATCGGCGACATTGCCGATCGACGACGGCATCTGCCTGACCGCGACGCTCGACATCCTGCGCGCCATGGCGCTCGGCAGCGGGCCGGAGAACGCAGTCCTGGCGCTGGGTTATGCCGGCTGGGGCGCCGGCCAGCTCGAAGCCGAGATCCAGTCCAATGGCTGGCTGCATTGCGAGGCCGATTTCGATCTGCTTTTCGATGACGGGCTCGACACCAAATACGAGCGGGCGCTGCACAAGCTCGGCATCGACCCTGCCTTCCTCTCGAACCAGGCCGGTCACGCCTGAGAAGGGCGAAGCAAGGCCGGGTCCGTCATGCTCGGGCTTGACCCGAGCATCTCCTGAACGAGATTCTCGGGTCTGCGCGGAGTTTATCCTTGGGCCGACCGAAGGTCGGACCCGAGGGCTTCGCCCGAGAAGGACGAGCGTCTGCTCAGGCCGCTTCCGTCGAGGCGCTCGATGCCCCGACCAGCCGCCGCGCTTCCGCCGCCGTCATCGGCTGACCGAAGGTGTAGCCCTGCGCATACTGGCAGCCGAGCTGGTAGAGCTCGATCGCGTCCGACTCGGTCTCGGCGCCCTCCGCCACCACGTCCATGCGCAGATCGGCGGCGAGCTGGACGATCGAGCGCAGGATCACCGGCGGCCGGCCATTGCCCATCTGGCGCACGAAGCTCTGGTCGATCTTGATCGTGTCGAAGGGGAAGCGCTGCAGATAGGACAGCGACGAATAGCCGGTGCCGAAATCGTCGAGTGAGAGGCCGGCGCCGAGATCGCGGATGCGCGACAGCATCTGCGCGGCATATTCCGGGTTCTCCATCACCAGGCTCTCGGTGATCTCGAGTTTCAGCGTGCCGGGCAGCACGCGCCGGCGCGCCAGCACGGATTTGACGTCGCGCAGCAGGTCGTGACGCAGGAGCTGGCGGCTGGAGACGTTGACGCTGGCGAAGATCGGCGGCTCGACCTCGAGCGCCGCCTGCCAGGCGGCGAGCTCGCGCGCGGTACGGTCCATCACATAGACGCCGAGATCGACGATCAGCCCGGTTTCCTCGGCGATCGAGAGGAAATCCTGCGGCAGAAGCCGTCCCTCGCGCGGATGGTCCCAGCGCATCAGCGCCTCGAAGCCGGCGATGGTCCGGTCCTCCAGCCGCACGATCGGCTGGTACATCACCTGGATCTCGCCGCGTTCGATGGCCCGGCGCAGATCGCTTTCGAGCGCCAGCCGGTCGTTGCGGTCATTGCGCATCGCCGGCACGAAGACCTCGACGAGATTGCCGCCCTGGTTCTTGGCATGGGCCATGGCGAGCTCGGCGTTCTTCAGCGCGTCGTCCTTGCGGGCGGTCGGCGTGCCGTCGAAGAGCGCGAGCCCGATCGAGGGCGTGAGTATGATCTCGCGCTCGGCGAAGGTGACGGGCGTCGAGACGGCGCGGCGCACCAGCTCGGCCAGCGCCAGGATGCGTTCGGGCTCACGTTCCGAGACCAGGATCATCGCGAAGATGTCGCCGCCGATGCGCGCCAGCGTGTCCTGCGCCCGCAGCAGGCGGCCGAGACGGCGTGCCAGCGTCAGCAGGATCGAATCGCCGGCCGAGAAGCCGACCGACTCGTTGACCTGCTTGAAGCGGTCGATGTCGATCACGATCACGGTCGGGCGGATGCTCTCATCGGCGCGGCAGAAGCCGAAGACGGCGGCGAGCCGGTCCTGGAAGAGCTCGCGGTTGGGCAGCCCGGTCAGGTTGTCGTGCACGGCGTCGTGCAGCATGCGCTCCTGCGCGGTGCGCTGCTCGGTGACGTCGGCGAGCGTGCCGATGACGCGGATGACCTCGCCGTCGGAGCCGATCACCGGTCGGGCCTTCAGGCTGAACCAGTGATAGGCGCCGTTGCCGGCGCGCAGGCGGAAATCGAGCTGCAGCTTGCCGCGGCGTTGCTCGAGCACGGCATCGAGCGTGATGCGATAGCGGTCGCGATCGGCGACATGCATGTATTCGAGCCAGCGCGCCGCCGAGCCTTCGAGCGCGCCCTTGGGCAGGCCGAGCAGGATCTCGGTCTGGGGCGAGACGAAGATTTTGTCGGCCGCCACGTCCCAGTCGAAGACGAGATCGCCGGAGCCCGAGAGCGCGAGCGCCCGCCGCTCGGTATCCGAGACCAGCCCCTGGGCCAGCGCGCCGCCGGCGAAAGCGTGCTGGACCACGGTGAAGCCGATCAGCAGCACGATCAGGACGAGGCCGCCGATCAGCGCGGGCGGCACCAGGTCGCGCACCAGCTGGCCGGTGACGGTGAAGCCGGCCGCCGTGACCCAGACCGCCAGCAGGAACCAGGTCGGGATCAACATCACCGCGCGCTCATAGCCATGGGTGGCGAGGTGCAGGATCAGGACGAAGCCGACCGCCGCCACCGCCGCGATCGAGATCCGCGCCACGCCGGACGCCATCGGCGCATCGACGACGGCGAGGCCGACGAGGCCGGCGAGACCGAGCATCCAGACGAGGGTAATGTGGCTGTAGCGCACATGCCAGCGCGACAGGTTGAGATAGGCGAACAGGAAGACGAGCAGCGTCGCGGCGAGCACGACCTCGGCGCCGGCCCGGTAGATCCGTTCTATCGCCGGCGTCAGCGGGAATATGCGCTGGAAGAAGCCGAAATCGAGCCCGGCATAGGCCAGCACCGCCCAGGCGAGCGCCGCCGCCGCCGGGAAGATCACCGCGCCTTTGACCACGAAGATGATGGTCAGGAACAGCGCGAGCAGGCCGGCGATGCCGATGATGATGCCCTTGTAGAGCGTCAGCCCGTTGGTCTTCTGGCGATAGGCCTCAGGCTCGTAGAGATAAAGCTGCGGCAGGTTCGGCGATTTCAGCTCGGCGACGAAGGTGACGGTCGTGCCGGGGTCGAGCGTGATCTGGAAGACGTCGGCGTCGGGCGAGTCCTCGCGCTCGGGCCGCAAGCCCTGGCTTGCCGTGATCGCCTCGATGCGGCGATCGCCGAGATCGGGCCAGACCACGCCGGAGCCGATCAGCCGGTGGAAGGGCGCAACCAGCAGCCGGTCGATCTGCTCGTCGGAATCATTGGTGAGCGCGAAGACGATCCAGTCGGGCCGCGCTCCGGATTCGCGCGCCCGGACAGCGATGCGCCGGACGATGCCGTCCGGCCCCGGCGCGGTCGAGATCTGGATGACGTCGCCGTCCGATTTGTTGCGCTCGACCACGTCGGTGAGGTCGAGGACCGGCACGTCGACCGGGACGCGCTGCGCCTCGACTGCCAGCGCCGGACGCAGCGCCGTCAGCAGGGTCAGCACCAGGAGGCCGCAGATGGCGATGCCAAGCCGGAGGAGACGGTGCGTCGATGACAAGGTGGGCTCGGTCTTTCGGGCGGGTCTGAACGTTTAAAATTGTATGGTCAGTCGTATCGGCCGGGCGTGGCGAGGGCAAGGCAGCCGGCGCCGTCTTCCTCAGCCCTTGCGCAGGTCGGGGGCGAGCATGCCGTAAAGCAGATGGTCGGCCCAGACCCCATTGATCCGCAGATAGCCGCGCGCTTCGCCTTCGGGCTGGAAGCCGACGCGCTCGAGCAGGCGGCGGGATGGAGCGTTGTGCGGCAGGCAGGCCGCCTCGACGCGGTGCAAGGCGAGTTCGGAAAAGGCAAAGCCGAGCGCCCCGCGCACCGCTTCGGTCATATGGCCCTTGCCGGCATGGCGCTGGCCCATCCAGTAGCCGAGCGTGCAGGCCTGGGCGACGCCGCGCCGGACCAGCCCCAAGGTCAGCCCGCCGAGGAGGGTGTCCGAGCGCGCATCGAGGACGAACAGGCAATAGGCTTCGTCGGTGGTGATCTCGCGGGCGGCGCGCTTGACCCTGAGCCGGAAGGAGTTGCGCGTCAGGTCGTCCTCGCTCCAGACCGGCTCCCATGGCGTCAGGAAGTCGCGGCTTTCCAGCCGCAAGGTCGCCCAGGCCGCAAAGTCGTTGGCGAGCGGCGGACGCAATACGAGGTTCTGGGTCCGGATCAGCGGCCGCGTCGGCGGGTCGGTCGCGAAGCGGAACAGTGCCATGGCGGTCAGGCCGGGCGTCCGAGGGCGGCGCGCAGGGCCTCCGCCGGCGCGAGATCGTCGAGCGGCCCGACGGCGGCCACCGTGGCGTGGCCCTTCAGCAGGCTGCGGCCGGCGGCACGGACATCGGCAAGGCTGACGGCGTCGAGCCGGCGCGCCAGCTCCTCGCGCGGAATGGCGCGGCCGAAGACCAGCACCTGCCGCGCCATCTGCTCGAGCTTGCCGCCGGGGCTCTCCAGCGAGGCCAGCAGGCCGACCTTCATCTGCGCCCGGGCGCGCGCCATCTCGACCTCGCTGACGTCGCGGACGGCCTGCCGGAGGCAGTCGAAGGCGACTTCGACGAGCTCGCCGACATCTTCCGGCGCCGTACCTGCACTGATGCCGAAGACGCCGCAATCGGAGAATGGCCAGTGGAAGGCATCGATCGCATAGGCGAGCCCGCGGCGCTCGCGCACCTCCTGGAAGAGGCGCGAGGACAGGCCGCCGCCAAGCACCGCCGAGAAGATCTGCAGCGGATAATGCGCGCCGTCCTTGAACGGCTTGCCGGGGAAGCCGAGCACGACATGCACCTGCTCCTCGTCGCCGTCGATGCGCGCTTCGCCACCATGGTAGACAGCAAGGTCGCGGGCGGGCGGAGGCCCGGCCGGGCGCGCCGGCAGTTTCGCCAGCGCCTTCTCGGCAAGCGCGACCAGTTCGGCATGGTCGACGGCGCCGGCCGCGGCCAGCACCATGTTGCCGGCATGGTAGTGCCGCGAGAGATAGGCCCGGATCGCCTCGGGGGTGAAGCTGTTCACCGTCTGCGCCGTGCCGAGGATCGGCCGGCCCAGCGGCTGGTCGGGGAAGGCCGCCTGCAGGAAGCGGTCATAGACGAGATCGTCCGGCGTATCCTGGACGGCGCCGATCTCCTGCAGGATGACGCCCTTCTCGCGCGCCAGCTCCTCCTCGGTCAAAGCCGGTTCGGTCAGGATGTCGGCGAGGATGTCGACCGCCAGCGGCAGGTCCTCGCCGAGGACGCGGGCGGTGTAGCAGGTGTATTCGACTGATGTCGCGGCATTGAGGTCGCCGCCGACGCTCTCGATCTCTTCGGCGATCTGCCGGGCCGAGCGCCGCGCCGTGCCCTTGAACGCCATGTGCTCGAGCAGATGGGCGAGGCCGTGCTCATGGGGAAGCTCGTCGCGCGAGCCGGCGCCGATCCAGATGCCGAGCGAGACGGTGGCCGCATGCGCCATGTGCTCGGAGACGATACGCAGGCCCGAGGGCAGCGTGGTCAGGCTGACGGCGGGATCATGCGCGAGCGCCGTCTCTTCACGTCTGACGGGCTTCGCCTTCCCGGTCTTGGCCTTGAGCGTTTTCATGCGGCTGCACTCCGCACCGCCCGTGCCCGCTCGGCGATGAAGCGTTCCAGCTTGCCCTGGTCGTTGGGCAGCAGGCTGGAGCGCTCCTTGCGTTCCATCAGGTCGGCGAGATGGGCGGGCAGCGCCGGCCGGACACCGCTCGCCGCCTCGACAGCAGCCGGGAACTTGGCCGGGTGGGCGGTGCCGAGCGCGACCACCGGAGTACTCGGGTCGGCCTTGAGCGCCTGACGGGCGGCGCAGACGCCGATGGCGCTGTGCGGATCGAGCAGGTAGCCGGCATCGCGCCAGCTCGCGCCGATCTCGGCTGCCGTCGCGGCCTCATCGATCGCGACCGCGTCGAAATCGGCCTTGATCCGGGCGAGGGGGCCCGCTGCGATCTCGAAGCGGCCGGATTGCTGGAGCGACTGCATCAGCCGGCGCACTGCGGCGCTGTCGCGGTCATGCGCCTCGAACAGCAGGCGCTCGAAATTCGAGGAGATCTGGATGTCCATCGAGGGCGAGGTCGTGGCGCTGACGCCGCGCATCTCGTAGACGCCGGTCGCAAGCGTCCGCGCCAGGATGTCGTTGCTGTTGGTGCCGATCGCCAGCCGCCCGATCGGCAGACCCATCTGCTTGGCGATCCAGCCGGCGAGGACATCGCCGAAATTTCCGGTCGGGACGGCGAAGGAAACCGGGCGGTGCGGGCTGCCGAGCGCGCTCGCCGCCGTGAAATAATAGACGACCTGCGCCGCGATCCGGGCCCAGTTGATCGAGTTGACGCCGGAGAGGCGCAGCTCGTCGCGGAAGCGGTGATGGTTGAACAGCGCCTTCACCAGGTTCTGGCAGTCGTCGAACGTGCCCTCGATCGCGATGGCGTGGACATTGCCGGCGTCGACCGTGGTCATCTGCCGGCGCTGCACGTCCGAGACTCGGCCTTCCGGATAGAGGATGAAGACGTCGACGCAGCTTCGCCCCTTGAAGGCGTCGATGGCGGCTCCGCCGGTGTCGCCGGAGGTGGCGCCGACGATGGTGGCGCGCTCGCCGCGCTGGGCCAGGACATGGTCCATCAGACGTCCGAGCAGCTGCATCGCCACGTCCTTGAAGGCGAGCGTCGGGCCGTGAAAGAGCTCCAGCGAGAACAGGTTGTCGCCGAGCTGGACCAGGGGGCAGACGGCTGGGTGGCGGAAGCTGGCATAGGCCTCGCCGATCATCGCCTTCAGCGCCGCGCTCTCGACGTCACCATCGGCAAGGGCGCCGACGACCTGCTCGGCCACCGCCGCATAGGGCTTGCCGGCGAGGTCGGCGATCTCGTTCGTCGAGAACTGTGGCAACGCCTTCGGCACATAGAGGCCGCCATCGCGGGCAAGCCCGGCGAGAAGCGCATCGGCAAAGGAAAGCGAGGGCGCATCGCCCCGGGTCGAGATATGCAGCACAGCGGTTCCGTTTCGAGGTTTGTCCTGATCCTATAGGCCGGTTGGCGGGGGAGGGCAAAGCCCGGCTGCGCAAACCGGCCAACCGCCCTCAACCCGCCTCCGCCGGTTTTCTCCGCGCCTGGAAGGCAAAGGTTGCGAACACGCCGATCAAAGTGAGCGCCAGTCCGAACCAGGTGGCCGCATATTGCAGGTGGTTGTCGGGGATGCGGGCGATCAGCTCCTTGACGTCGACGCCAGCCGGCGGGGTCATCCCGTCGCCACGGCGCTCGGCCTCGAGATAGAACGGCGCTCCCGGCAGGCCGAGCGAGGCGGCGATCGCCTCCGGGTCGCGGGTGTAGAACTCGCGTTGCCCGGGCAGGTCGGCCGGGGTGAAGCTGTTGCGGATCTCCGGAGCGCGCAGGAAGCCGGCGATGGTCGCCGTGCCGCTTGCCGGCGCAATCGCGGCGTAGCGCTCTTCGGGAACGAAGCCGCGATTGACCAGGATGGTCGCCCCGTCCTCCAGGCGGAAGCCCTGGAAGACCCAGCGCCCGAAGCCGGAGAGCTGGCGCGAACCCGGCCGGCCGGCGGCGATGGTGGTGCGAACGCCGGCGATGCCGTTGTCGAGATAGGCTCCCTTGACCTCGACGCGCTGCAGGTCGAGGCGAGCCGGATCGAGCTTGGACCACTCGGCCGAGGGCGGCATGGCCGAGGGCGGGCCTTCGGCCTGCGTCTGCAGGCGCTCGATGAAGGCGCGCTTCTCGCCCATGCGCTGCAGCTGCCAGCTGCCGAGCAGGCAGAGTACGCCGACGCCGACCACGGTCAGCAGGGCCGGCAGGAGCAGCTTCTGCCGCGGCGGCAGGGTGGATGGGGAGGCGCTCACTTCTTCATCCTGCCTTCCTGTGCCCGGTTCACATATTGCAGCGCGACGGCAAGGCCCTTCATCGGCCGCAGCAGGCCAAGGCAGGTGACGAGCGCCAGCGGCAGCCAGAGCATGAGGTGCAGCCAGATCGGCGGCTCGTAGGCGATCTCGACATAGAGCGCGAGGCCGAGCACGAAGAAGCCGGCGATCAGCATGATGAAGACCGCCGGCCCGTCGGCCGAATCGGCAAAGGCGAAATCGAGCCCGCAGGCGGAGCAGCGCGGCTTCAGCTTGAGGTAGCCGTCGAAGAGCTTGCCTTCGCCGCAGCGCGGGCAGCGACCGGCAAGGCCGGTCGAGAAGGGCGAGGGGCCGGTGACGTGCGGCTCGGTCATGAGATCTCCGTCCAAAAGAGAAGGGGCGGCCTGGCGGCCGCCCCTTCGGGATCTGCGACCGCGACCGGTCCCGCTTCAGTGCGCGGCAGGCGTGCCTGAGCCCCAGACATAGATCGCGGCGAACAGGAACAGCCAGACCACGTCGACGAAGTGCCAGTACCAGGCGGCGAACTCGAAGCCGAGATGCTGGTTCGGCTTGAAGTGGCCGAGATAGACCCGGTACAGGCAGACCGCCAGGAAGATCGTGCCGATGATGACATGGAAGCCGTGGAAGCCGGTCGCCATGTAGAAGGTCGCGCCATAGATGTTGCCGCTGAAGGCGAAGGAGGCGTGCGCGTACTCATAGGCCTGGACGATCGTGAACAGGCTGCCGAGGATCAGGGTCAGCCACAGCGCCTGCTTCAGGCCGGCGCGGTCGTTCTGGATCAGCGCGTAGTGCGCCCAGGTCACGGTGGTTCCCGAGGTCAGCAGGATCAGCGTGTTGAGCAGCGGCAGGTGCCAGGGGTCGAAGGTCTCGATGCCCTTCGGCGGCCAGTGCCCGCCGGTGAACTCGGCGCGGGCATACTGGATGGTCTCGCCGGTGAACAGGCTGGCGTCGAAGAAGGCCCAGAACCAGGCGACGAAGAACATCACCTCGGAGGCGATGAACATCAGCATGCCATAGCGATGATGGATCTGGACGACGCGGGTGTGATGGCCCTCATGTTCGGCTTCGCGGACGACGTCCATCCACCAGGCCAGCATGGTGTAGAGCACGCCGAGCAGGCCGGCGCCGAAGACCAGCGGACCGATCTGCATGCCGGCGACCGGCATATGCTTCATCCACATCACGGCGCCGATCGCCATGATCGTGGCGGAGGCGGCACCGACAAGCGGCCACGGGCTCGGATCGACGAGGTGGTAGTCGTGGTTCTTGGTATGGGCCTCGGCCATCGTGGTCGTCTCCGCGTCCGATAGAGGTGCAGCGCGCTTGAGCGCTGCTTATAGGCTTGATTTGGCTGCGTCACCCTTGCTTTCCGCGACCGGTTGCCCAGCCTTCGACGGGAAGTAGGTGTACGACAGGGTGATGGAATTCAGGCTCGCGAGCTCGCGGTTCGCCTCGATCTCGGGGTCGATGTAGAACACCACCGGCGCCTCGATGCTCTCGCCCGGCTGCAGCGTGTTCTCGGTGAAGCAGAAGCACTGGATCTTGACGAAATGCGCCGCCGCCTGGGAGGGCTGGACGTTGTAGGTCGCGATCCCCGTGGCGGGCCGCGAGGAGGTGTTGGTGATCTTGTAGAACACCGTCTGGGTCTCGCCGACGCGGGCGGTGACCTCGGTCTGCTCGGCTTCGAAGCGCCAGCCCAGCGCCGGCGCGACATTGGCGTCGAAGCGCACGGCGATCGTCCGGTCGATGACGCGTCCGGCCCCGCTGGTGCCGATCAGCGGCGTGCCGCCGAAGCCGGTCGCCTTGCAGAACATGTCGTAGAGCGGCACGGCGGCGAAGGACAGGCCGGTCATGCCGAGCACGACGGCGCTGCAGATCAGCACGGTGCGGCGGTTCTTGGTGGAAGCGGCTGTCATCGCATCACAGAGGGCGGTTGAGGATCGCCGGGCCGGTCTTGGCCAGGGTGACCACGAAGAAGAAGACGACGAGGCCGACAAGGACGAGCGCGAGCGCGACCGAGCGGCGGTTGCGCCTTGCCATGTCCTCCGGCGAGAAGGCGGCCGGCGGCGCGGGCTTGGACGGCGCGTCCTGGTGCTGCGGGTTCTCGCTCATCCCAACACCTTGGGCAGGGCCCACATCAGGCCGAGCCCGTTTTCCGCCAGCAGCACGGCGAAGAGCAGGAAGAGATAGAGGATCGAGAAGCCGAAGAGCTGATAGGCCGCCTTGTGGGCCGCTTCGCCCTCGGTGACCTTCAGAACGCGCAGCGAGAGGCCGATCATCATCAGCCCGGTCGTGACCGAGACGGCGAGGTAGATCGCGCCGCCGAAGCCCATCAGCGCCGGCAGCACCGCGGCCGGGGCGAGCGCGAGCGAGTAGGCGACGATCTGGCGCCGCGTCGCGGCCGGGCCGGCGACATTGGGCAGCATCGGGACGCCGGCGCGGGCATAGTCGCCGGACTTGACCAGCGCCAGCGCCCAGAAATGCGGCGGGGTCCACAGGAAGATGATCGCGAACAGAACGATCGAGGTGAGGCCGAAATCGCCGGTCACCACCGCCTCGCCGATCATCGGCGGGAAGGCCCCGGCGGCGCCGCCGATGACGATGTTCTGCGGCGTCGTCCGCTTCAGCCACATCGAATAGATGACGGCGTAGAAGAAGATCGTGAAGGCGAGCATCGCCGCCGAGAGCAGATTGGCGACGAGGCCGAGCACCAGCACCGAGCCGACCGACAGCACCAGCCCGAAGGCCAGCGCTTCCGAGGCCAGGATCCGCCCGGCGGGAATCGGCCGGCCGGCCGTGCGCGTCATCAGCGCGTCGATGTCGGCGTCCCACCACATGTTGAGGCAGCCCGAGGCACCGGCCCCGACCGCGATCGCCAGCAGCGCGCCGAAGCCGATGATCGGGTTGACCGAGCCGGGCGCCGTGACCATGCCGCCGAGAGCGGTGACGACGACGAGGAACATCACGCGCGGCTTCAGCAGCGCGAAGAAATCCCCGGCCTCGCCGGTCGAGGTCGGAGCGGCGCCATCACTGTGCGGGGCGATCTGATCGAACGCAGCAGACATCGGTACTCGGTCTTCGTCTTTCTGAAGGCCCGGAAAGGGGCCTTGGCTTGCAAGGTTGGGGTGGCTGCTTGCCGCCCGCCTCCGGAATGCCTCGCTCGAGGCGCTCGGGAGAAGGGCGGCGGCGGATCTGGCCCGCCGCCGCATTGTCTCAGTGGTCCGAGCCGGTGATGCGCGGCAGGGTCTCGAACTGGTGGAAGGGCGGCGGCGAGGACAGCGTCCACTCCAGCGTCGTCGCGCCTTCGCCCCACGGATTGTCGCCGGCCGGAACCTTCTGGGTGAAGGCGACGATCAGGCCATAGGCCCAGACGAGCAGGCCGGCCGCGAAGATGTAGGAACCGATCGACGACCAGAAATGCCAGCCGGCGAAGGCGTCGGGATAGTCGACATAGTGACGCGGCATGCCGGCGATGCCGAGGAAGTGCTGCGGGAAGAACAGCAGGTTGGCACCGATGAAGGCGATCCAGAAGTGCAGGCGGCCGATCCAGTCGGGCATGATGTAGCCGCTCATCTTCGGGAACCAGTAGTAGAAGCCCGCGAAGATGCCGAACACGGCGCCGAGCGACAGCACGTAGTGGAAGTGCGCGACGACGTAGTAGGTCGCGTGCAGCGAGCGGTCGAGGCCGGCATTGGCCAGCACGACGCCGGTGACGCCGCCGACCGTGAACAGGAAGATGAAGCCGATCGCCCAGATCATCGGCGCGGTGAAGCGCAGCGAGCCACCCCACATCGTCGCGATCCAGGAGAAGATCTTCACGCCGGTCGGCACCGCGATCACCATCGTCGCGAAGACGAAGTAGCGCTGCGTGTTGAGCGACAGGCCGACCGTGTACATGTGGTGGGCCCAGACGATGAAGCCGACCACGCCGATCGCGACCATGGCGTAGGCCATGCCGAGATAGCCGAAGATCGGCTTCTTCGAGAAGGTCGAGATGATGTGGCTGATCATGCCGAAGGCCGGCAGGATCATGATGTACACTTCGGGGTGGCCGAAGAACCAGAACAGGTGCTGGTAGAGCACCGGGTCGCCGCCGCCGGCCGGGTCATAGAAGGTCGTGCCGAAATTGCGGTCGGTCAGCAGCATGGTGATCGCGCCGGCAAGGACCGGCAGGGCCAGCAGCAGCAGGAACGCCGTCACCAGCACGCCCCAGGCGAAGAGCGGCATCTTGTGCAGCGTCATGCCCGGCGCGCGCATGTTGAGGATCGTGGTAATGAAGTTGATCGCGCCCAGGATCGAGGCCGCACCGGCGAGGTGGAGCGACAGGATCGCGAAGTCGACCGACGGGCCGGGATGGCCGGCGGAGGAGAACGGCGGATAGACCGTCCAGCCCGTGCCCGCGCCCCTGGCGCCGGGGGCGCCTTCGACGAACAGCGAGATGCACAGCAGCACCAGGCCCGAGACCGTCAGCCAGAACGAGATGTTGTTCATCCGCGGGAAGGCCATGTCCGGCGCGCCGATCATCAGCGGCACGAACCAGTTGCCGAAGCCGCCGATGACCGCGGGCATGACCATGAAGAAGATCATGATCAGGCCGTGGCCGGTGACGAAGACGTTGTAGCTCTGGCCGTTGGCGAAGATCTGCAGGCCGGGTTCCTGCAGCTCGATGCGCATCATGATCGACAGGAAGCCGCCGATCAGGCCGGCGATGATCGAGAAGCACAGATAGAGCGTGCCGATGTCTTTGTGGTTGGTCGAGAGCAGCCAGCGCCGCCACCCGGTCGGGTGGGCGTGCTCATGGGCGTGCGTATCGTGTCCGTAGCCCTGGGCGTGGGGAGCCGTGGAAGCCATGGGGTTCGTCTCCTCCTGCGAAATCGGTTCGCGTGAGTTCAAGTCAATCGGGTCAGGTTCAGCGGGTCGCGTCGGCGACCTTGCCGGCGGCGTCGGCCGCATTGGCGAATTTCTGCTTCGATTCCGCGAGCCACGCGGCGTAGCGCTCGGCGCTGACGACCCGGAAGGCGATCGGCATGTAAGCGTGGTTCTGCCCGCAGATGAACGAGCACTGGCCGTAGAAGATGCCTTCGCGATCGGCCTTGAACCAGGTTTCGTTGAGGCGGCCCGGGATCGCGTCGATCTTCACGCCGAAGGCCGGAACCGTGAACTTGTGGATGACGTCGGCGGCGGTGACCTGCACGCGCACGATCTTGCCGACCGGAACCACCGCCTCGTTGTCGACCGCGAGCAGGCGCGGCGCCTCGGCGGCGGCGATCTTCTTCGAGCTGATCGCTTCGGCGCGCTGCTTCTCGTCGAGCATCAGCGAATCGAAGCCGAAGGCACCGCCGTCCTGCGGGTACTCATAGGACCAGTACCACTGCTTGCCGGTCACCTTCACGGTGATGTCGGCCTTCGGAATCTCGAGCTGCAGCTTGAGCAGCCGGAAGGAGGGAATCGCGACCACGACCAGGATCAGCACCGGGATGATCGTCCAGGCCACCTCGAGCAGGGCGTGGTGCGTGGTCTTGGCCGGCACCGGATTGCGGCGCTCGTTGAAGCGGTAGGCCACGTAGATCAACAGTCCGAGGACGAAGATCGAAATGGCGAAGATGAGGACGTTGATCCAGTCGTGGAACCAGTGAATGTAGCTCGCGACCTCGGTCGCGGCGGGCTGCAAGTTCATCTGCCAGGGCAGCGGCATGCCGTTCTGGGCCGATGCGGCGGCCGGGAAGAACGCAATCAGCGTCGCGGCGACGGCCGCGGCAGCGTCCCTGAGGGTCGAGGTCACAAATCGCATCGGTCCGACATAGCTCCTGTGATGCCGCGCCGGCCCCCGGTTCCGCCTGGGTCGGCTTGCACGCGTCAGGTCGGCCGCAGCGGGCCGCCCTTGTTCTTCGGCATTGCGATAAATCAAAGATCACGCTTGCGCCAGTGGGGCAATGATCGCCTCGCGCAGGGGCCGTGCGGCATAAGCACGCGACGTGCCGGGCCGTAGCGGGCGGCTGAAGGCCGGCGCCGGGAAGCCGGAAGAATGCTTCGTCTTGACAGAAAAGGGGCCACATGGTCCCAACGCAGTTCTCGATGGGGAGATCGCCTGGCTCCCGCCGCCGCTTCCGTGCGGCGCCCGACTGAGAGGAAAGACAGGGATGCGCCATCTTTACGGCCCCGCCGCCGCTGCTCTGGCGGCCGCAGGCTGGCTCTGCGCCATGGCGCTGCCGGCCCAGGCGCAGGGCGCGGTGCGCTCCACGCATGGCGACTGGCAGATGCGTTGCGAGGTGCCCCCCGGCGCCAAGACCGAGCAATGCGCGCTGGTCCAGAACGTCGCGGCCGAGGACCGGCCGAATCTGACGCTGCTGGTGATCGTGCTCAAGACGGCCGATCAGAAGAGCCGGCTGCTGCGCGTCGTTGCGCCGCTCGGCGTGCTGCTGCCGTCCGGCCTCGGCCTCAAGATCGACGACAAGGATATCGGCCGCGCCGGCTTCGTGCGCTGCCTGACCACCGGCTGCGTCGCCGAGGTGGTGATAGACGATACGCTGCTCGGCCAGCTCAAGGGCGGCAAGAGCGCGACATTCATTGTCTTCCAGACTCCGGAGGAAGGGGTCGGCATTCCGGTTTCGCTGAATGGATTTGGCCCCGGCGTGGAGGCCCTGCCGTGATTGATATGCTTTCTGGCCGCAAGGCCTGGTTCGTTATGCCTGTGCTTGCCGCCGCGCTGGCCGGCTGCGGCTCGTCGAGCTCCACCGGCGAGCCTGGCGCGATGCAGAAATTCGGCAACATCATCGCCTTCCAATCGACCACGCCGCCGCCGGTCAACCAGTTGCCGACCGATCCGGAGGAAGAGCTCATCTGTCCGGCGGTGATCATCGCCGATGGCGGCGCCGCGATCCGCGCCCAGTCCGGTCCCGACAGCGGGAGCCTGCGCCATCAGATCTCGATCAATACGGTGGCACGCGAGTGCAAGGCGACCGGCCCCGGTGGCGGCTTCACGCTCAAGGTCGGCGTCGAGGGCCGCGTTCTGGCAGGGCCTGCCGGCGGTTCGGGCAGCCACGCCGCCACCTTGACGACGCAGGTGGTACGCAATGGCCAGGTCCTGGCCCGCCGCGCCTCGCGTGTCGGCGCGACGCTCTCCTCCGGCCTCGACATGATGGCGAGCCATTTCCTGATCATCTGAGGCGGCGCGCGAGCGCGCGGCGCTCATCGATATCCGAGATCCCACACCTTCACCTCCGCCGCCTCCCCTCGCCGTGTTCAATGAGCGTGATCAGACCTTCTCGCTGATATCCCGCTGGACCCGGAAATAGTGCCGAGGCACCGGCCAAAGCCGCTCTGACCCGAAGGAAGTCGATCACCTGCGCCAAGGCGAGGCCGGTGCAGCTTGAGTCCTTGCCTCGGTCCCGCACCGAAAACGCCCCCGGCTTGTAAGAATTACGCAATGCGTAATTCGTTTCGAGGTTTGCGCGTGACTTGTGTGTCGGCATAGCGGAGGCTCATGGCGTCATCCAAGCCG
>JAKFDB010000032.1:0-19133 GCA_036676315.1 Bradyrhizobiaceae bacterium
CGCGTGATCTCGGCCAGCGCCGATGGCGTCGTCCTCGGCGCTGGCGGCGTGCCGCTCGTCTGGATGGAATCGCGGCCGCAGGCGCAGTACGAGCCGCGCAGCGCCGCCGGCCTGTTCCACACCGCTTTCCTGATGCCGTCGCGGCGCGATCTCGCACGCTGGCTCGTGCATGTCGCGCGCAACCAGACGCCGCTCACCGGTTTCGCCGACCACAGCGTCAGCGAGGCGGTCTATCTCGACGATCCCGAGGGCAACGGCATCGAGGTCTATGCCGACCGCGACCCGCGGCTCTGGCGCTGGGAGGGCGAGCGCGTCGTCATGGGGACGCACCGGCTCGACGTCGACGGCATCCTCGCCCTGACCGACACCAGCCGCAGCGACTATGGCGAGGCGCCGGCCGGGTTGCGCATCGGCCATATGCATCTGCGGGTCGGCGACATCCAGCAGTCGGAAGCGTTCTATCGCGACGCCATCGGCCTCGATTCGACCTCGCGACGCGACACGGCCAGCTTCCTCTCCTCAGGGCGCTACCATCACCATGTCGCGCTCAACACCTGGAACAGTGCCGGCGCCGACCGGCGCGATCCGGCCATGACCGGGCTCGACTGGTTCTCGCTGGAGGTGGCGGATCCCGCCCTGCTCGCCGCGCAGCGCGAGCGCATGGCTCGCGCCGGCTTTTCGCCAACCAGCGTGGCGCGCGGCTTCGAGAGCACCGATCCCTGGGGGACACGGCTCAGGCTGGTCGGGGTGTGACCGAAGAGCTCGGCCTGCCGCATGTCATCCCGGCCGAAGCGAAGCGGAGAGCCGGGATCCATTCCGGAGCACTTGCAGGAATAGCCCAGGCATGGATCCCGGATCGGCGCCGCTACGCGGCTTGTCCGGGATGACGGGGATCATGGCCGGCAAAGACGTGGATGGTCGGGACAAGCCCGACCATGACGATGGGAGGTGGCGCCGGCAGGCGCTCCCTCACATCGTCGCGCCGATCTGCCAGGGCACGAATTCGGCGTCGCCATAACCCATCTCCTCGGACTTCGACTTCTCGCCCGAGGCGATCTTCAGCAGATAATCGAAGATCTCCTGGCCCTTCGCCTCCAGCGTCACGCCGTCGAGGACATCGCCGCAATTGAGGTCCATGTCGTCGGTCTGCTTCAGATACATCGGCGTGTTGGTCGCGAGCTTGACCGAGGGCGTCGGCTTGCAGCCATAGGCCGAGCCGCGGCCGGTGGTGAAGGCGAGGATGTTGGCGCCGCCGGCGACCTGCCCCGTGGCGGAAACCGGGTCGTAGCCGGGCGTGTCCATATAGACGAAGCCCTTGCTCCGCACCGGCTCGGCATAATGGTAGACCGCGGCCAGCGTCTTGGTGCCGCCCTTGGCGGCGGCGCCGAGCGACTTCTCCAGGATGGTCGTCAGCCCGCCCGCCTTGTTGCCGGGCGACGGGTTGTTGTTCATGTCCATCCGGGCCCGCGCCGTATAATCCTCCCACCATTTGATGATGCCGACGAGCTTCTCGCCGACCTCGCGGGTGGCGGCGCGGCGGGTGAGCAGGTGTTCGGCGCCGTAGATCTCCGGCGTCTCGGAGAGGATCGCGGTGCCGCCATGCTCGACCAGCAAGTCGACCGCCTTGCCCAGCGCCGGATTGGCGGTGATACCGGAATAGCCGTCCGAGCCGCCGCACTGCAAAGCCAGCATCAGCTCGGACGCCGGCACGGTCTCGCGCTTGGCCTGATTGGCGATCGGCAGCATGATCTTCAGTGCGTCGATCCCGGCCGCGACGGCCTTCCGGGTGCCGCCGGTCTCCTGGATGGTCAGCGTCCGGAAGACGTCGCTCTCCTCGACGCCATAGGCTTCCTTCATCCGCTTGATCTGGAAGCCCTCGCAGCCGAGGCCGACGACCAGCACTGCCGCCATGTTCGGGTTGCAGGCATAGCCCCAGGTCGTGCGCTTCAGCACCTCGAAGCTCTCGCCGTTGTAGTCGATGCCGCAGCCGGTACCGTGCGTCAGCGCGATCACGCCGTCGACATTGGGGTAGTCGGCGAGCAGACCCGAGCGCTTGACCTCCTCGGCCATGAAGCGCGCCGCCGAGGCCGAGCAGTTCACCGAGGTGAGGATGCCGACATAATTGCGCGTGCCGGCATTGCCGGCCTTGCGGCGGAAGCCCTCGAAGGTCGCCTGCTGCTCGACCGGCAGCACGAATTCCGGCTTGGCCTCGGCGCAGAAGGCGTAGTCGCGCTCGAAGGCGTGGAAGCCGGTATTGTGCTCGTGCACCCATTCGCCCGGCGGGATGTCGACGGTAGCGAAGCCGATGATCTGGCCGAACTTGCGGATCGGCTCATCCTTGGCGATCGGCACCAGTGCCAGCTTGTGGCCGCGCGGGATACGCTTCAGCGCGGTGACCCCGGCAGCATTGACGCCGACATCGACCGGGTCGACGGCGACCGCGACATTGTCGGCGGCGTTGAGCTTGAGCGTGCGCGGCGGGCTGGCTTTGTCGAGCATGGCTTTGACCTTGGCTGGCGGCGCCCTGCTGGCTTGCCGCCCTCGCCCCAAGCAATGCCCCGATCATGGCCTTTTTTCAATCGGTTGAAAGAAGTAACGGACTTGCACCCAGCGCGAGGCATACCCGCCGATGATCTTCTCGTCATTCCGCCCGCAGGATCGCCGATCAGTCCAGCCGCAGCTCGTGCAGCACCTGCTCGACGATCGCCTCCTTGCTGGCCTCGACCGGCACGACGAGTGGCCGCTCGTCGGCGCCCGGCTCCTGCAGCGTGGCGAACTGGCTGTCGAGCAGCGCCGGCGGCATGAAATGGTGCTGGCGCGCCGCCATGCGCGCCCCGATCAATTCGCGCGAGCCCTTGAGATAGACCAGCGCGACATCCGGCCGGTCGCCGACGATGACCTCGCGATAGGCCCGCTTCAGCGCCGAGCAGGTGACGATGCCGTTACCGCCCGTGGCGCGCAGTTCGTCGATCCATGCCGCGATCGCCGCCAGCCAGGGCTTGCGGTCCTCGTCGGTCAGCGGGATGCCGCTCGACATTTTGGCGACGTTTTCCGGCGGGTGGAAGGAATCGGCGTCACGAAAAGGCCAACCCAGCCGCGCGGCCAGGCGCTCGCCCAGCGAGGTCTTGCCCGAGCTGGCGACGCCCATGACGACGATGACGGCCGGCTTGTCGGCCTGGTTCGAAACAGTCATCGCGCTCAGCCCTGCTTCTTCGGCTCGACATGGCCGCCGAAGCCGGCGCGCATCGCCGAGAGCACCTTCTCGGCGAAGGTGTGGTCCTGGCGCGAGCGGAAGCGGGTGTAGAGCGAGGAGGTCAGCACCTCGGCCGGCGTCGCGGTCTCGACCGCGGCCTGCACGGTCCAGCGCCCCTCGCCCGAATCCGAGACATGGCCGGAATAGGCCGAGAGTTCCTCGTCGGCGGCCAGCGCCGAGGCGGTGAGATCGAGCAGCCAGGAAGTGACGACCGAGCCACGGCGCCAGACCTCGGAGATTTCGGCGACGTCGAAGTCGAAGCCGTATTCCTCCGGCAACCCCTCCTTGGCCGAGGCGTTGCGCAGCAGGTCGAACCCCTCCGCGAAGGCCTGCATCATGCCGTATTCGATGCCGTTATGGACCATCTTGACGAAATGGCCGGCGCCGGCCGGGCCGCAATGCAGGTAGCCCTGCTCAGCTGTCGGATTGCGGCGCTCGCGATGCCCCGTCGGCTCGATATCGCCCTTGCCCGGCGCCAGCGCCTGGAAGATCGGCTCGAGCCGGTCGAAGACGCCCTTGTCGCCGCCGATCATCAGGCAATAGCCGCGCTCCAGCCCATGCACGCCGCCCGAGGTGCCGATATCGAGATAGTGCAGCCCCTTGGCAGAAAGCTCGCAGCCGCGCCGGACATCGTCCTTCCAGAAGGCGTTGCCGCCATCGATCAGCGTATCGCCCGGCTGCAGCATGGCGGCGAGTTCGGCGAGCGTCTTCTCGGTGATCTCGCCGGCCGGCAGCATGATCCAGATCGCCCGCGGCGCCTGAAGCTTCGCCACCATCTCCTTGAGATCGCTGACATTGACGGCGCCGTCCTTGGCCAGAACCACGCCCGGCTTCGGGTCGCGGTCATAGACGACGCAAGCATGCCCGGCGCGGTGCAGCCGCCGGACGATATTGGCCCCCATCCGGCCGAGGCCGACCACTCCAAGCTGCATCGCAACGCTCCTGCTGCCGGAAACGAGCCGGCTCCGGGCACGCTACATGCCCCGATGAGGGGCCGCGGGCAAGCGCGCCCCCCGCGACTTCACCGGGAAGAGGCGACCGGCAGCAGCCAACGACGCCGGCTCCCGATGACCGGTTCCTGACGGTGTCACGGCCAATCGGGCGCTTGCCTAAACCTCCTCGGCGCCTTCTCATCGGGAACGCGGATATCCCTCCGAGGCAGGCGAAGGCAGCGTGATGGCAGCCCAGGGTTTTTCTCAGGAACTGGTCCAGGCCGTTGGACTCTTGGGAGCGGGCGTCATCGCGGTCCCGATTTTCCGGCGGCTCAAACTCGGCTCCGTGCTGGGCTATTTCGCCGGCGGCCTCCTGATCGGCCCGTCCGGGGTCGGGCTCTTCGCCCATCCGGAGAGCGTACTCCACCTCGCCGAGTTCGGCGTCGTGATGTTCCTCTTCATCATCGGGCTGGAGATGCAGCCTTCCCGGCTATGGAACTTGCGCCGCGAGATCTTCGGCCTCGGCGTCGCCCAGGTCGCCGTCTGCGGCGCCCTGCTGACGGGGGTCGGCGTCCTCGCCGGGCTGAGCCCGGCGGCCGCCTTCATCGCGGGCATGGGCTTCGTGCTGTCCTCGACGGCGGTCGTGATGCAGATGCTCAACGAACGCGGCGAAGCCTCGACGCCGCACGGCCAGCAGGCGGTCTCGATCCTGCTGCTCGAAGACCTCGCCATCGTGCCGCTGCTCGCCATCGTCGCCGTTCTGGCGCCGGCCAAGGCGGCCGGCAGTGGCGGGCTGATGCCCTTGCTGATCGGCGCCGGTTCGCTCGTCGGCCTGGTCGTCGCCGGCAAATGGCTGCTCAACCCGATGTTCCGGCTGCTCGCCAATGCGCAGGCCCGCGAGGTCATGACCGGCGCCGCGCTGCTGGTGGTGCTCGGCTCGGCACTGGCGATGCAGCTCGGCGGCCTCTCGATGGCGATGGGCGCCTTCCTTGCCGGCGTGCTGCTGTCCGAGTCGACCTTCCGCCACCAGCTCGAGGCCGACATCGAGCCGTTCCGCGGCCTGCTGCTCGGCATGTTCTTCCTCGCCGTCGGCATGTCGCTTGATCTCAAGCTGATCGGCCAGGAATGGCGGGCCGTCGCGCTCGGCGTCGCCGCCTTCATGCTGGTCAAGGCAGCCGGCATCTTCATCGTCGCCAAGCTGTTTCGTACCCGCACGCGCGATGCGATCACCCGCGTCGCGCTGTTCTCGCAAGGCGGCGAATTCGCCTTTGTGCTCTACAGCGCCGCGGCCGCGGCCGGCATTTTCGATGCGCGGATCAACGCCATCGCCAGCGCCATCGTGATCCTGTCGATGGCGATCACGCCTTTGGTCGTGCTCGCCATCGACCGCTTCATGCCGGCCGAGCGGGAATCGCTCGATGGCATCGAGCATGCCGAGGGGCTCAAGGGACGCATCCTCGTCGTCGGCTTCGGACGTTTCGGCCAGGTCGCGAGCCAGGCCTTGCTCGCCCGCGGCTGCAGCATCTCGCTGATCGAGACCGATGTCGAAATGATCCAGGCTGCCGCGAGCTTCGGCTTCAAGGTCTATTACGGCGACGGCACGCGCTCCGACATCCTGCACGCCTCGGGTGCCCATCAAGCCGAGGCGATCCTGGTCTGCGTCGAGAAGCGCGAGACGGCCAACGCCATCGTGCGGGTGGCACAGGCCGAGTTCCCGCATGCGAAGCTCTTCGTGCGTGCCTTCGACCGCGGCCATTCGATGGACCTGATCCGCGCCGGCGTCGACTACCAGATCCGCGAGACCTTCGAATCCGCCATGGTCTTCGGCGGCGAGGTCCTGCGGGCGCTCGGCGTGCCGGAGGACGAGGCCGTCGAGATCGTCGAGGATGTCCGCCGCCGCGACGCCGAGCGCCTCGACCTCCAGGTCGCGAGCGACATCCATGCCGGCCATGATCTGCTCCACAACAACCAGCCGACCCCTGCCCCGCTCACCAAACCGAAGGCGGCAGGCACGGTCATTGGCGATCTGCCGGATGCGGTCGGCGCCAGGCCGTAGCGGCCCGGCGCCAAGCTCTATCAGGGGAACATCAGCGGCAGCGGCTCGGCCTGCCAGGTGGGCTCAACCGCGAGCTGCCTGACCGCGGCCGGGGCGAGGCCATCGCCGACAGCCTCGGCGATGAAGCGCTCCGCCGCAGCCTGTCTCGGAAAGCCGACAGCCAGGAGCGTGTTGCCGGGCGCGTTCCTATCACGGGCGGCGAAGCTGAGCTTGGCCCGCCCGTGAAGGCCGAGCCGACCGATGCGCGCGAGCAGGGCTTCGCGCAGATCCTCGCGGCCTGCCGCGATCTCACAGAGGACGAGCGCCTCCATGACGCTCAACCATTGCGGAAGGTGTAGCTGTAGCCGTTGATCGCCGGCACGCCGCCGAGATGGGCGTAGAGCACCTTCGATCCGGCCGGGAAGAAGCCCTTCTTCACCAGGTCGATCATGCCCTGCATCGATTTCCCCTCATAGACGGGGTCGGTCATCATGCCTTCGAGCCGGGCCGACAGACGGATCGCCTCGATCGTCCCCTTGGACGGCACGCCATACACGGGATAGGCGTAGTCCTCGTTCAGGACGATATCGTCTTCGGTGATCGCCTTGCCGCCGACGAGCTCGGAGGTCTTCTGCGCGATGTCCAGCACCTGCGCCCTGGTCTGCGCCGGGGTGAACGAAGCGTCGATGCCGATGACCTTGCGCTGGCGACCGTCCTTGGCGAAGCCGACGACCATGCCGGCATGGGTCGAGCCGGTGACGGTGCAGACGACGATGTAGTCGAACTTGAAGCCGAGCTCGGCCTCCTGCGCCCTCACCTCCTCGGCAAAGCCGACATAGCCGAGCCCACCGAATTTGTGGACGGAGGCGCCGGCCGGGATCGCATAGGGCTTGCCGCCCTTGGCCTTGACGTCCGCCAGCGCGTTTTCCCAGCTCGCCCGGATGCCGATATCGAAGCCCTCGTCGACCAATTCGACATGGGCGCCCATCACCCGCGACAGCAGGATGTTGCCGACCCGGTCATAGAGCGCGTCCTCATGCGGCACCCAGCTCTCCTGCACGAGCCGGCACTTCATGCCGATCTTGGCCGCGGTCGCCGCGACCATGCGGGTATGGTTCGACTGCACGCCGCCGATCGAGACCAGCGTGTCGGCGCCGGACGCGATCGCATCCGGCACGATGTATTCGAGCTTGCGCAATTTGTTGCCGCCAAAAGCGAGGCCGGAATTGCAGTCCTCGCGCTTGGCATAGAGTTCGACCCCGCCGCCGAGATGCGCCGAGAGCCGCGGCAGCTTCTCGATCGGCGACGGCCCGAAGGTCAGGGGGTAGCGTTCGAACTTGGCGAGCATGGCGGGTTTCCCTCGTGAAATGACCCGCGAACGCTAGCAAAACGGCCCTGAAAGGTGCTCCCGAACTTCGCCTCCGCTTTTTGTTCTGCTTTCACAAAATCCGCAATCTGCTAGCTTTTGGCGACATCAACTGCGGTAAAAACGGAAGAACCATTCATGGAGGCCGAACTCGACAAAACCGACCTGAAAATCCTGCGCCTGCTGCAGGCCGATGGTCGCATGGGCAATGCCGAGATCGCCAAGCGCGTAAACACCAGCGCCGCCACCTGCCATCGCCGCATCCAGCGATTGTTCGCCGAGGGCTATGTCACCGGGGTGCGTGCGCAGATCGCCCCGCACAAGGTCGAGAAGGGCACGCTCGCCATCGTCGGCGTGGTGCTCGACCGCTCGACGCCGGAGAGCTTTGGCGCCTTCGAGGAGGCGGTCAGGAAGATGCCGGTCGTGCTCGACTGCCACATCGTCGCCGGCGATTTCGACTATTTCCTCAAGATCCGCGTGCGCGACCTCGCCGACTTCAACAAGCTCCACGCCCAGGCGCTGCTCGCGCTCCCCGGCGTGCGCCAGACCCGCACCTTCTTCGTGATGAAGGAGGTCATCGACAACGCGCCGCTGGAGTTTTGAGGGATCCCCGTCATTCTCGGGCGAAGCGAAGCGCAGACCCGAGAATCTCGTGACGATAGAGCGCAGGTCGGAGCCTCTTCCTGCCTGAGATGCTCGGGGCAAGCCCGAGCATGACGGCGCGGGAACGCGATGCCGCCTAGACCTGGATCAGCCGTTGAACCTGCGCTCCGTCCAGTTCCGCCATCGGCCCGGCCAGCACGACCTCACCGCGGTCCATCACGAACATCGTGTCGGCAAGGTCGCGGGCGAAGTCGAAATACTGCTCGACCAGCACGATCGCCATGTCGCCCTTGCTCCGCAGATAGTCGATGGCGCGGCCGATATCCTTGATGATCGAGGGCTGGATGCCCTCGGTCGGCTCGTCCAGCACCAGCAGCCTGGGTCGGGTGACCAGCGCCCGCGCGATTGCGAGCTGCTGTTGCTGGCCACCCGAGAGGTCTCCGCCGCGCCGGCCGAGCATCGACTTCAGCACGGGGAACAGGTCGAACAGTTCGTTCGGGATGTAGCGCTCCTTACGGGACAAGGGCGCGAAGCCGGTTTCGAGGTTTTCCTTGACGCTCAGCAGCGGGAAGACCTCGCGGCCCTGCGGCACGTAGGCGATGCCGGCGCGCGCCCGGTCCTCGCTACGCAGGCCCGATATCTCCTGTCCGTCGAGGTGGATATGGCCGCCGCTGATCGGCTGCTGGCCGACAATGGCGCGCATCAGCGAGGTCTTGCCGACGCCGTTGCGGCCCATCACGCAGGTGACCTTGCCGATCTCGGCACTGACCGAGACGCGCCGCAGCGCCTGCGCCGCGCCGTAATGCAGGTCGATGGCTTCGACGGTCAGCATGGCTGAGTTCCGCTTCCAGGGCAGCCTACGCAGCCCTCATCCTGAGGAGCGCTCCGCAGGAGTGCGTCTCGAAGGATGCTCCAGATGGTTCCGGAGCCTCCTGAACCATCCTTCGAGACGCCGCTACGCGGCTCCTCAGGATGAGGGCTGGTGGTGATCGTCAGCATACTCACCGCCCCAGATAGACTTCGACGACGCGCTCATTGGCGCTGACCTGGTCGAGCGGGCCCTCGGCCAGCACCGAGCCCTCGTGCAGAACCGTCACCTTCACGCCGAGCTCGCGGATGAAGCCCATGTCGTGCTCGACCACGATCACGGAATGGTCTTTCGCGATTTCTTTGAGCAGCACTGCCGTCTGCGCCGTCTCGCCATCGGTCATGCCGGCAGCCGGCTCGTCGACGAGGAGGAGCTTGGGATCCTGCGCCAGCAGCATGCCGATCTCGAGCCACTGCTTCTGGCCGTGCGAGAGCGAGCCGGCGAGGCGCTCGCGCTTGTCGGCGAGCTTGATGATCCCGAGGATCTCGTCGATCCGCTTCTGCTGGGCGCTCTCCGTCTGCCAGAACAGCGTCTTCAGCACGGTCCGCTTCGACTTCAGCGCCAGCAGGATGTTGTCTTCGATCGTGTGGAAGTCGAACACGGTCGGCTTCTGGAACTTGCGGCCGATGCCGAGATTGGCGATCGCCGCCTCGTCGAGCCGGGTCAGATCGACCGAGCCGCCGAACATCACCGTGCCCTCGTCGGGCCTGGTCTTGCCGGTGATGATGTCCATCATCGTCGTCTTGCCGGCGCCGTTGGGGCCGATGATGGCGCGCATCTCACCGGGCTCGATGGTCAGCGACAGGCCGCGGATCGCCTTGAAGCCGTCGAAGGAGACGCTGACGCCGTCGAGATAGAGCAGCGAGGAGGTCAGCGCGCCGGGGGTGGGAGCGTTCATATCAGTTACTCCGCCGGAGCCGGTTCGGCCGCGGGCACGGGCTCGCGCCGCTTGCGGCTCTCCCACCAGCCCTGCGCGGTGCCCAAAATGCCCTTCGGCATGAACAGGGTGACGAAGACGAAGAGCGCGCCGAGCGCGAACAGCCAGTACGGCGCCATGAAGCCCGAGGTGAACACCGTCTTGGCCCAGTTGACCACGACGGCGCCGAGCGCCGCGCCGATCAGCGTGCCGCGCCCGCCGACCGCGACCCAGATCACCGTCTCGATCGAATTGGCGGGGGCGAATTCGCCGGGATTGATGATGCCGACCTGCGGCACGTAGAGCGCGCCCGCCACCCCCGCCATGCAGGCCGAGACGGTGAAGACGAAGAGCTTGAAGCGGTCGACCCGGTAGCCGAGGAAGCGCGTGCGCGATTCGGCGTCGCGGATGGCGATGACGACCTTGCCGAGCTTGGAATCGACGATGCCGCGGGCGATCAGGAAGCCGGCGGCGAGCATCACGCAGGTCATGGCGAAGAGCGCGGCGCGCGTCGTCTGCGCCTGCACGCTGAAGCCCAAAATGTCCTTGAAGTCGGTCAGGCCGTTATTGCCGCCAAAGCCCATGTCGTTGCGGAAGAAGGCGAGCAGCAGCGCATAGGTCAGCGCCTGGGTGATGATCGAGAGATAGACGCCGGTGACGCGGCTGCGGAAGGCGAACCAGCCGAAGACGAAGGCCAGGAGGCCAGGAACCAGCAGCACCATCAGCATGGCAAAGGGGAAGGATGAGAAGCCCCACCAGTACCAGGGCAATTCCCCCCAGTTCAGGAAGACCATGAAGTCGGGCAGCACCGGATTGCCATAGACGCCGCGCGAGCCGATCTGGCGCATCAGGTACATGCCCATCGCATAGCCGCCGAGCGCGAAGAAGGCGCCGTGGCCGAGCGAGAGGATGCCGCAATAGCCCCAGACCAGGTCGAGCGAGAGCGCCAGCAGCGCGAAGCAGAGATATTTGCCCCAGAGCGACATGGTCGCAGTCGAGACATGCAAGGGCGAGCCGGCCGGCAGCAAGAGGTTCGCCGCCGGCACCGCGACCGCGATGGCCGCGACGATGGCGAGAAAGGCGTAGCCCCGCGTATCCATGTTCGAGAGCAGGAAGCGGCTGATCATGCTTCCACCGCCCTGCCCTTCAGCGCGAACAGGCCGCGCGGGCGCTTCTGGATGAACAGGATGATGAAGACCAGCAGCGCGATCTTGCCGAGCACCGCGCCTGCGTAAGGCTCGAGCAGCTTGTTGGCGACGCCGAGCGTCATGGCACTGATCAGCGTGCCCCAGAGATTGCCGACGCCGCCGAAGACCACGACCATGAAGCTGTCGATGATGTAGCTCTGGCCGAGATTGGGGCTGACATTGTCGATCTGCGAGAGCGCGACACCGGCCAATCCCGCGACGCCCGAGCCGAGCCCGAAGGTCAGCGCGTCGATCCGGCCGGTGCGGATGCCCATCGCCGAGGCCATGCGCCGGTTCTGCGTCACCGCCCGCATCTGCAGCCCCATCGGCGTCAGCTTCAGGATGGCGAGCAGCGCCAGGAAGACCAGCGCGGCGAAGACGATGATCCAGAGCCGGTTCCAGGTGATGGCGAGGCCCCCTAACTCGAAGGCCCCCGACATGAAGCTGGGCGCGCCGACCTCGCGATTGGTCGGCCCAAACGCGGTGCGCACGCCCTGCTGCAGGATCAGGCTGATGCCCCAGGTCGCGAGCAGCGTCTCCAGCGGCCTTCCATAGAGAAAGCGGATGACGCCGCGCTCGATCGCGATGCCGACCAGCCCGGCAACCAGGAACGCCGCCGGCAACGCAAAGGCCAGCGACCAGTCGAACAGGCCCGGTGCGTTCGCCCGGATCAGCTCCTGCACGATGAAGGTGGTGTAGGCGCCGAGCATGACCATCTCGCCATGCGCCATGTTGATCACGCCCATCACGCCGAAGGTGATGGCGAGGCCGATCGCGGCGAGCAGCAGCACCGAGCCGAGCGAGAGCCCGTACCAGAGGTTCTGCCCGGCCTGCCACAGAGCGAGCTTGCCCTCGATCTCGGTGATCGCGCGGGCCTGGACCTCCTTCAGCGCCGGCGATGCATCGCCAGGCAAGGCGCGCAGCGTCGCCAGCGCGTCCTGGTCGCCGCGCTCGCGCAGCACGTCGACGGCGGCGATCCGGTCGAAGGGCGGCGCATCGGTCTTGACGATCAGGATCGCGGCCTGGGCCTGGCGCAGGGCGCGGCGCGCCCGGTTGTCGGTCTCCCTGGCGATGGCGGCCTCCAGCACCGGCAGGACCGAGACGTCGCGTGCCCGGAACACCGCCTCGGCTGCGGCGACGCGCCGGGCCGGATCGGCGTTGAGCAGGCCGAGCCCGCCAAGGGCGCCCTGGATCGCGCGCCTGACATTGTTGTTGAGCCGGACCGCGCTCGCGCCCGCCGGCTCCGAAGCCAGCGGCCCGCCGGTCCGCGCATCCAGAAACTTGCCCTCCTTGGTCCGCACCGCGACGGCGCCGCCACCGGCGAGCAGGCGCCCCTCGGCCAGCGCCTCGATGATCACCGCGGCATTGGGATGGGCGGACTGGACGAGGAGATCGATGGCTCGGGCCGTGTCCGCGTAGCTGTCGGCACCGAAGCGCGCGAAGGCATCCTCGGCATTTTGTGCGAGCGCGACGGCCGGCGCGGCGAGAAGCGCCATGGTGACGGCAAGCATGCGCAGGAGGGGGGAAAGAAGGGGCATTGGCTCGTTCTGGGGTTGATGCGCAGACCGTGACAGGGAGGCGCGGGATCCCCTCTCCCGGATGGGAGAGGGGTAGGGGTGAGGGCCCGCCCGCAAACGAATGGGCGCAAAACCCTCTTCCCGGAACATCGGCAAGCGCTCGGCTGAAGCGGCTACCACCATCCCTCACCCCTGCCCCTCTCCCATCCGGGAGAGGGGTTCCCCGAGCTTGTTCGTTTGGTCGTTCGCCTATGAGCAGCGGCGAAATTCGAGGGGCGGCCGGGCTTTCCGACCGTGCCGCCCCTCCCCCTCATGACCTCATGCGCCGCCGCCGCACTTGCCGGTCTTGACGTTGAAGTTGCCGCACTTCTTCTCGACCCAGTCGCCGACCAGGTCCTTGGAACCGTCGAGTTCCTTCGACCAGGCATCGCCGGCGACGAGGCCGGTCTTCGAGACCACGTCGAACTGGCCGTCCGCCTTGATCTCGCCGATCAGCACCGGCTTGGTGATGTGGTGGTTCGGCAGCATCTTCGAGACACCGCCGGTCAGGTTCGGCGCCTCGGTGCCCGGCAGCGCGTCGATCACCTTGTCCGGATCGGTCGACTTGGCCTTCTCGACAGCCTTCACCCACATGTTGAAGCCGATGACATGGGCCTCCATCGGGTCGTTGGTGACGGCCTTGTCGGACTTCTTGAACGCCTTCCACTGCTTGATGAAGGCCTCGTTCTCCGGCGTCTTGACCGACTGGAAGTAGTTCCAGGCGGCGAGATGGCCGAGCAGCGGCTTGGTGTCGATGCCGGCGAGCTCTTCTTCGCCGACCGAGAAGGCCACGACCGGGATGTCGGTCGCCTTGATGCCCTGGTTGCCGAGCTCCTTGTAGAACGGCACGTTGGCATCGCCATTGATGGTCGAGACCACGGCGGTCTTCTTGCCGGCCGAGCCGAATTTCTTGATGTCGGAGACGATGGTCTGCCAGTCGGAATGGCCGAACGGCGTGTAGTTGATCAGGATGTCCTCCTTCTTGACGCCCTTGGCGAGAAGATAGGCCTCCAGGATCTTGTTGGTCGTGCGCGGATAGACATAGTCGGTCCCGGCCAGAACCCAGCGCTCGACCTTCTCCTCCTTGGCGAGATAGTCGACGGCCGGGATCGCCTGCTGGTTCGGCGCGGCGCCGGTGTAGAACACGTTGCGCTCGCTCTCCTCGCCCTCGTACTGGACGGGGTAGAACAGGATCGAGTTCAGCTCCTTGAACACCGGCAGCACCGACTTGCGCGAAACCGAGGTCCAGCAGCCGAACACCGCGGCGACCTTGTCCTTGACGATCAGCTCGCGCGCCTTTTCGGCGAAGAGCGGCCAGTTCGAGGCGGGATCGACGATGACGGCCTCGAGCTTCTTGCCGAGCACGCCGCCCTTTTTGTTCTGCTCCTCGATCAGCATGAGCATGACGTCCTTCAACGTCGTCTCGGAGATCGCCATCGTGCCGGAGAGCGAGTGCAGGATGCCGACCTTGATGGTCTCCTGCGCGGCTGCCGGGAGCAGCGAGGAGAGAGTCGTGGCGCCAGCGAAGGCGGCGCCCAATACCACGCGACGAGTGATCTTCACCGAGATGTCCCCCGATCGATTCTGTTGACCCCGCCCGTCCAGGGCGCGGCGCAGCCTTGCTGGCTGGCGAAACGAGGATCGCAAGCGACGTGCCAACCGCTGCAGCCCCCTTCGCAGACGCAACAAAAGCGGCGCTCGCGGCAATTCCGGCCGAGTTGCAGGCGATTTCCGTGTGATTTTGCGGCGAAACCCGGCAAGGCGGCGCCATCTGCACAAGGCGCGGGCAGCTCGCCTGCGTAAATTTTGGGCGAGCGCTGTGCGGCGCAGCAAGAATGCCGTGTTTTCCGGCAGTGGACAGAAAATCGGCGCTGAATCTTTACCGTTTACGCGCGCGCTGGAATCACCCTAGCCTCAGCTTGTCGGTAACAACTGAAAGGAGGTGATCCAGTGTCTCATTGTCATCAACCGCTGTCGCGGGGACTGCATGGCCTGGACTCGTCCCGTGAGGGGTTCGGTTCCGTTTGAGTTTTCGCGACGCCAAGCCCTGTTACCGGGGCTGCGGTTCGGCAATGGAAGGGCTGCCCGCAAGGGCAGCCCTTCTCATTTGCGTTACCGGCCCTGCATGGCCGGTTCTGGCGCGCTTCGTCCGGACATGCCACAGAGAGGCCGTGTCCATCGTGCAGCGCCATATCCAGATGAGGCCGCCGCTTGCCAGCGCCAGCCCCTGACCTCCCCCGCCAGGCCATCCTCGACTTCATCGAGGAGGAGCGCGCCGCCGGCCGCGAGCCCGGCCGCCGTGACATCGCCAAGGCCTTCGGCCTCGATGGCGGCGGCAAGATCTGGCTGAAGCGGCTGCTGCGCGAAATCGAGGACGACGCGCAGATCGACGCGGCCGAGGACGGCTCGCCGGTGCGCAAGCACAGCGCCCTGCCCGCGGTGCTGCTCTGCGAGATCAAGGCGCGCGACCGCGAGGGCGATCTCGTCGCCGCGCCGCTCGAATGGAACGAGGCCGACCAGGGCGAGGCACCGAAGATCCTGGTCGAACGCGCTCGCCTGTCGCGCAAGTCCGGCCCAACCGTGCCAGTTCCCGGCGTCGGCGATCATGTCCTGCTTAAGCTCTCTCGCCTGCGCGGCACCGAAGGCGTCTCCTGGTCGGGCCGTGTCCTCAAGATCATGGGCAAGGCCAAGGCGCAGGTGCTCGGCATCTTCCGCGCCTTGCAGGATGGCTCCGGCCGGCTGGTGCCGGTCGACAAGAAGGCGCAGGGCCGCGAGGTGCTGATCCCGAAGAGCCAGACCGGCGGGGCAGAGGACGGCGACCTGGTCTCGGTCTCGCTCCGGCGCGAGAGCCGCTTCGGCCCGCCGGAGGCCCGGGTGCGCGAGCGACTGGGCTCGCTGAAGTCGGAACGCGCCGTCAGCCTGATCGCGATCCATACCCATGGCATTCCCAACGAGTTCTCGCCGGCGGCGCTGGCCGAGGCTGCCGCGGCTCCCGCTGCGACGCCGGCCGGTCGCGAGGACTGGCGGGCGCTGCCGCTGATCACCATCGACCCCGCCGATGCCAAGGACCATGACGACGCCGTCCACGCGGCGCCGGACGAGGATCCGGACAACCCCGGCGGCCATGTCGTCACCGTCGCCATCGCCGATGTCGCGGCCTATGTCCGCCCGGGCACCGCACTCGACCGCGAGGCGCTGGAGCGCGGAAACTCGGTCTATTTCCCGGACCGGGTCGTGCCGATGCTGCCGGAGCGGATCTCGAACGATCTCTGCTCCCTGCGTGGCGGCGAAGACCGGCCGGCGCTGGCAGTTCGCTTGGTGCTCAAATCGGATGGCTCGAAGAAGGGCCATTCCTTCCACCGCATCCTGATGCGTTCGGCCGCCAAGCTCTCCTATCAGCAGACGCAGGCCGCCATCGACGGCAAGCCGGACGAGGCCACCGCTCCGATCCGCGAGAGCATCCTGATGCCGCTCTGGGCCGCCTATGGCGTTGCGGCGCGGGCGCGCGACGCACGCCAGCCGCTCGATCTCGACCTGCCCGAGCGCAAGCTGATCCTGAAAGCCGACGGCTCGGTCGACCGCGTCCTCGTGCCGGATCGCCTGGCGGCGCACAAGCTGATCGAGGAGTTCATGATCCTCGCCAATGTCGCCGCCGCCGAGACGCTGGAGAAGGCCGGCAGCCATCTGATCTATCGCTGCCATGACGAGCCCTCGCTCGAGAAGATGCGGGCGCTCGGCGAGGTCCTGGCCTCGATCGCCATCAAGCTGCCCAAGGAGGCAGCGCTGCGGCCGGTGCTGTTCAACCGCATCCTGAAGATGATCAAGGGCTCCGAGAACGAGCTCTTCATCAACGAGGTCGTGCTGCGCACCCAGGCACAGGCCGAGTATGTCGCCGAGAATTACGGGCATTTCGGCCTCAACCTGCGCCGCTACGCCCATTTCACCTCGCCGATCCGGCGCTATGCCGACCTCGTCGTCCATCGCGCCTTGATCGCGACGCTGAAGCGCGGCGATGACGGCCTGCCGAAGGCGACGACGCTCGCCGAACTGCGCGAGGTCGCGACCCGGATCTCGGCGGCCGAACGCCGCGCCATGGCGGCCGAGCGCGAGACCACCGACCGGCTGATCGCGCATTTCCTCGCCGACCAGATCGGCGCGAGCTTCGACGGCCGCATCGCCGGGCTCAACCGCGCCGGGCTGTTCGTCAAACTCGATGGCACCGGCGCCGACGGCTTCATCCCGGCCTCGACGCTCGGCGCCGACTATTTCCGCCATGACGAAGCGGCCCATGCGCTCATCGGCGATCGCACTGGCGAGAGCTGGCGCCTCGGCGACCGGGTCCATGTCCGCCTGATCGAGGCCGCGCCCGTTGCCGGCGCCTTGCGATTCGAGTTGCTCACCGAGGGGCGGCATGTGACATCGAGCCGCTCTTTCAAAAAATCCGCGCGTCCCCTAGCTGCAAAGCGCAATATGGCACGGCCCGGCGGCGCTAAACCTGGCCGAAAACGCTGAGGCCAAGGCCTCGAAGATGAAGAGAGCCATGTCCGTCCAGTATCATGACCTCGCGGCTCCGGCCGCCGAGCGCGATTGGCGCCAGGCGGTCGGCCGTGGCCTGAGGGGCCGCTGTCCAAATTGCGGCGAGGGCCGCCTGTTTCGCGCCTTCCTGAAGCCGGTCGAGGCCTGCGAGGCTTGCGGCGAGGCGCTGTATCATCAGCGCGCCGACGACCTGCCGCCCTATATCGTCATCACCATCGTCGGCCATATCGTCGTCGGCGGCCTGGTGCTGGCTGAAAAGTACTCCGAGTGGTCGATGGCCATGCACATGTGGGTCTGGCCGCTGCTGACGGTGGTGCTCTGCCTGGCGCTGATGCAGCCGACGAAGGGCGCGGTCATCGGCCTGCAATGGGCGCTGCGCATGCACGGCTTCGGCGGTGCCGCGCCGCGGCCCGAAATTCAACCCGGATCGAGCAGGACAGGCGGCCAGTGAGCGACCATACCATCACCTTGACCCAGGCCGAGCGCGTCCGCACCGCGACGAATCTGCGCCCGGTCGACGCTGCGACCATGCTGATCCTCGATCATTCCGGGCGGCAGCCGCGCGTGCTGATGGGCAAGCGCCATTCCGGCCACAAGTTCATGCCCGGCAAATACGTCTTCCCCGGCGGGCGGATCGACGCGGAGGATCGCCGCATGACCGCAACCGGCGCCCTCGCCGGCCCCTGCGAGCAGCGCCTGGCGGCACGCTGCGTGCGCCCGAGCGCCCAGCGCGGACGGGCACTGGCGCTCGCCGCCATCCGCGAGACCTTCGAGGAGACCGGCCTGCTCTTCGGCAGCGCCGACTACGGCACGCCGGAGAATCCGCCACCCGGCAGCTGGTCCGAATTTGCGGCCAAGGGCATCTTCCCCGATCTTGGCGCCGTCACCTTCGTCGCCCGGGCCATCACCCCGCCGCGCCGGCCGAAGCGTTTCGACACCCGCTTCTTCACGGTCGACGCCAGCACCGTCGCCGGCAAGGTCGAGGGCATCATCGGGCCCGATTCCGAACTGGTCGATCTCGTCTCCGTGACCTTCGACGAAGCCCGCGAGCTCGATCTGCCGACCATCACCAAGGTCATCATCGCCGAGGTCGAGGAACGGCTGAAGGCCGGATTCGGCGCATATCTGCCGGTACCGTTCTACTGGGAGAAGCGCGGCAGCTTCGTGCGCGAGCAGATCTGAGCCGCGTAGCCGGCGCAAGCCGGCCATTTCCGGGGCGACGACGAGGCCGCCCGATATTTCCTTGACTTGCGAGCGCCGATACGGCATTCCGCAGCCATCGGATTGCCGGGCTCGCCCGGCCCTTTTCTTTTCTTGCGCGGGTCGAGGACGGCCCCATCAGTTCGAGGGCTTCGCCATGGCCAAGGCCGTGACCATCAAAATCAAGCTCATCTCGACGGCCGACACCGGGTTCTTCTACGTGACCAAGAAGAACTCGCGCACGATGACCGAGAAGATGTCGAAGAAGAAGTATGACCCCGTCGCGCGCAAGCACGTCGAGTTCAAGGAAGCCAAGATCAAGTAAGGCGCATTCGCGTCACGCTTCGATTTTGTGATCGAAAGACCGCCCTTCGGGGCGGTCTTTTCGTTTCTGGGGCTCGCACGGGCGGGTGCGGGGTTTTCCCGGGCTTCGGCGTCCTCCGGAAGGCGATGACCTCCCCGCCCCTTCAGAAGCTGACCTTGAGGGTTGCCGATCCGGCGTAGGACTGGTTGTTCTGGGAGAGTTCGGCGTCGAAGCGGGCGCCGAGGCTGACGGCAGTGGAGAGCCTGAGATCGAGGCCGGTGGCGATCAGGGCGGCGTTGCGGTCGGGCCTGGTGCCCTGAAAGCTGAAGCTCGCGCCGGGCAGGCCGATCAGGCTGGCGCCGAACTGGTTGTCGCGG
>JAKFDB010000033.1:0-34111 GCA_036676315.1 Bradyrhizobiaceae bacterium
AGCAGCAGCAGGCGCGGCTCGCAGGCGAGCGCGATGGCGAATTCGAGCTGCTTCTGCTCGCCATGGGAGAGGTCGGCGACCTTGACCTCGGCCCGGTGGGCGAGGCCGGCAGCGGTCAGATGCTCGCGGGCGCGCTGGCGCAGGCTCTTGTCGCGGCGGGCATCGGCGAAGAAGCGGAAGCTGTGCCCCTGCCCCGCCTGCACGGCGAGCGCGACATTGTCGAGCATGGTGAAGTCCGGCAGCAACTGATTGATCTGGAAGGTACGGGCGAGGCCGCGGCGGACGCGCTGCGGCGTTGCCAGCGCATCGATCGGCTCGCCATCCAGCCTGATCTCGCCGGCGTCATGGCTCAGCTCGCCGAAGAGCTGGGTCAGCAGCGTGGTCTTGCCGGCGCCGTTGGGGCCGATCAGGGCGTGGATCTCGCCTTCGACGACGTCGAGATCGACGCTATCGGTAGCGATGAGGCCACCGAAGCGCTTGCGCAGGCCGCGGACCGAGAGAAGCGGCTGGCTCATCGCTCGCTCCTGCCAATGCCGAGCCGGTTGAACAGCCCGTTGAGCCCACCCTGCGTGAACAGGACCACCAGCAGCAGGATCGGGCCGAGGATGAGCTGCCAATGCTCGGTCCAGGAGGTCAGCACCGTCTCGAGGATGACGAGGGCGGCAGCGCCGAAGAGCGGGCCGAGCAGAGTGCCGACGCCGCCGAGGATGACCATGATCATCAGCTCGCCCGACTTGGTCCAGTGCAGCATGTCCGGGCTGACGAAGCGCAGATAGTTCGCCATCAGCGCGCCGGCGAGACCGGTGCCCATGCCGGAGATCACGAAGGCGGCGAGCTTGTAGCGATAGGGCGCAATGCCGATCGCCGCCATGCGCCGCTCGTTCTGGCGGATGCCGGCCAGCACCATGCCGAAGCGCGAACCGACGATGCGCCAGAGCGCCAGGAAGACCAGAGCCGCGACGGCAAGGCAGATGAAATAGAAGGCGATGTCGTCGCGGGTGTTGAGGCCGAAGAGCTCGTTGCGGCGGCGGATCGTCATGCCGTCATCGCCGCCATAGGCCTTGAGCGAGACGAAGAGGAAGAACAGCATCTGCGCGAAGGCCAGCGTGATCATGATGAACTGCACGCCGCTGGTGCGCAGGCACAGCGCGCCGATCAGTAGCGCGAGCAAGCCGCCTACCAGGATCGCCGCGGGCAGCGTGATCAGGAGCTGGCTCGTGCCCGGGATCAGGCCGAGGAAGAGGCTATCGTCGACGTAATTGCGGTAGAGGATGCCGACGACATAGCCGCCGACGCCGAAGAAAGCGGCGTGCCCGAAGCTGACCATGCCACCGAAGCCGAGCGCCAGGTTGAGGCTGGCAGCGGCGATCGCATAGATCAGCACGCGGGTCGCCAGCGGCACCAGCGCCGGCTGGCCGAGCGCCTGGACGAGGAAGGGCAGCGCGACGAGGCAAAGGGCCAGCGTGAGCAGCGCCAAGGCGCGGCCGGCGTTCGGCCCAGTTGGATTCGCGTGAGTGATGGCGTCCTCAGACATTGGCGGGGAAGAGTCCCTTGGGCCGCACCAGCAGCACCACGGCCATCAGCATGTAGATACCCATCGAGGCGAGGCCGGCGCCGAGCGCATCGGCCTCCGAGCCGGTCATGACCTGGCGCAGCAGGCCGGGCAGGAAGGCGCGCAAGGACGTGTCGACGAGGCCGACGAGCAGGGCGCCGAAGAAGGCGCCGCGGATCGAGCCGACGCCGCCGATCACCACCACGACGAAGGTCATGATCAGGATCTGCTCGCCCATGCCGACCTGCACGGCCAGGATCGGACCGGCCATCAGCCCGGCGAGGCCGGCGAGCAGGGCGCCGAGGCCGAAGACAGCGGTATAGAGCAGGCGGATATCGACGCCGAGCGCCCGGACCATCTCGCGATGCGTCGCGCCGGCCCTGACCAGCATGCCGATGCGCGTGCGGTTGATCAACAGATAGAGCCCGAGCGCGACGAGAAGGCCGACGGCGATGATGATCAGCCGGTAGACCGGGTAGATCAGGCCGGGCAGCAGCTCGACCGAGCCGTTGAGCAGGGGCGGCACCGAGACGAAGAGCGGCTGGCGCCCGAACAGGATCGTCACGCTCTGGTTGAAGATCAGGATCAGCGCGAAGGTCGCCAGCACCTGGTCGAGATGGTCGCGGGCATAAAGCCGGCGCAGCACGAAGAATTCCATCGCCATGCCGACCAGGGCTGCAGCCGCAAGGCCGGCCACAATGGCGAGCAGGACCGAGCCGGTCTGCGCTGCGGCAAAGGCCGCGGCATAGGCGCCGACCATGTAGAGCGAGCCATGGGCGAGGTTGATCACGCCCATGATGCCGAAGATCAGCGTCAGCCCGGCGGCGAGCAGGAACAGCATCACGCCGAACTGCAGGCCGTTGAGCAATTGTTCGAGAACGAGCGTCATCGTTGCGGAAGCCGGGCAGCCCCGACAAGGGCGCGGGGAACCCTCTCCTGTAAGGAGAGGGCAGGGTGAGGTGTAGGCCGTTGGACCAGTGACGCGAGCGGTGTGGCTGGGTTCAGGCTCATGATGTCTCTCCCGAACACCTCACCCCTGCCCCTCTCCTTACAGGAGAGGGGTTCCCTGCGCCCTGATCATCGCGGTCGGCGCGGTCAGGCGGGCCGCTTCAGAGCTTGCAATCCTTGGCATAGGCGTCGCCGTGGTTGCTCAGCACCTTGCCTGCCGTCTTCAGAACCGGCGTCCCATCCGCGCCCTTCTCGACCTTGAGCGCATACCAGTCCTGGACCGGGTGCTGGTTGGTGCCGAACTTGAAGGCACCGCGCACCGACTGGAAATCGGCCTTGGCGAGCGCCTTGCGCAGCGCCGGCACGTCGGTCTTGCCGCCGGTCGCCTTCAGCGCCGAGGCGATGGCGAGCGCGGTATCATAGCCCTGGCTGGCGTAATAGGTCGGCACGCGGTTGTAGGCCTTGGTGAAAGCCTCGACGAAGGCCTTGTTCGAGGCATTGTCGAAGTCGGTGTTCCAGTGCGCGGTCACGCTGAGCCCGAGCGCGGCGTCGCCGACGGCTTTCAGCGTGGTGGCGTCGAGCGAGGGTTCGGCCAAGACCATCGGGACTTTGCCGAGCAGGCCGGCCTGCTGGTACTGGCGCAGGAAGGCGATGCCGAGCCCGCCCGGATGGAACTGGAAGACCACGTCCGGGTTGGCCGCGCGGATCTGCGCCATCTCTGGCGCGAAATCGGTTTGGTCGAGCCTGGTATAGACCTCGCCGACGACCTCACCCTTGAACAGGCGCTTGAAGCCGGAGAGCGCATCCTTGCCGGCCTGGTAGTTGGGCGCGAGGATAAAGGCCTTCTTGTAGCCGAGATTGGTAGCGTGCTGGCCGGCGCTCTCATGCAGGCTGTCGTTCTGCCAGGAGACGACGAAGTAGTTCTCGCTGCACTCCTTGCCGGCAAAGTTCGACGGCGCCGCATTGGGGCTGACATAGAGCGCCCCGGCATCGACGATATCGGGCACGGTCGCGCCGGCGACGTTCGAGAAGACGATGCCGGTCATGATCTTGATGCCGTCGGTCTTTAGCATCTTCTCGGCGATCTGCTTGCCCTGGCCGGGCTTCAGCGCATCGTCCTCGACGACGAGTTCGACCGGCACGCCGCCGAGCTTGCCGCCGCCCATCTCGATCGCGAGCTTGAACGCGTCGCGAATATCCTGGCCGAGATAGCCGCCCGGCCCCGACAGTGTGGTGACCATGCCGATCTTGACCGGCTGCTGGGCGAGAGCGGTCGTCGCGGCAAGGGCGGCCGCGATGCCGAAAAGCAATCCGCGCAGTTTCATTGTGAGCTCCCGTTGTTCTGGTTTTGCCTCTGAGATCATTCGACGCGGCGTTTCTGCGCCGCCGCGCTCAGGCTTATTCAGGTATTGTGCCGCCGCCAGTAAGTTGGCGGCGGCGTAAACGTCAAAGGGCGACCCACCCAGCCGGCGGCTTCCTGCCGGGATGGAGGGCGCCGCAATGCTTGCAGGTCCGGGCTTTCTCGTCGGCGAAGAAGGCCTCGTAGAGCGGCGGGAGATCCTTGACGAGATCCCCCACCTTCAGCTCGATGCGGTGCACCAGACCGTTGCACTCGAAGCAATACCACTCGAAGCCATCGACCTGGTCCGGATGGCGCGCCGGCTCGACCACGAGCCCGATCGAGCCCTCCTGCGGGCGCTGCGGCGAGTGGCGCACATGCGGCGGCAGCAGGAAGACGTCGCCCTCGCGGATCGTCACGTCATAATGCTTCCCGTCGTCGACGAGCTTCAGCATCATGTCGCCCTTGAGCTGGTAGAAGAACTCCTCCACCGGGTCGTCATGGAAATCGGCGCGCTGGTTCGGACCGCCGACCACCATCACTGTCATCTTGCCGTCGTCGAACACCTTCTTGTTGCCGACCGGCGGCTTCAGCAGATGTTCGTGCTCCTCGATCCACTTCTTGAAGTTGAAGGCCTTGAGCCGTCCTTCGGTCGCCATCGCTTCACCTCTCCCGTTTATGCCGTCCTACCCGCGTTTCAGCCAGCCTTCGCCAAGGGCCGGCCTGCCGCAAGCTTCAGCCCGCAGCTCTCGAAGGCGGCGCGCGTCGCCGCCTTCTCGGTTTCCGTCAGCTCGAGCAGCGGTGCGCGCACGCGCCCGCCGACCTGACCGAGCAATTCCTGCCAGTATTTCTGGTGCGCATGCGGCTTCTCGGCCGGCCGCGTCACACGCAGCGCTTCGCGCACCGGGGCGAGGCTATCGCGCACGGCCTGGGCCTTCTCGACCTCGCCGGCAAAGGCGAGATCGGTGTATTCGCGCATGCGCAGATCGTTCGCGCTCTGGATCAGATAGGGCGGCGAGGAGCAGAGATAGACCTGCCAGCCGAGCTCGACGATGTTGTCGAGCCATTCCTCCTCCGAGGCGGTGCTGACCAGGATGCGGTCGCCGGCCAGGCGGGTCAGCTCGGCATACATGGCGCGCGGCACGCTGTACTTGATCGCAACGACGTTCTCGATGTCGGCGAGGCGATTGCAGAGCTGCGGGCTCATCAGATAGCCGCTATCCGGATGGCTCCAGAGCGCGATGCCGATGTCGACCTGTTCGGCGATCGTCCGGTAGTACTCGTAGAGCGTCTCGTCCTGCGCCTTGAAGAAGTGCAGCAGCGGCGCGTGCACGACGATGTAGTCGGCGCCGACCTTCTGCGCGTGCTTGGCGAGGTCGATGACGACGTCCATGTTCTGGTCAGAACAGGACATGATCGTCGCGCCGCGGCCGGCCGATGCCTCGACCGCGAGCTCGAAGCTGCGCTTGCGCTCCTCGACCGACATCGAGAAGAACTCGCCCTGCTTGCCGGCGATGAACAGGCCGTCGATCTTCAGATCGTCGGTCCAGTGCCGGATGTTCTCACGAAAACCATCCTCGTCGATGGCGAGCGACTGGGTGAAGGGCGTCAGCGCTGCCGCCCAGATGCCCTTCATATTGGCGCGGGCATAGGCCTTGGCGTCTTTCCTGGCGTAGTTCATGCGACTGTCTCCTCCTCGTTCGCCGGCTAGATCGCCATGCGATGCGAGACGTTCTTGATGACCGTGTAGTGCGCCAGCCCCTCGGCGCCGCCCTCGCGGCCATAGCCGCTATCCTTGACGCCGCCGAAGGGGGTCTCGGCGACCGAGGCCTCGAGCGTGTTGATCGAAACGTTGCCGGCCTCGATACCGTCCGCGATGCGGTCGGCATTGCTGGCGGAATGCGTGAAGGCATAGGCGGCGAGGCCGAAAGGCAGTGAATTCGCCTTCTCGATCGCCTCGTCGAGCGAGGAAACCGGGCTGATCAAAGCGAGCGGCCCGAACGGCTCCTCGCGCATGGCGCGAGCCTCGTCCGGCACGTCGGCGAGGACGGTGACCGGGAAGAAATAGCCGCGATTGCCGATGCGCTCGCCGCCGGCCAGCACGCGCGCGCCCTTGGCTTTGGCGTCGGCGACCAGCATCTCCATCGCCTCGATGCGGCGATGATTAGCGAGCGGACCCATCTGCGTTGCGCTGTCGAGGCCGTTGCCGACGACGACCGAGCGCGCCTTCTCGGCGAAGGCCCTGGCGAAGGCCTCGTAGATCGGCTTCTGCACGAAGAAGCGCGTCGGCGAGGTGCAGACCTGGCCGGTGTTGCGGGATTTGCGGATCGCCGAGGCGGTCGCCGCCGCCACCGGGTCGACATCGTCGCAGACGATCACCGGGGCGTGACCGCCGAGTTCCATCAGGACCGGCTTCATATGGTCGGCGGCGATCCTGGTCAGGTGCTTGCCGACGGCGGTCGAGCCGGTGAAGGCGATCAGCCGGGTCTGCTCCTGCGGGATGAGATATTGGGAAATCTCGGCCGGGATGCCGAAGACGAGGTTGAACACGCCGGGTGGCAGGCCGGCATCGTGCAGGGCACGGGCGATGTGCATCGCTCCGGCCGGGGTCTCCTCGGCCGCCTTCAGGATGATCGAGCAGCCCGCCGCGAGCGCCCCGGCGATCTTGCGCGCCGGCTGGCTCATCGGGAAGTTCCACGGCGAGAACGCCGCGACCATGCCGATCGGCTGGTGCATCACCACGTATTTGATGCCAGGCTCGCTCGGGATGACGCGGCCATAGGTGCGCTGGCCCTCGGCCGCATCCCATTCGAAGAACTCGCAGCCGCGGATTACCTCGAGCCGCGCCTGGGCGAAGGGCTTGCCGTGTTCGAGCGTGATCGCATGGGCGATCTCGTCAATGCGGGCCCGCATCAGTGCCGCGGCCTTGAGCATGATCTCGCCGCGGGCCCGCGGCGACGTCCGGCTCCAGACCCTGAAGCCCTCTTTGGCTGCCGCCAGCGCATCGTCGAGATCGACGCGGCTCGCGACGGGGACGGCCCCGATCACATTCTCATCGGCCGGATTGAGCACCGGCAGGCTGTCGGGGGTCTTGCGCCAGGCTCCGCCGATATAGAGCTGCAGGTCTGGATAGGCGGTCATGAAAAGCCTCGATCGGAGCGGCGCTCGGCGTGATGTCGAGGCATGATGGCCATGGTTCTGACCATATGGAATTCAGCTTATTTGTCTTAATTAAGATAATCTGATTATGAATGATCATGGCAGTCACCTTGCGACAGATCCAGGCCTTCCTCGCCGTCGCCGAGCTGGGCACCTTCACCAAGGCGGCGGAGCGGCTGCACATGGCGCAGCCGGCCTTGTCGCAATTGGTGCGCGAGCTGGAGCACGCGCTCGGGGTCCGCCTTTTCGACCGCACGACGCGCCGGGTTGAGCTGACCGAAGGCGGGCGGGAGTTCCAGGGCGCATCGGCCAAGATCGTCCACGATCTCGATCTCGCCATCCAGAACGCCAACGACCTCGCCGAGCGCCGGCGCGGCCGGATCACCGTGGCCGCCCCGCCACTTCTCGCCGCGGCGATCCTGCCCGAGGCGATCGCGGAGATGCGCGAGCGCTATCCTGGTATTCAGATCGCGCTGCTCGACGCGCGCACGGACACGATCGTCGAAGCCGTACGCATCGGCCGGGCCGATTGCGGGCTGGGAACCTTCGCAGCGGTGGAGGACGGCATCGAGCGCATCCCCATGGCGCGCGACAGCCTGATGCTGTTCTGCAGCCCGAGCAGCCGCTTCGCCACGGCGACGGTCGACTGGCGCGAGCTGCAAGGCGAACCGCTGATCACCTTGACGCGCGACAGCGGCATCCGGCTCCTGGTCGAGGTCGCCTATGAGACGGTCGGAATGCCGCTGGTGCCGGCCTATGAGGTCTCGCAGATCACGACAGCGCTCGCGCTCGTCGAGGCGCGTCTCGGCGTCGCCGTCCTGCCGACCTATGCACGCGCCGCAGCGCCGCATCGCAGGGTCATCGCCCGGCCGCTGTCCAATCCGACGATCGCGCGCGATATCGTCATGATCCGGCCCAGCGGCCGCTCGGTAACGCCCGCGCTCGCGACGTTCGAAACGTTACTGCGGCGCTATGTCCAGCGCCTCACGCCCGCCGACGTCGATTGAGTCTGGCGGCAGAAGGGCAGCTACATTCGACGCTACAAGAAAGCTTCTGCGCAGAATGTCCGCTTCCTGACGATCGTCCGATGTCGGCTATCGGCGCAGGTTAGCATCAAGCGGGCGCCCACTGACTGAACTCGGTAGAACGTTTGCTGAGGGCTTGGCGACCTGCCTGACGCTGAGATCATAAGCCGATGCGGATAGTCCCTCGAAAGCAAGCGAGGCGACACCGAGCAACCCGGCCGTGTTGCCGAGTTCGGCGATGCGGATATCGACTGCCGCCGCCAAAGCCGGCCAGACATAGGCCGGCAGAAGAGCACGGATCCGGCGCGCCAGAGCCTCGCCCGCTCCCGACACCCCGCCGCCGAGCACGATCGCGTCGAGCATGAGCGCGTTGGTCAGTGCGCCCGCGGCCTGGGCGATTCCGCGACAGGCCGCATCGATGCTCGCTTCCGCCGCTGCGTCGCCGGCCTCGGCCAGCTCGAACAGCCCCCGTACCGATAGGGCTGCATCCCCTGCCCGACCTGCGTAGGCTTGCAGCATGGCCGGCGCCGAGGATCGCGCTTCCAGCGAAATCGGCCTGCCTGCATCGTCGCCACCGACGACGATGGCACCCAGCTCGGGAGGATGGCCGTTGCGGCCAATCACCGGCTTGCCATCAAGGATGACGGCACCCCCGACTCCCGTCCCGATCGTGATCAGAACGAAGCGGCTGAGCGCCCGGCCGGCGCCGAACCTGATCTCGCCCAGCGCAGCGGCAACGCCGTCATTGGCGAACCAGACCGGCAGGCTAAGCCGCTGTTCGAGCGCCCGCGCGATCGAGCCGTCGCGCAGCGCCGGAACATTGCCGCCGCCATCGATGACGACGCCACTGTCCAGCGAGGCGAAGCCCGGCATCGCGACCGCCAGTGCATCGGCCGCGGCGCCGGCCATCAGGTCCTCATAGAGTCGGGCCAGCCGCTCGCAGAGCGCCGCGAAGGACAGGTCGCGCTCGAACGGTACCTCGCCCTGCTTGAGCAGACGGCCGTCCTCAGCCACCAGCCCGAATTTCACGGCGGTGCCGCCGATATCGAAGGCGAAGACGGTCTTCATGGCAGGCGGTCGATCTTGATGCCGAGCTTCTTGGACAGGCCGGGAAAGCGCATCAGGTGCGGCGGAATTCCGCGCCGCGCCGCCATGGCCTGCGCCAGCCACTGCACCGGCACGATCGCGGCGAGCGCATCATAGGGCGGCGCCAGCCCACCTGGCCGCAGCCAGTCGAACGGCGTTGGCTCATCGGTCAGGTTGAGGACCAGGATGCGGACGCCGAGCCCGGCCATCACGCCGGCAGCATGGGCCGCGAGCCTGCGCTCCCCCGCGTCCGCCGCGATCATCACGCACAGGCTCCTGCCCGTCAGCCCGTGCAGGCGTCCATGCATGGCTTCCTCGGTCGGGAAGGCCGCGGCCGGCACGCCGGTCATCTCCGCGAGCTTGAGCGAGGCTTCGAGCGCGGTTCCGAGATGACGCCCCTCGCCGGTGAAGAGCAGACCATCGACCGCGTCGAGTTCCGCCGCCAGCGCCAAGGCCGGTGGTGTCGCTGCCTCGATCAGCCCGGCGATCTCCGCCTCGACGACGTCGTGGCCAGCATGCCCGGCGAGCGCCGCCGCGAGTTCTGCGAGCGCCGCGAGCGAGCCGCCATAGCCCTTGGTCTTCGGGCCGACCGGCTCGGGCCCGATCGGCATCACGATCCTGGTCGTCGCCACCTGCCCGATCGGGCTGTCGGCCTCGGCTGTGATGGTGAGGCAGGTTCGTCCACTATCCTGCGCGCGGCGAACCGCAGCGACGGTGGTCTCGCTGGTCCCAGTCTGCGACAGCGCAATGACCAGCGCCTTGCGGCCGAGTATCGGCTCGCGTTGCAGGAAGGCGCCCGGGTTCAGCACCTCGACGAAGGCGCCACCGGCCTCCAGTGCGGGCTTTGCCACCATGAGCGCGTTGAGCGAGGTGCCGGAGCCTACGAGGACGATGTGCTCCGCCCGAGGAAGCGTGAACTCGCGTAGCCGCAAGCGCACTGCGGCGATCGTCGCCGGCACGATTTGCGCCTGTGCCCGGATGAAGCCGTCGATGATGCTCTGGTCGACCATGGTCATCCCTTCACCGCGCCGATGGTCAGGCCACGCACGAGATGGCGCTGGAAGAACAGCATGAACAGCAGGATCGGCAGCATGATCCCGATCGCGCCGGCCGCCGAGAGCGACCAGTAGTTCAGGTCCTCGCCACCATATTCGGCGATCGCGACGGGCAGCGTCTTGGTGTTGCTGCCGGTCAGGATCAGCGCGAACAGGAACTCATTGTATGCGAGCAGCAGGCTGAACAGCGAGGTGACGACGATGCCGGGCTTGGCCAGCGGCAGGATCACCTTGGTGAAGGTCGTCCAGGCATTGCAGCCATCGATCGTCGCCGCTTCGTCGAGCTCGCGCGGGATTTCCAGGAAGAAGCTGCGCATCAGCCAGACGGTGAAGGGCTGGTTGATCGCCACCATCGCCGCGATCATCGCCGGATAGGTGTCGATCATCGAGAGCGAGCGCGCCACGATGAAGAACGGGATCAGCAGCAGGATGTGCGGGAACATCCGGATCACCAGGAGCCCCATCAAATAGGAGCGCGCCATCTTGCTTTCGAGCCGCGACAGGCCGTAGGCGGCGAGCGTGCCGAGCGGCACCGAGATGAAGACGGTGCCGAGCGCGATGATCGCGCTGTTCAGGAAGAACTCGACGAAGCGGCGTTCGACCCAGATCTCGTAATGGAAGCGGAAGGTCGGCTCGAAGAACAGTTTTGGCGGGATCGCAAAGGCATCGGCCGGCTGCTTGATCGAGATCAGCACCGCCCAGATGATCGGCGTCAGGCTGAACAGCGCAAACAGCGACAGGAGGAAGACGACCAGCGGCTGGCCTAAGAGGCGGCGCATCAGAACGCCCCCCGCTCGCGCCGGTACATCAGCGAGATGATCATCAGCGTCAGCCCGGTGACGATCAGCATGGTCAAGACGCCCAGCGTCGAGGCGCGGCCGAGATCGAGCTGTTTGAAGGCCAGCGCGTAGGTGTACATCGTCAGCGTCTCGGTCGCGGTACCGGGGCCGCCGCCGGTCAGCACATAGATGCTGTCGAAGGTGCGGAAGGAATCCATCAGCCGGATCGCCAGCACGAACAGGATCTGCGGCCGTAGGCACGGCAGGATGATGTGCCAGACCAGGCGCGGGCCCGACGCGCCGTCGATCTTGCCGGCTTCGAGCAGCGCCTCGTCCATGCCCTGCAAGCCGGCATAGAGGATCAGCATGACGAAGGGTGTGAACTGCCAGACATCGGCGACGATGATGGTGACGAAGGCCCAGACCGGTGATCCCAACCAGTCCGGCGGGAAGATGTCGAAGGAGGCGATGACGGCGTCGGCCAGCCCCCAGCGCGCCGCGAAGATCCAGCGCAGGAACAGCGCCGCGACCACCGGCGTGATCAGATAGGGCACGAAGATCAGGGTCGAGAAGAGGCGCGCGCCGCGCGTCAGCTTGTAGAGCCCGAGCGCGAGCAGCAGGCCGAGCGCGAACTCGACCGCGAGCGAGCAGGCGACCAGGATCACCGTCGTCCTGAGCGAGGCCCAGACACGGTCCTGGCCGAGCAAGGTGAGATAATTGTCGGCACCGACGAAACGGGGCTGCGGCTGGCCGATATGATAGTCAAAAAGGCTGAGATAGACGGCGTAGAGCACCGGATAGAGCTGCACGCCGAGCACGACGAGCGCGCTCGGCACCACGAACAGCCAGAGCGATATTTCGCGGGGATAGGCCCGCGCCGACGACGACGGGGTCGGGCGGGCGGCCTTTGGATCGCGCCGCTCGGAAAACGCCTGGACTGTCATGAACTCAGCAATATCAAGGGTTGATTGCGGGACCAGAAGACACCGTCATCCTGGGCGGCCACAGGCCGTTCCGGGATCCATCGAAGGGCGCGGCGCTCTACGATGGATCCCGGCGCTACGCCGCGCTCCGGCCGGGATGACGCGAACCGGTTCCACAGGATCGCGAAGCCCTCACTTGTAGACGCCGCGGCGCGTCAGGAATTCCTCGGCCTCCTTGGCGCCGGTATCGAGCGCCTCCTTGACCGGCATCTCACCGGTGACCGCTTGCAGGACACGCCGCGTCACCGTCTCGCTGACTTCCTTGAACTCGGCGAATTTCGGGAAGATCGCGCCCTTGTCCAGCGCCGGCACCAGCACGCTGTAATAGCGGAAGCGCTGGCGCAGCTCCGGATCCTCCAGCACCGAGACGCGCGTCGGGCAGGCGAGGCTCGCGCCCTCGCGCTGGTTCGCCGGCGACAGCGTCGCGGCGAGCAGGCGGAACAGCGTGTCCTTGTTGCGCGAGGAGAACTTCGAGATGGCGAAGGTGTCGGCGACGACGACCTGGCCGCCGCGCGGCGGCGGCGCCCAATTGATCTTGCCGATCACCTTGGACTGGTCCTGGCGATCCATCGCGGCGGTGCGCGTCAGCCACTGCATGCCCATGGCGGCGGCGCCCTGCTGGAACAGGATGGTCGATTCATCGTTGCCGTTGGCGGTGTAGCCGCGCGGCGCAAAGCGCGTCAGCGACTTCATCGTCTCGATCGCCGCGATGCCCTTCGGGCTGTTGAATACCGGCTTCTTGTTGGCGTCGAACCAGCCGTCACCGAGCGCATTCAGATACCAGTGGCCCTCGTTGAGGACGCCGTCGCCCTTCAGCGTCATCACCGTGCCGGCGACGGAGGGCGAGTTCAGCGCGCCGGCGGCGGCGATGTACTCCTCGAAGGAGGTCGGCGGCTTCAGGCCCTTGGCCTCGAACAGGTCCTGGCGATAGGCCATGAGCTGGGTGTTGGTCAGCACCGGCAGCCCGTAAACCTTGCCGCCGAACGAGGCTGAGCTCATCGCCGTCTTGGCGAAGTCGTCGAGCTTGTACTCGTCCCTGTGCTTGGCGATGTACTCGTCGAGCGGCTCGAGCCAGCCATTCTGGGCGAAGTTGGCGATCGTCAGGTCGTTGCCGAGCATGATGTCGATCGAGTCGGCGCCGGACGACAGCGTGATCGTCTGCAGCTCCTTCAGCGGCGCGTTCGGCATCAGGTCGGTAGTGACCTTGACGTTCGGCAGCGCGCTTTGGAGCTTCTTCACGTAGAATTCCAGCGCCGGGTAGCGCTCGCCGACAAAGCGAACGTTCATCTCCTGCGCCCGCGCGCCAAAACCATAGGCCGTCGCCGCCATCGTTCCGGCCGCACCCAGCACCGTCCGGCGGGACAGGCCACTCTTTGTTTCGCGCTGCTGCGTCATGGTCTGTTCCCCGCTGGTTCAGGCGGTCTTTTGCCGCCGCCCTATTTATTCCAATGAAGTGATTTAATCAGAGGCCACTTCGGCTGGCAAGCACCCGGGTGTAGGCAGGAGCGATGAGGCAGAGGCAAAGATGAAGCTGTTCGGCGCCAATATGGACCATGCCCGCCGGTTCAACCGGCGGGTCGTGCTGGAGACGGTGCGGCTGCAGGCACCGCTCTCGCGCGCCGAGATCACCCGTGCGACCGGCCTGGCGCCACAGACCATCTCCAACATCATCGCCGAATTGAGCGAGGCCGGGCTGGTGCGCAGCGTCAGCCGGCGCAGCGGCGCCCGCGGCCAGCCGGCCGTCGATCTCGACATCAATCCCGATGGCGGCTTCACCTTCGGCGTATCATTCGGCCATGGCGTGCTGCTGGTGATCCTGACCGACGTCGCCGGCGTGGTGCGCGATCGCGCCGAGCTCGACCTTGCCTCCGATGCACCAGAAGCGGTGCTCGACCAGATCGCGGCGACGATCTCGGCGATGCTCGAGCGCCAACAGGTGGCGCGTCAGCGTGTCTGGGGCGTCGGCCTCGTCATTCCGGCCCTGTTCCAGGACGACCGGCTCGTGGTGCTCGGCGAGGTCGCCCTGCCCGGCTGGAAGGATTTTTCGCTGCGCCAATCGCTGCAGGACAAGCTCGGCCTGCCTGTGCTGCTCGAGAACGACGCGACGGCGGCGGCGATCGGCGAGCGGCTCTATGGCGCCGGCCGTACGCTGACCGACTTCGCCTACATCTATATCGGCGCCGGCATCGGCGGCGGGCTCTTCCTGCGTGGCCAGCCCTATCGCGGCGGCTATGGCAAATCGGGCGAGATCGGCCATCTCGTCGTCGACACCGGCGGGCGGCCCTGCCCGTGCGGCAATCGCGGCTGCCTCGAACGCTACGCCTCGGTCTCGCTCGCGCTCAAGGCACTCGGCGACGTCCAGGCCGCGACCGTCCGGCACGGTGATCTCGACCGCATCGCGACGGCACTGGACAAAGGCGACCCACGCCTGCTCGCCTGGCTCGACGAGGCCGCAGCCAGCCTGCGGCAAGCGGTGGTGATGATCGAGAACATGCTCGATCCGCAGACGGTGATCCTCGGCGGCGTCCTGCCCCGGCCCGTGCTGGAGGCACTGATCGCCCGGATCGAGCCGCTGCCGCGCAGCGTCAGCCTCAACAAGGCCGCCGATACGCCACGCCTGATCGCCGCCGAGATGGGCCCGGACACGCCGGCGCTGGGCGCCGCAACGCTGCCGGTCTTCGACGGCATGACGCCGGAGCTGTCATTGCTGTTCAAGCAGGGCGTCGTGGAGCGGATCTGAAAGGCGGACCGCAGCGACGACCTCGTCCTGGGCTCGTCCAGAGCGTCACCATGTCGAATGCATCGTTCACCAGCAGCTTCATGGGAAGCGCTTCGCTGATTCAGCCAAGGCGAGACTGCCCCTCGAGCTCTTGTCCCGAATGTCCGCTTCCTAGATCGAGCTTATGTCAATTTTTGGCGAATCTCGGCCAAACGAGCATGAGCGCGAGGGCGCCGTCCGCGTCTGTCAAATCCGATGATGTTGAATGCGGCAATTGCCATCAGGCAACCTGCCCCGTCACGCGCTCAGCCCAGGTCGAAGCCGCCTCAGCCATCGTCTTGAGATGGTCGGCCGTCGAAAAGCCGGAGATGCTTTTTCGGGGCTTGAGGTCGTGATCGCCGTCCTCGAGCCATAAAAGCTCGATGAGCGGTGAAAGCTTGTAGGTTGCCACGTCCTCTCGGGTGCCGAACTCGTCCCGCGTCCCCTGGACAATGAGGGTCGGTGTCTTCAGCTCGGCAAGGTGCTGTGTTCGCGGCTGCTCCGGTTTGGCGGGCGGATGGAAGGGATAGCCGAGGCATAGAAGACCATGGATCCGGCCGGCAGCGAGGAGCTCGTCGGCTACCATGCTCGCCACGCGGCCGCCCATCGACTTGCCGCCGATGATGAGGGGGCCCTTGGTGGCGAGCGCGTCGACAGCGGCGATGTATTGCGGATTCAGCTTTTCGGCGCGCGGGGGTGGCACGCGTCCCGCCCCGGTCCGTCTGCCCGCCATATAGCCGAATTCAAACCGTGCGACGCGAAAGCCCGCTTCGCCGAGAGCCTTGGCCGCCGCCGTCATGGATGCCGAGTCCATTGGAGCTCCGGCTCCGTGAGCCAGCAGAATGGTCATTCTGGCTTGGTCGGGACCGTCGAAGAGAAACATCACGCTTTCCTGTTCTCGGGCCAGGCGAAGGCGCTGGCCCAACCCTTGTTGCATCGAGTGCGCCAGTACCGGATCGCTGCCGACCTCCAGTTGACTACTGTCCGACTCATTCTTGATCGTCGGCAGTCCCATCCAGGATATCCCGCTACTGGCAAGGACCGGAGGCTCCGGAATGGCCCTTGCCGACCCTGGCAATATCCGGTTTCGGGCAGGCTGGCAGGCTGTTCGGCGGCAAGGTCCAGGCTGGCCCTTTCCGGCCCCTCGGAGCGTCCGACCGAGGGCGGCTCGAACTGTCATGCGAGGGCGAGACTCAAACTGGCCGCTACTCCCTCAGCGCCTCCAGTATCGGGCCTTGGTGACGACACTCGCAGGAAATAGGCGGGACGCCCGTTGGCTTCGGGGTGTTGATTGCTGGGGGCCAGTTGATGACGTTGCGGTCCTCGTTGAGCCTGCCGGTTGCAGGCTCAACGCGAACGCGGCAGGAGCACCGACGTTCCGGCCTTGCTCAAGCGAAATGCCTGACGACCAGAAGAGAGCTCCGGCCAGACAGGCCGCTTGGTCATCCCCGATAGCCGGCATTTCCCGTGTCGTCGCTGGCGATGACGCTTGGCTACTTGAGCTGGCTGTCCTTGCTGCCACGGCGGTTGATGCCGCCCGTCGCAACTGAGCGCCTATCCAGACCCGACTGGCAATCTACGCAGGTGCGTGCACCCGGCATCGCAAGGCGGCGCGCCTCCGGGATCTCGTCGCCGCACACCTGGCAGTAGATCTCGCCCGGACCCGTCGGCAGCTTCGCGCGGGCGAGCCGCACCGCATCCGTGATCGAGTCGTCGATCTGATCTTGAACCGCCCCGTCCGGGGCCCAACCGCTTGCCATCTCCAGCACCTCATACCTTGAAGAACTGAAGATGGGGCTTGGAAAGGGCTGGTTCAATTATGCCTCGTCAGGCTGCATCGACGAATTCTGACTTCTGATGAAGCTAAGGTGCTATCTTCGTTCACGGGAGATGTTTCCTTCCGTCAACGGGAGGCAACATTATGAATATTCCAGCACAGACCAAGCCGGCCTTTTGGGGAGCCGTGCTCGGCGGAATTGCAACCATGGTCATCGGCTTCGGGTGGGGCGGTTGGTCGATCGCCTCAACGGCCGAGCGCAATGCCAATCTCCGTGCCGAAAAGGCGGTCGTGGCGGCCCTTTCGCCAATCTGCGTGAGCAACTTCAATCAGCAGAGCGACATGACCACCGCCATGGCTGAACTGAAGAAGGTCAGTGGCTGGCAGCAGGGCGACTACATCGCCAAGGGCGGCTGGGCCACGATGGCCGGCAGCAAGGCGCCCGATGCCTCGGTCGCGAAGGCCTGCGCCGAGACGCTGGGCCTGCCCAAGAGCTGAGCTGTCACGACCGCGACCAGCAATTCCACATGTGCTGGTCGTGGCATCCTTCAAGTAGCGCCAGATGCATGGTCCGCAGCACACGCTTGGGTGTTGCTGGAAGGCGCCCGTCCCCATTTAGACGGGATGGGCGCTTCGCGCCCCCTATTGGGTTAGGTCATGGGCGAGAGAGAGTTAGCAGATCCACAGCTTCAGAGATTGGCGAAGGCAATCTATGTCGAGATCTGCAAGCAGTTCGATACGGGAGGCCCGGCTGCGCCGCAGATTTGCAGCGAAGGCGGCATGCGCAACGTCATGATCGAGGGCCACCTCGATCTCATGAAAGTCGCCGCGGCGCTTACGAAACGTTGCTGCGTGCTGATGCCCGATATCGAGACGATTCCGGATGCGCCGTCGATCGGGCGCAGCAAGAAGTCGGATCGCGAGGATCGGGCTTAGCGCCTTGGGGCGCGGTAGCCTCGACCTCCTCGCTCAAGAGGGTAACGGCATCATCGTCCCGCGACAGCAGATTCTCCGAGCATATGCCGGCGTTTGTCACAGAGGCGCCAAAAATAATCATCAGGCCCCGGCGTTTTTCAGAAATAAAACTGGCGCCACCCGATATGATTCCGATCGTTAAATTTCAGATTATATTCAAATCTTCACTTTCAGACTCCGAAATAATACGCGCCAAACGACTCGTCTTATAAATAAATGTAGCGCCGGGACTTGTCTGAAAACGGATCTGGCACATATGTGAACCTGACGATTTGGCTATCGCAGCGTTCGTGACCCCATGAACGCGCGCCGCGATGATCGCTGACTCGGCCAGTCTCATCGATTTCCGGATGGCGAATGGCTGGCGACGATGGGCCCGCATCTCGCTTTGTTCGAGCTTGGATGAGCGATGCAGAAGATGCGGCCGCGCGCTCCGCGGGAGGACCGCCAATATGACCAGTCGCACGACGCAGATCACAGTCCGCTTTTCGTCTCCGTTCCTGCTGCCGGGCTTCGAACCGCAACCGGCCGGGGCATACCGGGTCGACTATGATGAAGAGTCGATCGACAGCAACTCCAGGCTCGCCTGGCTCCGTGTCGGCGCCTTCGTCCATTTGCCGGCGATCGGCATGCAAGGGTCGCTGCAACAGCTGGTCCCGATCGAGCCGGCCAAGCTTGATGCGCTGCTAGAGCAGGACCGCGCCAACTCGGCACGGTTCGCAAACACACAGGGGCGGCGGCACAGCGGGTAAGCCCCGACGACCACCAGGCGACCTTGCCCTTCGCGGTCACCGGTCGTTCCGCTGGATATCCGCCTTCATGCCGGAAGGGCCTTCGGCCCTTTCGACCGGCGCGACGCTCTTGCGCCGTGCTTCCTTCGACGTCGCTGCCGTCGCGGGCCTTCGCCGACCGCTACAGCGCCGTTCGACGACCCCGTCGAACTTGCTGGCTGAGCGAACCTGGAGAACGACATGGCCCTCGAACCGGCTCGCCTGCAGGTGGTGCCCAAGCCTTGGGGCTCGACCGATCTCCAGCCCTGGAACGGGGCCTGTCATAACGGCGCGGCCATCGGTGAAATCTGGTTCCAGCGCGACGATCCGCATGCGCCCGAACCGGCATTGCTGCTCAAACTGCTGTTCACGCGCGAAGCGCTGTCTATCCAGGTGCATCCGGACGACGACGACGCAAGAGCCATGGGCCTTGCGTGCGGCAAGACCGAAGCCTGGTACGTGCTCTCGGCCGAGCCAGGCGCCACGGTCGGCGTCGGCCTGCAATCGGCGCTGACGGAGGCAGAGCTGCGCTGCGCGATCGGCGACGGCTCTATTCTCCAGCAGGTTTCCTGGCGAAAGGTCGTCGAGGGGGATGTCATCTTCGTCCCGGCCGGGACGATCCATGCAATCGGCCCCGGTCTCGTGCTGGCCGAGATTCAGCAGCGCAGCGACACCACCTTCCGCCTCTTCGACCATGGTCGCGAGCGCGAGCTTCACATCGAGCAAGGCGTCGCCGCCGCCCATGCCGGCCCGGCTGCGGCGCAGGTGCCGCCGCGGCGTCTCGGCAACGCCAGGACCCTGCTCGTGGGGAGCGCCTTCTTCGTGCTCGAACGATTCGAGCTCGCTGCGGGATCGCTGTGGCAGCTGCGGGCCCGGCCAGAGACCTGGCTGATCGTGATCGCCGGCGAAGGCCAGCTCGGCCCGGCGAAGGCCGGCGTCGGCGAGGGTTGCTTCGCCGAAGCCGAGACCATCCGCATTGCGGCGGGGCAGCAAGGCATGACCTGCCTCGTGGCCTATGCGGCCGCGGTGCCCAGTAGCGACCTGCTTCGTCCCCTCGCGGCGAATGATGCCGTCACACCGCCGAGCGCCGCATCTCGCCGGCGCCTGCTGCTCGCCGCGCCGGCGGTTTCGCCGATTTCCCTCATGGAGGCACGACCTTGAACCCGCCCCACCGTATCGCCTTCATCGGCAACTCGCTGCCGCGCCACTGCGGCATCGCGACCTTCACCACGGACCTGCAGGAGGCGGTCGCCGCATCGGAACCTGATCTGGAAACCTCCATCGTGGCGATGAATGACGATGGTGACGGCTACGACTATCCAGGCTCCGTCGGTTTTCAGATCCGCGACGATCGGCTTGAGGACTATGCCCGCGCTGCCGACTTCCTGAATGACGGCCGTTTCGACGTGGTGTCGCTGCAGCACGAGTTCGGCATTTTCGGCGGCGAGGCCGGGGCTCACGTTACCGGGCTCTTGTCGCGACTGACGATGCCTGTCGTGACTACGCTCCATACCGTCCTGTCGGAGCCCAACGCAGCGCAGCGCGCAGTCATGGAGCGGGTCGTCGATGCCTCTGCCCGTATCATCGTGATGGCCGAAAAGGGCCGCGACATGCTGCGCACGGTCTACCGGCTTCCCGCCGACAAGATCGAGGTCATCGCCCATGGCATTCCCGATTTTGCCTTCGTCGAGCCGGACGAGGCCAAGGCCAGGCTCGGATTCGCCGGCCGCTCGGTCATCCTGACCTTCGGCCTGCTGTCGCCCAACAAGGGCATCGAGGTCATGATCGATGCGATGCCCTCGATCCTGAGACGCCGGCCAGACGCCGTCTACGTAGTCCTGGGCGCGACGCATCCACATCTCCTCCGCGAGCAGGGCGAGGCCTATCGCAACGGCTTGCAGAAGCGCGTGCGCGAGCTCGGCGTCGAGGACCACGTCGTCTTTCTCAACCAGTTCGTCGACCGCGAGACGCTGCTCGGCTTCATCTCGATGTGCGACGTCTACGTCACGCCCTATCTCAACGAGGCGCAGATGACCTCGGGCACGCTGGCCTACAGCTTCGGGCTCGGGAAGGCCGTGGTCTCGACGCCCTATTGGCACGCGCAGGAACTGCTGGCCGACGGCCGCGGCGTCCTGGTTCCGTTCGGTGACATCGTCGCGATCGGGAACGAGATCGCCGGATTGCTGACCGACAGCGCGCGACGACAGGCCATGCGGCTGCGCGCCTACGCCAGCAGCCGTTCCATGACATGGGAGCAGACCGCAGCGCGCTACCTCACGGCATTCGAGACGGCGCGCCGTGGCCGCGTTCTGACCGTGGTCTCCGGGCTGGCGCAGGCAAGGCCATTCCCGCAGCCATCTGCTCCGCCAGAACTGCGAACCGAGCACTTCCATTGCATGTGCGACGATACCGGCCTGTTTCAACACGCCGTCCATGCCGTGCCAGACCGCACGCATGGCTACTGCGTCGACGACAACGCCCGCGCGCTGCTTCTCGCCTGTGCCCTCGGCAACGCCGGCGAGGAGCGCCTGCCCGAGCCCGTGACTGCGCGGTTTGCCTCCTTCGTCCAGCACGCGTGGAATCCCGAAGCACGCCGCTTCCGCAACTTCATGAGCTTCGATCGGCGCTGGCTTGAGGATGTGGGTTCGGAGGATAGCCACGGCCGCACGCTCTGGGCTCTGGGCGAATGCGCGCGTGGTGACGCCAGCCTGTCGCGCAGGCGATGGGCGACCGCCCTGTTCGCCGAAGCCTTGCCCATCGTCGAGAGCTTCGGCTCGCCTCGGGCCTGGGGTTTTGCCCTGCTCGGACTGGACGCCTATTGCGCCGCGGTCGCCGCACCGGCCTCGACGCTCCGGTTGCGCGCGCTGCTCGCGGACAGGCTGCTCGGCCTGCTCTCGGCGGTCGAGACGCCGGACTGGACCTGGTTCGAGGAAGGGCTTTCCTACGACAATGCGCGACTGCCGCAGGCCCTGATCGCGACCGGGCATTCGATGCAGGTTCCCGGATATGTCGAGGCCGGCATCCGTTCACTGCGCTGGCTTGTCCGGGTGCAGACCACGCCTGCCGGTCTGTTCCGGCCGGTAGGCTCGGAGAGCTTCCACGACAGGCTGAGCGCACCGAAGGCGTTCGACCAGCAGCCTCTGGAAGCCACGGCGACCATATCGGCCTGCCTCGCGGGCTGGCGCGCCGACGGTGATCCGCAATGGCGGGCGGAAGCGGCACGCGCCTTCGCCTGGTTCATGGGCGACAATGACCTGTCGGTGCCGCTGGTCGATCTGGAAACCGGCGCCTGTCGCGACGGCCTGCATCGCGACAGGCCCAACGAGAATCGCGGCGGCGAATCCGTGGTATCCTACTTGCTCAGCCTCGCCGAGATTCGCCAGCTGTCCCGCATGAGCGGGGACCGCCCGAAACTGGCGCCGCTTCGGGTTTTGCACGCCTGAGCCTTCGGCGATTTCGCAAAAACCAGACTGGGGTCGCCTTGTCCCAAGCCACTTTCCTGAACCGGCAGGCCCTGCACCTGCATCCTGATCCCGCGCGGGTCGTGGTGCGCCGGTTCGGTCCTTCGCCGGATCCACGAGACATGCAGCCCAGCGACAGGTTGCGGGCAAACCATATCGTCTCTCGCGTTATGGGATTGGACCATGAGGCGGCTGCAGACTTGCTCGCCGAGGTGCTGGAGAACTTCAAGGGCCGGCACCGGAACCTGCTGGAGAGGTTCGAGGCACGCGCCGCGGAAATGGAGGAGGTATTCGCAGCGCATGGCGAATTCACCAAAACGCAACGCCAACTGATCGGTTCCTATTTTCTGCACGAGTACTCGTTCGAGGCGGCGGCGCTCTTCAACCCGAGCATCGTCTCGCACCCCGACCAGACCGGTGCTCCGCCAGGCGGGCGTCGCTTCGTTCTCAGCGTGCGGGCCGTCGGCGAGGGCCATATCTCGTCGCTGACGTTTCGTTCCGGCACGATCGCCGCAGACGGCAGCCTGAGCGTCGACCCGACCTCGCGTCTGGCGACGATCGCGACCTTGCGCAACCGCATGGCGCGCCTCGATGGCGACGATGTCGAGGTCGTGTTCGCGCCCGACGGCGACATCAGCGAGCGGGTGATCTTCCCGATCACCGCCTCCCAGTCGAACGGCATCGAGGATGCACGCTTCGTCGGATTCGACGAGGGCGGGCAGACCATATTCCGCGCGACCTACACAGCCTATAACGGCAAGGCCATACGCTCGGAGCTGATCGAGACCACCGACTTCCTGTCGTTTCGGATGTCGCCGCTGCGGGGCAGCGCTGCCGTGAACAAGGGCATGGCGCTGTTTCCCCGCAAGATCGGCGGCCGCTATGCCATGATCGCGCGGCAGGACAACGAGAACCTCTACCTCGTCTACTCGGACGATCTCCTGAACTGGGACGGCGGGGTCGCGATCCTGAAGCCACGGTTCCCCTGGGAGTTCATCCAGATCGGAACCTGCGGTTCGCCGATCGAGCTCGACGAGGGCTGGCTGCTCTTCACCCACGGCGTCGGCCCGGTGCGGCGCTATGCGATCGGGGCGGTTCTTCTCGACAAGCAGGATCCGTCGAGAGTTCTCGCGCGCTCCCGCGAGCCGCTGGTCCGGCCGGAACCGTCGGAACGGGAGGGCTACGTACCCAACGTCGTCTACACCTGCGGTGCGATGCGCCATAACGAGCAGATCGTGCTGCCCTACGCCGTCTCCGACACCTACTGCAACTTCGCGACGATCCGGATCGACGCCCTGATGCAGGCGCTGAGCCCGCTCGGCGCGGATGAGGCGAACGAATTCCGGCAAGACAACCGCCGCAGAAAGGGAGCATGAAACAATGACGCAACCTGAAACGTTGTCCCAACGCCAGATCGAACTCGGGAACATCATCCGGCTGTCGTTCGGCTTCGCCGATCAATCCGGTGCTGGCGACTATGAGGTCGTGCGCATCATGCCGACGCGGGAAAGCGGCGAGCGCCAGTATCGGATCCGAGGCGCCGATGGCTACGAACGGGCGATCGGGCACGACCAGATCCTCGCGGAGTCCCACAAAGCGAAGCCCGAGCCGGGCTGAGCACCACCACGACGTCGACCGTGCCTCGAGGTCGGAGACAGCATCGCCGGCATCGGCGCTCTTCCACCCGGCTGGCACTCATCAGGAGAAGGCCCTTGGCCGAGAATTCCAGATCCCGCGTCACCGCGGAGGCCGCGTTCCTCAAGACGCAGAACCAATCAATGTCGCGCGAGCGCGCCCTGTCAGAGACGGACGCCTTCAACCAGGCGCGCGATGCCAACACGGCCCGGTTGAAAGAACTGCGGCTGGAGAAGGAAGCGCTCGAACGCGCCGCCGAAGCGATATCGCCGAAGCCGACGGCGCGCAGGAGCAAGCTATCAGTGTGACGAACCCATGCCCTGTTCCTGCGGAGGCGCTTGGCGACGGTCTTGCGGCCTGTGCCGAATCCAGCGGCAAACACAGCGAGATCGACGCGGCGAGCGCCGGCCGGCCCATCTTCTGAACGGCCCGAATTGCCCTGATGCCGACCAATGGAGCTTGCTTGGACATCGACGTCACGCCGAAACCGAATGAAGCGGCCTGGCTGCTGACCGATCTGCTTGGTCGGCCGATGGGGCATGTCGAGGAGGCCGCGCCGGGCGACTTCAGGATACACCCGGCAGGTCAGGCGCTGCAGACAATGGAGACGATGCGGCGAGGCCCATTCAAATCCCTTGATGACGCGTTGGCCGAGATCGAGCGCTTCACCCGGGGAACATGCCGGCGACTACCCGACCGCGCGCCGCCGGGCGCCGATGCGTCTGATGATGATTGAGCGGCGCCGATCTCGTCAGCCCCGGAGCAGGTCAGGCCGGGACCGCGCCGGCGCCCCGGCTCCGTCGCTTCGGCGGGGTGCCATCCGGGAGATCGATCAGGCTCGCCTTTCTCGAGGCCTTGGCATGATCGGAGACGGGGATGCCGGAGAGTGCCGTGTCGATATGGCGGCCCGCGATAGCGCGCGCCTTCAGTTGCTGGCGCTTCCTCACGACATTGCGCGGGGCATCGGCCGGCAGCGACAGCTCCATGTCGTGATCGGGCGGGAGCGGGCTTTGCGGCTGTGCGAGAGGCTCACTCGAGCGCATGGATGCGGACTTATGGGAAATGGTCATGACAAGCCAACGGCTGCCGAAGACCTTTTGTTCCCGAGAGCGGCGACAAGTGCCGGGTCGAGCAGACGCAGATCCACGGCCAGGGGCGATCAATGCCCGGTCGTGAACACCGCCAGGCGGCAATCGGTTGCGACGACGCTCCGGTGACCGTGTCATGGTGGAAGAGCGGCGTGATCTACCAGATCTATCCACACTCCCTTCAGGACACGGACGGCGACGGTGTCGGCGACCTCAAGGGTATTTCGCGGCGGCTCGACTACCTCACCGGCCTCGGGGTCGACGCAATCTGGATATCGCCGATCTACCCATCGCCGATGGCCGATTTCGGCTACGATGTTTCCGATTACTGCGACATCGATCCGCGCTTCGGCACGCTTGCCGACTTCGACGATCTGCTGTCGCAGGCGCATGCGCGCGGGCTGAAAGTTCTGCTCGACTTCGTGCCGAACCATTCCTCCGATCAGCACCCCTGGTTCGTCGAGAGCCGCGCCTCGCGCGCCAACCCAAAACGGGACTGGTATCTCTGGCGCGATCCGGCGCCCGGGGGCGGCCCACCCAATAACTGGATCAGCGATTTCGGTGGCCCTGCCTGGCAATGGGACGAGGCCAGCGGCCAATATTATTACCATGCCTTCCTGAAGGAGCAGCCGGACCTCAACTGGCGCAATCCGGCGGTGCGGGCAGCCATGCACGACGTTCTGCGCTTCTGGCTCGACCGCGGCGTCGACGGCTTCCGCATCGACGTGCTCTGGCATCTCGTCAAGTCGGCGGATTTCCAGGACAACCCGCCAAACCCTGCCTATCGGCCGGAGTTGGGCGAGATGCACCGCGTGCTCCAACTGCATTCGACCGACCAGCCCGAGGTGCATGACGTTGCAGCCGAGATGCGCGCCATTGCCGACGGCTACGCGGCGGCGGGACGGGGCGCGCGCGTGCTGGTCGGCGAGATCTACCTGCCGGTCGAGCAGTTGATGACCTATTACGGCGGCGAACGGGCCGGCGTGCACCTGCCCTTCAACTTCCAGCTGATCGAGGCGCCCTGGCAGGCGCGGCCATTGGCTGTGCTCATCGCCAGCTACGAGGCGGCGCTGCCGCAAGGCGGCTGGCCGAACTGGGTGCTCGGCAATCATGACCGGCCACGCATTGCGACCAGGCGCGGCCAGGCCCAGGCCCGCATAGCGGCGATGCTGCTGCTGACGCTGCGCGGAACGCCCACTCTCTATTACGGCGACGAACTCGGCCTGAGCGACGTCCCGATTCCACCAGGCCAGGTCCAGGACCCGCGCGAGCTGCGCCAGCCGGGCAAGAGTCTGGGTCGCGACCCGGTGCGCACGCCGATGCCTTGGGACGCAAGCGAACACGCTGGATTCAGCGCGGCGCCGCCCTGGCTGCCGCTCAACGCCGACTGGCCGGAACGGAATGTCGCGCGGCTGGCGGCGGAGCCCGGTTCACTGCTGGCGCTGTATCGCCGGCTGCTGGCGCTCCGGCGCGCCCATCCCGCTCTTGCGATCGGCGACTTCGCGCTGCTGGACGCCGAGGAAGATGTGCTCGCCTATGAGCGACGATACGGCGAGGAGCGGCTGGTCGTGGCGCTGAATCTGGGAGCGGTGCCGCAGCGCTTCGAAATGCCGGCCTGGGCCCGCAGCGGCCAGCCGCTGCTCTCCACGCTTGCCGACGCAGGGCCAGTTCGGGACGGCGTGTTGCGACTGCGGCCCAATGAGGGCGTGATCCTCACGCTCGCCAGCTGAACGGGAGGACGAACGCTTGCGCATCGCCATGCTGGCGCCGATCTCCTGGCGCACCCCTCCCCGCCATTACGGTCCCTGGGAGCTGGTGACGAGCCTGCTGACCGAGGCGCTGGTGGCGCGGGACGTCGAGGTCACCCTGTTCGCCACGCTGGACAGCCAGACCGCTGGGACCTTGGCCGGCGTCTGCCCGGCGCCCTATTCCGAAGATCCGGCGATCGACGCCAAGGTCTGGGAGATGCTCCACGTCGCCCATGTCTTCGAGCGCGCCGGCGAGTTCGACCTCATCCACAACCAGGCCGATTTCGTGCCGCTCGCCTTCTCGCGGCTGGTCGACACGCCCGTGGTGACGACGATCCACGGCTTCTCCTCGGAGCGCATCCTGCCGGCCTTCAAGACCTATGAGGATCGCGTCCACTATGTCGCCATCAGCGCCGCCGACCGGCACCCCGATCTGCGCTATGCGGCGACGATCCACCACGGCATCCGGCTCGAGGACTTCCCGTTTGATCCGATCGGCAGCGAAGACCTGCTCTTCTTCGGCCGCATTCACCCCGATAAGGGGGCGGCGGAGGCGATCGCAGCGGCGCGCGCCGCTGGGCGAAGGCTGGTCATGGCCGGCATCGTCCAGGACCAGCGCTATCACGACGAACAAGTCGCGCCCGCACTCGACGGGCGCTCGGTGGCCTATCTCGGGCCGGTCGGCGGCGCAGCCCGCACGAATGCGCTGGGTTCGGCGAAAGCGCTGCTCCACCTCATCAATTTCGATGAGCCGTTCGGGCTATCGGTCGTGGAAGCACTCGCCTGCGGCACGCCGGTCATCGCCTCCCGCCGCGGCTCGATGGCGGAGCTCATCGAGCACGGCGTCACTGGCTTCCTGGTCGACAGCGTCGACGAAGCCGTGGCGGCGACCAGACGCATCGGAGAGATCGACCGTGCCGCATGCCGGGCAGCGGTCGCCGCGCGCTTCACGGTGGAGAGAATGGCTGATCGCTATCTGGGACTGTATCGGTCAATCCTCGGTTGAAGCGTCGGCACCTGGTGCGATGATCGGCACCCGTCCGAACCAAGCGAAATGCGGTCCTTCTGGCGATGCCGATCGACGCTGGCGTCCCGCGCCGACTTACACCGCAGCGAGCGCATCGTCCGTCTCCCAAGCCAAATCCCGAGGAGGCCCAGGGAGGCTCGGATCAGACCCAAACACCTAAGCACTGATCATCCGGTGATTGTCGATGCCTTGCCGTAGCCGACGGGCTGCGATCCGGCCAAGCCTGACCGGTCCGATGTCGCCGCCGAGCGACAGGCTGCAGCGCCCGGCTTCCTGCCACTCCACCCGCTCCAGCTGATCCAGGTTGACGATCAGCGAGCGGCTGATGCGGACGAAGGGCGGGGTGGGCAGCTGAGCCTCGAAATGCCGCAGCAGCCGGCAGATCAGATAGTCCCGTGCGTCCTTCAGGAAGACGCGGGTGAAATCCGCCTCCGCGGCCAGCATGGTGACCTTGCGGAGCGGCGCAATCACCGACTTGCCGTCGATGCGCAGATGGATGCGCTGCTGCGGACCGTCGTGCTTGGGATCGACCTCCAGTTCGACATCGTCCTGCCGTTCCCGACCGGGCGCCGCGGCGCGTGCTGCGTCCTGCCGGTGCCGGCGCAACCGCTCGACCGTCAAGGCCAGCCGCCCGGGATCTACCGGCTTCAGGAGGAAGTCGACCGCCGAGACGTCGAACGCCTTTACCGCGTAGAGATCGTGCGCGGTGACGAACACGATCGCCGGCATCGGCAGCAGCTGTGCGACCAGGTCGAAGCCGCGGCCGTCGGTCAGCTCGACATCAAGGAAGATCGCATCGGGGCGCAGCGCGGATGCCAGCGCCTGCGCCTCGGACACCGTGCCGGCCTCGGCCACCACCTCGATATCCGCATGCGCCCGCAGCAGTCGCCGCAGGCCGCGCCGGGCCGGCGGCTCGTCGTCTACCAGCATCACGCGAAGCATGCGTCCCCCCTCAGCAGCAGCCGCGCCACCACGACGTCGCCGTCCTGGACCAGGGACAGCTCGTGACGTGACGGATAGTGCAGTTCCAGCCGCCGCCGGGTGTTGGCCAGACCCACCGCCGGCCGGTCGCCGGCGCGTGGGGCCAGCCGGCCGGGGTTGACGACCTCGATCACGACGGCATCGTCGGCCATCCGCCGGGCGGTCACGCGGACATCGAGCATCTCGGCGGACGACCGCAGCCCGTGCTTCACAGCATTTTCCACCAGCCCCTGCACGACCAAATGGGGCACCGGGACCGCCTGCACCGCCGGATCCATCTCCACGGAGCAGCGCAGGCGGCCCTCGAAGCGCAGCTCCTGGATGCGGACAAAGGCCCTTACCGCCTCGATCTCGTCGCTCAAGGGGCACACCGGCCGGGTCTGCTGGTCCAGCGAGTAGCGGAGATAGGCGGCGATACGGTGGATCATCTCCAGCGCGGCTTCGGGATTGTCCGGAATCTCGGCCGCCACGGTGTTCAGCGCGTTGAACAGGAAGTGGGGGTTCAACTGCAGGCGCAGGCGCTGCAGTTCGGCCCGCGTCGCAGCCGCCTGCGCCTCGCTGCGCCGCACCCGCTCCGATCGGGCGTCGACATCCGCCCGGATCCAGAAATAGGCCAGCGACCAGCCGAGGAAGACCGCGGTGTAGAAGACTGCCGGCACGGCGTCGTTGGCCGCGATGTTGCCCACTGGGATGTCGGGAAACAGGCCGTCCTTGAGTGCATTGGCGATCACCATCTGCAACAGCCCGCCGAGGAAAGAGCAGGCCAGCGCCCAGGCGGCGACGACGGCCCCGCGATGGCGAGTCGGCTCCAGATAGAACTTGTACGCCGCGGCCGTCAGGACGAAGCCGATGGGGTCGAGCACCAGGGTCAGCGCCACGGCCAGCGTGACATCGCCGAAGGCGACGAGCCGAGAGATCAGGCCGAAGAACGCGATGAAAATCCAGGCCGCAGCGTTCGCGCGCCAGAAGGATACCGGGGTCGATGAAGTGCCGCCCGTGGCTCCATCAGCAGCCGCGAAAGGGGGCGATTCAGCGGGCGCTCGATATCCGGCGGGAATGTTCATCCAATCGCATCTCTTGCCGATCGCGGGCCATCATGATGCGGCGGCCACTCGGCCGCGGAAATGTCGGTTCATCGGCTGCATCGGCCGTTTCATCGAATTGGGCAAGCGCCGATCGGCGAACCGACATTAGGATTTCGGTCAGGCGGTTAACGCTTCGTGTCCGCCCGAAGGAACCGACAACACCTTTCCGCTGATGCAAAGGGCCAGCGCCTCCGCCGATCGACGCGGCAGCCACTGGACCGGGACCGGAGGTCCAGCATGGCCGCGTCGAGGCACCGCGAAGGGCGGAGCACAGCAAGGCGCGGGCTCGGGGCACGCCGACCAGCAGGCGGAAGACCAGGCCATATCTCCGAATCCAGCCCTCACCTTCACCGGACCGGGAGTAGGACATGTCTGACTTGAGCGGCTACGCCCTGGTGCTGGCAAGCACCGAGAGCGCACTGAACAGCAGCATCTGGTATGCGAATTTCTGGAAGGTGACGATCAACTATCAGCTCAACCCTGCTGCCGCCGCTGATAATTCGCCTGGTCTTTTCGACACAAGAATCTCGGCGCCGACGCTTCGGCTCTCCGGAAGCGATCTGGCCAGCAACCAGGCTGCAGTGACCCTGCAGTTCACTGCCGGGACGCTTCAGTACGTTGATGTCATCCTGGGAGGGATACTCAGCCAGGATATCGCTGGCTGGACGATCATCTTCGCCGCGAATATCGGACAGGGCTCGGTTCCCGGCAATGCCGACATCAACGAGCTTCCCGCAGAGGTTCAGAGCGCCCTATCCAATGAGCGGCTTTCAGTCGGGCAGCTCTTTCTGGAGCTGAGTACGGTGGTCTGGGCGAATGTCACGATCACCGACGCCGGCGGCAAGCGGGTGACCGACGCCATCGTCACAGCGACACTCGCAGCTGCCCTCCAGGGTTGGGCCCAGAGTATCGAGACTGCGGCGCAGCAATGGGTTCTGAATTACGTCGTCACCAGCAGCAATGGGTCGGGCAACGCCTCCGGCAACATCCTGACCGATCTGGTTCCGACCAGCTACAACTTCTCGGTTTCGAAATACGACCCGCCGGGCGAATACGATGATCTGAGCACCCTGAACTACCTGATGATGACCGAAGGCAAGAGCGCGCCAACGGCGAACAGCGCGGGGATCTTCGATTTCAACTGGGTCGCAGGGCCCAACACGCAGCAGTACCAGGGCGCCGTCGCCATCGACGGCCCCCTGTTCGACAGGGCCTATGTCGAGCCATTGCTGCTGCCGGCGATCGCAGCAGCGGTCAGCGCCACCAAACCGACAAGCACCGGTTTGACCGTGAGCACGAGCAGCCCAGGCGTCCCGACCTTCACCAGAACCGGTCCGGCCCAATGGAGCACGTCTCAATCCGTCGATCTTTACGGCAATCAGAACGGTGGCAAGGGCCAGAAGCTGGAGGGGCTCGGCCTCCTCCAGGCCGTCTATCAGAACATCATCGAGAAGCTGGACTGCACGGTGACGCTGGACCCAGCCAGCGCCACCTATCATGTGAAGGTCACCTATACGGCGGTAACGACGATCACCGTCGAGTTCGTCGGCTGGGACAAAACCGATTCCAGCTTCAGCGGCAATTATGTCCTCCCGTGGAGTTTCGACGTTCGCCTGAAGGCAAGCAGCAACGGATCCCTGGTCACCGAGAGCACGGAGGTCCAGGAGGGGGAATCGTCGAGCGACACCTGGGGAAACAGCTTCGTCGGCGACATCTGGGCGGGCATCAGCGAAGTCTTCTCGTTGTTCCTGAACACCTATCAGAAGCAGTTCCAGGACAAGGCCGCGTCGGTTTCCCAGGCCGCATTCGCGAATGTCTCCGATGAACTGGAGGCCACGATGGGCGACATCTCGGCCGCGATCGTTTTCCCCGCAGGAAATCGCTTTGCCTACAAGGATGTCTACTTCGATCCGGACCAAAACCTGGTCGCCTATGTGACCTACCTCAACTGACCGACGGGCTTCGGCCCTCCGCATGGCGTCGAAGCGTGATCGCTTGTCGGCGCAGCCTCCCGGCGTCGGCATGCCGCCGCGCCACTCGACCATAGAGACACGGGGAGTTTGACACATGAGCCAGCCCAAGCCTGTCAGCCAGCCCAAGCCCGTCGGCGCGATCGTTTCACGGACAGACTCCGAGATCATGGCGAACTACCGCGCCAGCAGTACAGTGTCGATCTCCCATCCGATCAGCGCCGTTCACGATCAGAACGGAGATCCGGCGGCCTTCTCGATCGGCACCGATGGTCAGCTCTGGGTGTGCTTTCGCGATCCTGCACAGCCGACCGGCTGGCGACAGGTTTCCCTCGGCGAGGGGCTGCCCTCCGGAGCCAAGGTGACCGCCTTCGACACGACGCAGCTACCAACCGGCGAATACGCCATCGCCCTGGCGGTTGCGCCCTCCGGCGATCAGACGAGCAGCGTCGTTTACGTCTCCAGCTGGTCGGGCAACGATTTCTGCGGCACCGACTGGTCGGCCTTCGCCGGCAAATGGACCCGGCGCGATCCCGACATACCGCTGGATGCCTCGGCGCTGGGAGACGGCACCGAGCCGGTCAAAGGCGCGGTCGCGAAGGGCATCCTGATGGGTAATCAGGGAAGTGCGGACAAGCCCGCCGCGATCATCGTGGTCGTTCAGGAGGGCGACGACGCCAATCATTACTTCGTCAATGGCGACACGTCCTCGACGCTCTGGTCTTGGGCGGTCTATCCGCTGCCGGAGAACCCCGACCGTATTCTCGATATTGCATTCGGCTATGTTTCGGACGGGCCGGGCGTCTTCGGCACCTATGTGCTGTATGAAATAAACGGCGCGAACCAGCTCAAATTCGTCGGCGCCGTTGCCCCGGTGGCGGATCAGCGCCCCTACACTCTGCATCTGGACGTGGACCCGGCCGCGAAGTGTCTTGCGGCCTTGGCCGACCCGGTCGCACCGCACTTCAGCAATCTCTATGTGGGTGGGGCTGCCGGCGTCGACTTCTACGCCCATCAGACGCAGACCCTGGGAAAGCCCCTGGGCGGCGGAACGGGGGTGCGCATCATTGAGCCGGACGCGACCGATCCGATCGGCCAGATCGCGCTCGCGCAGGATTCGGACGACATTTCGATCTGGATGCGCGCCCCTTCGAGCCAGACCCTTTGGTACTCCACCGGGCCGCAGCCGGACCGGGAGGATCCGGGCGAATGGAGCGCTCCGATCCCCCTGCTGCAGCACGTCGCCTATATCAGCGCGCTGCGCCAACCGAAACGGCAAGCGAACCAGCTCCTCTGCGCGCTTTCGAACAACCAGCTCAGTTATCAATGGCAGGACCCGGCGACCACGCTCTGGCACAGCACCGATATCCCGCTTCAGGATGCCGGGGCGGTCGAGGAATTCCCGTCCTACACCACGACCATCCATTTCGAGGACGAAGCCCAGAACGTGATGGTCGGCATGCGGGTTGCCTTGACCTCGTCGCAATGGACCTACGTGACGATCAATGGCTATGTCTGGGAGCTCTCCCCGGATGCACCGGTCGAGGTCCAGACCGACGGCTCCGGCAAGCTGACGATCATCGCGCCGACGCTGACCCTCGGCACGCCCGTCTATCATGTCCAGCCTCGGCCCGAGCCCGGATCGGGGCCCGGCAACCTGAACCCTGCCGCCAAGGCGATCGAGAAGCTGTCGCAAATCCAGACGGCGGATGACCTGCGCGCCCAGTTTCCCGAGCTCAGCAAGAAAGAGGCCGAGTTCGGCGCGCAGACAATCTCGACATTGACCGCCTATATCGCGGGGCTTCCGGCTGATGGCAGCAATATGGACGGCAGCCAGCCGGCCAGCTCGCTCCCGGATCAGATCTGGGGTGGCGACCTGAGCAGCGGCACGCTGAAAATCCCTGCGAGCAACCCCGAAGCGCTGCTGCTGTCCGCCCCTCAGTCGGTCAGCGGGGCAATGCGCAAGACCGAGTTCAGTGTAATCGGCACCATCGAAGATATCGCCGGCGACGTTCTGCACGCGCTCGAATCCGGCCTCGAGGCCATCGGCGAGTTCGTGTTCTCAGTGGCGAAAGGCGTATTGCGCTTCGCGGTCAAGATCGCCGGGCGGTGGTTCCATTTCGTCGTCAAGTCGATCGCCGCGGCGCTGAAGCTGATCAACTGGGTTCTTCATGTTCTGGAGATCGGGCTGAAGAAGATCATCAAATGGCTCGGATTCATCTTCGACTGGGACGACATCGTCGAGACGCACAAGGTCTTTACGAACATCGCCCAGCAGACGATGAAGAAGGTGCAGAGGGAGCTGCCGGCGCTGCAAAAGCGCATGGATTCGGCGTTCGATTGGATCTTGCGCTCGATCGATTCAATGGGCGATATCCCGGTGCTTCCGCCCGAATATGCGTCTGTTTCAGTCAACCAGGTGGTGAAGCAAACGAGCGCCGAGAGCGCCAATGCGAAGGGCGTCAACGCCGCGCTCTACGGCAGCGGCGGAAGCTTTTCCAGCTACCAGGTCGCTCATGGCGGCATTCTGAACGGCCCGGCTCCGGGGTATGGGACCGGTCCGGAGGCAATCAAGCATTTCGTCGACGACACGCTTATCCCGACCTTGAAAGCCATCAGCGAGGAAATCATCACGGTCATTCAGACCCTGTCTCGTGATTACGAGGCAGGGACGCTGACGCTCGGCGAGGTCGTCGAGCTGCTGACCAAACTCCTGGTCGAAACGGTGGTCGAAGCGCTCAAGACAATTGCCGACGGGTTGCTCGCGATCGTGAAAACGCTTCTCGCCCTGCTCGACGACATCCTCTTCGGCGAAATCCACATCCCGCTGCTGACTCCGCTGTACGAACTCGTCGCTGGTGGCAGCAAGATGAGTCTGGTGGATGGCTTCAGCCTGCTGGCTTCGATACC